>NZ_JBBEXD010000004.1:0-621248 GCF_037782385.1 Ascidiimonas meishanensis
TTAGTCTATACGGAAGGTAAAGAACTCCACCAAACCGTGAAAATCGTTTGATTCGCATTTTTTATGCAATAGAACATCTATATCTTATTATTGGTGAAAATAAAGTAACTTTAAAGATTGAACTGAAAGTTTTCTTGAATTTCAATTTAGCTTATTCTAAACTTTTTTTGCCTAATGAAGATGAGAGTCATACTAATATCCTTATTGCTACCACTTTTTTTTTGAATCTTCAAGCATAGCCATCTTATGGAGAATTACAGAAAACCGACTACTGAAGAAGGCTTATCGCATAACTCTATAAACTATATAATTCAAGGTAATGATGGTTTAATTTGGATAGGCACATGAAACGGTATGCATAAATTTAATGGTTATACTTACTCTGTTTATAAATCCAATCCTAAGGATACCAACGTACTACATATACACCTTACTAAAGAGCATTTGTCCAAGCAAAATAAAGAAATTTTAGAATTAAACATTAACAACAACACAAAGATAAATACAAAGCGAGTTTTACAGAACTTTAAAGCTCTATATTGACAAGAGATAAATTCATGGTGAAGAATATTGATGCCAAAATAGTTGTTTAATATGTAGAATGGTATCAAGCTAGTAAGGAAGATTAATCAGTATGGTTTGCTCAAAATAATATAGAAAATTGAAAGGATTAGCTATATCAAAGGGAAATCATATGCTAATAAAGTTATTTTATCATTTAATGCCTTTTTATATGCGATTTAACCGCTATATTTTATTTTTGGTAAAAAAAGTTTAATTTTTATAACATATTGCAATTTTAATTAGTTGTATCCTGTTTTTAAATACTTTTTTCTCATGAATAAAGAAGTTCTTTTGATATGCCTACTTCTTGCGACGATTTTTAATCTGCAAGCGCAATCATTCTATACTGATTACAGGAAATTATCCACCGAAAACGGTCTATCACATAACTATGTTACATCTCTTATTCAAAGCAGAGATGGTATTATATGGGTAGGTACTATAAACGGTCTCAATAAATTTGATGGATACAATTTTACCGTCTATAAATCTAATCCTAAAGACAGCACCTCTATTTCAAATAATTCAATTACTGCTTTAGGTCAAGAAAGTAATGGACTTATTTGGATTTCTACAGATGGTGGTGGTATTTCTAGATTTGATCCAAACACTGATAAATTTAAGCAGTATGTTCAAAAACCCAACGACTCTTCAAAGATTACGCACAATCATTATTATACCTTATTTGTAGACTCTAAAGATAGAGTCTGGGCAGGAAATTGGGATGGATTAGATCTCTATAATCCAGAATTAGACATTTTTGAAAGGATACTAAGTTCTGAGGAATTTGATTATGCTTATGGAATATATAGTATCGTTGAAGATAAAAAAAACCGCCTCTGGCTAGGTACAGATAGTAATGGACTTCAACGCTACAACCCCGAAACTAAAAAAGTAGAAGCAGTATTTAAATATGATTATAAAAATTCAAGTAGTATAAGCGCTGATTTTGTGAATTATATTTTTATTGACAGTAAGGAAAATATTTGGATTCTGCATGGGAATGATACAGCATCCAAAATAGACAGGGTAAATCCTAATAATGGATTGGTAGATACCTTTGATTTTTCTTCACAAGGATATAAAGACCTCTGCACTGGACTATTTGAAGACAAAAATAATAACATTTGGGTTTTATTTGAAACTTCTGGAATCAAACAATTAAATACTTCAACAGGATTACTGGAGTCTTTAGATAAAAAGCTGCCAATAATTCAAGAACGCATAACGGAGGTTTTTAAAGATAGAGATGGTTCTCTTTGGCTAGGGACAGAAGAAGGCATTACCTATTTTTCCTCGAAATTAAAATCTTTTGAATTCTGGCCAAATATGCCTGTTTACCCTAGTGACACCAAAAAACCGGTGGATGGAATTCTAGAAAGTAAAAATGGTGATATCTGGTTTGTAAATGAATCTTACGGTATTCGCAAATTAAACCCAAAAACTAATAAAATAGAAACCTTTCCAAAATTACATGAATTTTTAGAAAAAAAAGGAAGTAAAATAGAGGTATCAGATGTTATGGAAGATAGTCTGGGAAATATTTGGTTTACCTATAGCTATGGTTTTATTAAGATAAATCCCTTAAACAGTGAGTTCAAAAATTATAACTATTTAAAATCGGTTAATGAATATGAATATTTTAAAACTACCCAGTATAACCGGATTATTCAATCTAAAAATGGTAAAATATGGGTAGGAACATATGATGGGTGGTTATTAGAATTTAATCCTATTACAGAATTATTTGAGAATGCTTACCTATATGGTCTCGAAGATGATAGCCTTAATATAGCCAAGCTCCCAGGTTACTATTTAACAGAGCTCTATCAAGATGATTCAGATAATATATATGTTGGTTTTTTAGACGAAGGTCTATATCAATTGCATAACGAAACCAAAGAATTCTCGAAAATAATCTATCAAGACACCGCTAATATAGACACCAATGCTAAATACGTTACTTATGCGTATCGTTCTAAAAACATACTATGGATAGGAACCGGAAACGGTTTATTTAATAAAAACTTGAAGACAGGAGAATTCTCTTCTTTTAATATTCAGGAAGGATTGGCTGATAATTTTATTTCCGCAATTACCGAAGATAATGTGGGAAACTTATGGGTTAGTACCAGCAAAGGAATTTCAAAACTCGATCCAAAAACAAACAAGTTTACCAATTATGATAGTAAAGAAGGACTGCAACAAGCTGATTTCAGAATAGGTAGTTGCTTTAAAAATAGCGAGAAAGGATTGTTATATTTTGGTGGAGACAAAGGCTTTAACGTATTTGACCCAAATAATATAAAAGATAATAACATCGTACCTTCTATAGTGATTACTAATTTCAAGAACCAAAATTCTGAAGGCAATTTTATAAATATTCCAGGCATTAATTTTAAAAATAAAATTAAACTCCCTTATGATGAAAGAGACTTTACCGTAGAAGTCGCCGCATTAGATTTCACAAATCCAGATAAAAATCAATACGCTTATTGGCTAGAGGGCTATAATAAAAACTGGATTAAAATTGGAGATAATAGAGAAGTTACTTTTAACAATCTTAGCCCTGGAACCTATACATTAAGGTTAAAAGGCTCCAATAATGACGGGATTTGGAATAAGGCTGGAAAATCAATTGACATAACCATTATTCCACCTTGGTGGCGCACCTGGTGGGCTTATTCTTTGTATCTTTTTTTGTTCCTTTTTTTACTGTACGGTATTTATAGCTATAGAATTAATCAGTTAGAAAACATTCGCTTACTGGAACTAGATGAGGCCAAAAGAACCATGTACACTAATATTACCCATGAATTTAGAACTCCACTAACCGTTATCTCTGGTATCAATCAAGAGCTTAGAGAACAAACTGGAGGAGCCTATAAACAACATTTTGACCTTATTGACAGAAATAGTAAAAACATGCTTGATTTGGTTAATCAGCTACTTGAACTTAGAAAATTAGAAATTGGCAAGAATCAAGTAAATTTTATTCAAAATGATATTATTGCCTATCTTAAATATATATCCGAAACATTTGTTAGCTATGCCAAAACCAATAACATTAATTTATATTTTGTCTGTATTACTAATGAATTGATCATGGATTATGATCCAGATAAACTATTGATGATTCTCTCTAATTTACTCTCTAATGCCATCAAATACAGTAAATCTGGTAGTGAAATCTATTTACAGGTAGATGAGTTTAAAGATGCCTTACAAATTAGAGTTGTTGATTCTGGAAAAGGCATTCCCGAAAAAGAACTTCCCCTTATTTTTGAAAGATTTTACAAAGTAAAAAATAACCATAAAGATAATATAGATGGTATTGGTGTTGGACTTGCATTAACAAAAGAATTAGTTCATTTATTAAAAGGTGAGATAACGGTAAACAGCCACCTAGATAAGGGAACTATTTTCACCGTTACCTTACCCATCCAAAAGAATGCATCTTTAGAAAAAAAGATGGCGCAAGCACCGCGATTTGTTGAAATTTTTAACAACATAAAAACTGATAATTTTGCAAAGAACCATCAAAATAAAAGTGCAAACGATGCCCTGAAATTATTGGTAATTGAAGATAATAAAGACATCATTACATATTTAACCAAATGTGTAGAAAAACAATGGAATCTCACCATTAGACAAGATGGACAAAAAGGAATTGATGAGGCTATTGAAAATGTTCCGGATATTATTTTATGTGATTTAATGATGCCCAATGCTGATGGTTACCAAGTATTAGATACTTTAAAAAATGACACCAAAACAAGCCATATTCCTATTGTTATTTTAACCGCAAAAGCAGACGATGAATCTAGAATTAAGGCATATAAAAAAGGGGCAGATGTCTTTTTGCTCAAACCTTTTAACAAAGAAGAACTTCTTACTATACTGGAAAAACTAGTACAACAAAGAAGACAACTGCAAGAACGACATACCTCACAGATAGCTACGTTTTTTAAAGAAAGTAGCGAGATTCATAAAGAAGACACATTTATAAAAAAACTAGAAGAATTAGTCTTGGCAGAAAATTCAAAAAATTCCTATAACGTAACCCGTTTATGTAATGATTTAGGGATGAGCCGCACACAACTTCATAACAAGATTAAGGCACTTACCGGTAAGTCTACTTCCATCTTTGTTAGATCGTTAAGATTAAGTAAAGGAAAGTACCTTTTGGAACATACAAACAAGGGTATTTCTGAGATTGCTTACGAAGTTGGATTCAATAATCCAAGCTATTTTACAAAATCTTTCACAGAAGAATTTGGACTTCCACCTAGTACCCTAAGAAAAGAATAAACAAATATGTTGTATAGCAGAATACCAGCTTATTACAACCATTTATTATCTTAAAATTAAACACCCTTTAAATTGCATTTTTTTCATTTTTTTAACATTTTTTATGGATAATAACTAACGGAATATTTAAAAAATCAAATCCAAATCCCTTTTTGTTCCGTATTTATTAAAACAAAGATTCCTAAAACTTTGTAATTGAAATGAAAACAAAAATTTTATTTTTCCCGCTGCTGTTCATCACGATATTTACGATATCTGGTCAACAATTTACAAGTAAAATCAATAAATTTGATATAGATAATAGTCTATCAGGAGTAGTAGTCACTTCCATTTTACAAGACAAACAAGGATTCATTTGGGTAGGCAGTCTTGACGGTCTTACTAAATACAATGGATATGAGTTTACCAAATTCCGAAATATCTCTGGAGATTCTACCTCTCTTTCCTATAATCAAATAATGAATCTTTCTGAAGATCGGCAGGGAAATATATGGGTTGCAACATTTGGAGGAGGTATCTCCAAATACAACCCAAAAACAAATACTTTCAAAAAGTATATGCAGAAACAATCAGACTCTACAAAAATAAGTCATAACCATATTGAATCTATTTTTGTTGATTCCAAAAACCAAATTTGGGCTGGACACTGGGAAGGTCTTGACCTTTACAATCCAGAAAAAGATCGTTTTGAGCGAGTTTTAGGCCCAGAATCAGATACCAATACATATCGCTATTTAGTTTTTGATATAGAATCTGATACGGAGAACAGTCTTTGGCTTGCTACTAATGGATCTGGATTATTAAAATTTAATACAGAATCCCTTCAAATTGAAAAATCATATAGTTTAAACCCAAATTATCCAGACAAACGACCTGGTTCTAAATACCTAAAAGTCAATAAAGTAGTAAAAGATGATCAGGGTACTTTTTGGTTTTCAGGAATGTATGGAGCAGCTCATTTTAATCCAAATACCGATGAAGTTCCAACAAATATTACCAACATTGTTAATGACCAAAAAGACTATTATCACTTTATAAGCAAAACAGAAGGTGGTGAAATTATTGTTCAATCTTCGTTAGATAAAAAGTTTAAACTTCTAGATCCTAAGACTGGAAAAATATTACACGTGTTTAATCGATTAAACCTATCAGAAGATTTAAATATTTCTTCTGTCATTGAAGATAAAGCAGGGTCCTTTTGGTTTGGAGGAAAAGGTCTTTTTTATGCAGGTGCAGAGAGCAAACCTTTTAGGTATCATGAAAGCATTTCAGATAATAAAATAGAACCAGATGTTTATTCTGAACTTTTTGAAGATAGTAATGGTTTTCTATGGTTCGCCAGTAAAAATGAAGGCTTGGTTCGTCTAAATAGGGATAATTGCCAAAGAGAAACCTATCCGCAAATCACTGCTAAGCTCAAACCAGATGAAAATGGAATTACTGTAAGGAACATAATAGAGGATAAATCTGGAAATATTTGGATTTTTTCATTTGCTCAGGTTATTCGTCTCAATACAAACACCAACGATTTTAAAATTTTTGATGATCTTGTAAAAACAACTTCAGGATATCCTATGGATGGGTATTTTGAATATGGTATTGAATCAAAAGACGGCACTCTATGGATTTGCACAAAACGAGGTTATTTATTCGCTTTTGACCCTATTTTAGGAAAAATAAAACAGCAATATCTTTTTCATGAAATTGAACGAGATGATGCCATTCCTGCTCCTGGTTTTTATATGAATATAGTCTATGAAGATTTGCAAGGAAACCTATTAATTGGTTATGAAGATGCAGGATTATTTAAACTTGATAGGTCTAAGAATATATTTCAAAAAATAAATTATCACAGTACCGATGAAACTGATATTGCTGCTAAACAAATCACTTCTATTTATCAAAACAATAAAGAGGTATTATGGATAGGCACAGCGAGCGGCTTATTTAAATTTAATACCCAAAACAATACATCTGTTCAATATGGAATAAAAGAGGGGCTTCCTAACGCTATGATTAATGATATTATTGATGATGGACTAGGCAATTTATGGCTCACTACGAACAGAGGTATTTCTAAATTTAATCCTTTAACAGAAACGTTTAAAAACTATGATTCTGATGATGGGTTAAATCAAAATTTCTTTAATCGAGTAAGCTCTTTTAAAAGTGAAAAAGACGGACTCATATTTCTATCCAGTTTGGAAGGAATAAATGTGTTTGACCCTAGGGACATAAAAGACAACAACTATATTCCTGAAATTGTTATTACAAATTTCAAAAAACACAATGCTCAAGGAGATTTTATTTCAATGCCAGGAATTAATTATCTAGAAGCCTTAAGCCTACCTTATAACGAAAGAGACTTCACCATAGAAATTGCCTCACTTGATTATACCAATCCTGGTAAAAATCAATATGCCTATTGGTTAGAAGGATATAATACCAACTGGGTAGAAATTGGTAGCAGAAGAGAAATCACCTTTACAAACCTGAGTTCTGGTAGCTATACACTAAGGATTAAAGGATCTAATAACGATGGTGTTTGGAATGAAAAGGGAAGAACGCTTAGTATTATCATATTGCCCCCTTGGTGGCTTACTTGGTGGGCTTATACAATATATATGTTTGTAGTACTCGCATTGTTCTATGGAGTGTATAGGTATAGAGTAAATCAGTTAGAGACCGTGCGGTTAAAAGAATTAGACCAAGCTAAGAAAACCATGTACACCAATATTACACATGAATTTAGAACACCTCTAACTGTAATCGCTGGTATAAATAAAGAGCTTCGAGATCAATCTAATGGTAATTTTAAAAAGCAATTTGATCTTGTAGAACGCAATAGTAAAAATATGCTTGATTTGGTCAATCAATTGTTAGAGCTCAGAAAATTGGAAATTGGTAAAATTAGAATAGAATATATTCAAGATAACATCATCTCTTATTTAAAGTATATAGCTGGAAGTTTTGAGACCTATGCACAAACTAAAGATATTACATTACATTTTGTTTGCATTACCAATCAATTACTTATGGATTATGACCCTGACAAACTTTTTATGATTTTGTCAAACTTACTTTCTAATGCCATTAAATATAGTGAACAAGGAAACGATGTTTTTATGCAGGTAGATGAACTTGATGGTAAGTTACAAATACGTATTGTTGATTCCGGTAGAGGAATTAGCGAGCAAGATCTCCCGCATATTTTTGATAGGTTTTATAAAGTTAAAAACAGTGGTCAAGACAATTTTGACGGTATGGGAATTGGGCTTGCGGTAACTAAAGAACTTGTGGAACTACTCAACGGAGAAATCACCGTAAATAGCACTGCCCATAGGGGAAGTATTTTTACTATTACACTTCCCATTCTAAACAATGCTTCCAAACCAAAAACAATAACACCCCCAGAACCTAAGGTTTGCAAAACACCAAATGAGTTTTCTTTGTCGACCAAAGAACTAGAAAAAAATACACTTCGTATTGCATCTAAAAAGGAATTAAGGCTATTAATCATTGAAGATAATGCTGATATTATTCATTATCTAACCTCCTGCCTACAGGAACACTGGGTTTTAGATGTAGCGCAAGATGGCAAGTTGGGCATTGAAAAAGCAATAGAGAATGTTCCAGATATTATTTTATGCGATTTAATGATGCCAAATGTTGATGGTTATCAAGTATTAAAAGTGTTAAAAAATGACACAAGAACCAGTCATATTCCAATAGTAATACTTACTGCGAAAGCTGATGATGATTCTAGAATTGAAGCCTATAAAAGAGGAGCAGATTCATTTCTTCTCAAACCATTTAACAGAGATGAATTGCTTATTATTCTAGAAAATTTAGTGGAGCAACGTGCTTTATTACAGCAGCGATACAAATTACAAAATGCGTTCCCAAATTCAGAGAATTTTGATATTAACAAAGAAGATCATTTTATTCAAAAGCTGGAAGAACTGGTTTTGAATGAAGATTCCAAAACTCCTTATAGCGTGAGCCGTTTATGTACAGATCTTGGAATGAGCCGTACACAACTTCATCACAAAATTAAGGCCTTAACTGGTAAGTCTACATCTATATTTGTTAGGTCTCTTAGGCTTAGGAAAGCAAAGTATCTTTTAGAGCAAACTAACAAGGGAATTTCTGAAATTGCCTATGATGTTGGCTTTAACAACCCTAGTTATTTTACCAGATCTTTTACAGAAGAATACGGTATACCCCCTAGCGCTATAAAAGATAGAAAAGTAGTTTAGCTTAAAATTTATAACCTCATAAAAGCGTATTGGGTACAATACGCTTTTATGAGGTTATGATGTGAAATTCTTTTAGTCTCTTTTTAAAAAATTACTAGTATTCTTGAAAAACGAGACCATTTATTATGTATAAATCAGTTTACAAAGACTTTGGTTTCATTGTTTATTTTATAAGGTTAGTTATATTATTTATCGCCTCATTTGAATGGAACTCCCTATAGTTTCTGCATTCCTTGCCTCCTTGCCTTTGACTTTTGTTCGAGTCTTCAGCCTCTCTTTTACCGCAGCAGTACCTGTTTGTGGGGTATAACCTTTACTTAATGCTTGTTTAGAAGGTTGGGCCTTAGAAAATGCATTTACATTGATAGTGGTAACTTGCCCCATAGAATTGGTTGCCACAGCTACTTCAGGTTTCACCGGAGCTTGTGTTGGCTTATTTTTCTGGTCCTTGATTTTAACCTTGGTTACCTTTCTAACTTTTTTAACCTCTTTCTCCTTTGCTTTCTTTTGTTCAATAATCTCTTTTCTTATACCACCGCTATCAGTTTTGGCTTTTGCCAGATTTTTAGCAACCTGTTTTGCAGGTGTTATTTTTGCTTTTGCGGTTACTTGCTGTACCGAACTTTGAAGCTCTTTTGCACCAGTTACAGGCTTTTGAAGACTTACTCTTTCTGTAACATTCAATTCTTTGGTAGCAACTCCTGACTTAATTTCTGTTTTGGCAGCAACTTCAGATTTTATTTCAGCTTTAGCAGCAACTCCTGATTTTATATTACTTTTTACCGCATCACCTGGCTTTATTTCTGCTTTAGCAGCAACCCCTGATTTTAGATCTTTTTTTACACTGGCAGTATTTGTAAGATCCGTTTTTGCAGCTAAGCCGGTTTTTGCACTGATCTCTTTTGCCGTGTCTAAACCCGTTTTAAGATTTGCTTGAAGTTCTTGAGCCGCTGTAGGAATAGCTGCTGTGGTATTTAAAGTGTTTGTAGCAGCTTTAGCGTTACTTAAACTTTTACTTTGAGTTACTTCTTGTGCTGCCTGCATAGCTGCTTCACCCATACTTTGTTTTGTGACGGGTGCATCTTGTGCAACAGGCACTATTTGTTGTTTCTTACGCCCAAATAAGCCAGCAAATAAATTTTGCAGCGGATTTTGGGTTTTCTGTGGAGTAGCATAAGGTCTTTGTTTAGGCCCCTGTTCTTCGCGTTGCTTTTTCTTTTCCTCCATACTTTTATTCTTAAATATTATCTTCTGTATTAAAATACCTAAAAAGTTTGAATAATGCTAATTAGATAAGCAGATTTAAACTTTAAAAGTAACAATATGTTCTTTAAACCTTTCAACTAGTTTACGCTAGTTAGTTTAATATTGGTCAGACATGTAAATTCTTATATAGCTTGCTACATACTAGGTTTTGATCTTTTTGCTTCCCGCGTTTCAGATTTATTGTTTACAGATGACCTCCTTTTATTTGATTCTTTTACCATAGCAGGTGATTTCCCTAATACCATAGCCTCTTGTGCCTTTGCCGTTTTTGTTGCCGTAGACATCGCTACAAGAAAATCTGGTGACCCAAAATCAGGAGTCTTACCTGAAATAGGTATCACTTTACCACCATTTTGGGAGGCTCCCAATACAGATTCATTGGTAACTGTACTTGCAAACGTAGATAAGGTAGCACTGCTCTCTTGTCTGGTTCCTTCCATACCCTTTTCCTGTGTTTTAGAATCTCCTAAATTATCTAGATCTGAAGCGATAGAAGAATTTTCACTTCTATCATCTGAAGAAATGGATATTTCATTAGGAATTCCGTTGTTCTTTTCATTTGAAGTACTATCAATACTTTCACTAGGAATTCCATCAATGCTTTCATTGAAAACATACGAATCCTGCATTTCACTTTGATTTAAACTGCTTTCATCTTCTGATCTGATACTTTCTTGTGAATTTGTTGCAGCAACTTGATTTTCTTTTTCACTATCATCTGCAAAATTAGAGGTTGCCAAAGAATCTGCAATACTTTCGGTATCACTTGCTGAATACGCCAAAGAATCTGTCTCAGGAACAAATTGCTCTCCAGATAATTCTACCGAAGAAGTTTCACTAATATTGTCAAATTCATTACTTAATCCTTTATCTGCTTCACTTTCATCGAAACTACTAGCTATACTAAAATCTCTAGCATCGTTCTTTAGTTCTGCTGCTTCTTGCTTATTTTCCGATATTTCTGTTGCTTTTTCCTCTTTTGCTTCTGCAACTTCTTGTCTATCCTCAAATGATTGCGTTACGCTTTCTTCCTTTTCCTCCGCTGCTTCTTGCCTATCTTCAAATGACTCCGTTACACTCTCTTCCTTTTCCTCTGCGGCTTCTTGCCTATCTTCAAATGATTGCGTTACGCTTTCTTCCTTTTCCTCTGCTACTTGTTCATTTTCGGCCACAATTTCTTCTGGCATATCAACATCAGAAGCGTTGTCAAAACTAATTTCTGAGCCAATTATTGAATCTACTTCTTCTGTTTGGGCTATCGTTGGATCAATATCTTCGTTTACAGATTCTTCTTCATCACTATCAACAGCTGCAAGATCTGGTAAGCTTTCATCTTCTACACCTTTCGTATTTTCTTCTTCTAATTGCTCTTCTTCCGAAAACTCAATGCTTTCCCCTACAGACTCTTCTTCATCACTATCAACAGCTGCAAGATCTGGTAAGCTTTCATCTTCTATACCTTTCGTAACTTCTTCACTTACCTCTTCTTCATTAGTTTCCGATTGAATTTCGGCCTCATCTTCCTCCTCTTCGTCCTCATTATTGTCGCCCTCACTAAAACTATCCGTGGTTAGATCACTTGATACCGAAGCGTCCTCTTCCGTTCCAATTCCATCCCTTGATTCTACTATGCTAGAAGCAACAGAAGTCTCTGGGGTATCTTCCCTTTCAGGATTTGTTGGGGGAGGCATTCCTTGCCCTTGCCCTTGTCCCTGCCCCTTATCTTGATCATTAGATGGATCGGGAGTTGGAGTGGCACCCGGTGGTGTTTGTGGAGGTGTTACATTGGGTCCATTACCTTGCTGTCTAGCAGCTAATAATTCTTTTACCTGTTCCTGTAACTGTTTGATTTGATTCTGTAGCGTTTCGCGTTCTTTATTAAATAATTCTCGGTATGATTCGTTCTCGCGTCTATTTGTAATTGATTTTTCAATGGCTTTAGCAGCAAAAAGACCTGCTGCAAATATCGCAAACAACATAGGGGCTATGGCAAGCATTAAAAGCCCTATAATCACATTTTGAGTAGTCAGCTTAATGTACAAGCCGTCATCCTTCTTCTTCTTTTTTCCCGTTTGATTATCGTCTGCCATTTTATTAGGTTTTACTTAAACTTTCTTAATTTAGATCATATTGGTATATGTATGTATCTATATAAGACAAAATCCCCCAATTATTATTTATTTTTTTAATAACGGTAAGATTCCAACTGTCAACCATGTGAAAACTCAAGAAATTCTTTTTGTAAATACTTATGGTATTCAACCAAAAACCTACTGTTTCTCAATAACTCTTTAGATGCATCTTTTAATTCTGGTATTTTATTTTGGGGAGCGGGCAAAACATATACATTGTATTTAATCTGAATTCTAGACTCTATATCTTTATTTGTAGCGTTTTTAGATTCAAGTAACAATGTGGACTCCTGGTTAACAATATCTTTTTCAAGAGTAGACGCAGCTTTTTTATTACATTTTTTTGCAGCACCTTTTCCAAACAAAGTAAAGAAGGACGTTTTAAGTACGACAAAAACCCGATAAGATCTATCTATCAGGTATCTAAAAATATATTGCCCTATTTTCTTAGTCATTACTTCATTTTTTTAATGAAAGGAAATTTTAGTTTGATTTATTTTCTTCTTCTTCCGTTTTTTTAGCAGCCAATTGCATTTGTTTTCTATTCCTTAGGCTATTAAACTCTTCTCTAAGTGCTCCGTACCATTCTTTAAAATCCTGTTTAATTCTTGCGCCAGTTTTATATTTTTTTTTCTTCTTTTGCTTTTTTAATTCTTGCACCTCTTTAACCCCTTCATTCATTCCCTTTTTAATAGAAACATAAGCTTCCTTAAAAAAAGGGGCTACTTCTTTGTATGTTAATTTAGTTTTTACAGGCTCTTTATTAGTTTCTTTTTTTTCAGATAATTTTAGTGCCTTTAAAACTAAAAATAATGTAAATGAAATTACGTCTTTAGACTTTGATAGGAATTTCTGAAAGCCTGTTTGTTTCTGTATTTCCATTTGATTCTTTCTTAATGAGTATCTAAACATAAACGTTAAAAAACGCTAAATATTTACGTAAACTTTTTATACAATATTTTTAATTTGTGCTTTACGATTATTATTGTTTAAAATCAATTTCGCGAACTGCTTTCACATCTCTTCTAATATCTATAGCAATACGTAATTTTTCTTTAATTTCCTTTCCATTCGCAATTCCTTTAATTAATATGGTAGGATTGGAATGATCTGTACTATCCAACCACACATTAGAAAGACCCACTATACGCAACCAAAAAGGTTGAAGGTGTCTAATATCCTTTACCCTATAAAGTTCTACTTCATTAGTGGTTCTAGAAAAAATACCTGAGTGCTCTATAATACGTTGATTTGTAATTTCCAGCTTATTTTTCTTAGTATCGTAATACTTCCAGATGGCCATGATTATACCAACTCCTATAACGGATAACAAAACACATAACAAATAAAATTTAAAATTCGTCCATTGAGATGGAGAACCTTCCCAAAGAAGTTTTTCTTCATTATCCATTATACTGGAATTTTCAATATTATATGTATTTTCCATAGTAAGCGTTATTTATTTTCTGCAACGGCCTGAGTACTTACATCATAATTCTCTATTAATAATCCATGCGGATTTTCATCGGTTCTGGTTACATTTAGGAGATCAAAAAATGCAGTAAAATTATCTGTTTTTTCATTTCTTTGATCTGTCCTTCTAATATTTAATTTGCCATAAACTGCTGCTTTATAAGGTACAATATCCATGTTTATTTTCACAGAGTCTATAAATACCGCCTGTACCAAATTTTGGGTTTTGATTTTGGTATAATGTCCTTTTGCCTTGAGTGAAAGGTATAGTTCTTTTCCCGAATTTCCAATTAAATATAAAGAACGTTCAATATCATTTTGCATACTAAACTGATCTATATTCCAAAACAATCTGTGAAAACTTTCTATATGATTTTTCACCTCTGGTTCTCTGTAAGTAGAGAGCTCCTGTCTGGATATTCCTTTTGCCAAGGCCAGTTGACCCGTATCTGTAAGAATGTATGCATTTTCTCGCGAAGATTCGTTTGACATGTATGTAAACACTAAACATCCAACAACTACCGTGAAAGCAACCACCATACTCATGATCATAGCTCTTTTTGCTAAAGCAAAACTGGTAGGAATATCTTTTAATGATTTTAACTCCATTTTTTATGTTTTTAGATTCTTACTTAATTCATTTTTACTTGTTTATTGAAGCTGCAGCACCATAAATGGTGCATGCAACTTCATTATAAACAATGACAAGCAATTATGTCACTAATAAATAAATTATTAGATAAACACAACTACCATTAATTCAGCTAAACCGAAAACAGCTAAACCAATCACGTATCTGATTAAGTTTTTCTGTGCTTGTTCGTTACCTTGCATGTACTGGATGAAAATTAAAAATGCACCCACAATAGCAAAAATAAGTACTGCTGCATCTAACGCTGTCTTTACATCATTTTTCCATCCTGTAATTTTACCTGTAACAGCAAAAATTGGCATTGCAGCTAACATCATAAGCGTTGTTAGCATCATGGTTCTCTTTTTGGTGTTACTTAAAACTGTGGCGTTTGCAACTTGGTTTTGATCTGAATTTCTGTTAATAGTTTTCATGTTAAAAAGTGTTAAGAATTATTAATTAATTTAATTGTTAAAAATTTATAAGTAAAAATGTTTATTCATCTGTTTTAGTTCTTATGAGTTGCTTTAAGGGCACATCGTGTTTAATACAATGACTGCTTGTATTGTATTTTATAAACTGGGAGAGCTCTCCTTTCCCAGGGAATCTAAAGGTGATTCCAAAGTATATTCCTGCAAAAGCCACAAAAATTAAGGAGACATAAAACTTTGTGAATACAGTAAAAAGAAAACCCAAACCACATCCTACAATAATGGCTACCTTAAGCATACTGAATCCCATTACCTCCGGTTCTTTTTCTAAAACTTTTGGGCTTTTAAACTCCATAATTATATCGCTTTTATTAAATAATTAAATTGTATCATTTACATTAAACCAGCTTTCTTACGCATGCCTCTACTAATGCTATCTCCAAGACCAGAGCCTAATTCACTGCCTTTACTCACCAACGCATTTGCGTATTTGGGTATTTGTAAAATAGTTAGTATCATAACCACTTGTAGTGCTACGGAAAGGATTCCATTAGGCACACCGGCTAAACCCTGAATAGTCACTACATTAAAGTTTTCCACATTCAACGCCACAATTATCCCCTTCATAATATGTAAAATGGGTCCCCATAACAAAATTGAGATAAAGCCAAAAAACCAACTTCCCAATACACTTTGATTCCCCACAATTAAAGAAAACGGCAACGCTAAAATTCCAATTACATAGTAAATAGAGGCAATCACCACTTGTCTTAACAAAATATAGAAACCTACCGCCGTAGCAGCAAAATAGATAACTAAGTGCAATACCTCCAGAAAAGGATTAATCGCAATAATATCATATACACCTGGAATACCTGCTGTACCTGGATACACATAAGACATTCCTGTATTAAACAAAGTCTCCCTTGCAGGCTCTGCACCTAATACATTAAAACCATTGGAAACCATTTCATCTACTATAAACATAGGCGTTAGAAGCAAAAGGTCTACTAAATCACGATAAAGACCCACAGCTGCCACCACTAAAACGGGTCTGATAATAACAAACGGATCTAATTTTGAATTTACGTCAGACAGATAAAGCATTACTTTATATCCAATATAAATAATAGCAATTACCACTACCAGACTCTGTACATCACCTTGAAGGTTACCTACTACCCCATATATGGTACCTCCCCCGCTTCTACCTACAAGATCATCCCAAAAAGCATCTAAGTTTAACATATATATATATATTTTATTTATTTATTTATTTTAGCGAAAGACGGTCATGAACGTTAGAGAATTCCCGTATTCGTAATCAATTTTTTGCACATTAGACTTGATTCTTTTTACCCGTAGAAAAAGTTTTAAACAATAGGTATACGAGTAGCCTGCACCACCCGTTATTCTAGGTGATAAGGCCGCTACATCAATATAACTAAGATCGTCTCTAATTCTCTGTAGATATACTTTTTCCCGTTCTAACTCACCTTTCAATTGTTTGTATCGT
This sequence comes from Ascidiimonas meishanensis, assembly GCF_037782385.1. NCBI lineage: Bacteria > Pseudomonadati > Bacteroidota > Flavobacteriia > Flavobacteriales > Flavobacteriaceae > Ascidiimonas > Ascidiimonas meishanensis. The sequence goes on from NZ_JBBEXD010000004.1 coordinate 16,584, forward strand.
CTAAATACTCTAGCAGAAAGAATCCTAGCTATCTCAAAAGCAAATAAAAGATCATCAATTCTAGTTTCTAAATTGGTCAAACTAACTTGCGTTATTCCATATACGAAGACGGTTCCCGCTTCTGGTGTAGTGGTTAAGAAATCCCGATATTTTTGCTCCTCTGCACCTAACGCCTTGTAAGAATTTTCAATAAGCGCTTTTTCTACCGCTAAGGCGGCTAATAAACCAGCAACTATTGCTTTCTCTCCTGCCAACACCTCATCTCTCACTTCTGCCTGGCTCCAGCTTATTCCCGGTGCTAAACATAGTAACAATAGTATAATTTTAATATGTCTCATTTTCCAAAGTATAATTAATAATATTCCCTAACGCTTGGAGTGTAAATAACATTCGCTCTCCCTCGGGTATAAGCATTTCATGCGTTACTCCCGGTTTTATTTTACCTAAGTAGAATTCTATATTCTCTATCTCTGAATCTACTTTTTTATCATATCTATACCTAATAGCTACATTTTTAAAGAAATCATCACGTGGGTAAGGCACATAAATACCAAACAAATCTGTTATCAATGGATATTTATATCGGTAATATTGCTGTCTTGCATCAATATTTATAAAATTTATAATATCCGTTCGCCTAAGAGCTAGCGGGCTTCCTGCAATAAAAAGACGGTCATGTTTTTCTATAATAGCCATAGAAACTGCTTCTACTACTAGCCAATGCTCTGTATTCAACTTTGTCATTGTTCTATGATCTGCCAATATTTTTTTGTAGCTGCCCTTACTCAAAATATCTATCATTTTTGTTTTAATAGGAATAGGAAATAGTTGCGCATCTACTTGAGTAGAAAACACCAAAACCAACAGTATAATAAGCTTTTTCATATTTAAATTACTTTCATTTCTCTCTTTTAACTCTTGTTATACATACCTTAAAACGGGTATGATTTACTACAACCCAAGCATCACGCTTAGAATCCTGCTTTTAGCAATGTTTGATTCTATATCATCTAATTTGCGATGAATTTCTTCCAATGTCATTTCTGCGTTTTGATTTAAATTAATGCGCTCCCCATATATCATATCTGGAACAGAGGTCCGCAGCTCTGCATCTAATCTCATAATATGTGTCAAAATCAAATTTAGTTTTTCTCTGTTATCCTTCTTTTTGAAAGGATAGAAAAACGCTAATGATTCGTTATCCAATATTAATGTATTTGTACGTACTATAATCTCGTCTAAATCTGCCACTACCCCTCTGTCTAAAGCAGTTCCCGCATAATAGTCCATTCTATGCTTATACAAATCTGCAAAGTCTTCTACTTCTCTTCTTAAATCTGGTTCCAACTTCAAATCAATTGCGGCTAAAGGTGCTAGAATAAGAACGGAACCACCATTAGATCCTGCATTCCAACCGGGCACTTGCGCCATAACTGGTAAAGCCCACAGGCATAGTAAAACGCTAAAATAAATTGAATACTTCATAATGTCTTTAATTAATAATTTCCATTGCTTGTAGTGCCAGAAAAACCTCATCTACATTTTGTGCCATATAAAATGCTGCGGTAATCATGAGTAATGAACGCCCTCTCTTTTCATTTTTAGAATATTCTTTCATAATTTCACGGCGAATTCTATGTATATGCTGCCTGTCTGCATTTCTTATTTGGTTATCATTCTTGTACTGTAGCCAAGCTAGATTTAAACTCGTATTACTAATTTCCTGTAAATAGTCTTGTTTGGTTTGAGGAAAGTAAGCAACTCTATTATTTGATGATCTCATTAAAAGCATTTCTGCGGCTACCACATTTAAAGCTCTTAAAACACTACCTTGAATAAATTCACTATTTCTATCGTAGGGACTTGGTCCATAATTTCTGTCAAGCTCATCTCTAAGTTTGGATACCGCTTTGTTTAATTCCTTTTCCATAAAAGCATTCTCAGTAGCCTGCAGTGTTAATAAGACAATTTGCTCGCCTAGGTTTTTTATATGCGTAACATCAGTATTTGCATAATACCAAAGCTGCCCAAAACTAAACTGGCTAAACATCACTACAATTATGGATACTAACAGTTTCTTTTTTATACGATTTATTTGTTTCCTCATGATATTTATTGTTTATTAAATTCTACGCTCGCCCATTACTTTGATCTTACAATCTCTTTCTACTAATTAAATAGAATACGCGACAGACTTCTCTTATCACTCTCTATCATCATTAAATCCAGTTCATACTCTATAGTATTTATAATTTCTGTATACTCCTCCATAATTTGTGCACGCACACCTCTATTTAATCTGTACCTTGTAGGTGTATTTACCCAACCTCGCACCATTTCCTCTGATTTTCTTAAAAAATTAAACCTTCTGAGGCATAAATCTCTTGGGCGATACTTAGGGTTTATGGTATAAAACCCGTTACAAATAGTTGCATACTTGGGAGATAATGGAAAAACAGTTGGTAGCACAAATGTCATTTTTGCTCTAGAAGCGTTCTCCATAAAAGCAGGGATTTCCAGTTTTTTCACCTCTTTATTAGTTCTTTCATACGCTTTTTTTGCTCTATCGGCTTCATATTGTTCTAATAGCATCGTTGCCGCTGTAACTGGATCAGCATAAGGAACCTGTGCTTGTATTGTACTCAAACATCCAAAAAGACAAATAATCGCTATTAAATATTTCATGACTATAAAGTTTCTGGGTTAATTAATTTCTTTCTTGAGATTTCTAATCTTGCAGATCTTCCTCCCTTTTTCTCCAATACATCAATTACAAAATCTTCATTTTTGTTTGGAGTAAATTTGTCAAACACCATAATCATCGTATGCTGTTCATTGCCTTTAATCTTCTTTGTATCGTTTACGATATGTACAGGTTTCAAAATCCGTTCCTGATAAATATAATCTGGGCTAATTCTTTTGTTTAATTTTAACCGGAATAAAATTTGGTCAATATCTAAATCTATCGCAGATGTATTTTGCAATACCAACCTTAAGGCAATCAAATCTTTCTCGTAAAAAATTCCCATAACGGCAATACCAAAGTCTTCCCTTTTCTTTTCAATTTTGATATTTGAAGGTGCAAATCTCAGCCTATCGGTAAAATGTTTGATCTCAGTTTCTTTTTCCTTTTTTGCTTCTATTTCATCTTTAGGCTTTTCAAGATAGGCAGACCCGCGTCCAATTCTATAGGTTAGCTCTTCTGTATTTCTATTATACTTTAAGGGAATAGAATGAAAAGCACCATCTACGGTAATAACCGTTAAGTTTGTTTCCTGACTAACTGGTTGATCAATCTCTTCACCAATATGTCTAACCTTAATTAGTGTTTGAACGGTATCTGCAACAAAATAAGGCGATCCAAGATCTACATAGGTTATTGTTTTATCAAATATTAAATGAGTTGTTTTAATATCAGATACCCATAGTGCTTCCAAAGGTCTTATAACTTCTAAGTTTTTTTGCGCCTTTGTAATTTGCCCACAAAAAATAAAGAGCATTAGCACTACATATGTTTTTAAATCTTTCATTTTCGCTTATTTATTATGTTCTACAAAATTATTTAAGGCTAATGCCATATTTTCAGTTTTCTTATAATCATCAAAGATTTGTTTGTTTTCATCTGCATTAGAGCTGTAACACGCATATCTTTCTGGAGAGACATTTACTTTGTATACGTTTGAAATATTACCAACTTTTATATACACTTCTCTTTTATCTGTAGAAAACAATTTTTCTAAATCACTCTCACTAAAAGATAAATACTTTGCAAACTTATCTTTGGATGCCATTTTCTTTTTATGTGATAAGAGAATCATGGTATCTGTATTATTAATCATTGCTGGCCCTGCTGCTGTATCTAAGATATCTTCCACATCTTGCGTAGCAATGGCCACTTCACCATAGAATTTACGTACTGTTTTGTAGAGATACTTAATAAATTCTGCCATTTCCCCTTTAGAAATGGGTTTCCAGCACTCATCAATAAAAATAGATTTCTTTACACTTGGTGCTTGTCTAATTTTACTCATTACTACATCAATACATAGCATGGTAACTAATGGAAATAATACAGGATGATCTTTAATGTTATCCATTTCAAACACAATAAATCTTTCTTTTACCAGATTTATAGGTTTTCTGGAGTTTAAAATCTCTGCATATTTACCCGTATGAAAATCTTGTAGAGAGAGTTTAAAACTCATCTTATCAAAATATTTTGCTTCTGATTCTACTGCTATATTATCGCAAACAAACTCAAAAAATGTTGACATACATGGGAATATTGTATCGTCTTCTTCAAGTTTATCGTAATATGCATCTATATACATTCCCAAGATCTGTTTCTCTTCTCTTTTGTAGGGATCATCACCTTTCCAAAGAAATAGAATTAATGATATGAGGAATACTTTTTTCTCAATATTTACTTCTTCATCCCCAGTGTGAAATGGATTAAATTGAAGTGGCTCGCCAACATCATAAGTAAAATACTGTCCGTTGCACAATTGGCATAGTTTCTTATATGAATTCCCTATATCAATCATCACAATATGATGCCCCTGCTCGTGGTACTGGCTGGCAATATGGTTGATCAAGAAAGATTTCCCAGTACCAGAAGGACCAAAAATGAGCCTATTTCTATTAACAATTAGTCCTCTTTTTACAGGCTCATCCCAAAGATCTAATCTTAATGGTGCCAAGTTTTTTCGATCGCAAAACAAAATTCCATCTTTGTTACTTCCATAGTAACTTTCAAAATTCAAAAAGAGAGGTGTCTGCTCTGATATTCCAATAAACTTAAAGTCTTCAGGAAGCATCACTGCTGCTCCCGGACAATTATTAAGATACACATCTTCAATCGCAAATTTCACTTCATACGGCGTCATTCCCAGATCTCTGAATGCATTTGAAACTTCATTTTTGTTTGCTTCAAGCCCTTCCTCTGTTTTATTCCAAACAATAACACTAAAATGCTGTTTAATAAATTTTAATTCCTTTTCAAGCACTTCATCAATAAGTGCCTTGATATTATCGTACGTAAGTTTGTTCTCGTTTGATAGTACCGCTAAACTTTTAAACTGATTTAACTTTGTTTTTAATTGCGAAAAGATTTTATCAGACTTTTCAATATATATAACCTGATTATAAATATGATTGCAATCAAGCCCTACCGCTATTGGCTGTATAAAGGGAATTTGAAAATTAGTTTTAGGTGTAGAAAACTCACTATGCCGCATAGTGGGTTCCATTACAATAGGCAATTGATCATTTGAAGTAATCGCAAAAATTTCAGCCACATTGCTTCCTACTTGAAGCTTTTTATCTAAGAAAATATCTTTTAGACCCGTATCACCATCTTTAGATAGAGAGAAATAACACTCCAGAAGCTCTATAATCTCATCACTATTTAATTGCTTTACATCAAAATAAGATTCTTTGGTAAGGAAGGAAATAGTAGTTTCCACTAATTTCACAAATTCTTCAAACTGCTCTATGTAATTTTCATACATCTTAGGGTTAGAGCTAAATGACACCTTATTTCTTGCATTCTTTGAAATTATAAGGTAGCATTCATGACTTAATGTTGGCTTTTCATAGTAGAATTGATTATCGCTTCTGGATAAGATGTTCTCTGCCTTGGCAATTGCACCATCTACTTTATCTACATAAAAATAATCTTGCTTCTGTATTACTGTGTCCTCTGGAAGAGAACGGATAACCTTATCAAAAATTTCATTAATATTAGCTATAGAATCTTTGTCTAAAGAATAAATTTGAGGTAATCTAAGCTTATAAACTACACTTAAGTCTCCTTTCTTTGAGATTAACAAGTCGTTCTCAACTGCATAAATCGGTAAAATCTTACTAATAGATTGACTTTTCATAGTTTTTAGTTTTGTTCTTGTACTACATTAATCCATAAATGGTACTTCTTAGGCATAAAAACCCTTCTTCTATTAACGAGTTCATCAAGAACTTCGTTGATGGTAGACAAAAGTGCAACTGTTCTCACTTGTTCTGCATCAATATCGTTACCACCGCCCAAGGCAGAAACATTAGTTCCCCTTTGTTTCACGAACCTGAAAACTTCTTTAGCTACTTTTCCAGGAACTTTAGGCCAAGTATTGGTACCTAAATGCACGCCTTCTCTCCCATCAAAATCATAAATCGCTAAGGACACTGGATACAATTTTTTATTCGTCTTATAACTACTGATATCAATATTCAATCTGTTTTTATCATTAAATGAAGCTTTTCCATAAAGAACCGCATCTTTTGGTATCGTAATATTACTTTCGGGCACAAAAAGAAAACGTTTCAGTCTAATAGCAATGGTACTTCCGGCTATAATAATTGCCTGATCTACTGTTTCAGCAGGAGACAAATCTAAAATCTCTCCACTTCCAGAAAAACCTCCAACACCTTTAAAAGGATTTTTACGTTCACTTTGCTCACTCCACTTTTCTGCCAGTGTTGGCGGAGGTACTTCTTCTAGCGCAGAGGTCTCCGATACTGAGGTCACCTGAGTAGTAGGAACAGATTGATAATAGTTATCTTCTGGTACGGGTTCCGGATCACGTAGCTGCTCGCTCATTTCTTCTTGCATTTTTAACAGGAGCTCTAACTCTTCTTTTGCTTTCAATTGCTCCTCTTGCCGCATTCTCTCAAATGCATCCTGAGATACTGCTAAACTATCACCTGGATTATTTCTTTTAAAAGGATTGAAAACATATTCTGACCCCTTTTTCTTTCCATCTTCTTCTATTCGCTCTACAATTTCTTCATCATCCAATTTTCTATTACGAATTAAGTCTTTATCATACCCATCCAGTTTAGAAACACTATCCAAATCTTCTTCATTAACCTCTGGAACCGTAATAGAGAATTCTGGATCCTCCTCTTCTTCAGAAGCAAACAACGAGAATTTTGCATAGAGACCAATCGCAGTAATAAAAACCACAAAAACTGCAATTGCTATAATTTTTTTATTCTTATCCATAATTAATTTAATTAATGTAATTATTTAGAAGTACTAGAAACTTCGTTCTTTTTAAAAATTGTGTTATTCCAAAATATGAAAGGATTGATACGCTCCTCATCTACCCAAATCTCATAATGAAGATGTGGCCCTGTAACTCTACCGGAATCACCCACATAACCAATGACCTGACCCTTGACAATACAATCTCCTTCTTTAACAACAGCGCGTAATAAATGACCATATAAAGTTCTTATTTCACCATTATGCCTTACTACAAGATAATTTCCATATCCGGCTTCATATTTTCTTTCAACTACCTTACCCGAAGCAGATGCATACACTCCACTTCCTTTTTTAGCTACTAAATCTATTCCTCTATGCTTTTTTATTTCCCCATCTATTGGGTGTATTCTATATCCATAATTAGATGACAATCTTTTGAAATTATCTCTATGCAGTGGGAAGTAGTTGGGAAGATCACTTGAATACTGATCTATACCTGTGGAATCTTTTTGACCAGAAACGGTTACGAACCCCATAAGGAACAAGTATAGTATCGTTATTTTAAATGATCTCAACATATATAATTTTTTCTATTGTTTATTTAATTATTCGCCAGATATGTTTCCTTGTGTTCCAGTGGCAGACATCTCTGTTCCAGCTAGCTCATCTTGTGCTTTTTGAGCCTGCTCCTCAGCATCTAAAATTGCGTCTAGCTCATAGGAAACCAAAATATTAATCTCTTCAATAATTCTATTGTAATTCCCATTTACAAGTTCTTCAAGAGACTCTTCAGGAATGGTAATAGGTAATGGTATTTTGATCTGATCATGCCGTTCTGCCTCCACCTTAATCTTACCTCTAAAAATCTTACGCTCTATAGATTCTCCAAAATTATCTGCAACCACTCCTACAAATTCTCCTTGTGATAATTGTGAAATAGTAGAAACAGGTATTACAAATTCTAAGCTTTCGTTTATTGTATAAGAAGTACTGCTAGTATCAACAGAAACATTCTTCAACTTTTGCTTTTTCTTACCAAAAATCTCTTGCAGTTTAGTTGCCGTACCACTACGAACAGAACCACTAAAAATATTACCTACAATATTGAAAATAGTTTCAGCAATCTTATCGCCGTAATCACGTTTTAACTGCTCCAAATCCTGCATTCCAATAGTAGTTGAAATCTTGTTGGACCTTGCCGTTGCAATCAAGTTATCTAACCCCATAAAATACATAGTGGGTAACTCATCAATAATAACAGAACATGGCTGTTTACCTTGTTTATTAATTTCTTTTAATATTTGAGTAGATATTAATCCAAGTGCTGGTGAATTTGTGGTTTGTGTTGAAGGTGAATTTGCCAGAATAAAAATAGATGGCTTTTCTGGATTGTTAATATCCAATGTCACATTCATATCTGGATACACATTGTTACCCATTACCCAAAATAGTTCTTTTGTAGCCAATTGAGAGAGAGGTATCCTTGCAGAAGCAGTCTGACCTGCTAATTGCTCATAAGCTTCTTTTGCCAAAGCATCTGCAAAAGGTGTCATAAAAAACTTGAGTTCTGGATAGGTTACAAAAATTTTAAACACATCCTCATCTGGACAGGAAGCCAATGCAATTGCATGCGGCAAGGTGCAATACTTACCATCTTCATAAATTTTTAAAAAATAAATACAACTTGCGAAATATGAAATTGCAGATTGTGCAAAGAAATCTTTTTTAGTAATCCACTCTTTATTCAAATTAAAGAGAACCGTTTGCGATGCTTCAATTGCATCTGCCGCCTTTCTAATGAGGTTTGGAGCAATAGGGTTTACAAAACTAGATTGATGCAAATCATCTAAAGAGACTACTGTAAATTTTGGCTCAATTTTGTAAACCGACTTATAATATTGAAAAAAAGCATGTGTTTCCTTGGCTAATGACGGAAATTTAAAATCATACACCATCATTGTAAACTGTTTCTGGATGTGCTGTCTAATATATTCTTCAATTACAGAATATGACTTACCAGAACCGGGTGTACCTAATACCATGGTAGCTCTAAAGGGATTCACCACATTTATCGTACCGTTGTCCGTTACAAAATTAACAGAATAAGGATTTACTTTTACCCCTTTTTCCTGTTTGAAAATTTGATTCTTCTCATTGAATTCGTCTTTATGCCCAAAATATCTAAAATGCTTACGTAATTTAATGAAAGCCCAAACAAAACCTACTAATGAAATTGTGGTAAGGGGAATATTTAAGTATAAATGTGGTCTAAATGCGGGAGTTAAGATAAATATTACTAAAAATAAAAAGTAAAATCCAATATATAAGTTTTGATCCTCATCTTCTTCTGGTTTTAACTTTACATGGAAACCTAAACAAGCAAATGAAATAACAAAGGCACAAGCTAATCTTAAAATTTCAGGATATTCATGTATCGCTATTATTTCTGTTATTTGAAGTACCGTGTTTGTAACACTACCGTTAGTAAAAGAATTGGATGATAAAAAATCATAATAAGTCACATAACCTTCCGATATCAGCAAGATAAAGCAAAGGACGAAAGCCAAAATAAGAAGTACATCTACAGAGAACTTTTCGTTTTTCATTTCTTTTTATGGTTTATTAGATTCTTTAATTTGTGTTTTACAATCAATTTCCATTTAATTAAATCTAGGAAATCAGCTTTAAACTTATTCAAATGTACCAGTGTAGAAGAGAAAAAAGAACGCTTTAGTAATAAGTGGGAAGCAAAAGTTGAATAGGTGGGAATATAAATTAATAAGTGATTTTTGATACTTTAACCTGAATTTAACAGGAATAGTATACCATAAAATAAGGTGTCAAATATAAAAAAATAGGATGAAAAAATTTATAACAACACTTAATATCAGACACTTAAAAACATCTTTGTCTGCTGTATTCTGACATTCTAAAAATAGATCTATCTATGGAGAAGATATTTGAATTTGTAGTATAAGTAAGAGTTTTATTCAAAAAAGTGATCCCAATTTTACCATACCAGTTATCTTACTTTTTTGAATAACCGTATTTTTACTCTTTACTGATTTCTGCCTTTTCTTTTGGGCTTAGGCGATGGCTTTTTATCTTTTTGATTTTTTATTGCAGAGGCTTTAAGATGGTCTCTCCGTATGGTCTCATTTGACTCAATGGAAGATTCATCATTATCAGACTTCAGTTTCACAGGTGTTTTTAAAGCATTCCATTTATCAATACCTAATTCGCTTTCGCTACTTTCCCATTCAGCTTCCATAATTGCTCTTTCTGCCTCTGTTGGCATTGAAGCTACATTGGAAGTTACTGGAACCGTACTTGACGTTTGTTCTTGCACATCTAGAATGCCTTGAACCACTTCTGATTCATGCAAGTTTTGAAGTTGAATTGCTTCACTTATTCCTTCAAAAATGCCTAAAACATCTCTTTCCAATGCATATTTCAAAAATTCTTGTATGTCTTCTCCTTCTAAAAAAGTATGCTGTTCTGCATTTGTTAATTCTTCCAAGTGCTGCAATTCTCCACTTTGAAGAACTGGTAACCGTTGCTGCTCTGTTATTTTTAAATTTTGTCCTAATTCCTCAGAATTAGATGCATTAAGAATCATATTTGCCATTATAGATCTGGCTACTTCTTGTTCTTCAGGCAAAAATGGAAACCCTAATTCATCTTCAGCATTTCTAATCTCGTCTAATAAATGAGCTAAGACATTTTCAGCATTCTCAAAAAAGGGTTCTTGAACCTGTTCTAAAGTGAGGCCAAAATCAATCATCCCTATAGTTTGTAGAGTATTAAGTTCAGTAGCTTCTCGTAATGCTTGCCTCCTGTTCATTGATTCTGCTGCCATTAAATGAGACGCCGCATCTATTATTCTTCCAGAAATAGAATTTTCATTATGATTACTTTGTATAATACTTTGATTGGCTACTACGAGACCTAGTTGTGCAGGGTTAAAACCATATTGTGAAATAGCTCTCACTTGATATTCTGGCAATCTAATTACATTTTCAAATAGGTTTTGATTCGTAATTTGTGCATTATCTCTTTGAAAAGCTTGCATTGTTCTTAATGTATTTTCTCCAAAAGCAGGATTTAATACGTGTTGTAATTCAAGTCCATAATTCAAAACCCCCATAACTTGAACCTCATTCATACCCCGTATACTTTGAAACGCCACACGATGTGAATAATTAACCTCTCTATTTGCAATTGCATTCAAGCGAAATTGGTCTAATCCTCTCAAGGTATGTGCGCCAAAATTTGGCGCAAGTACATCATCTCGCATGAGCCTATACTGATCTAACCCCCAGGCTTGGTTTACATCTAGATGCTGCACCATGGCAAAAGCTTCTGGAATGTTCTGTGCTCTTCCTTGTGCCATAATTCTGAGCATTGTATTTACTGTATGTTCTCCAAAATTTCTTGATTGAACTTGATCAGGTGTAAGGTTAAATACAAGAATACCTCTTACTTGATGGGCATCTAAGCCCTGAATTCTTCTAAATGCACTTTGATTTGTAAGCGTTTGATCTATATCTATCAAATGACCAATTCCATCAAGGGTATGTTCTCCAAAATTAGATGTTAGGACTTGATCTCGGCGGAGTCCAAATCTTGTAATTCCATTGGTTTGAAATTGATCTAAACCCCTAACCATTTCAAAGGCATCACTTCTACTTACCACCTTCCTTTGTTGAAGTAACATGTACATGGAGTCTGTAGTATGTTCTCCAAAATTAGGAGAAAACACATCAGCTCTGCTAAGTCCTAATTCAGTAATAGCGTGCGTTTGATTTTGATCTAAGCCTTGAACCATCTTAAAAGCATCCATTGTATTTTCTGCTCTTCGCTGATGAAGCAACATCCCTAAAGACCTAAGTGTATGTACTCCAAAATTTTCTGTTTGAACCTGCTCAAGATTCAAACCATAATCATTAATACCTCTGATTTGGTTATAGTCAAGATTTGTTTGATCCATAAGTTGCCGATGAATATTCTGGTTGTTCATTATTTATGCTTTAGGAAATTCTCATTCTTACATTCCTGAACCTCTTTTATAAGTTGAAGGTCGCTTTTTATTTGAATTATTCTTGTTAGCTCGTTTTTTATCATTAGTTAAACTGGCATCACTTGAAGCTCTTTTTAGTTCACTAGAAACTGGCAACGCCGCAGTAGTAAAAGCTGTTAAGTTTGATTCTTGATTAAGTGAATTTTCGGTTGAAACAGTAGGTGCTGCTGCTATACCTGAGGTTGCTATCACCGCTTCTATCAATTTGCTATCTGTGGCAGCGATGTCTGCTTCTAGAGTCTTTTGTTCTTCTAAAATCTCTGTTTTTGATGCTTGCTTCTGCAAAGAGTTAAATATAGCTCTAGACATATCATATTTATCTTGTATCAGAGGAAGTTCCAAATCATCATCATCACCTGCTAATTGGATAGCTATGATAGGTAATATATTTTGTTCAGATTGAAAAAATGGGCTTTGCACCTGATCAAGGGAAAGTCCATAATCTGTAATACCCATAATTTGATTTTGAGTAAGATCAATAGCCATTACAAAGGCTTCATTATTTGATACATCTAATGAATTCATTAGATTCTCAATTACTTCAATGGTTCCTCCAGTCACTCTATTATAAGGTTCTTCGGTAGTATGATCTAAGCCATCTTCTCCATAACGCAAGCCAACTTGTTCTAAAGATAAATTAAGAGCTCCTAAACCCCGAATTTGATACTCATCTAGAGAAGCTACTTCTGAATATAAATTATATCCTGTTTGGTTGGGTTGTATTCTGTCTAGTGTATCCATTGCATTGACAAATGTTTGGTTAAAACTCGGCTCTTGAACTTGCGCTCTTGTTAACATATAGTTGGTAATTGCATTCACTTGCACGGCATTTAATCCTCTTACCACCTCAAATGCTTCTACCGCATTTTGGATATTGTCCTCATCTGCCATTAAATTTCCTATTCCACGCAATGTATGAAGGCCAAAATTAGGGGTGGTTACTTGTTCTCGATTTAAGTCATACTGATATACACCTCGGGTTTGCGCATCATTCATACCTTCAACCATTTGAAAAGCTTCTGCATTATCCTGAGCTCTATGAGAACTAACTAATATGTGCATTGCATCCGTAGTATGTCTTCCAAAATTTTCTTCCAATACTTGCCCTCTTAATAATCCATTTCTAACGACACCTTCTACCTGATCTTCATTTAATCCCCGTATCATATTAAAGGCTGCTGATACCGACAAATTCTGATTTTGTGCTCTAAGTTCTGTAATACCCTCTAATGTATGCTGCCCAAAATTTTGCTCATTTACTTGACGGGCAGTCAACCCTAAACCGTTTATACCTTGGCGTTGTTCAACGGATAGTCGTCTGTTTTGAACTCTCTCATTATTATTTGGTTGATCCATAATACCCTATCTGTTTTAAAAGAATAACTTTAGTTTTTATTTGTAAATTCCGTTGAGGTTTTTATTATCTTTTGGGACCGTTTCGTTTAGATTTATCCCTTTCTTGGTTGTTGTTTTTTTTTGCCGCTGGTTTGCGATTCTGATTTTTTTCAGTTGATTCTTCTGATTCTTCTGATTTAAATTTAGGTGAAACTGGAATCGTAAAAGCTCCAAGATTTCTTTCCTCAAACACACTTCCCTCAAGTTCATTATTTTCATTTTCTCTTGGCATCGCTGCAACCCCTGTAGTTGCTAGAGTAAACTTCATGATTTCTTGCTCTGTCTCTTCTATATCTCTTGCGTTAGAAACTTGGGCAGGTAAACTCTCTTGAGTATTATTCTCTAATGCTCCCAGAATTCCATCAAAAATACCTAAGAAATCCCTTTCAAAAGCGTAACTAAGAAATTCGTTTAGATCTTGATCATCAAGTAAAACATCAATACCTGAAGGTAAATTCTCAGTTGAGGTTACGCTATTTAATAACTCATTTTGTGGGTTTTCTGACTCTAAAATCATTTGAGCCATTAACGCTCTTACTCTGTCCCTGTCCTCGGGTAAAATGGGTATATTAAATTCTCCTTCTTCATCTCTAGTGTTTTCCAGTAATACATCTAATATTCCGTCTTCATTTTGAAATAGTGGAATTTGCACTTGTTCCAGGCTAAGACCTAAATCTATCATTGAGATAATCTGCGTACTGTTTAACTCCGTTGCGGTAGTTTGTGCTTCTTCCCTATCCATTCCTTCCTCAGAAATCAAATGCGCAATGGCATCAATATCACTTCCTGAAATATGGCTAACACCTTCAAGATCACTTTGAACAAACTCATTGTTTTCAACCACAATTCCTAATTGTTCTGCCGTAAAGTTATGTTCTGAAATTGCTCGAATTTGATATTCTGGCATTTCCATTGCAAAATTTAGAAGGTTTTCTCCGGAGGCTTCCGGATTAATGGCTTGAAGTGCTGTTAACGCATTGGCAATACCGGCAATATATCTAGGCTGCTCTACCTGCTCCCTAGTAAGCCCAAAATTGGCAACACCTCTAACTTGATGTTCTTGTAAGCCTTCAAGTGCCCGAAAAGCTTGACGAAAGCTTAATCCGGGATTAGAAAATCGCATTTGCCACATCCCCGCAAGAGTATGCCTTCCGAAATTTGGAGACAAAACTTGATTTCTTCTTAAACCATAGAAATTAACAGCATTTGTCTGCGTTTCATCAAATCCTCTTACTAGATTGAAGGCGGCTCTAAAATCATCCACTCTTCGATTGTCCACTAGCTCCCGTATAGCAGTTAGCGTATGCTGTCCAAAATTAGGTGATTGTACCTGTTCTCTCCCAAGTCTAAAATCAATAATTCCTCTGGTTTGGATAGGATTTAAACCAGTTACTATTTGCAAAGCCTGTGGAAAACTCTGAACGCGTCTAAAACTATTTAAATGTTGTATTGCTTCATTAGTATGTTCTCCATAATTAGTTGTTAACACTTGGTCTCTTGTAAAACCAAAAGCCACCAAACCTGCGGCTTGATCTGGATTTAAACCAGTTAATATTTGTGCTGCATCCTGTTTACTTCTAGCTCTGTTTTGTGATAGTAGCGCATTAATACCATTAAGGGTATGAATTCCAAATTGTTCATCAAGTACCTGTGACCTTGTCATATCATAAATCACAACACCTTGGATTTGTTGTTCGCCTAATTCTCTGATGATCTCAAAGGCTTCCTGAGGCGTTTCAACTCTGTCTTGTGATAACAATGCAGCTATCCCATCTAATATTTGATCTCCAAAATTTGGAGAATGCACATCTTCTATGGTAAGTCCAAAATTTTGTATTCCCATTTCTTGCGCCTGCGTAAGCAATGGGTTTTGTGAAGGCTCTTTATTAAATTCTAATTCTTTCATATCATCATACTTAAAAATCATTAAAAGGTTATGTTGATTCTCTTGTATTATTGCTTCTCCCTTTCAATCATTATTTATAAGTACCTACAGGGTTTAAATACCCCCAACTGCTTTTATTTTTAAACCAACCTCTTCTAATTAAAAGTTCAATTAAAGAACTAAAAATCAAGCGATGTGAAAAAGCGAAAAAAAATCTACTAGGGGGTTTTAATATGAGTTGATACTTATTATAGAACACATAAAACCAAAGTGATATGATTACCAAAGCTCACAAGTCGTGTATTAGAGAATTAATAGGACTAAACGTACAATTAAGAGAAGCCACAATTTATGACTTCTTTAGAGGAGAAGGAAAAATTTATGCACACCTGACAAATATCCAAGGAATTATTTCCTGTGTAAAAGATAATGATAAACCATTTAGGAAAGCGTCTGAATTTGATATTAGAAAATACATTGTTAATGAAATGTATAATATTTCTATTCCTCATTCCTACTCACCCAGTTTAAGACAGGTGCGAAGAAATTTTTTAAGAAAAGTGTATCCACTAAAACAAACAATGGATGATGCATTTTTTAATGAGATTAGAAGTGATTTAAATATCTTAGAAGCACTCCCAGATTACAGGCGAAATTGAATTAGATACTAACACTCCATATTTTTGAAATACGTGCTATAAAAAGATTAAACTATCAATATAATACCCTACAAAAGGTAATCATCTTTAGGAAGTAGGCATCAAAACAAATAAATATGCTTTGCACTCATATTAGGATGTCAAGTTGATCTTAATTGCTATGTATCATGATACTAAAAAATTTAAACTTTGCTTGTTTACTCAGATCATGTCTCGGTATTCTTTCATACGTCCTAAAAGTAAGCTTTGCTATAGGTATATACGTATTTGAATCATTTAAAAGTTTATATTTCAAACGATTAGTGTTATTAATACCCCATTTCAAAACCTAGCTAAAAACAGAAGGGTGAGCATAACGTGCGGCCTAAATGAACTTTGTTCTAAGAACAAGAATGGATGCTTTATTGAACAACCCATATATCTGGAAAACTTATATTAAGATTACGCAGGGTAAAAGAAAATTCCAATGACTAAAAGGTTACCCAATAAACCACAGAACACCCGTTCAGCATATTAAAGGACCATGAGAACCCAAATTTATCCTAGTCTAGAACAAAGAAAATACCCTTTACAAAGTTTTCATAATGATCCTACAACCTGAGAAAACTAATTCCATTTTAGATCTAAAAGAGTTCAAAACCAAACTCAAAGTGCTTGACTTTCTTATCTTTTGATTCCAGACCTTATAAGCCCATCTTCAAGGTTCCATTATAGCACAACAGAACTTTCTCTAATTGAATCAAATTATCTTGGAAATTCTTATTTTTATTAAAATTGAAGTTGATCCACAGACTCCAGTTAGGGCAACGTTTAATGCAGTAACAATACAAATTTAAATAGTTTATGAAAGACAACTTTTCTTCGCAATCAGACGAATACGCAAAATTCCGACCAACATATCCGGCAGACTTTTTTGATTATTTGAATTCAATTATTCCGAATAAAGAAAATGCCTGGGATTGTGGAACAGGAAACGGACAAGTTGCTTATGAATTGGCAAAGGCATTCAGCAATGTTTTTGCAACAGACATTAGCCAATCACAAATAGACAACGCCCTAAAAGCAGATAACATAAAATATGCTGTTCAGCCTGCCGAAAGGACAAATTTCAACAATGGGATATTTGACTTAATTATTGTTGCTCAAGCTATACATTGGTTTGACTTTGAGAAATTCTATGCAGAAGTAAGACGAACAGCAAAAGAAAATTCCAAAATCTGCATAGTTGGTTATGGCAGAATAGAAATTACACCACAGATAGATAAAATAATTTTGGGTTTTTACACAAAAATTATTGGGAACTATTGGGATAAAGAAAGAAAATATATTGACGAAAAATACAAAACGATTCCATTTCAATTTAAAGAAATCAAAACGCCAATATTTGAGAATAAACACCCATGGGATTTAGAACACTTGATTGGATATTTGAATACTTGGTCTGCTGTGAAACATTTTATCAAACAAAATAATCACAATCCAGTCAATAAGCTTGAAAAAGAGTTAAAACAACTTTGGAAAAGTAAACAAATTAAAGAAGTGAAGTTCCCAATGCTCCTGAGAATCGGAAAAATTAATGGCAACGCTCGCTAAAATTGACGGTTCTCCATTAAAATTGAGGAGCGTGCTCCTCTCAAAGTTCTATCCGCTAATTCTAAGATATCCAGTACATCTATCTAATTCATCTGGCTTGTTTTGCCTGATGTAAGGTAATGAAGCAAACGAATTACTAACCTCTAGAAAGTTAAGATTAAAAAATGATAATTCTATATGTCTCATTTTTTAAACAAGGCTCTGTTGCGCTTTTTATCAAACTTATAATAGTTAACTGAATAGTTACCTTTATTTGATATCAAAAAGAGGTACAAAAATAAAAAAGCCTGATAATCAATAATTATCAAGCTTTTTGAGTTAAACAAATAGTTTAAAGTGACCGCGGAGGGACTCAAACCCCCAACCCTCAGAGCCGAAATCTGATGCGCTATTCAGTTGCGCCACGCGGCCTAATTTTCAGCAAATATAGCTGATTATTCTAATAAGAAATAACTTAAGATAATTTTTGCTTTACGATACTAGAAATAGTCTTTCCATCTGCCTGTCCTGCAAGTTTCTGGCCAACTATTCCCATTACTTTACCCATATCTTTCATACTTGCTGCCCCAGTTTCTGCAATAACCGCTTCTACTGTGGCAAGCACTGCTGCTTCATCTAACTGTGCAGGAAGAAACTGCTCAATCACAGCTGCCTGTTCTTTTTCTGGAGTAGCCAAGTCTTCTCGACCTTGCTCTGTAAAAATGGCTGCACTGTCTTTGCGTTGTTTTACCAATTTCTGCAATAGCTTTATTTCATCCTGTTCAGAAATACTCCCTCCTGCTCCTCCTTCTGTTTGAGCCAATAAAAGTGCTGATTTCACAGCGCGTAATGCTTCCAAAGAAGTAGAATCCTTTGCTTTCATGGCTGTTTTCATTGCCTCCATAATTTTGCTCTGTAAACTCATTTGATTTTCTTTTAAAATGGATAGCGAAGATAATAAATAACCCGAAATCTAATGAAGATTTCGGGTTAAAATGTAGCAGATACAGTAGGTTAATTATATATTTTTAATCTACATTATCGTGCAAAAATGAATTGTTTGACCGCAGTTGATTTTCGTCATTACTATCTGTACCAATAGAGGTTCTTGATGAGTTTTCAGTATTACTCTTACTCTCAAGCTCTATACCCATTCTCTTATATGCAGGCTGTTTCTCAATTTCATCTATCCTTGAAATATTATTTTGAAACTTGTAGTTAAATTCCTTGAGCTTCTTTCTTCTCTCTTCGGCTCTCAGCTTCAATGTATCGGCAATGGAGCAATTTAAAGGATCTATTTCGTCTATATTTTTTTCAGTCTCAATAGTGGCTTCCACCCTTTTTTCAAAAACCAAAGCCTCTTCAGTAATTTCTGTCTTGTTCTCTTTTGCCTTAGCCGATGACAGTTGTTGCTCTATTTCCATATAGTCGTCCAGACTATATCTTTTTTCGCCTTGATCTGAATACTCTGTGATAGGAATTACTTCTACCGGATCTTTCACTTCATAATCTTTTACATCCTCAGTTAAATCAAATAGCACCACATTAGATGGATTTTCTTCGTTCTCAACCTCCTTGTTCTGAACTGGGAGATCAAATGCAAGCGTAATTTGATTTTCATTTTCAGATTTCACAATTTCTGGATCAACCACATCCATATCTTTTAATTTTGGAGTGGTATCTATAATCACAAAATCGTCTGTATCTGCAATGATCTCGTCATATACTACGTTTATATTTCTTATGATATCCGTTGTAGGAATCAAATTAGTATTTAATGAAGAGGTTTCATCTGTAAGGGTATGCCTAATTACAGGAGCAGCAGGTTTCTCTTGTGGTAAAAACTGTTTTTTACTAATTGGAGGATCAAAAAAGCTAGCTGTTTTTTGCGGACTTAGATTCTGAGTTGCTTTTTGTTCATCTTCTAAGGTATGAATAATCTTTTTAGTCTCGGTATTTACAATTTCATCTTGCTGTTCTACATTAAACCCAGTTGCTATTACAGTCACAGCGATAGCATCTCCTAAATCTTCATCTTCACCCACACCCATAATAATATTAGCTCCATGCCCTGCCTCATTTTGAATATGGTCATTAATCTCTCCTATTTCATCAATAGTAATTTCCTGACTTCCTGAAACAATTAATAGCAAAACATTCTTAGCACCTCGTATTTTATTGTCATTTAACAATGGGGAATCTAAAGCTTTTGTAATAGCCTCTTGAGCTCTACTCTCTCCGTCTGCGGAGGCCGATCCCATAATTGCAGTACCACTATTAGACAAAACGGTTTTTGCATCTCTAAGGTCAATATTTTGAGTATAGTGATGTGTTATTACCTCAGCTATACCTCTAGAAGCCGTAGCAAGCACTTCATCTGCTTTTGAAAAACCAGCTTTAAACCCAAGGTTTCCATAAACCTCTCGTAGTTTATTATTATTGATAACAATTAAAGAATCTACATGTCTTCGCAAATTTTCTACACCTAATTGCGCTTGTTTATTTCGCATTTTGCCTTCAAACTGAAATGGTATGGTGACTATTCCTACCGTAAGAATATCCATATCCTTTGCCATTTTGGCAATTATAGGAGCTGCCCCTGTACCTGTGCCGCCTCCCATACCAGCGGTGATAAAAATCATTTTGGTATTAGTGTCTAGCATTGCTTTTATCTCTTCTAGACTTTCTATGGCAGATTGCTCTCCAACTTCTGGATTGGCGCCAGCACCCAAACCTTCTGTTAAAGAAACACCTAATTGTATTTTATTAGGTATTGAACTATTTTCTAATGCCTGTGCATCTGTATTACATATTACAAAGTCTACCCCTTTAATGCCTTGCTTAAACATATGGTTAATAGCATTACTGCCGCCGCCTCCTACACCAATTACCTTGATAACGTTACTTTGGTTTTTAGGAAGATCAAATGAAATATTGCCAAAATCTGTGTTGCTGCTCATAATTAATATTTACTGGTTCTTTTGTAGCTTATTCTGCGTTATCTAAAAAATCTTTTAACTTTTCCGACCATTTTTCAAAAATGGACTTCCGTTGTTTCTTGTAGGCTTCGTTGGTTTGGGATTCTTGCGGTTCTGTATCTAAAACTGCTTCTTCATTTTTATGAGATGATTGTTGTTCTAAATCTGTTGATTTAAAATTATTTTTATGCTGTCTTCTTAAGGCATTCATCACAAGACCTACTGCGGTTGCATATAATGGACTTGCTGTTTCTGCATCAGAATCTCCAGCGAGGTGTTCGTTTGGAAAACCAATACGAGTGTCCATTCCTGTAATATATTCAACTAATTGTTTTAAATGTTTTAACTGGCTACCACCACCCGTTAATACGATCCCTGCTATTAGCTTTTTCTTTTGGTCTTCATGCCCGTAATTTTTTATCTCCATATATACCTGCTCAATAATTTCAACTACTCTTGCATGTATAATTTTAGATAAATTTTTAAGGGTAATTTCTTTAGGTTCTCTTCCTCTTAGTCCTGGAATGGATACTATTTCATTATCCTTATTTTCACCAGGCCATGCCGATCCGAATTTTATTTTCAACAATTCAGCTTGTTTCTCAATAATGGAACAACCTTCTTTAATATCTTCTGTGATTACATTACCACCAAAAGGAATCACTGCTGTATGCCTTATGATACCATCTTTAAAAATAGCGAGATCTGTAGTACCACCTCCAATATCTATTAAGGCAACCCCAGCTTCTTTTTCTTCCCTGCTAAGAACTGCGTTAGCAGAAGCAAGAGGCTCTAATGTTATACCCGAAAGATCAAGACCTGAGCTTTTTACACAACGTCCAATATTTCTAATGGAAGATACTTGCCCAACCACCACATGGAAATTAGCCTCCAATCTTCCTCCATACATCCCAATAGGCTCTTTTATTTCTGCCTGCCCATCTACTTTGTATTCTTGAGGTAGTACATGAATAATTTCTTCTCCAGGAAGCATTACCAATTTATAAACCTGATTACAAAGATTGTCCACATCGTCTTCATCTATCACTTCGTCAGAATTGGGACGAGTGATATAATCACTGTGCTGAAGGCTTCTGATATGCTGTCCTGCAATACCAACTACTACCTCTGCAATTTTTAGCCCAGAATTACTCTCTGCCTGTTCTACTGCCTGTTGTATAGACTGGATAGTTTGAGTGATGTTATTAACCACGCCACGATGTACCCCAAGACTCTTGGACTTACCAATACCAAGAATTTCAATTTTACCATACTCGTTCTCACGACCAATCATGGCCACAATCTTAGTGGTACCAATATCTAACCCTACTGCATAATTTTTGTGTTCCATCTTTTACTTTTTGGTGCACACTACCTGATTATCAAATTTCAAACTCACCACTTTATAGTTATTTAAAGTTCCATCTTTTAATGCTTTCTGATAAAATGCTTTAAAATTTCTAAACTTTGTCTCTAGCTTTTCTACTTTACCTAAGCCTATTTTAAAATCATAGGTACGTACACTTAATATCATATTTTTTTCACCAGAATGTATTCCGGTAATATTCTTTAAGAGAAAATCATCTTTTACAATGTAATCTGCCAAACCATAGAGCGCTTCTAAAGTATTTTCATTTACCACCCCTGTAATTAGTGGAACTCTTGCAGAAAACACGGGTGAAAGCGGCATCTTTTTCCCTTCTGAATCCAGATAATAAGAATCAACACCTTCAATACGGGCTATTGGCTTTCTTTGATTTATTCTGGCTTCAAGCTGCCCATTAACTGTCATATAGACTTGAGCATCCTGAATCATTTGGTTTTTATTAAGTACATTCTCCAGCGTATTCAAAACTAATTTTTCTTTGGTAATACTCGTTATAGTTTCTTCATTTTGTATTAACAATTTATTAACCATCGGATACGTAATAAAAGGAGGTTGCCCATCTGTAAATTTAATCTCTAATTTTGCCAGGTTTCTTTTCTCGTTACGCATGTTGGTGAAAGAAAACAATAGTATTGCCAATACTACTGCAATCACCAATCTCAGTATATTTAGCTTACGATGCATTCTTCAAAATATTTATTATTTGTTGTACTTCCGCTCCTATATCACCTGCTCCCATTGTTATTATTAATTCAGCAGGCTTGGTTTCAACATATGCTAATAATTCAGGTTTTGTTTTTAGCGATTTCTTAGACCTACTTATTTTATTTAAGAGCCAAGATGAAGTAACGCCTTCAATAGGCAACTCTCTGGCTGGATAAATATCTAATAAAACAACTTCATCAAATTTTGATAAGCTACTTGCAAATTCTTCAACAAAATCACGCGTACGAGTGTACAAATGAGGCTGAAAAATTGCCAATGTTTTTTTATTGGGATACATTTCACTTACAGCTTGATGAACCGCATTAATTTCAGTAGGATGATGTGCATAATCGTCAATATAAACCAATTCCGGTTTATTGATATGTACACTAAAACGTCTTTGCACACCTTTAAAAGTCTTGAGTGCTTTGGCGAGGCGGTTGGTGGGGGTGCCGGTCTCTACCGCCATCGCAAAAGCTACTAATCCGTTTAACAAATTATGTTTTCCAGGCTTGTTAAACTCTACACCCCTGATCACCTCAGTTGGCGTCACCACATCAAAAACGTAGGTCGCATTTTTGATCTTCAAATTCTGTATGCTATAATCGGAATCATCGTCAATTCCATAGGTTATACCCTTGATAGGGAGTCCGTTTCTAATAAATAATTTACCATTAGGTTTTATGCATTTTGCAAAATCCCTAAATGATTTTTCTAATTCAGATGCATTTCCATAAATGTCTAGATGGTCTGCGTCCATAGAGGTAATGCAAGCTACATCTGGAGAAAGGTGCAAAAAAGAACGATCAAACTCATCAGCTTCCGCTACCGTTACTTCACTGCCATCCATTATAAAATTACTACCAAAATTCTCTGACACTCCGCCTAGAAAAGCGGTTAAGGAAGTGCCTGTTTCATTCAAAATATGAGTTAAAATAGCAGATGTTGTGGTTTTACCATGCGTTCCTGCTACTGCAAAACTAAAGGTGCTTTTTGTAAGCATTCCTAATACTTTTGCGCGCTTTTCAACCACAAATTCATTTCTACTGAAAAACTGAAACTCTGTATGAGTCTCCGGAACCGCAGGTGTATAAACCACGAGTGTTTTTTCTTTGTTAAGACACCATTCTGGGATGAGACTTATATCATCTTTATAATGTATTTCAATGTCATTTGCCTCCATCTGCTCAGTAAGCTTTGTACGAGTCTTATCGTAACCTGCCACTTGCTTTCCTATAAATCTAAAATAGCGAGCGAGGGCAGACATGCCAATGCCACCAATCCCTATAAAGTATACGCTATGTACAGATTCTAGATTCACAATTTTGACTTTAATATATTCTCAATTTCATCTACTATGTGCCGAGTTGCTTCTGGTTTTGCCAACCGGCTAATGTTGGTAGATAATTCTTTTTGAGCAGCTTCAGAAGACATTAAATTCTTAAGCATTGCGCCAAATTCTTGAGCTGCCTGATCCTCCTTCAACATTAAAGCAGCTCCTTTATCTACTAATGCTTTTGCATTTTTGGCTTGATGATCTTCTGCTACATTAGGAGACGGAATAAAAATTACAGGTTTCCCTACAATGGCTAATTCTGAAATAGATCCAGCTCCTGCTCTTGATATAATTATATCTGCTGCTGCATAGGCTTCATCCATATTGGCAATAAAGGATACGACCTTTATAGCGTCTTGATTGTATTTTTTATAATCCTCTTTATATAATTTTCCACATTGCCAGATGAGTTGAAGTTTTAATTTTTCAAATAGCGGTAGATGATCCTCAACAATTTTATTCATCATTCTTGCTCCCAAACTCCCGCCAAGTATTAGGATAGTTTTTTTTGTTTCATCTAACTCAAAAAAACGAATTCCATTATCTCTCTTAGACGCTATATTCAAAAGGTCTTTACGCACTGGGTTCCCCGTTTTAACAATTTTGTCTTCTGGAAAATATTTTTCCAAACCATCATAGGCTACACAAATTCTAGACGCATTAGAAGCAAGCATTCTATTTGTAATTCCCGGATATGAATTCTGTTCTTGCAATACATAAGGAATATGATTTAAAGCAGCCATTTTAAGGAGCGGTCCGCTTGCATAACCACCTGTACCAATAACAAGGTCTGGTTGTCTTTTTTTAATGATGCTCCTTGCCTTTAACATACTACTTACCAATTTAAATGGAAACATTAAATTCTTTAATGTAAGTTTCCGTTGAAATCCAGCAATCCATAATCCTTTTATTTCGTATCCAGCCAGTGGCACTTTCTCCATTTCCATTCTTCCTTTAGCGCCTACAAAAAGGAAAGTTGCTTCTGGATATCTAAGTCGCAATTCATTTGCTATAGCTATTGCTGGGTAGATATGCCCCCCAGTTCCTCCACCTGATATGATAAATTTATAACTGCTCACTTAAAATTTCTAAAGGGTTGGGTTCTTCCATTTCATTTTTCAGCTCGTTTAACGCTTCCTGTCTTTTAGCACTCACACTCAAAATAATTCCTAAAGCGAGACATGTCATCCATATTGAAGTTCCCCCACTACTTATTAAGGGAAGTGTTTGTCCTGTAACAGGAAACAACTCTACTGCTACTGCCATATTAATAAACGCCTGAATTACAATTGGTAAGCCAACACCTATCACTACCAATTTCCCGAAAATATGATCTGATTTATGTGCAACCACTACAATTCTAAAAAGTAGCAACAGGTACAGAAAAACCAACAATAAACCGCCTAATAAACCATACTCTTCTACTATAATTGCGAAAATAAAATCTGATGTACTTTGTGGAAGAAAATTTTTCATAACACTCTTTCCTGCGCCTAAACCAGCAACGCCTCCTGTAGCAATGGCTATTTTTGCTTTCTCTATTTGATAATCTGCTTCTGTATCTTCATTATCTGCAAAATTCTCAATACGGCTAATCCAAGTATCTACACGGTTAGGAAACAACTTTGGAAATGCTTTTGCTGTAAGCACAAAAAAACTAAGCGCTAAGACCCCAACCCCTAAAATTCCAACAAGATATTTTAATGGATATCCTCCTAGGAAACACAACATTAAAACCATAAAAAAGATGATTGCTGTTGTTGAAAAATTAGCGGGAAGAATTAGTGCTAATACGAAAAATACTGGCATCCATAAAGGAACTAAAGAATCTTTAAAAGTGATTGCCTGATCTTTGATTTTTGACAAGTATCTAGCCACATAAATTAAAAGCACTACCGAAGCTAATGTAGAGGTTTGAAAAGTGACCCCTACAAATGGCACTTGAATCCATCTGCTAGCATTTGCTCCTTCTATAACTTTTCCTTGTGCAAGCGTGTATACCAACAAAATTAGTACTACTGGAAGGGCTATAATGGAAAGTGCTCTGAAGTAGTGGTATGGTATTTTGTGAACTGCATAAATAATAGCAAACCCTAGAACAAGTAACATTGCGTGTTTCACTAAATACCCAATTGTGGTGCCTTTACCTACCACATATACCAAATTTGTACTTGCGCTATAAACAGGTAAGAATGAGAATAAAGCCAATAAGGCCACTACTGCCCAAATAGCTCTATCTCCCTTAATATTCTTAAAAACATCCTGCAAACGCATATGTATGATTTATAGATTTTTTACTGCATTTTTAAATTGATTTCCACGATCTTCATAGTTTTCAAAAAGATCAAAACTAGCACAGGCTGGAGATAATAATACTGCATCTCCCTTTTCTGCTATTTTATATGCCATCTTTACAGCATCACTCATAGCATCTGTTTCTACCATTAAATCTGCTATATTTCCAAAAGCCTCCATTATTTTAGAATTATCTAGCCCTAGACAAATAATTGCTTTTACTTTCTCTCTCACCAATGGCAATAAAGGAGTATAGTCATTTCCTTTATCTGTACCCCCTACGATCCAGATAGTTGGAACCGACATACTATCTAGGGCAAAAAAGGTGGCATTAACATTGGTTGCCTTAGAATCATTAATGTATTGTACATTATGTATTTTAAGTACCTTCTCCAATCTATGCTCAGCTCCGTGAAAATTCTCTAAAGACGCACGAATGGTTTCTTTTCTTATACTTAAGAGCTTTGCAATGGTAGATGCAGCCATTGCGTTTTTGGCGTTGTGCTTGCCCTCTAATGCAAATGTTTCTGTTGACATATTTACTTGTTCTTGGTCTATATTTATTATTATTTCCTTGTTATCTAAATACGCTCCCTGGGTTAATTTTTCCTTAATTGAAAAAGGAAGTAATGTTGACTTCACTGGATGGTTTCTCAACCAATTTGTAATTACTGCATCATCATTATCATAGATTAGGTAGTCTGTCACGTCCTGATTCATTGCAATTCTAAATTTTGATGCGATATACTTTTCAAAATTGTAATCATACCTATCTAAATGATCTGGGGTAATATTGGTAATTACGGCTATATGTGGTTTAAAACCTTTTATACCATCTAGCTGAAAACTACTTATCTCAAGTACGTAATAAGCCTTATCATCTAAGGCCACTACTTTGGCAAAACTATCTCCAATATTACCAGCAACACCTACATTTAATCCCGCAGCCTTGAGCATATGCCCTGCTAACATAGTGGTAGTTGTTTTTCCATTACTGCCAGTAATACCTACCAATATTGCCTTAGTATAGCGTGCTGCAAACTCAATCTCAGAAATTACTGGCACCCCTAGCTCTTGAAGGCTTTTAACTAAAGGGACACTCTCTGGTATACCCGGACTCTTCATTACCAGATCTGCATCTAAAATCAATGCTTCCGTATGCCCTTGCTCTTCCCATTCAATCTCAAAATCTTTTAAAACATTTTTATATTCATTAGTCATCTTTCCATTATCGGAAACAAATACTTTGAATCCTTCTTTCTTACCCAAAATGGCCGTGCCTACTCCGCTTTCTCCTCCCCCTAAAATGACCAACTTTTGCATTTCGTTTTACTTAATTTACTTTCTTAATTCTTATCGCAACTTTAAGGTTACGATGGTAACTATTGCTAAAACAATTCCAACAATCCAAAATCGAGTTACTATTTTACTCTCGTGATATCCTTTTTTCTGATAATGATGATGTAATGGCGCCATTAAAAAAATACGTTTCCCTTCGCCATATCGCTTTCTAGTGTATTTGAAGTAGCTTACTTGTAAAACCACCGATAAATTTTCGGCAAGAAAAATGCCGCACAAAAGGGGAATTAACAATTCTTTTCTAACAGAAATAGCAATTACTGCAATCACTCCTCCAATAGTAAGACTGCCAGTATCTCCCATAAAAACTTGGGCAGGAAAGGTGTTGTACCATAAAAACCCAACCAAAGCTCCTACAAATGCCGTTATGTATACGGTAATTTCCCCTGCGTTAGGGATGTACATAATATTGAGATAATCAGAAAAAATAAGATTCCCTGAAACCCACGCAAAAATCCCTAGTGTTAATGCCATTATAGCAGAAGAACCTGCGGCTAGCCCATCAATTCCATCGGTTAAGTTTGCACCATTTGAAACAGCTGTTACTATAATGATCACCACAGGAATAAAAATCAACCATGCAAAACTTTTGTAATTATCTCCTGTCCAGGCAATTATAGATGAATAATCAAATTCGTTATTTTTAACAAAAGGAATGGTTGTCTTGGTAGATTTTTCATCATTCTTAAATTCAAGTTCGGCAGGTCCATTAACCACTATCTCTTGATTGGTTTCTGGATTACTGATTTCTTCTCTCATAGTCACATCTGGATGAAAATAAAGTGTAGTGCCTACCACAATACCCAATACCACCTGTCCTAAAATTTTAAAACGACCTTTGAGGCCTTGTTTATCCTTTTTAAATATTTTAATATAATCATCAATAAAACCAATAATTCCCATCCACACGGTAGTTACTATTAACAATAAGACATATATATTTTCAAGTTTAGCAAAAAGTAACACGGGTATTAGGGTAGCGAGAATAATGATTACTCCGCCCATAGTAGGTGTTCCTGCTTTTTCATTTTGACCCTGTAAACCAAGATCACGAACTGTTTCCCCAACTTGTTTTCTTTGGAGGTAATTTATAATTCGTTTACCGTAAATAATGGAGATAAGCAAAGAGAAAATAATAGCTATAGCCGCCCTGAAGGATATAAACTGGAATACCCCTGCCCCAGGCAGCTGATAGTTTTTTTCTAAATATTCAAACAAATAGTATAACATAATTTCTATTTATGCTTTGGTATATTATTTACTTAATTGCGTTAACAATTCCTGTACAATTTTAAAATCATCAAAATCAACTCTTTTACCATGAGTTTCCTGATAGGTTTCATGCCCTTTTCCTGCTATTAAAATGATGTCTTTGGCACAGGCCATTTGGCAGGCAGTTTTAATTGCCTGTTTTCTATTCGTAATAGAAACAATCTTTTTAAAATCCAAAGGTGCTACCCCCTCCTCCATTTGCTCAATAATTTTTTCCGGATCTTCAGATCTGGGATTGTCTGAGGTAAAAATTGCTTTGGTACTAAGCGCTGCCGCAATTTTTGCCATAATAGGTCTTTTAGACTGGTCTCTATCACCCCCACAGCCAACAACAGTGATTAAAGATTCATTTCCTGTACGGATGTTGTTAATAGTTTCAAGTACATTTTTAAGTGCATCTGGGGTATGTGCATAATCAACTATAGCAGTTATTTTTTCTGCTGAAATAAAATATTGAAAGCGCCCCTTTACATTTTCAAGTTCACTTATCAGTCGTAGCGTTTCTAAGGCATCAAGTCCTAAAATATCGGCGGTAGCATAAATTGCCAACATATTGTATGCATTGAAAGAACCTATTAATCTTGACCATACTTCACTTTCATTAATTTTCAGTAATAAACCTTCAAATTGATTTTCAAGAATACTAGCCTTGTAGTCTGCATAAGTTTTGAGCGCATATGTGAATTTTTTTGCTTTGGAGTTTTGAATCATCAGAAGACCATTCTTATCATCTTTATTAACCAAGGCAAAAGCGCTTGAATCTAATTGATCAAAAAATGACTTTTTCACATCTCTATATTCAGCAAACGTTTTATGATAGTCTAAATGATCATGAGAAAGATTAGTAAAAATGCCTCCTTCAAAACTTAGTGCTTCGGTTCTTTTTTGATGAATTCCATGAGAACTCACTTCCATAAAGCAATACTCAACTCCAGCCTCATTCATCATAGCCAGATATTTATTAATTAAAAGTGAATCTGGAGTAGTATGGGTTGCAGAAAACTCTTGGTCTGCTACCAATACCTTAACCGTTGAAAGTAGTCCTACTTTAAAACCTGCATTTTTGAATAGCTGGTACAGCAAGGTGGTTACTGTAGTTTTTCCATTGGTGCCAGTAACACCAATTAGCTTAAGGTTTTGGGAAGGGTTTTCATAATAATTAGCTGCCATAACTGCCAAAGAATGCTTGGTGTCTGCAACTTCTATATAGGTAACTCCATTTACTGTTTGCGCAGGTATGCTTTCGCAAACTACTGCAATAGCTCCCTGTTTAACGGCACCCTCAATATACGTATGCCCATCTACAGAACCACCAACTATTGCCACAAAAACATCATCTAACGAAACAGCTCGTGAATCAAAGTGAATTTGGTTTACAGAAATAGCTGTATTACCAATTACCGCATTGATATGAACTTTGTAAAGTATGTCTTTTAGTAATTTCATATAAGCTCTAATACTATTGTTTTCTGTGGTTCAATTTTCTCTCCTGGTTTTAAAGACTGGTTTGTCACCTTCCCATTGCCACTTACTTTAACCCTTAAACCGAGGTTTTCGAGTAAAGAAACTGCATCCATTCCACTCATTCCTGAAACATTGGGCACTACCTTGTACTTCTTTTGTGCTTTGACATAGAAAGCTTCATAGTTCTCAATAACTGTTTCACTTTCTTTTTCTAATTCTTCAATGGTATCTATAAGAGGAGAATTGGTGTAAATTTTTTGTGCTATACTTTTAAAGACAGGACCAGAGACATCTGCACCATAGTATCCCTTGCTTTTATCTGGTTCGTGAATAACTACAATACAAGAATATTTAGGATTGTCTGCAGGAAAATAGCCTACAAAAGAAGAGATATACTTTAATTTATCACTATCCTTAGAAGCATAGTTTTTCTGACAAGTTCCCGTTTTACCTGCCATTGAAAAATCAGCAGAAAATAAGTCGTGCCCTGTACCATGTTCTTTATCTACTACGTTTTTAAGCATTTGCTTTACCATACCAATGGTTTCCTGAGAGCAGATTGAAGGATTAAGAATTTCTTTATCAAACCTTCTTACTGTTTTATTAAAACTCCTTACCTCTTTTATGAGTCTGGGTTTTACCATTTCCCCATTATTCGCTATTGCATTATAGAACGTAAGGGTCTGCAAAGGTGTTAGTGAAACATTATACCCATAAGCCATCCACTGCAGTGTTATCCCACTCCAATTCTTTTTATCATTTGGATGTGGAATATATGGCTTACCCTCTCCTTTTATAGAAAGTCCCAATTTATTATTCAAACCCATATTGTAAAGTCGGTTTACAAATCTCTCAGGGTCATCTTTATAAAAGTTATCTATAATTTTTACCACTCCTGTATTTGAGGAAAGCTCAAAGGCTTTAGAAGCTGTGATCTTACCGTAGCCCCCGTACTTGGAATCTCTCACTTTTTTTCCATAAAAAGTAAGCACTCCTTTTTCTGTATCTACCACGTAACTAGTATCTATAACCTTATCTTCAAAAGCAGCTATTAATGACATTAATTTAAAGGTGGAGCCAGGTTCATGCGACTCACCTATGGCATAGTTCAATTTTTCATAGTAGGTTCCTTTTGATGTGCGACCTAAGTTTGAAATTGCCTTAACCTCTCCAGACCCAACTTCCATTACCACCACCGAACCGTGATCTGCTTCATACTTCTCTAACTGACTCAATAAGGCATGATGCGCTATATCCTGAATATTAATATTAATAGTTGAAACTACGTCATAACCATCTTTAGGCTCTTTCTCATTACTGTCACTAATAGGCTTCCATTGTCCTTTAGCTATTTTTTGTTTGAGTCTTTGACCGGTTTCTCCACGCAAATATTCTCCATATGCACCTTCCAAGCCTACACGAGTTACATAACCATTTTCATCAAACCGCTCATAACCTATACTCCTTTCTGCTATGCGCCCTAAAGGATGTTCCCTTACCGTGCGCTGTTCTATAATTATCCCTCCACTATTTCCTCCAAGATTGAATAGTGGAAAAGATCTTAATCTCATATGTTCTGAATAGCTAAGGTTACGAACAAGTAACAAATACCTATTCTTTAAACTTCTTGCTTTTTTAAACGTATTTTGATAATATGAAGAAGGCTTACCCAACATTACGGAAAGCGAATCTGATAGTGGTTTAAGATGTTTCTCAAAATTCTTCTCATTAGAAGCCAACGCATCAAAACGAATATCAAATCTAGTAGCAGAAGTTGCCAAAAGACTTCCATCATCTGAATACAGATTTCCTCGGTTAGGTTGAATAGTGAAATTTCTAATTGTTTGCTCTTGGGCAAGGCGCCTATAATTATCTCCTTCTGACAACTGAATAGAGACAAGCTTCCCTACCACCGTAAAGGCGAATAAGAAAACACATGCTGTAACAAAATACAACCTGTTTAATACTTGCTTTTCTGTTGTAGGCATAATAGACTACTTCTGTGTTGCTATTTTTATCTTCTTTGGCGGCACCAATGAAGGTGCTAGCCCTTTTTCTTTTACTTTTGAGGTTACCGTAGATTCGAGCTTTTGTTTTTGTAATTGAAAGCGAGTATCAATAAACTCGCTTCTTAATTCTTTTACTTCTTCGTTAAGACGTGCTATTTCAAGTACCTTTTTATCTACACTATGAGAGCTTGCTATCATAACAACTGCCAATACAGAAGCAAACAGTATAAATTTCCAGTTTTTAACAGAATCGTTGCTAATCAAAAACTTTCCTTTCAGTAATGCAATGACATTCTTTTTCATGGTTCTGTTTTTTAATTTAATCTTACAGCAACACGAAGTTTTGCGCTTCGTGCCCGATTATTTAATGCTATCTCTTGTTTATCTGGCACAATTAATCCTCCTACTTTTTTAAACGGCACGTTTACATTGCCATAAAAATCCTTCTCTGCTTCACCTTCAAACTTACCATCTCTTATAAATCGTTTCACTAACCTATCTTCTAGTGAGTGGTAACTAATTAAACTTATTCTCCCATCTTTCAAAACCAGTTCTGGCAATTGCAGTAAAAACTCTTTTAAGACTTCTATTTCTTGATTCACTTCTATGCGTATTGCCTGATAGATTTGAGCTAACATTTTGTTTTCTTTAAATCTTGGAAGTAATTTTTGAATTACCTCTTTTAATCTATCTGTGGTATCAATTACGACATCCTGTCTTGCAGCTACAATAGTATTGGCCAAAGCTCCTGCATTTTTCAACTCTCCATACGCTCTAAAAACCCTTAGTAGCTCTTCGCTTTTATATTCATTTATAACCTCATATGCTGAAATACCATTCTTTTTATTCATTCGCATATCCAGAGGCGCATCAAACCGAATAGAAAACCCGCGCTCTGCAACATCAAACTGATGAGAGGAAACCCCAAAATCTCCTAAAACTCCATTCACTTTTTTTATACCATAGAACTTTAAATATCTTTTGACATATCTAAAATTCTCATTTATCAAAGTAAACCGATCATCCTTTATTGTGTTTAATAATGCATCTTCATCTTGATCAAAAGCAAACAATTTTCCCTTTTCACCCAAACGAGCTAAAATTTCTCGGGAATGTCCACCTCCACCAAACGTTACATCCACATAAATCCCATCTGGTTTAATATTGAGCCCGTCAACAGACTCCTTAAGAAGTACTGGGTTATGATAAGACATCTTCATCATCTCCTCCCATTACTTCTTCAGCCAAATCAGCAAAATCTACTGTAGCATCATTTACCGAAGCTTCATACCTTTCTTTATCCCAGACCTCAATAATGTTTATCCCTGAAGACAGCACTACTTCCTTTTGCAATCCAGCAAAAGCAAATAAATCTTTGGGTATTAACAACCTCCCGTTACTATCTACTTCAACAACTTTAACCCCAGCAGTAAATCGGCGTATAAAATCAATATTTTTTTTCTTAAACCTATTTAACTTATTAATCTTTGCCATCATTGTATTCCATTCCTGCATTGGGTACAACTCTAAACAAGAATTAAATACCGCCCTTTTCAAAACAAAACCAGCGGCAAGCATAGGTGCAAGCTGACTTTTAAGAGCAACAGGAATCATAATCCTACCCTTAGCATCTGCTTTACACTCATATGTTCCAATGAAATTGTTCATTGTATTTTATCCACTAAATATTGTTTTCATTTCAAATATATAGAAATATTTACCACATTTTACCACATTTTACCACATTGTTGATAAGTTTTACTATTTATCCGATGAAATCCCACCTTTCTCTCCAAATAGCGTCCTAAAAAAGCATTTACTCAATCGATGTAAAAATGTGGCTAAATACCTGTAATAATATGGTTTTGAAGGTATTCAATCATTTTAAATTATATAAAGATGAAATCGCTATATTTGCTCTTTTAGAACCATAATTTACGTTAATGGTATATCGCTTAAAAAAGGAAAAAAAGTTTAGTTATTTAG
The DNA here is from genome assembly GCF_037782385.1 of Ascidiimonas meishanensis. Lineage (NCBI taxonomy): Bacteria > Pseudomonadati > Bacteroidota > Flavobacteriia > Flavobacteriales > Flavobacteriaceae > Ascidiimonas > Ascidiimonas meishanensis. The sequence continues at coordinate 50,951 of NZ_JBBEXD010000004.1, forward strand.
AAGTAGGAGAAGGAACACCTATCCTTATTCTTCATGGTTTGATGGGCGGATTAAGCAATTTTGACAAAGTAACCAATCACTTCTCTACCAGAGGCTACAAAGTACTTATTCCTGAACTTCCTATTTATAGCATGTCTCTTTTAAAGACTAATGTTAAAAGCTTCGTTAAGTACTTAGAAAAATTTATTGAATTTAAAGAATTAGACGATGTGATTCTTTTGGGAAATTCATTAGGTGGTCACATAGGGCTTTTATACACTAAATTACATGCTGAAAAAGTAAAAGCACTTGTAATTACTGGAAGTTCTGGTCTTTATGAAAGTGCCATGGGAGCAGGGTATCCCAGAAGAGGAAGTTACGAATTTATCAAGAAAAAAAGTCAAGATGTTTTTTACGACCCTGAAGTAGCTACAAAAGAAATTGTTGATGAGGTTTACGCGACGCTTAACGACCGAAATAAACTAATCAGAACTATTGCTATTGCCAAAAGTGCTATACGTCATAACATGGCAAAAGACTTGCCCAAAATGCAAACTCCTACCGGAATTATCTGGGGAAAAAATGACATTGTAACACCTCCTAATGTTGCAGAAGAATTTCATGAATTATTGCCTAATTCCGACCTTTTTTGGATTGATAAATGTGGGCATGCTGCCATGATGGAACATCCAGACACTTTTAATGAAATTTTGTATTCATGGTTAAAAGAAAAGAAATTCTAATCTCAAACTGATGCAAATAAAATCGGCGGAATTTGTTATTAGCAATACAGAGGTAAGTAAATGTCCTTCAAGGCCTCTGCCAGAATATGCATTTATAGGAAGGTCTAATGTTGGAAAGTCTTCTCTTATAAACATGATTACAAATCGCAAGCATCTTGCAAAAACATCAGGAAGACCCGGAAAAACACAACTTATTAATCATTTTATCATTAACGAAGATTGGTACCTTGTAGACTTACCTGGATATGGGTATGCACGGGTCTCTAAAAAAAGTAAAAAAACCTTTCAAAAATTTATCACCAATTATTTTTTAAAGAGAACACAATTAGTTTCTGCATTTGTATTGGTTGATATTCGCCATGAACCTCAAAAAATAGACCTAGAATTTATGGAATGGCTAGGAGAAAACTCCATTCCGTTTTCTATTATCTTCACTAAGGCCGATAAATTAAAACCAAAAGCTATTGAAAGACAAGTACTTTCTTATCAAGAAGAGCTTTTGAAAACTTGGGAAGAAACTCCCCAATATTTTATCACTTCTGCTACTTCATCTATTGGCAAAGATGAATTGTTATATTATATAGATCAAATAAATCTGGAGTACAAAAAAACGCTAAAAACATAAACTTTTTAAAGACGCCTTGTTATGAGTTTTATTAAGGCCTCTAGTTCTTGAATCTCATTAAGTTCTTTAGGAGTAATAAATACTTCTAAATCATCATTAGTTCTCATTAAGACAATTGGGAATTTGAATGTATAACCAAACTTAGATTTGTACTCTTGCGCAAATTCATTTGCATGCAAAAACTCCATTTCTATAGCTGTGTTCTTCCTAAAACGCTTCCATTGTTTATGCTCTGTAAAGACTCCATGGGTGAGCTTACATAAATTACATTTATACGTTTCGGGACTCACCATTTTATGATACACATCAAGAAGTGTATTTGCTTTTCCTGAATTTGCATTGTATACAAAAATTAGTGTGTCGTTCATTTATGATGTTACATGACTTTGTAGCTATCCCTTTTTTAATTCCATTTTATCAGCGAAATAGTCGCAAAAATCTTTCATAGTCGCAGTCATTTTATCATCGGCAACCGCCCTGTTGAACGTATCGCTCATAGCTACTAATGTTTGATGAAAAAAGATTTTCATTTCATCAACAGGCATATCTTTAGTCCATAAATCTATCCTAAGTGTTTCCTGTTGTTTACTATCCCAAATAGATAGAAGCATTGCTTTTGCTTCTTCATCATTCACACCGCCATCTTGGGCACTCCACTTGATATTTTCAGGCACTCTATTTTCGTCAAGCTCTACAAGCAATTTGATTTCTGAAGTATGTGTCTCAGCCATTTTTTTTTGGTTTGAAACCTGATTTGGAAAACAGTTTTTCCTCAGGCTCGATAAACATTTCCTGCAAAGATACATCATTATTCTCCATATAAGACTTGACAATCTGCCATCCTATAAACCTTCCTATCTCCCCTGGAGATTCTGCATCCAACTCCAAATAGAATTTAGAAAATGGTGCTGGGTCAACAAAACGAGCTCTCAGTTTTTGATCTGTAGAAAACAATAATTTTCGATCTACAAAATACCTCCAAATTTCAGCCTCATTTACTTGCGACCACTGAAACTCTTCTTTTGTATAGCCTATTTTCCTGTAATCTTCTACCCAGGGAATAACTAAATCCATAAAATACAATTGTTTTCCGTGATGAATTATTTGCGATATAAAGGAACGACTGGATGGCGGAGGTAATAGTTCTTTTGAAATCGCTACAGCTGCATCTGGTATTATCTGCTCTCTTTTAAAGTTTTTTCTTATATAATACTGAATACCTTCATAAAACTTATGGTTTTCCCCTAAATAGGTGTCGAGAGAAATCAGCAACAAACTATCTGCATAAATCATCTTTCTCCTGTAATCTACATAGGAAGTCAAGGTTACGATATCTGGAATAGATAATTCTGGGGTGTAATAACGTAAATGTTTAAAGAGTTTTTCAAAATCATTTTCCATATTTTTAAAATCATTAAACTCCTTCTTTACGGCTTGATTCAACTCCAACTGTAAGGTATCTCTTATTTTATTAATCCAAATACTATCTTGAAAATGTACGGGAAACAGGTAAGGGTATTCTGATTTTATATTAGGCAATGTTTCTATGGTAGTATTGGCAAAATCCAAATCAAATCTTTTCACGTTGACATCTACTTCAATCGCCTCTATTTCCTTTGTAATTTTGGAATCATCTTTACAACTCCAAATAAAAAAAATACTGCAAAGTAATATGCTTTTTAATATTCTCATTTCTTCAAATTTGTTGACAAATATAGGCAAAGTTGCTCTGTTCATTTAACCGAAAATTTAAACTACAAAGGCTAGCATCTATTACCGAGATTACCGGCGATAATGCAAATTAATACTGAATGCGTTATTTTTGCAGGAAAAGGAGAGAAACGAAACAAAAATTACAAATACATGAAAACAGAAAAAGTTGTTGAACATATTGTTAATTGGTTAAAAGACTATAGTAATAACGCGGGTACCAAAGGATTTGTCGTAGGTGTATCTGGTGGTATTGACTCTGCAGTCACTTCTACACTATGCGCACTTACCAAAATGCCAGTTTTATGTTTAGAAATGCCTATTCATCAGGCAAATAGCCAGGTAACCAGAGCCGAAAGACATATTGCATCTTTAAAAGAGCAGTATTCTAATGTATCTTCGGAGCATGTTAATCTCACCCCAGTTTTTGACAGTCTTGTAGCCACCTTTCCTGCGGTTGCCGATGAAGAAGCGCGTTTTATGTCTTTAGCAAATACTAGAGCACGATTGCGCATGACTTCCTTGTATTATTTTGCTGCACTTAAAGGTTATCTTGTGGCTGGAACGGGAAATAAGGTGGAAGATTTTGGAGTTGGTTTCTACACAAAATATGGTGATGGAGGTGTAGATTTAAGCCCTATTGCTGATTTAATGAAAACAGAAGTGTACGAAATTGCTGAATTTATGAATGTAAATAAAGAAATTATCCAAGCAGCTCCTACAGATGGATTATGGGGAGATGACAGAACTGATGAAGACCAAATTGGTGCAAGCTATCCAGAATTGGAATGGGCTATGGAAATGGACGCAAAGGGTAAGAATATTTCAGATTTTGAAGGAAGAAATAGGGAAGTTTTCTTAATCTATAAAAAGTTTAATACTGCAAATATGCATAAAATGCTTCCAATTCCTGTATGTAAAATACCCGATGGTCTAAAATAGTCGTCATTAGAACGAAAAATTGTAAAGTTTTTGTGGTAATCTGATTTTTTACTTACTTTTACTTACCGAATACCCTTAAGCCGAAGAGTATGATTATTGTATTTTGGCATAATAATTAAACTATTCGGTGACGGTTTTTAATAGGATTAAAAACTAACTCTAAACCTTTTTTAATTATGATTAAAGTTCTCGTGGCTGACAACCACCCAATCGTTCAAGCAGGAATTGCTTCTGCTTTACAAGGCTCCAAGGATATACAGATATCCGGTAATGTTTCTACAACAGAGGAGTTATTTGAAAATCTTTCTAAAAAGAAACCAGATTTGGTTCTTTTAGAAATGGATATTCCTGAAGTTAATGGAATAACCGCACTTAGAAAAATGAAGAAAGATTTTCCAGATGTAAAAGTATTAATGTATAGCTCTCAACCCGAAGATGTTTATGCATTAAGTACGCTAAGAGCAGGAGCCTCAGGTTACCTCTCAAAAAATGCAGACACCACTCTTATTGCAGAAGCAATTAGAAAAATTACTAATGGTGGTGTATTTATTACTAATGAACTTGCACAACGCCTCGCGGTTGACGAAAGTACTAACAAACCACGTAGATTCTTTAGAAAATTATCTACTCGTGAAATTGAAGTACTCAAGTTACTTGCCGCAGGTAAACGTAACAAGCACGTTGCAGAAGAATTAAATCTCAACGAAAAAACAGTAAGTACTTATAAAGCAAGATTAATGCGTAAACTTAACGTAGATAATCTAGTGGATATGTTACAACAAGCAAAAGCATTGGAATTGTTACAATAATTATTCTTTTACTTATAAAACTCGATTGAGTTTTTGTGATAATAATATCTTTAATTGATGGTAATTCATGATTTCTTCTAAGACTTCATGATTACCATCTTTTTTTTCTTTGGTGGTTTCGCCCAAATGTTTTACACGCTTTTCTATTAAATAACAGCGTAAGCTTAAAATTGTTTCACTCACCAATTGAGCTACCGTTGCATCTTTTTTCTTTACGAATATATTATTCCGCTCCCAATCATGTAATACATACCGTTCTTCCTCCATCAGAATCCCTGAAATTTCTGCTGCTAGCTCTGCATCTATCTCTTTCATAAAAGCATCTATACTATAATTTTCATCCTCATTCAGTTTTTGCACAATATCTTGAAAAAGTTTACGAAAGGTAGGATTACTTAATTCAATTTCATCTTGTTGCAGATCTAAATATAATTTCTCAAAAACCTTTATCTCATGTAATTCAGGTTCCAGTACTAAATCTCCTTTATCATTCTCTTTCAAGATATAATCTTCAAAAGATTCTTTTCGGTTTCCATACAACATCAAAATCTCAATGATCTTTTTCTCCAATTCATGCTGTACATCCACTTTACTTGCAGAAGGCTCATTTTTAACTACTTCAAACGATTTTTGTTGTTGCTTATGCTTTTTATTAGCATCTGCAAGCTCTTTTTTTCCAATTTGTGCTAAGGTGTTAAATAAAACATCTTCTGAAATATCAAGAATTCGAGAGCTTTCTTGTACGTATATTTCTTGTTTGATGCGATCTGGGATTTTTGCAATACTATTTACAATATCTCTAATCGTATCTGCTTTTTTTACCGGATCATTTTGTGTTTCCTGAAATAAGAGAGATGCCTTAAATTGAATAAAGTCTCTTGCATTATCCTTTAGGTAAGACACCAAAGACTCATGATCATTTTTCTTTGCAAAGCTATCAGGATCTTCTCCTTCCGGAAACGTACAGACCTTTACATTCATTCCCTGTTCAAGAATTAAATCTATGCCGCGTAAAGAAGCTCTTAATCCTGCTGCATCCCCATCAAATAACACAGTAATATTATTAGTAAGACGATTAATGAGTCTTATTTGCTCGGGAGTCAATGCGGTTCCGCTAGAAGATACTACGTTTTCAATTCCGGCCTGATGAAATTGAATCACATCTGTATAACCTTCTACTAAGTAGCAATTATCTTCTTTTGCAATCGCTTGTTTTGCGAAATAGATACCATACAATACCTTGCTTTTATGGTATATATCACTTTCAGGAGAATTTAAATACTTGGCTGCTTTTTTATCATTCGTTAAAATTCTACCTCCAAAGCCCAAAATACGCCCACTCATGGAGTGAATAGGAAACATTACTCGGCCTTTAAAGCGATCAAACCTTTTATCTTCTTTTACAATGGTAAGTCCGGTTTTCTCTAAATATTCTAATTGGTATCCCTTATCTAGTGCGTGATTTGTAAATACCTCCCATTGATCTGGTGAAAATCCTAATCCGAATTTATTTATAATAGCATCGTTAAAACCTCTTTCTTTAAAATAAGTGAGTCCAATAGCTTTGCCAGTTTCGGTTTCCCAGAGTACTTCTTTAAAATACTTTTGCGCAAACTCAGAAACCAAATACATACTTTCTCTTTCCCCCGCTTTTGCTTTCTCTTCATTAGTTTGCTCTGTTTCTTCTACTTCTATATTGTATTTTTTTGCCAGGTACTTAATGGCTTCCGGGTAGGTAAAATGCTCGTGCTCCATTAAAAATGCTACCACATTGCCTCCTTTACCACTGCTAAAATCTTTCCAAATCTGTTTTACAGGAGAAACCATAAAACTAGGTGAGCGCTCATCCGTAAAAGGACTCAATCCTTTAAAATTACTCCCAGATTTTTTAAGCTGCACAAAATCACCAATTACCTCCTCAAGTTGAGCAGTTTCATAAACTTTGTCTATGGTAGATTTTGCAATCAAGAAATACGTGTTTTAGAGAGGTTAAAAGTAACCAAAATATAGCATATAAGTAAAGGAGCATTAGATCTCTAATGCTCCTTTATTAAATATTAAAATATAAGCTCTTTGTCAATTAATTTAATCCATGTCAAATCGTACTCCTAATGAAATGTTTCTCTGGATAGGTTGATTGTCATCAAAAAGAGGTGATAAATCATACTTAAGATATAAACCTGTAGAACCCCAGGCTATATAGCTACTCAAACCATAGACTAAATTACTGGTATTAAAATCTCCTTTTATCTTTTCTTTAACCCTTTCACCTCCATCGTCATAGATTAACTTTTGCCGAGTACCAATATTAAAACCCGCATAGCCTCCGAGGCCTATTTTAAATTTTTTACGAATAGAATAACGCTTGTAATTTTCTCTTTTAATTACCCTTGAAGGTCCAAATTCAAAATGAACAGGCACTACCAGATTGGTGAATTTTAATTTAGACTTATCTAAGTCTAGCGGAAAATTTTCAAGTACAGTTTCACCATTTTGGTTAACAAATATGCGATTGTCTGTTGGTTTTAAATTATTTATCTGAAATGAAATTCCATAACGGAAACGTATAAAATTAGATTCTTTTAGGAGCGGGGTTCGCCATGCCCAGCCAATTTCTAGAAAACGAGAACCTCCAAACTTATAATCAGAGTCTCCAAAAGATTCGCCTTCACTAACAACATTATTAAAACCTACGGCTAACACCAATTGAGAATCTGTTCTATTATAATGCCTATTCTTACGCTTCTTTACAATATGAAAATAATAATTGTTATCATCCTCATCACTAAATTCGGCATCTGTTTCCTGTTTTAAATTTGAAATCTCTTCCTTAAGTCTAGCAGTGCGCACTTCTATATTGATAACTCGTTTTTCCGCAGCAGTTTCTTTAAGCTTTTGTGCCTCTTCTAAAGATAACTCTCCTTTATCAAATCTTTGATTAATTGCTTTTACCTCTTGCTTTAAACCTTCTCGCTCTTCTTTGGTAATTGCTTCTATTTTAGTCTCTAATGATTGAATTTTAGCCGTTTTATCCTGAGCTTGCGCCTTGAAATTTGAAAATAGCAGTGCTATTAAAACAACTACAATGGATAACTGTTTCATTTTTTGATGATTTATAAATTGATGAATATTAAATAATTAAAAGCTTACTGATTCCTTTCTGCGACTGCCGTTTTAACTTTTACCATTCCTTTTTTTAGCAATTCAAAAACTTTATCTCTAAAAGACTGGTCTAATTCTTCTTCCACATCTTGTAACAAAGCCATAGCCGCTTTAGGAGTATTACTTTTCTGCAAGGCGTTATTAATTTTAATTCGCTGCTGGGCTTTCAAAATAAGGCTATCAATAGTTTCTTCACTTATATCTCCCTGCGCCTCTTGAATACGTTTAGCCTCTAAAAAAACAGCGGCAACCGCATCTTCATTCTTATCAACTCCTTGCAATTCTAGTGTATCAGGTTGTTTTGTTTCCTTTTTGATTTCATTAGAAGTTATCCCTATATTTTTATCAATAACAGGGAGCTCTTTTTCCTGATTTAACGTTACTTTTAATTCCTGCTTCTGTACTTTAGAAGCATTTGAGTTTTCCGAGGAATAAAGTTCCTTTTCGTTTTTGATTATCGTATTCATAGATTTTTCATTCTCCTCAAAAGAATCTACTATAGGAATTTGATTTGAAGGAAGCTCCCCTTGATTTCTGTCTACCGAATAATTAACTACTGCTAAAATAATTGCTATTGAAGCGGCTGCAAACCAATAAAAATGAGTATTCCGGAATGACTTGTTTGGTGATTCTGGAAGCATTTCGTTCAGTTTTATCCATGAATCAGGAGAAGGTTTAATTTCCCTTTTTAAAAACTTATCCTGTATTTCTTTTTCAAACTTATTAGGTTCCATTTTGTAATACATTTAATTCAATGAAGCTTTTTTGAAGCTTTTTGCGTGCTTTGTATAATTGAGATTTTGAAGTACTCACGTCAATTTTCAGTATTTCGGCAATTTCCTGATGTTTAAATCCTTCTATAGCAAACATGTTAAATACTACCTTATATCCATCTGGAAGCATATCTATTAATTCCTGTAATTCATTTATAGTTAAAGAATCACTAGGCATGGTTACTGGTATGGTTACAGAGTCAAACTTGTCTATAGAAAATTCAAAATCCTTTTGTCTCCGTAAAAAAGAAATACATTCTCTAACCATTATACGGCGTATCCAACCCTCAAAACTACCTTGACTTTTATATGTATGAAGGTTTTTAAAAACCTTTGCAAAGCCTACAAGCATGCAATCTTCTGCATATTGAAGGTCTCTTATATATTGCCTGCAAGCACCTAACATTTTGGGCGCATATTTCTCGTACAAAAGCCGTTGTGCTTCACGATTTTGCTGTTTTGCCTTTTTTATTAGGTTTTCTTCGCTTTTATAAAGTTGAATCACTTTCAAACGCAACATCTTTATACCTTCTTTTATAATAGACGCAATTTACTCATAAAAGGTTGCCCGAAGTTTTACTATTTAAAGAAAAAGACTTCTTTTTAATTGATAAACAAATAGATAGGTTTTATTTTTTTCGATCAATTACATAATTAACCATCAATTCCAGCGAGGCTTTATATTCAGAATCAGGATAGGTATGTAGAAGTGAAAGCGCCTCATGCTGAAATTTTTTCATTCTTTGTTCTGCATATTCTAGGCCTCCGTGAGATTTTACGAATGCGATAACTTCCTTTACTCGTTTCTTATTTTTGTTGTGATTCTTAACAGAGTTTATCAACCAGCTTCGCTCTTTGTTACTCACATTATTAATAGTATAAATAAGTGGAAGTGTCATTTTTTGCTCCTTGATATCAATACCCGTAGGTTTACCAATAGGACCATCTGTATAATCAAAAAGATCATCTTTTATTTGAAATGCCATACCTATTAGCTCTCCAAACTGACGCATTAATTCGGTTTCTTCTTTATTTTGATTCACAGAACAGGCGCCTAAAGCGCAACAAGAGGCTATAAGAGTGGCTGTTTTTTGTCTAATAATCTCATAATAAACATCCTCTGTAATGTCAAGATTACGTGCTTTCTCAATTTGAAGTAACTCTCCTTCACTCATTTCTCGAACAGCAACTGAAATAATTTCCAATAAATCAAAATCCCCATGATCTATGGATAATAGCAATCCTTTAGACAATAAGTAATCTCCAACGAGTACTGCAATTTTGTTTTTCCAAAGTGCATTAATGGAAAAGAAACCTCTTCTTCTATTGCTATCATCCACAACATCATCATGAACCAGTGTTGCCGTATGAATTAGTTCTATAACAGAAGCACCCCTATAAGTTCTTTCGTTTACCTTTCCATCAGAGACCATTTTTGCCACTAGAAATACAAACATAGGGCGCATTTGTTTTCCTTTACGATTGACTATAAAATGGGTTATCCGATTTAGTAGTGCCACCTTTGAAGACATTGATTCGTAGAACTTTTTTTCAAAAAGTTCCATCTCATCATAGATGGGCGATTTAATCTGTGCTACTACTTTCATTTGATAATCAAAGATAAGGCATCAGAAACAGAAACACCACTTCCACCTAAAGAATAATAGTGGTAATAAAGCTTTTATGATTTATTGGCTAATTGTCCGCAGGCTGCATCTATATCTTTTCCTCTAGATCTTCTTACGGTTACGGTAATGTTATTTTTCTCAAGCATTTCCCGATACATCTCTATCGCATTATCTTCGGCTTGTTGAAATTCTCCCTCATCTATAGGGTTGTATTCTATAATATTTACTTTTGAAGGGGCAAATTTGCAGAATTTAATCAATGCATCAACATCTTCTTTTCTGTCATTGATTCCTCTCCAAACCACATATTCATAAGTAATTCTACTCTTAGTATGTGCATACCAATATTCTAACGCCTCTCTTAAATCTGCCAATGGGAAATGTTCATTGAATGGCATAATTGCGGTTCTCACTTCATCTATCGCAGAATGTAATGAAACTGCTAACTTAAATCTAACCTTATCATCTGCAAGTCTTTTGATCATTTTTGGCACACCCGATGTAGAGACTGTAATACGTTTGGGTGACATTCCTAAACCTTCTGGCGCAGTTATTTTATCGATAGCTTTGATAAGATTATTGTAATTCATCAAAGGCTCCCCCATACCCATAAAAACAATATTTGTAAGTGCTTTATTATGGTACAGTCTACTTTCATTATCAATAACTACTACTTGATCATAAATTTCATCCGGATTAAGGTTGCGCATTCTTTTAAGCCTCGCTGTTGCACAAAATTTACAATCTAAACTGCAACCTACCTGACTTGAAACACAGGCTGTTGTTCTTTTACTGGTAGGGATTAATACAGATTCTACAATAAGACCGTCATGTAACTGAACTGCATTTTTAATAGTCCCATCAACACTGCGTTGCATGCGGTCTACTTTGATATGATTTATCACAAAGTTGGCTTCCAACATCTGACGGGTTTCTTTTGACAAATTGGTCATCTCATCAAAAGAATGAGCTGCTTTTTTCCATAACCATTCGTACACTTGATTGCCCCGAAAAGCTTGATCTCCATTTCGAGCAAAGAAATCGCGAAGCTGTTCTTTGGTAAGTGCCCTGATGTCTTTTTTATTGGGTTGCATGAAATTAGTGCTCTTTTTTTAAAAAATGATGGTTCAAAAAAAATCCTGCATGATGCAGGATTTGATTTTTTTAGATGATAAGCATCGCATCTCCATACGTATAAAACTTATACTTTTCTTTTACAGCCTCATCATATGCTTTTTTAATTAAGTCATGGCCTGCAAAAGCAGAAGTCATCATCAATAATGTTGATTTTGGTGTGTGGAAATTAGTAATCATTGCGTTAGCAATACTAAACTCATAGGGAGGGAAAATAAATTTATTAGTCCATCCACTAAATGTATTTAAAGTATGTTCTGAAGAAACAGAACTTTCCAGTGCACGAATTACGGTAGTTCCAACAGCACAAACTCTTCTTTTATTTGTTTTTGCGCTATTAACTATATCACATGCTTTTTCTTCTATAAACAACTCTTCACTATCCATTTTATGTTTAGAAAGATCTTCCACCTCTACAGGATTGAAAGTTCCCAAACCTACATGTAAGGTTACCTCGGCAAAATCTATACCCTTAATTTCTAATCTTTTTAGAAGGTGTTTTGAGAAATGAAGACCTGCTGTAGGAGCTGCAACTGCACCTTCATGCTTTGCATAAATTGTCTGGTAACGATCTTCGTCTTCCGGTTCTACATCTCTTTTTATATACTTTGGCAAGGGTGTTTCTCCCAATTCCTTAAGTTTCCTTCTAAATTCTTCATATGAATCATCGTATAAAAAGCGAAGTGTACGACCTCTTGAGGTAGTATTGTCTATTACCTCAGCTACCAAACTTTCATCTTCACCAAAATAAAGCTTATTTCCAATTCTTATTTTTCTTGCAGGATCTACAAGCACATCCCAGAGTCTTTGTTCTGCATTTAACTCTCTCAATAGAAAAACTTCTATTCTTGCACCCGTTTTCTCTTTATTACCATAGAGTCTAGCTGGAAATACTTTGGTATTATTTAAAACCATCACATCTCCTTCTTCAAAATAATCAATAACATCTTTAAAAAGTTTATGCTCAATGGTTCCCGTGTCTCGGTGCACCACCATAAGACGGGCTTCGTCTCTGTTTTCTGAAGGATATTCTGCTAATAATTCTTTTGGAAGCTCAAAACTAAAGTGCGATAATTTCATAGAATTTTATAGATTTTTATAAGGCTGCAAATATACGATCCTAGTATAGGCGTTGTCAAGTAATTAGGTGTTTATTTCTGATAACTTATTTTAAGATTTTAAATAATCTAATTCAAAGCCGATTTTTTCCATATCATCCCAGAAATCAGGGTACGATTTTGAAACCACCTCAGCTTCATTAATGATGATGTTTGTTTTTAACGCTAAAGGAGCAAAAGCCATTGCCATTCTGTGATCATGATAGGTGTCAATAGCAACTCCTGAAAAGATTCTTTCCGATGGTTGGAGTATGAGTTCTTTATCTGTAACCTCAATTTTTGCACCTAATTTAGATAATTCGATTTTTAAGGCCTCCAAACGATCTGTCTCCTTTATTTTTAAAGTATGTAAGCCCGTTAAATGGCATCCCTTGCCAGCACCAAAACAGCTCACAGCGATAGTCTGTGCGATATCTGGAGCTTCAGTGAGGTCTAATGACAGTACTTCTCTATTTAAATTAACCTCCTGTTTCTTAATTAATCTGATGGTATTATTTTCAAATTCTGTGGTAACTCCAAAAAACTGATAAATTTCTGCAAGAACACTATCTCCTTGCAAACTATGCTCCTTATAACTCTTTAATGTTATAGCAGCTTCTTCAGAAAGCGCTGCCAAACTATAAAAATAGGAAGCAGAACTCCAATCTGACTCTACCACCAAATCTGTTTTGCTAATAACTTCTGCTGGATATACCTTGATATGATTTTTATTAAAATCACACCGAATTCCAATCTCTTCTAAAAGTGCAATGGTCATTTTTAAATATGGAAGAGACGTTATTTCACCATCCAAATACAAATTAATTCCGTTCTCAAGACTAGCGCCAACCAGTAAGAGAGATGATATATACTGGCTGCTTACATTAGCTTTTAAAGTAACCTCTGATTTACTTAGTCTTTTCCCTTTTATTCTTAGAGGAGGATATCCTTCATTTTTTTCGTAAGTAATAGAGGCTCCTAATGAACTTAAGGCATCTACTAGTATCTTCACAGGTCTTTCCTGCATTCTTGATGAACCTGTCAACACTATTTCCCTACCTTCTTGGGTAGCGAAAAAAGAGGTTAAAAATCGCATAGCAGTTCCCGCATGATGAATATCTATAATGTCTTTTTCAGATACCAATGCTGCCTCCATTAGTTTAGAATCGTCTGAATTAGACAAATTAGAAATTTGTATTTCTGGAAAAATTGCTTTTAGTAGTAATAAACGATTACTTTCACTTTTTGAGCCTGTAATAGCAATGGTAGAATGCAGCCTTTTGTTAGGTGCTTTAAGAAGAAGTTTCAAAGCCTTTGTAATTTAAAATATCATTTAAAAAGTAAAGCTATCTCTAATATTTCATTAAAGACAGCCTTACTGTAAAACCTTCTCGCAAGGTACGGCAATTATTTTAATTTTTCATTGTTGTGATGCCTGTCGTGATCTCGTTTTGTTTTCTTGTCCATTTTCTTATCAAAAGCTTGTTGAAGATTAATCCCGGTTTGATTAGCGAGGCAAAGCACTACAAAAACCACATCTGCTAATTCTTCTCCTAAATCTTTAGATTTGTCACTTTCTTTCTCACTCTGTTCTCCATATCTACGAGCTATAATTCTGGCAACTTCTCCTACTTCTTCGGTAAGCTGCGCCATATTAGTGAGCTCATTGAAGTAGCGTACGCCATGCTCTTTTATCCAAATATCTACCGCTTCTTGTGCATTTTCTATGTTCATGAGTTATGCTTTTGAAAGAACTATTTTTTCTGCTTCTTTGTCAATAATCTGTTTGAAATATTCTTTAAGGATATCGTAATACGCCGCTGGTAAAATCGCGCTGTTGATCTCTACCGATGCTAATACCTGTACACTTATAGTATTGGATGTTATTTTATATTTAAAGATACCTAAATTATCTGGTAATTGTACAGCTGCATTTTCTGGTAATGATTCAATTTTATATCCTTCAGGTAATTGTATATTAAACATATATTTCTCCATTCTAGGATAGGTAAAGTCAACAGGATATTCACGCTTTTCTGCTTTAAATGGATTCTCAGTTTCTGCCATAAAAAGTAATGGTGAAATATATAGTTTATCACCTACTACTTCAAAAACATTTTCTGCATAAAAACCATAGGTTTCTATAATTGGTTTTGATATATCATCTGTATTTTTCACTTCATAATTAGATATTTCAATTCCGTTATATGCATTTTCAAGTCTTTCCAAGTATTGTTCTTTTACCAAAGGCTTGATGTTTTGTCGGTAATCTAAGGCGATATGTTCTGTACAAAACATGCGTATTCTTCCTTCTGCATCTCCATTTTCAGACAATTTCACACTCATATTGTAAAACTCATTAGATTTTTTGGAAGGGATCAGATTGATCACCGAGGAGCTACCATCTTCACGGATCAGGCGTCCGTTCCAGTTTAACACATGCGCTGGAAGTATGTTGGGTGAACTGTTTTTATCGGTGGCATCTAACAAGATTACCGCATTTTCTACTTCTATAGCTGCTATTACATAGTTAAATCCGTTTCTTGTAGGATATAAAGGAATACCATTAGATCTTGTGCTTACTAAGACAGGGTTTGCATTGATGCCTGCATAACGCAACATTGCCGTGAGCATTAAATTAATCTCAGCTACATTCCCAGTATTTTCTTCATAAGCTTTTTTAACACCATCGTCAGTTGTAAATCCATAATAATCATTCCAGATCATTTTAGATTTTATGTAATTAAAAATGAGGGCCGCTTTTTTTGCTTCATCTGTAGTAGTACCAATTAAGGCATCTATATCTTGTTCAAAATATCTTGTTTTATTTAACTCATTCCCAAAATCGTCTATTTGATAAATACTTTTAGTAACATCATCCCAAGTTTGTGCCATATTTTTATAAGGTTCTCCTGGCCATTGTATAGAAGATAGTTCAAAAATTATTGCTGTTCTATAGTTATCAATGTTATTGGTATATAACTCTTCTTTTAAAGAAGGGATATTCTTGGCAGATATGCTATACACATTTTCTTTTATGGTGACGTTTTCATTTGAGAAAGAAGTTTGCGAGGTAAGGTCATTCCTTCTCCTGTTTTTTGAAGTGAAATTAATGGTTAGATTTTCTAAACTTTCCTCATAGTTTATTGGAAAAAAACCTTTGCTATAGGTCTTAAAAACATAATATTCTGGAATATCAACTTTGGTATAAACCTCATCAACAGGTATAGCGTATTGAAACATAACCTCACCTACATTGCTTAAAAAAGGCGAATAGATGGTGTACGTTAGATCAATTACACTTCCTTCTTTGACACTAGGCATCGTAATAGATGTTTTATTTCTATACCTATTCATTTCTTCTTCAAAAATCCCTTCTTTTTTAAGCTTTTCATCTGTGATTTTACCATCCACAACATTAAAGGTATACCCTTTAATCCCACTTACCTTTTCTTCATCATTTGCTGAAACAATTAATGGAATTTCAAAGGTCCCCCAGCCAGTACCTTCTTTTGAATAGACCTTTAACCGCAATTCTATCTCCTTTTTTAGCACAAAACCTTTATTCTTTTGATATTCAAAGAAAATACGATTTCTTTTATATACAATAGCAGCATCTGTATCTGGTTCTAAAGCATGCGCCGTTTGAGTTAGTAATTCTTTAGGTGGTTTTCCAAATTTAAAATCATCTTGTGCCCATGATGTACCTATGATTAAAAAACACAGTATTAAAAAAGTAATCAGTTTGTTCATTTTACTTAGTCATTTTTATTAAAACAATTTTTGCATTATCGAAGCCGGCCACTTTACGTTTAAAATCTCGATATGCTTTATATTCTTCTTTTCCATAAGCACCATGCTTCTCAAGAAAACTACGCTTGTAATAAACCGTACCATCCTTGATTTCTATTATGGCCTTATAGATACCGTATTTACTCTTGGCAATTAGGTTTTCAGGTTTTGCTTCTATAATATACCCTTCTGGTAATTTGATTTCAAAAGCTGCTTCATGAAAGTAGCCTCTTTCTATTTCAAAATCTAAAGTACGATTCCGGTAGCGATTGGGAATACGGGTTTCCTTATTGAATACATTGGGTGCAAACAAAATTCGATTGCCGCTCATGGTACCGTAAGCAAGTGCCTCAATATCCAGAGTTTCTTCAAAAAGAATACGATCTTTTAAGTTTTGAAATTGTATATTAAAAACTTTTAAATTATTGATGTAATTCCAATGATTTTTATAATGTTTAACCTGATCATCTACCCCTAAACGTTCCATATAGAACCTATTATCATATTCAATTCCAGTTGCCTGTATTTCAACATTCCCTTTCAACGCTCCTTTATCATCTAGTTTTATTAGAGCTGATGTCTTTAATACATTGGTAGTATCCAAATAACGAGGTGTATGTTTAATAATACCCCCTTCAGGAGTCATTACCAATACATCACGATCATCTGTAAAATCCCCAACAAACCCAAAAGGATGTATTTGACTTGTACAATCCAGCCAGTAATCCTTCCCTTTATAAGGGATATTAAGAATTACATGATCTCCCTGACTTAAAGATGCAAAATCATCTTCCAAACTCATTTTTCTTCTACCAGATTCTACATGTGTATAATATGCAGAAACACCTACTGTTTCTAGTAGCGCTTGTGTATAATTAGTTAATCCTTTACAATCACCATACTTCACCTCGTCAACGGCTGCTGCACTTATAGGTTGATATCCACCAATACCTACTTGTACACTGATATACCGGGTATTATCTTGTACAAAATTATATACGATTTTTGCTTTTTCTATAGGATCTTCTACATTCGCTGTTAGCTGTTTTATACTATTGGCTGTTTCTGGCGCAAGCTGCTGCCTGCCTGAAAGTATTTTTTCATACATCCACTTACCATACTCTTTCCAATCTGAGGCTTGTCCTAATACACCATTTGCATTAAATTCTTTACAAGCTACCAATAGCCTTGGAACAAATTTTATTACAGACGGACTTAAATCTTCTGGTTTGATTGCTTGTATATTATGTACTTTGTAATGAATGCTATTATCAGAAGTAGTGTTCTCAATTCCATAACCTTCAAAGTTCTTTTTCTTAAAAAACAATTCAGATCCCATTAGATTATTGATTGTATAGGTAGCTTTTTCAACACTTTGATAATAATTCAATACTGGAGTCCAGGAAGGTATAAAAACCGTAACTGAGGTTTTCAATGTATACGTAAAATCTACGGTGTATGGATAACTAACTGGATTATAATCAAGGCATAATACTCTAGAATCAGAATATAAGGTGCCTCCACTAATAGCACTTTCATCACTAAAATCTTTGGACTTTATTTTTTTAATTTCATTACCCAACTGATCATAAATACGTGCTTCAATATCTATCACTTTTCTACTATCATCATAACCTACGCCAGCCTTCACCAAACGATTTCCAGATTTATTAAAAACGGTTACCACTCTTCTGTAGCTAATTTCCATATCATCTACACTTAAGATGGTCATAATCTTGGAATCTAATCTAACAACAGCATTTGCATTTTTTTTAAGATCAGCTGAGATTGTTAATGAGGAATAATCAAAATCTTGAGCACTTAGGACAACAACATTGATTATACTAAAAACAAAAACCCTTAAAAAGAAAAAGTTCATTAATATATGGTTTCACTTGAATGTAGAAATATAAAAAAGAATTTACACATACAATAATTCTTTCGACCAATGGAAGAATTATTCCCGATTTTTGGAGTCTATACTTATAGTCACCGGACCATCATTTAAAAGCCTAACTTTCATATCTGATCCAAAGATTCCAGTACTTACCTTTTTGTGAATTATTTGTTCAAAATTCTTGATAAATGCTTCATACAGTGGAATAGCGATGGACGGTTTAGCAGCACGAATATAAGAGGGTCTATTGCCCTTTTTAACAGACGCATGTAGGGTGAACTGACTTACTATTAAAGCTTCTCCATCAATATCAATTAAGGATAGATTCATAACGCCTTCCAGGTCATTAAAAATTCTAAGTCCGGCAATTTTACGTGTAAGCCATTGAATATCTTCTTGATTATCTTCTTCTTCTATTCCTAATAAAATCAAAAGACCTTGATTAATCTGAGCAACCACTTTATTTTCAACTACAACATTTGCTGTGCTTACGCGCTGAATTACTACTCTCATTTTTTTTAATTCAATCTTCTTTATAAATATCAGTCCTGTAATTTTCTTCCTCGCCTTCAATTATTTGTAAATAACTTTTGTACCTGCTCCATGCAATGGCATCATTCTCTAATGCTTTCTTCACAGCACATCCAGGTTCTTCTATATGCACGCAATTATTGAATTTACAATTGGGCTTTAACTCAAAAAATTCTGGGAAATAGTCTCCTAATTCTTCTTTTTCCATATCCACAATACCAAAGCCCTTGATACCCGGAGTATCAATAATTTTAATATCATTAGGAAGATCAAACATTTCGGCAAATGTGGTTGTATGCTGTCCTTGTTTATGTTGTTCTGAAATTTCTGAAGTTCTCAAATTTAAATCTGGACAGATATAGTTGATTAAAGTGGATTTACCAGCTCCTGAATGTCCTGCAAACATGCTTACTTTCCCTTTCATTAATTGAACTACCTGATCTACGTTTTTACCAGTCTCAGCTGATATTCCAATACAGGTGTAACCTATCTCCCGGTATAATGCCGCAAGATATTTTACTTCTAGAAGTTCATCTTCATTATAAGTATCAACCTTATTAAAGAGAAGAATAGTTTTTATGCCATAGGCCTCTGCGGTAACTAGAAACCGATCTATAAAACCAGTAAATGTGGGAGGGTTATTTAAAGTGATTATTAAAAAAACCTGATCAATATTTGCGGCAATAATATGAGTTCTTTTGGAAAGTTTTACCGATTTACGAATAATGTAATTTTTACGGTCTTTAATCCGGTGAATAATCCCTACAGTCTCGTCTCCTTTGGTCTCCAACTTAAAATCTACAAAATCTCCTACTGCAACAGGATTAGTACTTTGTATTCCTTTAATTCTAAACTTTCCTTTAATACGGCATTCGTAACTTTCACCCGTTTTAGTTTTTACAAAATACCAACTACCTGTAGACTTATATACTCTTCCAGTCATTCATTTTCTAAATAAGATTTGCAAGATAACTATATTTTAATGCAGAAGAAAAATAGGAAATTAGTAAATTGGCAATCTAAACTTAATTATACTACATTATGAAAAGATCTTTTTTACTTACTGTACTCGTTTTTTTAACATTCGTAAGTATTCATGCTCAAGGCTACGAATACAAAGTTATTACAAGCGTTGAGTCTATTGTTTCAAGTGGTCTTGGTCGTTCTCGTATTGTTTCAGCCAACGAAGAAAGAGATTATAAAGAATTTACTTCTACCAGATCTGATGAAAATGACGAAAGAAATAAATCTGATCGCGGTGATATTCGAGTAAAGAATTTTGATGAAACCAAATTATTAAACTTTTACAATATTGGTGGTATTCGATTTCAAAATATTGCTGCTAATGATGCTGTAATTACTTCAAAAATTAACACTATGATTGAAGAAGGATGGGAACTTGCTTTTGTGGTAAGTGCCGTAGAAAGTGATGGTGGAAAAGGAGACAAACAAGGTATTTTTATTACTAGGTATATTTTTAAAAGAGCTAAATAACATTTAAGTTTTAATAATCCCATAAAAAAAGGGCTTTCTCTTTATTTAGAGAAAGCCCTTTTTACTTACCATTTAGATATTATGAATTCATAATTTTTTCCTGGTGGTTAATAGATTCTTGGTGAATTGCCTTGAACATTCTCAAAACAAACTCTTCACTTAAGCCTCTACCTTCTCCTTCTAAAATCATTTTACCCAAGATCTCATTCCAACGTTTGCTTTGTAAAACGGCTACGTTTTTCTGCTTCTTTAAGTCTCCAATATCACCCGCTACTTTCATGCGTTTTCCCAAAATGTCTAATAATTGATTGTCAATTACATCTATTTGAGCTCTAAGATTAGATATTTTAGAATTGTACTCCGCTTCTTCATCTGTTTCTTTACGTATTCTTAGATCTTTCATTATTTGAACTAAGGCAGTTGGTGTTACTTGTTGCGCTGCATCACTCCATGCATCATCAGGATCGGTATGTGTCTCTATCATTAATCCATCATAATTAAGATCTAAAGCAGTTTGACAAACATCAAATATCATTTCTCTATTTCCTGTGATATGTGAAGGATCGCAAATAAGAGGAAGGTCTGGAAACTTATTTTGTAATTCAATAGGCAATTGCCATTCTGGAATATTTCTATACTTTGTCTTTTCATAGGTTGAAAAGCCTCTGTGAATGACCCCAAGGTTTTTTATATCTGATTTATATAATCGCTCTACCGCTCCTAACCATAGTGCTAAATCTGGATTAACCGGGTTCTTAATAAGCACAATTTTATCGGTTCCTTTAAGTGAATCTGCTATTTCCTGAATAATAAAAGGACTTACTGTACTTCTAGCGCCAATCCATAAAATATCTACATCATGATCTAATGCTAGTTTTACATGTGCAGGGTTTGCTACTTCTGTAGCCGTGAGCATGCCTGTTTCTTCTTTCGCTTTTTGTAACCACTTTAAACCAATTGCGCCTACCCCTTCAAACATACCGGGGCGGGTTCTTGGTTTCCAAATTCCGGCTCTTAAAACATTTGTATCACTATCTTTAAGCTCATGTGCTATTTTTAATACCTGTTCTTCCGTCTCCGCACTGCAGGGACCAGCGATAACTAAAGGGTGGCTAAGTCCAAACTGATCTAACCAGGATCTCATTTGCTTGTTATTTTCCATTTTTCCTAAATTTCTAGTTGTGTTTTATTGTAATTCCGTTTAATATTTCTTTAATTCTGTTAGTGTCTTCCATTTCCTGAAAAATTGCCTCATAGTGATCATTTTCCATTAAATTCTTAAATCTTTGTAAGTTAAGTATGTATTCCTCTAAAGTTTCAATTATATTGGTTTTGTTTTGCTTAAATATAGGTGTCCACATAGCTGGTGAGCTTTTTGCAAGTCTTACCGTACTTTCAAATCCGCTACTTGCCATGTCAAATATATCACGTTCATTTTTCTCCTTCTCAATTACGGTTTTCCCTAACATAAAAGAACTTATATGTGACAGGTGTGACATATAGGCTATGTGTTTATCATGAGAGGCAGCATCCATATATCGAATTCTCATACCCATATTCCGAAATAATTCTAATGCGATCTCTTGTAATTTGAAAGCTGTTTTCTCAACCTCACAAATAATATTGGTTTTCCCTTTAAATAAATTTTCAATTGCTGCAGATGGTCCTGAAAATTCTGTACCGCTTATAGGGTGTGCTGCTAGAAAATTTCTTCTTTTAGGATGTTTTGCTACCGCCTTACATACTAATTCTTTCGTAGAACCTACATCAAACACCAGTGTTTCATGATCCACGATGTCTAAAATTTCTGGAAGAAGCTTAATTAACTTATCTACGGGAATTGCTGCAATCACTATATCTGCTTTATCCAGCATTTCAAAGGTTGCTTTTCTATCTATAAAACCAATTTTAATAGCTTCTTCTATGTGATTTTCATTTGCATCAATTCCAAAAAGCACTGCTTCCTTGTTAGTTGCCTTTATATCTTTGGCCATAGAGCCTCCAATTAAACCTAATCCAATAACAAAAACATTCATCCTTCCCTATTTTAAAATCTACTTAATGCTTCTTTAATTTTATCTCCTGATAGGCATAATGAAAAGCGTATGTAACCTTCTCCATTAGAACCAAAGATAGTTCCTGGTGTTATAAAGACATTTTTTTCTATTAATATATCATCTATAAATTCTTCCGCTTTTTTCGCGGTTGATGGAAGCTTTGCCCACACAAACATTCCCACGCCATTTTTATCAAAAGTGCAGTCTAGTTTATCTGCTAAATTAAATATGTGTTCTCTTCTACTTTTGTAGGTTTTATTTAATGTTTCATACCAATCAGAACTGCTATTTAACGCCTGAACTGCTCCTTTTTGTATTCCGTAGAACATTCCACTATCCATATTACTTTTTACCTTTAACACAGCTTTAATATGTTCACTATCTCCTGCAAGCATTCCTACTCGCCAACCCGCCATATTAAACGTTTTACTAAGAGAATTTAACTCCATTACGTGAGATTGATTCCCAGTGGCTTTTAGAATGCTACTAGGTGAATTATTGAGCACGAAACTGTATGGATTATCATTAATAATTAGAATATGATTTCTGGCGCCAAAAGCTATGATTTCTTTTAATCTACTCAAATCTGCATTGGTGCCAGTAGGCATATGAGGATAATTTACCCACATTATTTTTACTCTTGAAAGATTGGTTGCTTCTAATTTTTTAATATCAGGATACCAATTATTCTCAGCGGTAAGGTCGTAGGTTTTTACCTTTGCGCCTACTAATTTAGTTACTGAGCTATAGGTTGGATAACCTGGATTAGGAATTAATGCCACATCACCTTCATTCAAAAAAGCCATGCTAATATGCATAATACCTTCTTTTGATCCCATTAGAGGCAGT
Organism: Ascidiimonas meishanensis; assembly: GCF_037782385.1. NCBI lineage: Bacteria > Pseudomonadati > Bacteroidota > Flavobacteriia > Flavobacteriales > Flavobacteriaceae > Ascidiimonas > Ascidiimonas meishanensis. The sequence goes on from NZ_JBBEXD010000004.1 coordinate 74,173, forward strand.
ACTTCATCATCAGGATTAAGAGTAACATCAAAATTTGTCTGATAGAAATTTGCCATCGCTTTTCTCATCTCAGGAATTCCCTGATAGCTTTGATATTGATGCGCACCTTCTTCCAATACAGCCTCTTGTATCGTTTTAATCACATTTGGAGGGGGCGGCAAATCTGGACTACCAATACCCATATTAATTATAGGTTTTCCCTGCGCTATAAGTGCACGTACTTCCCTTAATTTTTTAGAAAAATAGTACTCCTCTACCGTATTCAATCTATTTGCATATTGTATCATATACGTGCATTTTTGTATTCACCGAGTACCTTAAAATGATCTGCCATAATGTTAATAATGGATTTAGCCTTTTGAAAATCTGAGTAAGTTTTAAACGTCACATCCACAAAAAAAGAATACTTCCATGGTGTATCAATTTTAGGTAAAGATTGAATTTTGGTCAAACTAAGTTTGCAATCGCTCATTACATTTAAAACAGTAGCAAGACTTCCTCTTTTATGATCTAATTGAAATTTTAAAGAAGCTTTACTTATTTCATCTTCTGGTATGATGGAATTTCTATTCTTAACTATTACAAAACGTGTCACATTGTTCTTAATAGTTTGTATCTCTGGAGCCAGAATCTCAAGGTCGTATAATTTTGCAGCCACTGAACTTGCTATGGCTCCTAAACCGTGTATTTTATTGTTGTGTATTCTTTGCGCTGTTTCCGCAGTATCTGCATCTTCAACTAATTTAATATCAGGATAGTTTCTAAAAAACTCCTTGCATTGCAACAATGCCATTGGATGCGAGTGTACTTCCTTTAAATCTGAAATACTTTGTCCAGACATGGCCATTAAATTATGGTGAATGTTTAGGTAGAATTCTCCAATAATGTGTAAATGCCTACTATCTATTATGGCATAATTAGGTATAATGGAGCCTGCAATAGAATTTTCAATTGCCATGACTCCTATATCCGCACTTTTATCAATCAGGTTGTCTGCAAGCTTATCAAACGACATACACTCGCAGATATTTATATGTTCACCAAAATATTCTCTTGCCACTTGATGGTGAAAAGACCCCTTTATACCTTGTATTGCTACTTTACCTTCCATTTTTTACTAAAAAAAAAGCCTCGATTTACCGAGACTCTTTATATTTTTATTGATAACGTTCAATATTAAAAAAGCCTCCCCTGTCCTCTAAAGTAATAGAAGAAGAAAAAGAAACTTTTATTGAATAAAATAGTCGTTATCATCAATTAATCATATTAACACTAGGCTAAAGTAGCGTTTATTTTTAAAACTTAAAACAAAAAAATTACAAAAAAATAACTAAAACGTTATCGAAAATGAAAGAATTGAAAACTATATTCTTATTTTACCCATATATGGTTATTTTTGAAAAAAAAGGTAATGTCTATAAAGGTAAATTCAATCACAAAAAGCTACGGATCTCAGAAGGCACTTAACCAATTGTCTTTTACCGTAAAGAAAGGAGAGGTTGTAGGTCTTTTAGGGCCTAATGGTGCTGGAAAATCTACCTTAATGAAGATTTTAACTACCTACCTTAAGGCAGATGAAGGATCTGCAATGGTTGGTGGTTATGATGTGGTTACTCAAAAGAAAATGGTACAACAAAAAATAGGTTACCTTCCTGAACACAATCCCTTATATCTTGACATGTATGTAAAGGAGTATTTAGGGTTTAATGCCTCTATTTACAAAATTCCCGCTACCAGAATAGCTGAGGTAATTGAAATAACCGGGCTTTCTTCTGAATCACATAAAAAAATAGGCCAATTATCAAAAGGGTATCGCCAACGTGTTGGCCTGGCTAATGCGCTACTTCATGACCCAGGGGTATTGATTTTAGATGAACCTACTACAGGCCTAGACCCTAATCAGCTTATTGAAATGCGTGAGCTTATAAAAAACATGGGGAAAGAAAAAACGATTCTGCTTTCTACACATATTATGCAAGAGGTAGAAGCAATTTGTGAACGTGTTATTATTATTGACAAAGGAAAAATTGTAGCGGACCAAAAATTAGCTGACCTACATGAGGGACAAAAGCAAATTATTCTGGTAGAGTTTGATTATCGTGTAGAGGAAATTTTGCTTAGCAAACTCCCTGGGGTTATCTCTGTTAAAAATACTGGAGGATTTAGTTATGAATTACAATTTAAGGGATCTACGGATATGCGTCCGGCAGTTTTTGATTTTGCGCATGATAATGGACTGAAGACACTACAACTAAATCAAAAGAATAGAAATCTGGAAAGCCTCTTTACAGAGCTTACTACTCAACAGGTAAAACAGCAGACATAATTTCATCAACAATGATACGAAATTCCTTTTCTATAGCTGGATTAGTCATATTAGTTAAAATAGTAAAGACCATTTGTTGAGCTGGATAAATTCTAAAAAATGCATAACCACCAACGCCATTTCCTGTATGCCCCATATAAGGTCTTTTCTTATGGTCATAACTTACTTCCCACCCAATACCATAATAAGTGAGTTTATCACCAATTTTTTGAGACGTAAGAAATTCTGAGATAACTTCAGGCTTTAAAAAGTTAGTAACCAAATAAGCATTTCCTAATTTGCTAATATCTTCGGAAGTAGATAAAAAACCCCCTCCTGCCAGTTTAAAGAAATTATTTACCGTTTTTGCTTTTCTAAACTTTTTTCCCCTTGCCCGACTATAAAATGATACTAATTCTGGAATGTTAATACTTGTAGAATCTGGATAGGTATGATTCATTTGTAATGGTACTAACACATTTTCTTTTGTATACTTCTCAAAAGGGGTTTTGGTTATATTTTGTACTGCGGCAGAAATAAGAACCCAATCATAACTATTGTAAAAATATTTGGTACCTGGTTCAAATAACAGTTTGTCGTTTGCAAAAAGTGCGACTCCTTCTGAGATAGAAAGCGGATTATTATTTAAAAACTCATTGTCTTTATAAGTACGAATTCCAGCAAGATGTCCTCCTAATTGTCTAATCGTAAAATCATACTTCTTTTTTGGAAACTCTGGAAGATATGTATACAATGAAGTATCTAAATCTATTTTTTCTTGCTCCACCATTTTTGCCAAAACGGTTGCTGCTAATGGTTTTGATACACTTGCTACTCTAAAAACACTTGTTTTTGCATTTACAGGTATTTTTTTTTCAATATTAGCATAACCATACCCTTTTTGAAAGATAGTGTTTCCATTTTTTGAAACTGTAATTGCCAGTCCAGGTGTTTTTTTCTTTCTAATAATTCTTTTAACAACCCTATCTACCTTTTTATTACTCCCTACAAATGCTATTTGAGGAATCTCTGGATTTTCCTGAGCAAATAATGAATTCAGAAATGAGAAGAAACCAAAAAATATCATTATTAGAATTTTACGATTCATCAATCTTTATAAATTAATCTTCCCCTATAGTGTTCAATCACCTCTACTTGATCTGGTCTGGTTACAGAAATAATATTTCCAGTACTAAAAATATCACCAATCAATGAATTCGTAGTATTTAATATTATATCATTGGTTCCCCGGTGAAAAACGGCGGCATTATCAATAATGAGATTTTCGGCTTCAAATCTTCCATTCCCAGACTGAAATTCGATATCTACCTCTTCAACAGTACCTTCAATAAATGCATTAGAAAGATTATTAAATACTACTTTTAAATTTCTGCATTGAATATTTAAATAAAAATTTCCCACACTTTGCAAAGATGTATCTAAAAAATCTTCCGAGATAATGGTAAGGTTTTCAAAATTCAAGACACCTTCCGAGTGGATGTCAAATTGAGTTGAGCTTCTTATTTCGGTTAAATTAGGCACGGTTACAAAAGCCGTAGTATTCTCATAAGACCTAAAAAAGTTGCAGTTATTATTATTTGTTAGAATCAATCTTCCTTCTTCTATTTTAACCTGTATATCATTAATAAGGTTTTCCCCAGATTCTATGATTACCGTATACTCGTTGCCTTGCTTTATAATTAAGCTGATACCTTCATTTACCAATATTTTAGAAAAAGTAACTACTTCTCTCTCTTGCTGAACAGTTTTACCGACAGATTTAAAACAATTTGGAACGCTTTCATTATCGCATGAAAATAACATCCCTATAATTAAAATAAAATACACCGTTTTTTTCATTCCTAGTTTTTTTTCAAGTGTCTTTACTTTTAGTATTTGTTATAACCGAATCCCCAAACCAAATTCTACGGTTTCTGCCTTTGCACCATGTGATTTCAAGGTTAATTCACCAAAGAAACGCTTCCCAAAATACCGTTTAAGTCCAGCTCTTATATAGACTCGCCCTTCAAATTCTACGGGATAATATACATAATATCCCAATTGGGTTAAAACTGAAAAACGATTAATATATAATTCGTGACCTACAAAAACACCTACTCGTTTATAATCTTCATCTCCATTAATCCCGAAATCACCTGGAAAAGCAACTCCTCGATAGGTGATGTATTCTTTTAAGAAATTAGACAAAAATAATTCTGCACCAGCATGTATTCCACTTTTTCTGTTTAATCTTTTATCTGCATAGGCGGTAAAAACAAGAAAGCCGAACTGACCACTATCAATTACATCACTTTCGTTTATCCCTGTTCTAACCAACATATTATAATTCCAAGGTGTTCTATAATCCTTCTTTTCCAAATTATAAATGTATTCAGGCAAGTTATCTTCCAAATTATAGGTTACACCAAGATTGAATGTAATAGAATTTACGCTTGTATTTGGCGCTTCAACATTTGCATTACTATAATGTATTAAAGAAAAGCCTCCTTGTAATCCGAATCTATCCAGTATATTCTCTTTTCTGTAATTAAGCATTACATAGGTGCTACTTAACAAACGTGTTCCAAAAGCTACATTTCTAAAATTCGTTTCTCGATTGTAAGGATTGGTTGTAACTGCCAGTCCCTGAGCAATACGAAACATCAATTTTCGTTTAAGAAAATAAAAATTATAGTGCGCGTATAAACCGTAATTCTCGCCTAAAAATTCATTTTTTAAATTCTGATAGGTAAAAGAAAGTCCGTAATCTGGATAATTATATTGTTGTTCCCATTCTTCATATCCAAATGTTTTTTTACTGTAACTCAAGATCAAACCCTCTGGGTGACCTGTAATTAAATGAAGAATATCATCATTATGCCTTGCTACATTGCCATAAAAGTAATTAACATCTAGAACGCCACTGGTTTTGTTTTCTTGAGAAAAAACACAGAGGGTACATAAAAAAAAGAATAGCCGGAAAATATTTTTGCCCATAAACAGGGGCAAATGTACTATATATTTAAAAAACTTCGCTAGCGATTGCTTTTATATTTTGTGCTTTACCCATAGAGTAATAATGTAAAACAGGCACTCCACTTTTTACTAATTCTTTGCTTTGTGCAATGCACCATTCTATCCCCACCTGTCTTATTTCTTTATTATCCTTACATTTTATAACAGCATTTATTAGCTGGTCTGGAAGGTCTACACTAAAACGATGTGGAATCATATTGAGCTGTTTCTTATTTGCCAGTGGTTTTAGCCCAGGGATAATAGGAATAGTAATTCCTGCACTTCTACACTTCTTCGTAAATTCAAAAAACTTTGAATTGTCAAAAAACATTTGTGTTACTACATAAGTGGCTCCTGCCTCTTCCTTTTTCTTTAAAAAATGGATATCACTATCTAGGCTAGGCGCCTCCATATGCTTTTCTGGATAACCCGCTACTCCCACACAAAAGTCTGTAGTAGCCTTATTCAAAACATCTTCATCCAAATAAATTCCTTTATTTAGATCTACAATCTGTTTCACCAAGTCTATGGCATATGGATTCCCTTCTTTTTCAGGTTTAAAATAAGTTTCGCTCTTAACAGCATCCCCTCTTAAGGCCACTACATTGTCTATACCTAAGAAATCAAGATCTATCAAAAAATTCTCTGTATCTTCTTTTGTAAACCCTCCGCATAAAATATGTGGTACTGCATCTACCTGATATTTATTTTGAATTGCGGCACAAATACCCACAGTGCCGGGTCTTTTTCGGACTACCTTTTTTTCTAACAATCCATTTTCATGTTCTTTGTAAATATATTCTTCTCTGTGATATGTCACGTCTATAAATGGAGGTTTGAACTCCATGAGCGGATCTATACTATCAAAAATTGATTGTATGTTTTGACCTTTGAGTGGTGGAAGAATCTCAAAAGAAAATAACGTACTGTCTTTTGCATTCTCTATATGTTGGGTAACTTTCATCTTTTTTTTTAATTTTAGTGTTCGTTTAAATAAACTCCACTTTTAATTTTTATAGTATTTTTTTGTTAGGATGCCAGGTTAGGATTTAACCATTTCCTAGCCTTTTCAACAGAAATTCCTCTTCTTTGTGCATAGTCTAATAACTGGTCTTCTGTTATCTTCCCTAATCCAAAATAACGACTCTCTGGATGTGCAAAATAATATCCTGAAACTGATGCCGCAGGCCACATAGCTAAGCTCTCTGTAAGGCTAACCCCTATTTGTTTTTCAACTTCAAGTAGAGACCAAATAGTTTCTTTTTCTAAATGATCTGGACACGCAGGATAACCTGGCGCTGGACGAACTCCTTTATACGATTCTTTTATTAACTCAAGATTACTCAAGGCTTCATCAGAGGCATATCCCCAATATTCTTTTCTTACTTTTTCATGAAGATATTCGGCAAAAGCTTCTGCAAATCTATCTGCCAGTGCCTTTACCATAATGCTATTGTAATCATCATGATTTGCTTCATACTGAGCCGCTAGCTCATCGGCACCAAAACCAGTAGTCACACAAAAAAAACCCATATAGTCTTGAATACCAGATTCTTTTGGAGCGATAAAATCTGATAGTGCAAAATTAGGCTTTCCGGCATGTTTCTTTAATTGTTGCCTCAATGTTAGAAATGAAAACGATTGATCTTTATGCAGAACTTCAATATCATCATCATTTATAGTGTTTGCAGGAAATATTCCAAATACGGCTTTTGCATGGATTAGTTTTTCTTCAAGAAGTTGCTTCATGATTTCCTTTGCATCTAAAAACAAGGCACTCGCCTGCTCCCCTACTACTGGATCCTCTAGAATTTCAGGATATTTACCATGTAAATCCCAGCTTCTAAAGAAAGGACTCCAATCAATATAAGGAACCAGTTTTTCCAAATCCATTTCTTCAATAACTTTTATTCCGTTTTGGGCGGGAGAAATAGGTTTGTAGTTTTTAAAATCTGCTTGATATTTATTGGCTCTTGCTGATTCAATAGAAATATAATCTTTCTTTTTACCTCTTTCCAGAAATTGGGTTCGAAACTGATTATATTCTTCATGGATAAGTTTCTTAAATTCATTGTTATTTTTTTTCAACAAACTTCCAACCACAGTTACTGCTTTGGAGGCATCATTCACATGAATAACTGTATTTGAATATCCGGGTGCTATTTTTACCGCTGTATGCGCACGCGAAGTGGTGGCACCTCCAATGAGTAATGGAATTTCCATCTGTTGTTTTTCCATTTCATTTGCCAGATACACCATTTCATCTAGTGATGGAGTTATAAGTCCACTTAGCCCTATTATATCTACTTTTTCTTCTACTGCTTTTTGTATGATTTTTTCAGGAGGCACCATTACACCAAGATCAATAATCTCATAATTATTACATCCAAGCACTACCCCTACAATATTCTTTCCTATATCATGAACGTCCCCTTTAACGGTAGCTAATAATATTTTACCTGCATACTCTTTTTTTCCATCCTTTTCTGCCTCTATAAAAGGCAACAAGTAAGCAACCGCACGTTTCATTACTCTGGCAGATTTAACCACCTGTGGCAAAAACATTTTTCCACTCCCAAATAAATCACCTACCACATTCATGCCTTTCATTAAATACACTTCAATGACCTCAATAGGCTTCTCAACTTTTAAACGTGCTTCTTCTGCATCTTCAAGTATAAATTCATCAATACCCTTTACCAAAGCATGCGTAATTCGCTCTTGCAACTCAAGATTTCTCCACTCTTTTTTCTGCTTTTCGGTAACTTTAGCAGACCCTTTAACTGTTTCTGCAAATTCCAAAAGACGCTCTGTGGCATCATCTCTTCTATCAAACAGTACATCTTCTACATGGGTAAGTAAGTCTTTAGGAATTTGATCATAAACCTCTAATAATTCTGGGTTAACGATTCCCATATTCATTCCATTTTTAATGGCATGATATAAGAATGATGAGTGCATTGCCTCTCTTACTGTATTATTACCTCTAAAAGAAAACGACACGTTGCTTACCCCTCCGCTTACGCTTGCATGCGGCAGGTTTGTTCTTATCCATTTGGTTGCTTTAAAAAAGTCCAAAGCATTTTTCCGATGCTCTTCCATTCCTGTAGCTACCGGAAAAATATTAGGATCAAAAATAATATCCTCTGGGGCAAAGTTTACCTGATTAACCAGAATATCATAAGATCTTTTGCATATTTCAATACGGCGTTCATAGGTATCTGCCTGACCATCTTCATCAAATGCCATGACAATAACGGCTGCACCATACATTTTAATGAGTGAGGCTTGTTTTATAAAGTTGGCTTCTCCTTCCTTAAGACTAATAGAATTTACCACACTTTTACCTTGAACCACCTTTAAACCAGCTTCAATGATTTCCCATTTAGAACTGTCAATCATTATGGGTACTCTTGAAATATCAGGTTCAGAAGCAATTAAATTTAAGAAGATAGTCATGACTTTAACTCCATCTAACATGCCTTCATCCATGTTGATGTCTATAATTTGGGCTCCTCCTTCTACCTGCGCTCTAGCGACTTCTAAAGCTTCTGTATACTTTTCTTCCCTGATTAGTCTAAGAAATTTTCGGGAACCTGTAACATTTGTACGTTCACCAATATTTATAAAATTACTATCTGGAGTTATAACTAATGGCTCTAGCCCGGAAAGTTTTAGATAATGAGTACTCATACTTTATATACTATTAGACATTAACATTTAACTTTCTAGGCTGGTATTGTGCCGCAGCGATGGTAATTGCCTTAATATGTGCGGGCGTTGTTCCACAACAACCCCCAATAATATTTACCAAACCATCTTTTAAGTAGCTTTCAATTTGTTCACGCATTTCTTCTGGGGTTTCATCGTAGGCACCAAAAGCATTTGGCAAACCTGCATTAGGATGTGCTGAGGTATAAAATGAAGCTTCCCTAGCAAGTCTTTGTAAATAAGGTTGTAATTGTTTAGCTCCAAGTGCACAATTAAACCCTACACTTAATATAGGTATGTGCGAAATTGAAATTAGGAAGGCTTCCACGGTTTGTCCAGATAAGGTTCTACCGCTAGCGTCTGTAATGGTGCCACTTACCATTATAGGAATCTCCACCTGTTTTTCCTTTTTAACTTTCTCTATGGCAAACAGCGCTGCTTTAGCATTTAAGGTATCAAAAATAGTTTCCACTAATAAAAGATGACATCCTCCTTCTATTAGAGCAATTGTCTGTTCTTCATAAGCAACTACCAATTCATCAAACGTAACTGCCCTATATGCCGGATCATTTACATCTGGAGACATACTTGCTGTTCTATTTGTTGGACCTATAGAGCCTGCAACAAATCTTGGCTTTTGAGGTTCTTTCTCTGTAAATGAATCTGCTACTTCTCTGGCTAACTTTGCAGACTCATAGTTAAGTTCATATACAAGAGACTCCATTTCATAGTCAGCCATGGCTATTGAAGTTCCTGAAAATGTATTTGTTTCTACAATATCGGCACCTGCTTCGAAATATTTTCGGTGAATTTCTTTTATTGCATAGGGTTGTGTAAGAGATAAAAGGTCATTATTTCCCTTTAGTAGAAGATGGTAATCTTTAAAACGTTCCCCTCTGTAGTCTTCTTCAGTGAAATTATATTCCTGAAGCATGGTTCCCATCGCTCCATCAAGTATTAAAATTCGCTTTTCTATTTCAGCATAAATCTTATTCATTATTTTTCAATTTAATTGACTTTTAAAATCTTGTAAAAACTTTAAACCGAGTGTATACTCGAAAACCTAATAAGTTTAATTTATAGGTTATCAAAAAAATTGAATGGAGTAAAAAATACAAAAAAAATTGTATTTGTCATCTTTCCCCTTTCGGGTAGAATGTAGCACCTTCTCTGTTAAGAACTGAGGGTTGCTAAGGTTTCCACGGGTCTATTCCCTTCACCTTTCTTGATAACACATGATGTAATTAGAACTTATAACAAAGAACGGCATTAAATTTATTTTATACAATACTTTTTACAACTTCCTTTTTAGCTTCTTTAACTGTACCATCAAAACCGCTAACTCCACTAACCGTAGTATATTTCATAACATAACGTTTACCAGGGTTAATTCTTTGGTAAGCACTTTGACACATAATAGCAGCTTCATGAAACCCAGAAAGTATCAATTTAAGCTTCCCTTTGTAGGTATTTACATCTCCAATAGCGTAGATACCTGGTATGTTTGTTGAATAATCGTATGAATTATCTACTTTAATAGCATTCTTCTCAATTTCGAGTCCCCAGTTGGCTATAGGACCAAGCTTAGGCGATAATCCAAACAGAGGAATAAATTCATCCAGTTCTCTTACGGCCTCTTGACCAGAATTGTATTTAATGGTTACCGATGATAGCTCATCTTCACCATGCAAACCAGTTACTTGTGCCTCTGTAATTAAGTCTATTTTACCTAATTTAGAAAGCTCAGCTACTTTTTCAACTGAATCTAATGCACCTCTAAATTCTTTTCTTCTATGAACCAGAGTTACTTCTTCTGCCACATCTGCTAAAAAAATCGACCAGTCAAGTGCTGAATCTCCACCTCCTGCAATAATTACTTTTTTACCTCGAAATTTTTCAGGATCTCTAATGATATATGAAACTCCCTTATCTTCAAAATTGACAATATTTTCTAATGGTGGTTTTCTAGGCTCAAAAGACCCTAATCCTCCAGCAATAGCTATAACGGGTGCATGGTGTTTTGTTCCTTTATTAGTGGTTACAATAAAAGAACCATCTTCAAGTTTTTCAATGGTTTCTGCGCGCTCTCCCAAAGTAAAACCTGGTTCAAAAGGTTTAATTTGTTCCATTAGATTGGTTACTAAATCACCAGCTAATATCTCAGGGAAACCAGGAATATCATAAATGGGTTTTTTAGGATAAATCTCAGAGCATTGTCCACCTGGTTGAGGCAATGCATCTATAAGGTGTGTTTTCATTTTTAACAATCCTGCTTCAAAAACCGTAAATAGTCCTGTAGGTCCTGCACCTATTATAAGTATGTCTGTTTTAATCATTTTTTCTATTTTTTTAAATCTTAATCAATTGGTTTTAAGTTTATTAGACTGATACTTTGTATTGTCAATCCACTTAAGAATTAATTACATGCACCAATTCTTCTTTATAAAAGTCTCTCAGTTTATGACTATGTTTTACAACTTCGCCAATCACAATAACTGCCGGAGAGCTTAATTTCTTTTGCTTCACTACTTGTACTATCGTTTCAACAGTACCAATCCCTGTTTTTTCTTGAGTTGTGGTGCCATTTTGAATAATTGCTACTGGCATATCATGCTTATCTTGTGCTTTGAAAATGTCAACAATCTCTGTGAGCTTGCTCATTCCCATTAGAATCACAACGGTTGCAGAAGATTTTGCTGCATGCACCACATCATTAGACAGTTTTCGCTGTGAAGTAGTGCCCGTGATCACCCAGAAGCTTTCTGTAACTCCTCTTTTTGTGAGTGCAATTCCCTGATTTGCTGGAACGGCGGCTGAAGATGAAATACCTGGAACTACCTCACTGGAAATTCCAAAACTTTCTGCATGTTCAATTTCTTCTGTACCACGACCAAAAATAAAAGGATCACCTCCTTTAAGACGAACTACGTGACCATGTTCAAAGGCTTTGTTTACAATAAGCTGATTGATTTCGTCTTGGGTATGTGCCATATACCCTTTTCTTTTTCCAACGAATATTTTTATAGCATTTTGAGATGCATAGGTTAGCAGTTTTTTATTCACTAAAGCATCATATAAAACTACATCTGCTTCTGCCAAAGCTCGCGCACCCTTTATGGTAAATAAATCCGGGTCTCCAGGCCCTGCTCCTACAAGAGTTAATCTTGCTTTTCTAGTTTGTTGCATATTCCAATTCCTTTTTACGGTACGCATCACTCAATTGATAAAAGTTTTTTGCGTCACTTAGATATTTAAGAGCAAAAGCCTCTGTAGGCTCATTGGCTTTTACCTGATAGACAAAATCTTCAAAACTTCCCTGAAAATCAATTTTCTGATTTTCAATAAAGGCTTCATTAAATTGTTTAATAATGCCTGCCTGCGTATTAGTTGTTATTTTTTCACCCAGAAGTAATGCTTTCGCTGTGTTTACAATACTTGTATAAGAATGGTAAATACTATCTGACCATTTATTCTGATTAATTGCCTCCTGAGAAAGATCTAATTTTTCTTCACTTTCAAAAAGTAGCGTTGCCACCAAATCAATTACCACTCCTGCACACTCACCTACTCCTACGGCTTTGATATATGGTTTATTGTGACCCCAATCTATAAATTCTTCTGGTTCTAGATTGGTTACATCTGCCAGAGGCTTTAAGAAATCATAAAAATATATCTGTCCTTGTCTGTTGTAGTATTCAACAAAGGTTTCGTTATTTAATCGATTATTTTCATAATCATTTAACACTAATCTTAAGGCTTGAGGCCCTCTTTTGCTAGGAACCTTAATTACTTTATCTGCAAACTGCCCTTTTCCATCTCCCAGAACACCTCCGCCCAATAAAACTTGTAAAGCGGGCGCAACCAACTTGCCGACGCGTACAGACATTCCCTGAAAACCAATTTGTGCCATGTTATGCTGACCACAAGCATTCATACACCCACTAATTTTGATAGTGATATCTTTATTATTAAGATATTGTGGATATTCCTTATGAAGTACTTCCTCTAATTTTGAAGCAATTCCTGTACTACTTGCGATACCTAAATTACAAGTATCTGTGCCAGGACATGCAGTGATGTCTACCGCAGAATTGTATCCAACATCCGTAAATCCTAAAGATTTTAACTGTTGATAAAAATAAGGTAAGTCTTCTACTTTAACATGAGGTATTAAAATGTCTTGTCTTAAAGAAAGACGTAATTCATTTGCTGCATGATTTTTAATCAATGTAGCTAATTTTCTGGCTTTATCTGTATAGAAATCTCCTAAAAAGACTTTTACGCCAATGGCAACATATCCTTCCTGTTTTTGAGAGATCACATTCAACGCCTTCCATTGCTCATAGTCCTCAAAATTCTCAATATTTGTTTCAGGAGTATTTAATTTATCTGAAAAATTTGGCTCAAAACTATTCTCCGAAATTTCAAATGCATGATGTGAAAGTGCTTTTTGTTCATCTACTACCAATTTCAGAAATTCTTCAACTCCTAGATCTTTGATAAGAAACTTCATTCTTGCTTTAAGTCTTTTTGATCTTTCTCCGTAACGATCAAAAATTCGTAGCACACCTTCTGTTAAAGGAATAATTTTATCTGTTTCCAAAAATTCATAGATAACATCTGCATGACGAGGTTGAGAACCCAATCCTCCGCCTAGTAATACTTTAAATCCTTTTTTACCATCTTTTATTTTCGCAATAAAACCTAGATCATGAATATAACTTAATGCCGTATCTTCATCACTACCACTAAATGAAATTTTGAATTTACGCCCCATTTCTTGATTTACCGGGTTTCGCAAGAAGAATTTGAACATGGCATCTGCGTATGCACTTACATCAAATGCTTCCTTTTTGTCAATTCCTGCGGTTTCACTTGCCGTGATATTTCTAACGGTATTTCCGCAAGCCTCTCTAAGAGTTACATCATCTCTTTCTAATTGTGCCCAAAGCTCTGGAGTTCTATCTAAAGAAACATAATGAATTTGAATATCCTGACGGGTGGTTATATGTAATCTTCCTGTAGAAAACTCGTCGGAAACATCTGAGATTCTCAATAATTGATCTCCGGTAAGACGTCCATATGGAATCTTAATTCGTATCATTTGCACTCCTGGCTGTCTTTGTCCATAAACTCCCCTTGCCAGTCTGAGGCTTCTAAAACGTTCCTCATCAACTTTACCTTCTTTAAAAAGCCTAATCTTTTTTTCGAGTTCTACAATATCTCTTTCAACTATGGGGTTTTCTATTTCCGTTCTAAAGCTTTGCATTATTAGTCTATTTAATCTATAGATTTATAGTATTTGTACGCTAAAATATAGTTTATTATTTAAATTTCGATGATTTTTTTAATTTATTTCAGGTATTAAGTGCTTGATTGATATCATTTATGATATCTTTTGGGGCTTCTAAGCCTACAGAAATTCTCACTAAACCATCAGTAATACCAACCTCTAACCGATCTTCTGGCGATAATTTACTATGGGTTGTTGAGGCAGGATGGGTTACAATAGTTCTGGTATCGCCTAAGTTGGCAGATAAAGAACACATTTGCAGATTATTTAAAAAATTACGTCCTGCGGATAGTCCTCCTTTAAGTTGAAAAGCAATAATGCTTCCACCAGCTTTCATTTGTTTTACCGCAATTTTATATTGGGGATGCGATTCTAAAAAAGGATATTTTACCATGTCAATTTCAGATTGACTTTCTAAATATGTGGCTACCTGATGTGCATTTTCACAATGCCTATCTACTCTTACTGCCAGAGTTTCCATACTTTTAGAAAGTGTCCAGGCGTTAAATGGAGAAAGGGAAGGGCCTGTATTTCTGGCAAAAAGATAAATTTCTCTTATAAGTTCTGCGCTCCCAACGGTAACCCCTCCTAAAACTCTTCCTTGTCCATCAATAAGTTTTGTAGCTGAATGAATTACTAAATCTGCTCCATACTTAATTGGATTCTGTAAGTAAGGAGTAGCAAAACAATTATCTATTATTAAAAGTAAATTATGCGCTTTAGCAATTTTCCCTAATAATTCTAAATCCAAAATATCCACCCCAGGGTTTGTAGGGGTTTCGGCATAAATAATCTTTGTTTCCGGTTTAATTAATGTAGTTATTTTTTCTACCTCATCAATTTTAAAATAGGAAGTTTCAATATTCCATTTAGGTAAATACTTGGTAAACAATGTATGTGTAGAACCAAAAATTGATCTTGCAGATATAATATGATCTCCACTTGACAACAATGCAGCAAATGTTGAAAAAACAGCTGCCATACCAGTAGCAAAAGCGTATCCTGCTTCTGCATTTTCCATTTCACAAATCTTAGCTACAAATTCAGAATTATTTGGATTCGTAAATCGCGAATAAATATTTCGAGATTTTTCCTCCGAAAATGAAGCTCTCATATCTTCGGCATCGTCAAACACAAATCCCGATGTAAGATAAATAGGAGTTGTATGCTCGTTATATGCTGTTTTATCTAAAGTGTTGCGAATAGCACCGGTTTCCTTTGAATTATAGCTCATAATTTTGTTCCGTTGAGGTGAACCTCATATGTTATTTTCATTGTCTTTTCAAGCGTTTTAGAAACTGAACAATAAACATCAAAAGAGAGTTGTGCTGCCCTTAATGCTTTTGAAGGATCTATTGCTCCTTCCAAAAATACTTTTAAATGTGCATTTTGAAACAATGCGGGGACTTTATCTTGTTCACGTTCTGCCTCTAATTCTACATGATATTTGGTGATTGTTTGCTTTTGTTTTTTTAAGATAGATACAATATCAATTCCACTGCACCCAGCAATACCCATAAGCAATAACTCCATGGGCCCAGCCCCTTTTACAATACCATCTTGACGGTTCTTATTGTCCATTAAAACCGTATTTCCTCTTTCATTTCTTGCTTCAAAAAGAAACTCGTTATCAATTCTATCTAAAAATATTTTCATGATTTGCCTTATTTACTTTAAATCTTATCGTCCTTAAAATTATTAAAATACATCGATCTTTTTTGTGATTACTGTTGCCTTTGCAATCTTTATAACATCTGAAAGTAGGCCACGCGCTGTAACTTCCTTGCCAGCTCCAGCTCCTCTAATCACCAATGGCTCTTCTCCATAAGATGTAGTATATATTTCAAATAAAGAGTCCGTTCCTTTTAACTGACCTAATGACGAATTTTCTGGTTCTGACACCAATTTTACTTCCAAGGTTTTGTTTTTGACATTTAATTCTCCAATATACCTCAAAACATAGTTTGGTTTTTGCGTAATCTTTGCCGTTTCAAATGGTTCATCTAATTCTGAAAGATTCCTTAAAAACCAATTGAGAGAAGATTGTTCATCTAAGTTTGGAATAAGTAAACTCCTTATTTTCACTTCCTCAAGTTCAAATGAAATTCCCACTTCTCTTGCTAGAATAAGTAATTTACGTGCTACGTCTTTACCGCTTAAATCAATTCTGGGATCTGGTTCTGTATATCCTAATTTTAGTGCATCTCTTACTACCGCAGAAAAAGAAATATCTGCTTTACAAAATGTATTAAAAATATAACTTAGAGAACCTGAAAAAACCCCTCTAATTTTTGTGATTTCATCACCACATTCATATAATCCTTTTACAGTCTCAATTACAGGTAACCCCGCCCCAACATTAGTTTCATATCTAAATGATTTATCATACTTATGAAGTGCCTCCCTTAATTCATTATAGTTTTTTTGTGAGTCTGTATTTGCAATTTTATTCGCCGCAACTATATGAAATCCGTTACTTATCAAAAATTTATAAGACGAGCTTAAGGTATGACTTGCTGTTGCGTCTATTGCAATAAGATTCTCCATTTGATGTAATTGTAACAATTGAATCATATCATTTAAATGATAATCTTCTATTTCTATTATCTTGCCTTTAGCATTAACTATTCCATTTGGATTAAATTGAAACTTATTTGAGTCTGCAAGACCTATTAAATTCAATTTTAGATTTAATGAAGATTGGATAAAACCAGAGGCTTCCCTTAATTGCTTGACCAAGGTGTTGCCAACATTTCCATTGCCAAACAATACAAGATTTATATTAGTGTGGAACATAATTTTTCTCGCTTGTGGGTTTAAAAATTTTTGAAAGAATTGCGTGAAGTTGTTTAAATTCAATTAAAAAAGCATCATGCCCATGAATGGAGTCTATTTCTTCATAATAGACATTTTCTTTCACTTCCTTGAGTATTTGTAGTGTTTGTCTGTTTTGATCGGGGGTAAAGAAAATATCAGAATTAATACCTATCATGTGGATGTCAGATTTAATATCTTTCACTACTTCTACAAAACTTCCTCTTCCTGAAGTGATATCAATTGTTCTTAATAAATTATTCAATAACTTATACGCTGCTAATTCAAATCGCTCTTCTAACTTATTTCCATGATGCAGTAACCAGGTTTCTACATTGAAAAGATTCTTTTCCTCATTTACTGAGCGTCCAAATTTGGCTTCTAATGATTTTTGCGAACGGTAACAGAGCATTGCATGCATACGAGCATCTTGCAATGGTTGTGATGAATTTGTAAGTATTTGATCTTGCACTCTACAATTTGCAATAAGCCAATCTGTTGATTTCCAATCTGAAGCTATAGGAATTAAATGTTGAATCAACTCTGGTTCCAATACTGCCATTTCCCAAGCAATACCGCCACCAACTGATCCACCAATAACTGCAAAAACATTTGTGATCTCAAGCTTTTTCAAACCTTCATTAATAATTCTTGCTGCATCACGCGCAATAAAATCTAAATAATTATCTATCAAACTTCCGTCATAACCATTACCTGGAACATTAAAGGCTACTACTGAGTAAATATTTGTGTCTATTAGCTTTTGTGAACCAATAAGATCATTCCACCAACCATCTGATCCTGTCACTGTTGAATTACCAGTAAGCGCATGGTTTACTACCACAATAGGGGCTGTACCCAAAGGCTTTCCAAAACTTTCATAAGACAAACGAAGATCTGCATATGCCTTTCCCTTGCAGGTAATAAAATCTGGTATATCAATAAAATTTAAGTTACTCATCTTTTAATATTTATAGCCCACTATTATTTTTAAGCAAAACGTTAAAAGAAAAGCGATAGAAAAGAAGTAAAATCTCTTGTTATCTGTCCTTACCAGAAAAACCTGGCAAAAGGTAGAATGTAGCACCTTCTTTAATAAGTAAAGGGTTGCTAAGGCATCAACGGGTCTAGTCCCTACGCCTTTCTTTATAACATTTTCAATATATATATGAATTAATGAAAACAAAATAATAGTATTTCTATGTATTGAACATCATTTTTGTAATTTTTAAACGGAAACTAGCTTTTTTGTTTCAAATAATGCTTTTTTAAGATCTTCTTTAAGGTCTTCAATATCCTCCAAACCTATGGACAAACGAACCAAATCTTTGGTGACACCAGTAGCCTCCTGTTGTTCATCTGTTAGTTGTTGATGGGTAGTACTCGCTGGGTGAATAATTAATGACTTTGTATCTCCTATATTGGCAAGTAGCGAAAAGAGTTTGGTTTGATCTGCAATTATTTTTGCCGCTTCATATCCACCCTTTGCACCAAATGTTACAATACCACTTTGCCCAAATGGTAAATATTCTTTTGCCAAAGCATTGTATTTACTACTTTCCAGTCCTGGATAATTAACCCAGCTTACCTCTTCTTGATCAGAAAGCCATTTAGCTAACTCTAATGCTTGTTCACTATGCTTTTGAATACGAATTTTTAAGGTCTCTAAACCTTGTAGTATTTGGAAGGCATTCAGCGGACTTAACGCAGCTCCATAATCTCTTAGGCCTTCAATTCGTACTTTAGCAATAAAAGCTGCTTCTTTTAATGCTTCATGATAAATAAGCCCGTGATACCCTTTTGAAGGTTCTGTAAATTCTGGGAACTTTCCATTACTCCAATCAAAATTTCCTGCATCTATAATAACACCTCCAAGTGAAGTACCATTACCATTAATATATTTGGTAAGAGAATGGATTACAATATTTGCACCGTGTTTAATAGGGTTTAACAGAGCTGGTGTTGCAACTGTATTATCTACAATCAACGGCACCTTTATGTTAGCAGCCTTCTGGGAAACAGCTTTAAGGTCCACTACATCCAATTTCGGGTTTCCTAAAGACTCGACAAATACAGCTCTTGTATTTTCTTGAGCTCCCAACTCAAAATTCTCAGGCTTAGAAGGATCTACAAAGGTGGTTGTTATTCCTAATCTGGGTAATGTTACATTCAAAAGATTATAAGTACCTCCGTAAAGGCTATTGGAGGCAATAATGTGATCTCCCGCTTTAAGCAACGTAAGTAATGTTGTAGCTATAGCAGCCGTTCCTGAAGCAGTCACTACGGCTGCTATACCTCCTTCAAGTTTCGCTAACCTTTGTTCTAAAATATCATTCGTGGGGTTATTAAGCCTGGTGTAAATATATCCAGGTTTTGAAAGTGAGAATAGATCTGCTGCGTGATCTGAGTCATCAAAAACATAAGAGGTTGTCTGATAAATAGGCACCGCCCTTGTTCCTTTATTCTCTTTTACATCATGCCCCGCATGTAGGGCATTAGTATCAAATTTTAAATCGCTCATACTTGTGTTGTTTTTATTAATTTATAGTTACTTCAATAAAAAAGGCCCTTGAAGCATTGATTGCTAAAAGGACCTCTTTGCTAATACCTTATTACTTAAGAAATCTGGTTACAATCAATATCCTTTCTATTGCGCATAGACATACAAATACGCTTTATAAAGTGCATATATACTAGTTTGTGTATGTTTAAGAATTCTATATTCATTTTTCTTCATTAGTTTATTCCACAAAAAAGCCTCTACTAATGCAGAGGCTCTAAGGTTACCATATATATACTTTTTAGGCAATAAAAGACTCTGCTGCTTTAAGCTGCATGGACATCATAATATCGCGCATTTTTAAATTCATATCTTCACTGTTATTTAACAAATATTCAGAAACAATTTTTTGATTTCCAAATTTTTATTCAAAAAAAATAAAATTCCTACTTTTTAGAGATCAAAAGCTTTCTTTACAAGATCTACATAATCCAATTTTTCCCAAGTAAATAATTCTACTTCTTTCTCAACTTTTCCATTATACGGAGATTCAAAAACTTTATTAATTACTATTGGATCTTTGCCCATGTGTCCATAAGCCGCAGATTCTAAATAAATAGGATTTCTAAGTTTGAGTCTTTCTTCAATTGCAAAAGGTCTCATATCAAATAATGCTTCTACTTTTTTTGCAATTTCACCATCAGTCATTGCTACTTTTGAAGTACTGTAAGTATCTACAAAAATAGATGTTGGTTTTACTACTCCTATGGCATAACTTACCTGAACCAATATTTCATCGGCTACACCAGCAGCTACTAAGTTTTTTGCAATATGTCTTGCCGCGTAAGCTGCACTCCTATCTACCTTACTAGGATCTTTTCCACTAAAAGCGCCTCCTCCATGAGCTCCCTTTCCTCCATAGGTATCCACTATAATCTTTCTTCCCGTAAGCCCAGAATCTCCATGAGGACCTCCTATTACAAACTTTCCAGTGGGATTGATATGATACTTGATTTGATCATTAAACAATGTCTGAACGTTCTCCGGGAATTTGCTTTTTACAAGTGGAATCAATATGTTTATGATATCAGACTTAATCTTGGTAAGCATTATCTCATCATCATCATCAAAAGCATCATGTTGTGTAGAAATCACTATAGTATCAATACGTTGAGGCTTGTTTTCATCATTATATTCAATGGTTACTTGTGCCTTTGCATCGGGTCTTAAATAGGGGATTTCTTTGCCTTCTCTTCTTAAAGATGCCAATTCCTGAAGGATTTTATGAGAAATATCAAGTGCCAGGGGCATGTAATTCTCCGTTTCTTTGGTGGCATAACCAAACATCATCCCTTGATCTCCTGCTCCCTGTTCTTCTTTGGTGGCACGATCTACTCCCATATTAATATCTTGAGACTGTTCGTGTATCAACGAAATAACACCACAAGAATCTCCACTAAATTGATAGGCTCCTTTAGTATACCCAATTTTATTAATAACATCTCTTGCAATACTTTGTACATCTAAATAAGTATTGCTTTTTACTTCTCCTGCCAAAACTACTTGACCTGTAGTCACTAATGTTTCACAAGCAACCTTACTTTCAGGATCAAAAGCAAGAAAATTATCTAACAATGCATCACTAATTTGATCTGCGATTTTATCAGGATGTCCTTCACTAACAGATTCAGACGTAAATAAATATGCCATATATTTAATTATTAAAACGAGAAAAGACCAATGATACTGCTAAAGAAGAAACCTGCTTTAGCATTTTTTATCGAGGTTGCAATCAGTCAAATCTTTCCTCTATGATTTGATGCAAATGTAAACATTTGTTTTTATTTGAAGAAGGTTTTAACATTATATTTAATTCATTTATTTATAAGAAATATCTTTCTATACTGGAAATAGGTATGTCAACACCAACTTTATAATTTGCAGATTTTCAATAGAAATATTTGTATTTTGCCAGAGTTCAATACGTTACTTTATGATTTCTATACGAAAAATAATTTGCTGTAGTTTTCTTTTGATAATCAGCTCATGCAGTCTCATCAAAAAACCAACATACGATTTACTCATAGAAAATATAAATGTTATTGATTATAAATCGGGGAAAATCATATCCAATCAAAATATAGGAATTTTAGAAGACAGCATTTTATTCGTAAGACACTATTCTAATAATCAAGACAAAAAAGCTAAAAAAATCATCAAAGGAACGGGAAAATACGCTATCCCAGGATTATGGGATAATCATATTCATCTAAGAGGTGGCGATTCTTTGATAAAAGCAAACAAAGAATTCCTTTCTTTATTTATTGCTAATGGAATCACTGGAATAAGAGATGCTGGAGGAGATCTAAGTGTTCAAATCCGCAAGTGGCGTAATGAAATTAACAAGGGGATACTTGTGGGGCCTAAAATTTATACTTCTGGTCCTAAGATTGACGGAGCAAAGTCCAGATGGCCAGGATCTATTGAAGTTGAAGATATTTCACAAGTTGAAAAAGCACTTGACAGCCTTGAAGCTATTGAAGCCGATTTTATTAAACTTTATGACAGCAAAATTTCGAGAACCGTATATCTTGAAGTTCTAAAACAGGCAAAATCAAGAAATATGATTACTTCGGGACATATGCCTTTTACCGTTTTGCTAAACGAGAATATTGAAAATGGAATTGGGTCTATAGAACATTTATACTATATATTGAAAGGATGCTCATCTAAAGAAGAGGAGGTAACGCATAAAATTAGCAACGGTGAGCTTGGTTTTTGGGACTCATTTGAAATATTAATGAATTCGTATGATGCTGAAACCGCTAAAAATAGTTTTCAACTTATGCGCAATCATAATACATTCGTAACTCCTACCTTATATATTGGAAATGTTTTAAGCAACCTCAAAACTACAAAACACGAACATGACACTTATTTGGAATATATAAACAACAGTCTGGCAAACACCTATAAAGGAAGAGTTAATAGTGCATTAAACGCTAATGAAGAACGTTATCAAATGAGATTAAAACTTCAACATAAATTTCAAGAACTTACCGCGTATTTACAAAAGGCTGAAGTGTCTCTTTTAGCGGGTTCAGATTGCGGAGCATTTAATTCTTATATATACCCTGGTATTTCCCTGCATCAAGAGTTAGAAGCAATGGTAGCTGCCGGTTTATCCAACATTGAAGCTCTTAGAACCTCAACTTATAACGGAGCATCATTTTTAAGACAAGATGATTTCTATGGTTTAATTGCCCAAGGCAAAGCAGCAGATATACTTTTATTAGATAAAAATCCTTTAATTGACATTACCCATACGCGTAAAATTCATATGCTAATTTATAAAGGCAAGGTTTTTTCCAAAGACCGTTTAAATCAATTAAAGCAAGCTACAAAGAATTAAAAATATCTTAAAACATGGAAAGGATTACTAAAAAATAACGTTACATCGAATTTTCTCTTTAAGACGCCCATATTTAAGACACATATCTTTAACTAAAGCATCAGAACTTGTATATTTACACATACCGATATAAATTTTATAATAAAATCAACAAGAAATAACACAGTATAATGCACGTTGCAGTAGCAGGAAATATAGGAGCCGGAAAAACAACTTTAACTAAATTACTATCCAAGCATTACCAATGGGAATCTCATTTTGAAGATGTTGTTGACAATCCGTATTTAGACGATTTCTACAATCAAATGGAACGTTGGAGTTTTAATTTACAGATTTACTTTTTAAATAGTAGATTTAGACAAATTCTTCAAATTAGAGAAAGTGGTAAACAAATTATACAAGACCGAACAATTTATGAAGATGCGCATATTTTTGCTCCCAACCTTCATGCAATGGGCTTGATGACAAATAGAGACTTCAATAATTATAAATCACTTTTTGATTTAATGGAAAGTTTGGTCTTGGCACCAGATTTATTAATTTATTTACGAAGTTCTATTCCAAATCTTGTCAATCAGATTCACAAACGAGGACGCGAGTATGAGAACTCTATTTCTATTGATTATTTAAGTAGATTGAATGAACGCTACGAAGCATGGATTCATAGTTATGATAAAGGAAATCTTTTAATTATAGATGTAGACAACCTTGATTTTGTTGACAATCCTGAAGATTTAGGAAGTATTATCAATAAAATTGACGGAGATTTACATGGCTTATTTTAAACGATCAAAGCTATTTGATGACTAGATACCTATATAAAAAAAGACCTGCATTAATTTTGCAGGTCTTTTTAAATTTTACATCTTATTTATGATTTACGCAACTTCTCCACTTTGGATTTCACTTCTTCCAAAGAAGCTCCTTCAACTGTTTGCGTTTCAATAGTAGTTTTACCATTAATGGTAGTTTCAGAGGTTACCACACCCTTAACCGTTCCATCTTCATTAGTGATAATCTCTACTTTCATTTCGTTTTGAGCACTGTATGCTGTATCATTTTTGGTCTCAACTGTAATCATAACCTCTTGATTATCTATATGCTCAGCATTGGCAGTTTCTGTATGACCTCCCAAAATAGGGGCGATAACAAGACCAATTAAACATGTCAATTTAATAAGAATGTTCATTGAAGGTCCTGAAGTATCTTTAAAAGGGTCACCAACAGTATCTCCTGTAACCGCTGCCTTATGGGCATCGGAGCCTTTATACGTCATCACTCCATCAATTTCAACACCTGCTTCAAATGATTTCTTAGCATTATCCCATGCACCACCAGCATTGTTTTGAAAAATAGCCCAAACAACACCAGATACTGCAACGCCTGCCATATAAGAACCTAAAGCTTCGGCTCCCATTACAAATCCTATTATAATAGGGGTTATAATTGTTAATAATCCTGGAAGTAACATTTCTTTTAATGCTGCTTTGGTAGAAATCTCAACACATTTAGCATAATCAGGTTTTCCGGTACCTTCAAGAATACCAGGAATCTCTTTAAATTGCCTTCTTACTTCCTGTACCATTTCCATAGCAGCTTTCCCTACACTTTGCATTGCTAATGCAGAAAAAACTACGGGTATCATACCACCTATAAACAAAGCTGCAAGTACGTCTGCTTTAAAAATATTAATTCCGTCAATACCCGTAAAGGTTACATAAGCCGCAAAAAGAGCCAATGCTGTTAACGCAGCAGAAGCAATTGCAAAACCTTTACCAACTGCCGCTGTAGTATTCCCTACAGAATCTAAAATATCTGTTCTACCTCTTACCTCGTCTGGAAGTTCACTCATTTCTGCAACTCCACCCGCATTATCTGCTATAGGCCCAAAAGCATCAATTGCTAATTGCATCGCAGTAGTCGCCATCATAGCTGACGCAGCAATTGCAACACCATAAAAACCAGCAAGTGAATAGGAGCCCCAGATAGCAGCTGCAAATAACAATACAGATGAAAATGTAGAGATCATACCTGTTGCTAATCCTGCAATAATGTTAGTAGCAGCTCCAGTAGATGAATTCTTAACGATATTTAGAACTGGTTTTTTTCCTAATCCTGTGTAATATTCTGTAAATGCAGAAATAAGAGCTCCTACTGTAAGTCCAATAAGTGTCGCATAGAATACATTTATATTTGCAATTTCTTTAACTCCTTCTCCAAAAAATTTCATAGAAATTGTTTCAGGCAACATCCATTGAATAAGAAAATAAACTGCTATAGCTGTTAAAATAATAGAAGACCAGTTACCTTTATTTAGAGCAGCTTGAACTTGCGCTTCTTTGGCATCATTACTCTTTATTCGGATTAAAAAAGTTCCAATAATTGAAGCAATAATACCAACTCCTGCAATTACAATTGGGAGTAAAATTGGTCCTAAACCTTCAAAAGCATCAGAAAACGGAGCTCCTGCAGCCTCAGACATATCTTTAATAATATAATTCCCTAATACCATAGAGGCAAGCACAGTAGCTACATAAGACCCAAAAAGGTCTGCTCCCATTCCTGCTACATCACCAACATTATCTCCTACATTATCTGCTATGGTTGCAGGGTTACGAGGGTCATCTTCTGGTATTCCCGCTTCTACTTTACCTACTAAGTCAGCACCTACATCGGCCGCTTTCGTATAAATCCCACCCCCAACACGGGCAAACAATGCGATAGATTCAGCTCCTAAAGAAAAACCAGCAAGTGCTTCTAAAACTATAGTCATTTCATTGTAGAAAGAATCCGCACCTACTAGAAACATTTTTATGAAAATAAGAAAGAAAAGGCTTAATCCTAAAACGGCGAGACTTGCAACACCCAGCCCCATAACTGTACCTCCAGAGAAAGATACTTTCAAGGCCTGCGGCAAGCTGGTTCTTGCAGCTTGTGTAGTTCTAACATTTGATTCTGTTGCTATTCGCATTCCAATATTACCTGCTAATGCAGAAAAGAACGCTCCAAAAACAAAAGCAACAATAATTAACCAGTGTGTAGTAGGCACAAAATATGAAATAGCGCCTAAAGCTAATGCTGCGATTACAACAAATACAAGAAGTAGCCTGTATTCTGCATTCAAAAAAGCTAATGCTCCTTCTTTAATACTTTTTGAAATACTTTGCATTTTTTCATTACCGGGATCCTGCTTTTTAACCCATGAGGATTTTATCATCATAAATACCAGTCCTAAAATTGCCATTACAATTGGCAAATAAATAGTGTTTGATTCCATTCTTTCTATAGTCTATAATTTAGCGGTGCAAAAGTATAAAAAGAATGCTATAAACAAAAGGTATACAGAGGTTTTGTTAAAAAAAGAATCCGAAGGCTCCTGTAACGCTAAAACGCCTAGCATCTGGCAAATCAAGGTAGTTACCTCTAAAGTTAAAATCTATTCTAAAGACTTTAAAAATATTTCCAACTCCAAAAGAATACTCCCAATATATTTTATCATTCGGTGCCCGTAAAACGATATTAGAAGGTGCATTTAATGCAATATTTTCATTAGAAAGCTCTCCCCAAACACCTCTTACACCTACAATTTCGCGAAGATTTAAGTCTCTTATTCCCGGGATACGAGAAAAAATACGACCTCCAAAATTATGTTCTAAATGAACAGACGTGTACGTGTCTGTAACAAACTCGTAAAAGTCTAAATTTGGAAAGGTATTGAAAATAGAAAAGTAAGTTTGGTTTCCAGGAACAACACTAAGTAAACTTAGTGGCACGTCTCCAAATGTTTTACCCGCCTCAACGGTTGTTAATAATCTTCCAAAACCTCCAATTTGTGTAGGTTTTCTAAAAAATAACTGAATTTTTCTGTATTCAAAGTCACTTTCAAGTACACCTGTCATTCCCAAAGTATAGTTTAAAAACAGTCTTGAATAATCATCATTTACGTCCCGTCTTTCCACCCCATACCCAATTGTTCGGCGTTTGGGAGTAATTTCTAAGGACGCATTCATTTCAAATTGTTTCACTTGCGAGGAAATACCGCTTGGATCATTAGCATCTATGTAATCTAAACTAAACTCTTCCGGAATGGCAGATCTTAAAGTTTTATAAGTTCCTCCTGTTTTAAAAATTACGTTCTTAATAGGTTCAAACTCAAAAGCTGCTGTAGTGAGATTAATATTTGTTAACGTATTATTTACCCCCGCGGTGAAGATAGCAGAGGAAGCAAAACTTCTACCTAAAACATCTGTAGTAGAGGTTAGACTTACTCCAATCTGTTCTACATCTCGTCTATTCCCAGCTGAAATGATAATTCTGTTTTTTCTGTCTAGCAACCATTTACCAGAAATACCATATTTAAATTTCTGATCTTTGAATCCATAGGCCGTATAACCTTCCAAACGCCATCTGTCATTCTGCCCAAAATAGGTTCTACCTCCTACTCTCAACCTTAAGCCTTCTACCACGTTGGCGCCAAAAGTTGAAAAAACAGGGCCGTAATCCAAATTCCATTTATCTATTTCCCAATAACCAGAAGCTAACACCGTTCCTATATTAAAAAGTCTTTTAAATTTAGGAACGTTTTTAAGAGTATCAATTAACTTGTAGACACTTTTCTCATCTTTATTTAGTTTTTCCAGACGATTCGTTTCCCAGAAGGCATCATCTCTATTATAAACCTGATCATTATATGGGTTTATTTTTTTATCGTAGAAGGAAGAAGGTTTTTCAATATCAAAAACATAATTATCGTAAACGGTAGTTCTTTTTCCATAAATACCTTTAGCTTCTTCCTTTTTGCGAAGTGCAAAATCACTCAACATATAATCTCTTTTCAGCAAAAACACCGAATCGTTTACCACATCAAATTCTTGCTCTATATAGATTTCTTTTACCCAGTTAATATTTGCACTTTTAGTTACCGCCATTCGTATTCTTTTTATGGCATATGTACTATCACTAACCCAAAAATTTCCTTTAAAAGTCAATTCATTGGATCTTCTGGGATAGAAAATAACATTAAAGCATTGTTTATCATCAATGGTAGCTGTATCAGTAAGCACATAATTATACACATCTATTCCAGTTCTGGAGAGCGGACTCGTAAAACTTTTATCAAAGAATTTTAAATAGTTATTGTAGATATCATAATCTGCATATAAATCTTGAACAAAAGCAATAATGCTTTGATTATTACTAAAACCAGAATTTTTATTTCCTGTAAGCGTTTCTTTTTGTTTATTGATTTTATTATCACCCCATACTTTATAGAAAGCCTCATTGATGAAAATAGGCAAATAGGTTTTACCTGTAATTCTTGAGGTGTCTACTTCATCAAAAACAAACTCCAACCCTTTAAATAGTTTGCTTTTGATCATCGCACTATCTATCGTATTTAAATCGAACTCAACTTTCTCATATTTATCATATGCATATTGATCCATCATTTTTAGGCCGTTTACTCTTTTCCGCGCCCATATTTTACGCAGTAAATCAATTGCCGGGTTGTTTTTTTTAGATATTTTGCCAGAATAAACTACTACCTCATCTAGTTGCTCACCTTCCGCAAGTACAATATTCATATCGTAGGTTACACTATTAGCAAGCTCAATCTCTTGGGTTGCATATCCTATGAAAGACACTATTAGAGTTTGATAATTCTTATTAGATTCCATATAAAATCTTCCGTTATCATTTGATATTGTCCCTTCTGATGAGTCTTTAAAAATTACATTGGCAAATGGAACCGGATCTCCATTTTCATCAACCACAATACCACTCACTTTAGTTTGAGAATACAGGTTCCCACAGAAAAACAAAACAAAAAATATCCCTAAAACCTTTTTCATAATCAAAAAATAAAAAAACTTCACCAACAAACGTGCCAGTGAAGTCTTTTTAACGTTATATTTTATTAATTATTTATACAATACCTTTTTTACTGCTTTTACTACATCTTGAGAATTTGGCAACCATTC
Organism: Ascidiimonas meishanensis; assembly: GCF_037782385.1. Classification (NCBI taxonomy): domain Bacteria; kingdom Pseudomonadati; phylum Bacteroidota; class Flavobacteriia; order Flavobacteriales; family Flavobacteriaceae; genus Ascidiimonas; species Ascidiimonas meishanensis. The sequence continues at coordinate 103,201 of NZ_JBBEXD010000004.1, forward strand.
TTCCAATAAGACAGGAGAATAGGGTGCGGGGGTATCTGCGGTATTAATTTTTATAATAGGCGCATCTAAATAATCAAAAGCTTGCGATTGCACCTGATAAGTGATTTCTGTAGCAACATTACCAAATGGCCAAGCTTCCTCAAGAATTACAAGACGATTGGTTTTTTTAACCGATTTCAAAATAGCGTCATGATCCATAGGGCGTACGGTACGTAAATCTATGATTTCACAACTTATCCCCTCTTTTTGTAATTCGTCTGCTGCCTTATACGCTTCCTTAATAATTTTTCCAAAAGAAACAATAGTGACGTCTTTACCTTCTCTTTTAATCTCAGCAACTCCTATTGGAATCATATATTCTCCTTCAGGTACTTCACCTTTATCCCCATACATTTGTTCTGATTCCATAAAAATAACAGGATCATCATCTCTAATGGCACTTTTAAGAAGTCCTTTTGCATCGTTAGGATTAGAAGGAACGACTACCTTAAGTCCAGGGCAATTGGCATACCAACTTTCAAAAGCTTGTGAGTGCGTAGCGGCTAATTGACCCGCAGAAGCCGTAGGTCCGCGAAAAACAATTGGAATATTAAACTGTCCACCACTCATATGACGCATCTTTGCCGCATTATTTATGATCTGATCAATTCCTACAAGTGCAAAGTTAAAGGTCATAAATTCTATGATAGGGCGATTCCCATTCATGGCAGAACCTACTCCAATACCCGAAAAGCCTAATTCCGAAATAGGCGTATCAATTACTCGATCTGCGCCAAATTCATCTAGCATTCCTTTTGAAGCCTTATAAGCACCATTATATTCTGCCACCTCTTCACCCATTAAGTAAATGGTTTCATCTCGGCGCATTTCTTCACTCATTGCTTCAGCAATTGCTTCTCTGAACTGTATCGTTTTCATGTATTGTTTATTTGAATCATCTTCTTTAAAAATGGAAAAGCAAAAATAGTAATAATTGAAAAACTATTATTCAGTAAATTTAATAAAATTTACTATGCATGCATAGTATATTTGAGAAAATATCAGTATCTTCGCACTCGACATTTTAAATCTTAAAATTCGCTATTAAATGAAAATATTAGTATGTATTAGTCACGTTCCAGATACAACATCTAAGATTAATTTCACCGATGGGGACACCAAATTTGACACCAATGGTGTACAATATGTTATCAATCCTAATGACGAGTTTGGATTGACACGCGCTATGTGGTTTAAAGAAAAGCAAGGAGCTACCGTAACAGTAGTTAGTGTTGGAGGTGCAGAAACAGAGCCAACGCTTAGAAAAGCGCTTGCAATTGGAGCTGATGAAGCAATTCGTGTAAACGCAGAGGCAACAGATGGGTTTTTTGTTGCCAATCAATTAGCTAAAGTAGTCGAAGAAGGTAATTACGATCTTATTATTGCAGGAAGAGAATCTATTGATTATAATGGAGGTATGGTGCCAGGTATGTTGGCTACCTTAATTGATGCAAATTTTGTAAATACATGTATTAGTCTTGAGATTGATGGAAATGACGCCACTGCTATTCGTGAAATAGATGGTGGTAAAGAAACCGTTGTTACCCAATTACCTTTAGTAATCGGCGGTCAAAAAGGTTTAGTGGAAGAAAGCGACTTAAGAATTCCTAATATGCGTGGTATAATGATGGCTCGTAAAAAATCACTTAGTGTAATTGAACCAGCTGTGGCCGATGAACAAACTAAAATTAGCAAGTTCGAGAAACCAGCCCCAAAAGGTGCCGTTAAATTAGTTTCATCAGATAATATTGATGAACTAATTAATCTTCTACATACGGAAGCTAAAGTAATTTAATTTATAATTTAAAATCTGATTATGTCTGTTCTTATATATACCGAGTCTGAAAACGGAAAATTAAAAAAAATAGCTTTTGAGTTGGCATCCTATGCTAAAGAGCTCGCTACTCAAATGAACACCACAGTTACTGCATTAACCATAAATGCAAACGAAAGCTCAGAATTAGCTACTTATGGTGTTGATAAAGTTCTTACGGTTACTAATGATCAACTTAATGAATTTAACGCTAAGGCCTATGCATCTGTTTTAGCAGAAGCGGCAGCAAAAGAAAACTCTAAGGCAGTAATTTTAAGCTCAAGTGCTAATAGCAAATTTTTAGCACCCATTCTTGCTATTCATCTAAAAGCTGGCTACGTGCCAAATGTAGTGGCACTTCCAGAAAATCTTAGTCCTTTTACTGTGAAACGCACTGCTTTTACCAATAAAGCATTTGGTGTAACGCAAATCACTACCGATATAAAACTTATTGGACTTTCAAAGAATTCATTCGGAATTAAAGAAAATAGCGGTTCAGCAACAGAAGAATCATTTACTCCTGCGATTGATGATGCTCTTTTCTCAGTGAAAACAAAATCAGTAGATCAAGCTTCTGATAAAGTAACCATTGCAGATGCAGAGATCGTAGTATCTGGAGGACGCGGATTAAAAGGGCCTGAAAATTGGGGACTTATTGAAAATCTCGCGGAAGTTTTAGGTGCTGCAACTGCATGTTCAAAGCCAGTTTCAGATCTTGGCTGGAGACCTCATAGTGAACATGTAGGGCAAACAGGGAAGCCCGTTGCATCAAATCTTTACATTGCTGTAGGTATTTCTGGTGCTATTCAACACCTTGCAGGTATTAACTCTTCTAAAGTTAAGGTAGTAATTAATACTGATCCTGATGCACCCTTCTTTAAGGCTGCTGACTATGGTATTGTTGGAGACGCCTTTGAAGTAGTGCCTCAACTAACAGAAAAATTAAAAGAATTTAAAGCTCAAAACGCATAATTTTTGCTAAATTGTGCCCCGATAAGGGCTGCCTGAATCAAAGTAGAAAAACCTTAATTCAGACAGCCCTTTGATTTTTAAAAAAAATAATGAGTCTAGTTCGATTAAACATAAAAGGAATATCTTACAGCCAGACACAAAATGGTGCGTATGCACTCATACTAAATGAAGTTGATGGTGAGCGAAAACTACCTATTGTAATTGGGGCTTTTGAAGCCCAGTCTATTGCAATTGCCCTTGAAAAGGAAATAAAACCTCCTAGGCCACTTACGCACGATCTCTTTAAGAATTTTGCAGATAGGTTTGATATTGTTGTTAAACAGGTAATCATTCACAAATTAGTGGATGGTGTTTTTTATTCAAGCATCATATGTGAGCGTGATAAGATTGAAGAAATTATTGATGCCAGAACATCAGATGCTATTGCATTGGCATTGCGCTTTAATGCACCCATTTTTACCTATAAAACCATTCTAGACAAAGCAGGAATCTATCTTAAGTTTTCTCAAAAAGAAGAAGATGAAACAGAAGAAAAAAATGAAAGTATTTTGGTTGATGAGATTTTATCAGGTGGTGGTAAAGAAACTCCCGGAGTGCCTGATGAAAGTTATAAATCTCATTCTCTTCAAGAATTATACTCTTTGCTAGATGCAGCTGTGAATAACGAAGATTATGAAAAGGCTGCAAAAATTAGGGACGAGATCTCCAAAAGAGAGAAGTAACCGCTTTTATTTTATGAAAAAACACTTCTTTTATTTTTTTTTATTTCTTCTTTTTGCTTTTAGTAGTAATTCTCAGGATATAGAAAAAAAATGGCGTTTTGAGAAAATTTCAAAAGAAAATAGCAAAAGTATTGTTCCCATTTCATCTACCGATTATCTTGAATTAAAAGATGGTGGTTTTTATTATAAACTAGACGGCAAAGATAGTCTTGAAGCATCTGGTAATTATATCTACCAAAATAATCAACTGGTATTTTATTATCAAAAACCCAAAGATACTGTACGATTTTATAAAATCACGGAACTATCAGACTCTACCTTTATATTTAAAGAAAATAACATATTCTATGCTTTTAAATCTAAGGTTAAAAACCAATCTCCTATTTCCGCAGAAGATAGGGAAGAAATAGAAATAATTGCTAGTCAAGGTATGTCAACAATGGGAATTTTAAGAGGAATCTTAGGAATGTTCTCCTTGTTAATAATCGCATTTTTATTTAGCAGCAACCGCAAGGCAATTAATTGGAAAACAGTAGCCGTCGGATTGTCTTTTCAACTGTTAATTGCCATAGGCGTCTTAAAGATTTCATTTATTCAAAAAGCTTTTGAAGGTATTGGAAAATTATTTGTAAGTATTCTTGATTTCACAAGAGCAGGAAGTAAATTTCTATTTGAAGGCCTTGTTGTAGATATGGATACCTTTGGTTTTATCTTTGCCTTTCAGGTACTCCCTACAATTATCTTTTTTTCGGCATTGACCTCATTGTTGTTCTATCTTGGAATTATTCAAAGAGCTGTGAAGGCACTTGCATGGCTACTCACTAAATTATTAAAGATTTCTGGTGCAGAAAGCTTGAGTGTTGCTGGAAATATTTTTTTAGGTCAGACAGAAGCTCCGTTGCTTATTAAAGCATATCTTGAGAAAATGAATCGCTCCGAAATGTTATTAGTTATGGTGGGCGGTATGTCTACTGTTGCCGGAGCTGTGTTAGCAGCCTATATAGGATTTTTAGGAGGCGATGACCCGGTATTAAGATTGCAGTTTGCAAAACACCTGCTGGCAGCATCGGTAATGGCAGCTCCTGGAGCTGTTGTAATTTCAAAAATGTTATATCCTCAAACCGAAGAGATCAATACAGATGTACATGTTTCTCAGGAAAAAATAGGCTCCAATATTTTAGATGCAATTGCTAATGGCACCACCGAAGGTTTACGCTTAGCAGTAAATGTAGGAGCAATGCTTTTAGTTTTTGTTGCGTTTATTGCAATGGTTAACGGTATTTTAGGATGGGTAGGTGATATTACTAGTTTTAATGATTGGATTGCCGAAAACACAGTGTACAAAAGTTTATCTTTAGAACTTATCTTAGGGTATATCTTTGCTCCTCTCATGTGGTTAATTGGTGTAGCAAAAGAAGATATCGCATTAATGGGACAACTTTTAGGAATTAAATTAGCGGCTAGTGAATTTATTGGATATATTCAGTTAGCTGAACTTAAAGACCCTGTAAGTACCTTGCGCCTTACCTATGAAAAATCCATAATTATGGCCACCTATATGCTTTGCGGCTTTGCCAACTTTGCATCTATCGGTATTCAAATTGGAGGCATTGGATCTTTAGCTCCAGGCCAGCGTAAAACACTTTCTGAATTTGGTATTAAAGCCGTAATTGGAGGTACACTTGCTTCACTTTTATCAGCTACCCTGGCAGGAATGATTATTGGGTAATTACGTTAATAACCTCTTGATAAAAATAAAGGCACTCTACCTAAATAGAAATTCGTTTTTCGTTACTTTTATCCACATAAAAAATTTACCGATTTATGAAGCAGTACCATGATTTACTGAACCATGTTCTAGCGCATGGCAATGAAAAAGGAGATCGAACAGGAACAGGAACACTTAGTGTATTTGGATATCAAATGCGATTTGATCTATCTCAAGGATTTCCAATGGTTACTACCAAAAAACTTCATTTAAAATCAATCATTCACGAATTGCTTTGGTTCCTTAAAGGAGACACTAACATTGCCTATTTAAAAGAAAATGGTGTACGTATTTGGAATGAGTGGGCAAACTCCAATGGCGATCTTGGTCCGGTTTACGGACATCAATGGAGAAATTGGAATGATGATGACATTGACCAGATTAAAGAAGTGATTACTATTCTTAAACACAATCCTAACAGCAGAAGAATGCTTGTAACCGCCTGGAATCCAAGCGTACTCCCAGACACAACTCTTTCTTTTGAAGAAAATGTACAAAACGGCAAAGCCGCTTTACCTCCATGCCATGCGTTTTTTCAATTTTATGTAGCTGATGGAAAACTGTCTTGTCAACTGTATCAGCGAAGCGCAGATATATTTTTAGGAGTACCTTTTAATATTGCTTCTTATGCTTTATTTACTATGATGATTGCACAAGTATGTGGTTATCAACCAGGAGATTTTATACACACCTTTGGAGATGCTCATATTTATAAAAACCACATGGAGCAAGTGAAATTACAACTTTCAAGAGATCCAAGACCACTCCCAAAAATGCATCTCAATCCTGATGTAAAAGATATATTCAATTTTTCATTTGAAGATTTTGAATTGGTAGACTATAATCCACATCCGCATATTAAAGGTGCGGTTGCCATTTAGTTTTTTAACAAGCTATTTATGTACCAGTACTCTTTATTAAAAATCAGACACCACCTAACACCTATTAGATATAAAAAGGTACTACTTGTTTCCGGAATCCTTTTTTTTACCTTAATATCTCAGGCTCAAAATACAAATTTTGAACACCAAGACCTCAAAGCGCAGTATAAACTTGACAGCCTTAGAAGACAAAATATCAAAATGTCTTTGCTGTCCTTTCTAAAAGACATCCCTAAAGATAGTATGACACCTTACACCACCAGAGGTTTTTTTCAGGCCGCGGTTACACTAGAAATCTTTGAAAAACCATTAAGTGATGAAAATTTATTTATAATAGAAACAGCCTCTTATCATATTTGTAAACGTTTTAAAGAAGTATTTCTATCTCAGGAAAACAAAGATCTCTTTACAACAAAAATAACCAGCAAAAAAATCCTTGGCCCTTATATCTATACTTTTTTAATAGAAGAAAATGGAAATATCTCAGAAACAAGTAAAGAACAACTAAAGGACGTTGAAGGATTAATCACATATACTGATTTAATAACTGCTCCTGTTTTTCCTGGTTGTGAAAATCTTAAGGAAAAAGAATTAAGAAATTGTTTCGAGCAACAGCTTCAAGGACATATAGCAAATAACTTTCGTTATCCTAAGGAAGCATTGGGAAATGGATATCAAGGTAATGCTATCGTAAGTTTCACTATCTCACAGGATGGAACATTGATCAATGTGCGCTCAAAAGCTAAGCATCCTGAATTTGCTGATGAGGCTGAGCGTATTATAAAATTACTTCCAAAATTTAAGCCTGGTATATATAAAGAGCTTAAAGTGGATACTTCTTTTTCTATTCCGTTTCGGTTTCGTTTAAATTAGTTCTAATCCGGTCCTGTCTTTGGTGTAATATCCATGTAAAGTATACATTTTGCTATTGTCAAAAAGGACCACTCTGCGTCTCTTTTGATAAAACGGGCTAATCCAAATAACACTTACCCTTGATTCTTCAAAATACACACTACAGATCTTTGTTATGAGCGCTTTCAAATCATCTCCTAGAAAATCTATAAGCGGCGCTCCATCTCATTACCTTCAAGACAAGAAATCATTTGTTGGATGTCCATATTCAGTTATTGACAGGTCATTACAAAAAAGACCGTAGCATCTTCCTATGTAAATGGGATATTTGGTTTTTGCACAGCTAACCTAAAAAGGCAATGGCTCACAAAGCAAACAATTATGCTTGGCCAAAATTCATCCTAGAAAAAATGAAACTAGCAACAAATTATTAAAAGCGGATAGATTTTTTTTCCTGAAGATATTTCATTTATTCACCGTGTAAAAATCCTACAATAACTAATGTGTTATCGTATTAGCATTTTTTTGATTGTGAAGTACTTCTAGATTTCTCATCACCATGTTTTAAAGGTCTTTTTACCTAAGCTACATAGAAAAATAGTATCTTTAAAGCAAAATCAAATTTCTTCAAATGATAGTAACCAGTAACTCACTGGCATTTTTCACAGAAACTCGAAAAGTAACAGAGCAACTATGTAAACCGCTTGAGACGGAGGATTATGTGGTACAACCTGCAGTAGATGTTTCACCCCCTAAATGGCACCTAGGTCATACCACTTGGTTTTTTGAAGAGTTTGTACTACAGAAATTCTCAAAAAACTATATTAGATTTGACTCAGATTTCGCTTTTGTTTTTAATAGTTATTATGAAACTATAGGGAAAAGGGTAGTACGCGCAAATCGAGGAAATCTTTCCCGACCATCTGTATCAAAAGTATATGAGTACCGAGCTTATGTAGACAAAGCAATGGCTAATTTGCTTTCAGAAGAAGTTTCAGATGCACTTTTTGAAATTCTGGAGGTTGGCATTCATCATGAAAAACAGCACCAGGAACTTTTACTTACCGATATTAAATATATATTAGGCAATAACCCCTTGCTTCCGGTTTATAATCCTCATTTTCTTGAACATATAGAAATTACTCAAGAAAGGAAATGGATTTCTTTTGAGGCAGATCTTTATGACATTGGATATCAAGGTTCAGCGTTTTGCTATGACAATGAATTGGGCACACATAAGGTCTATTTACAAGACTTTCAAATATCTAATACACTTGTTTCCAATGAAGAATATATGGAGTTCATTGAAGACAAAGGGTATCAACGTTTTCAATTCTGGCATGCTGAAGGCTGGGATTGGATAAACACAAACCATATTAAAGCTCCTTTATATTGGCATCAAATTGAAGGCACACCATATCATTATACCTTTAATGGCTTACAGAAAATAAACATGCGAACTCCTATTACACATATTTCGTATTACGAGGCCTATGCATTCGCACAGTGGAAAGGTCTCCGGCTTCCTACAGAATTTGAATGGGAAGTTGCCCAAAACAACTTTGATTGGGGTAAACGTTGGGAGTGGACAGAAAGTGCTTATCTCCCTTATCCTGGTTATAAAAAAGCTGATGGGGCCTTAGGAGAGTACAATGGAAAATTTATGGTAAATCAAAAAGTACTAAGAGGTGGTTCTGTGGCTACTTCAAAAAATCACACCAGACCTACATACCGAAATTTCTTTCATCCGAATTTACAATGGCAATTCACCGGATTAAGGTTAGCAAAATAATCACGACTTATAGTAGATGAAAACAGAAACTAAGATTACATTTCAAGATAATTTTGAAGAAGAGGTCTATAATGGACTCACTACATCTCCAAAATTTCTTTCGTCCAAATATTTTTATGATAAGAAAGGCGACAAGCTTTTTCAGGACATCATGAAACTACCAGAATATTATCTTACCAATTGTGAGATGAATATTATAGAAAGGTTTAAAAGTATCATTTCAGAATATTTTAATGATGATAATGGTTTTGACCTTATTGAACTTGGCGCAGGAGACGGTAAGAAGACAAAAATCTTACTCCGAGAAATGATTGCAAAATCATTTGATTTTAATTTTATGCCTATTGATATAAGTCAGAATGTATTAGAAGAACTCAACAAATCCCTTAGAAAAGAAATTCCAGGTATAAAAGTAACACCTCAACAAGGCACTTACTTTGAGGTATTAGACAAATTAGCTACCTATAACAAAAGAAAAAAAGTAATCATGGTGCTAGGTTCTAATATTGGCAACCTATTGCATCCTGACGCTATAAAATTCTTGAAACAAATTCAGGAAGGCATGTCTAAAAAAGACCTTTTATTTATGGGTTTTGATCAAAAAAAGAATCCTCAAACTATTTTAGATGCTTATAATGACACCACCGGAGTGACCGCGGCATTTAATAAAAATGTCTTAGTTAGAATTAATACTGAAATGGATGCAAACTTTGAAGTGGATAAATTTCTACATTGGGAAGTATACGATCCAGAAAGTGGTACCGCAAAAAGTTATCTGGTATCAAAAGAAGCTCAAAATGTAACCATAAGAAGTCTAAATCTAACTATTTGTTTTGATCCATGGGAGACTATTCATACGGAGATTTCCCAGAAGTATGATGACAAAGTGGTTCACTGGCTGGCTACTGAGTCTGGGCTTAAAGTTGATCATTCTTTTACAGATGAAAAAAAATATTATAAAAATTATATTTTCTCAAAAAAATAATTAAATCTCATTACATAAAACTCACATTTATGAAAGCATTATGGAACGGTGAAGTAATTGCCGAAAGTACAGAAACTGTAATTATTGAAAATAACCATTACTTTCCACCAGAAGCCATTAGGCAAGACTTTTTCAAACCTAGTAATACACATAGTAACTGCCCATGGAAAGGAACTGCTTCTTATTATACACTAGAGGTAAATGGAAAAGAAAATAAAGATGCCGCTTGGTACTATCCAGAAGTAAGCGAACTAGCAAAAAGTATTAAAGGATATGTTGCCTTTTGGAAAGGGGTAACAATTTCTGAATAAAAAAAAGCCTACTGAAAATACATACAAACAATGGTATTTTCAGCAGGCAATTTTATGTTAACCAACAATTAATTTAAATACTTATACGACTACGACTGCATTTTCTGCACCTGCATAATCATTCCATTGGAAACGATCTGCAGATTCTTCGTTTACGTAAGCTCCGTCAATTATATATCGAAACTCATAAGCATTATCTTTTTCAAGGTTAAAAGTGCCCTTGAAACTTCCGTTTTTAAGTTTTTTAAGCATGCTCCCTTTAGGGTTCCACTCGTTGAAATCTCCTACAACAGCCACGTTATCAGCATCAGCTGCAGGTACTGTAAATGTAACTTTACAAATAGGCTTACTTTTTAAATATTGCTTTGATATTGCCATAATAATCAATAATTAGTGTAGTTGTTTTACGGAACAAAAAAAAACATAAATACGCTCATATACAACAACTTACCAAAGAATTACAATTTTGACAAAATAATGTTTATAAAATAGTAGCATTGATAAAATTCGCAAGACTAAAATACCAAATCAACAAGTGTTTAACTACTTTCTTAGATTCAACAAGAATGTATTGAGGTCTTTTTCAGTGTTATAAAAATGAAAACTTACTCGAATTCCGCTACCGCGTTGTGCACAAAGAATATATTTTGATTGTAACTTAGAAAATAATTTAGAATCTCCGCGTATATTGAAGATGGATGAATGGTCTTTTCGTTTCACAACAGCTTCTTCTAACAATTCTAGTTCTATTAGCTTTTCTTTAGCTTTATCACTAAGCAGTTTGATTTGTGAGGTAATAGATTTCATTCCAATAGATTGTAAAAACTGAATGGAAAACAACAAACTACCAAAACTTTTGGTATCCAGGTGCCCCGGTTCAAAATGATTCATTAAATGCATCTGATGGATAGAAAATTGACCTGAGGATGTTTGTTTAGTAAAGTGATTTGCAAAAACTTCTGGTATGCTATTTTTTTTAAATAACATGAAACCATTGCCATAGCCAGAAAGTAGCCACTTATATGCACTTGCGAGCAGAATATCAATTCCTGAATTCTCAAAATCAAACTCTGATGTTCCACAAAACTGAGTACCATCTGCAATAATTAATAGATTTGGATGCTCTATTTTTAATTGCTTTAAAAAAGGGAAGTCTATTTTAATTCCATTAATGTATTGAACAATGCTGAACACAAATATATCTGGCTGATATGTAGAAACGGCTTCTCCTATATTTTCTTCCAGATTTTCATCAATCTTTGCATACACTACTTCAAAATCACCTCTTTCAACCGGCTCATTAATAGATGGATAGTCATTCTCTAATAACAACACTTTTTTTCTTACTCCTAAACCCGATAGCAAGGTATTAAACGCATATGAAAAATTTGGTATTAAAGAAACATGACTGGGTTTGCAATTAAAGAAATCCCCAACTCCTTTTCGCACTTTTTCTATAAAAGTATGATGTTGCTCTCTATACAAGCTACCTTTAAAGAGGTAGTCAAAATCCTGTTCTTGGCGCCACTCCACAAGAGAGGTCTGCATTAAGCCTGAATAAGCAGTATTCAAATAAGTATATTGAGATAATACCGGAAACTCTTTCTTAAAATCTCGCATAAAAGATATCAACTAAAAGATGTAATTTTACAAGTCTAAAGGTAAAGATTCTATGTTTTCAAAAAACAAATCGGATGAAATAATTGATAAGGAGCAGCATGAGCTTCTTGAAAATGCTCAAAAACGAATCAGTCAAAAGAAAAAACTGTATATCCATTTTGTAATTTTTTTGGTTGGTAGTGTTTTTTTGATCATTGTTAACAAAGTACTTGGCTATGGAGAAACCTACGATTGGTTTGTTTGGGCAATTACATTTTGGGCGTTTCTGTTTATAATTCACCTAATCAACGTATTTATTACTAACAAATTCATGGGAAAAGAATGGGAAAGAGTACAAAGAGAGAAATTGGTGAAGAAACAAGAGGCAAAAATTTCCAAACTGGAATTAGAAATTGAAAAACAAAGAGCCGAGAAACCTTCAAAAGACACTTTATAAATGATTACACTTATAGCGGCAGCAGCAGAGAATGAAGTATTAGGAAAAGATAATGATCTTGTATGGCATCTTCCAGATGACTTTAAAAGATTTAAAACACTAACCACTGGACACCATATCATCATGGGAAGAAAAACATTTGAAACTTTCCCTAAACCATTACCTAACAGAGTTCATGTTATTATCAGTCGTCAAGTTAACTATCAAACCAATGATGGCATTGTAGTAGATTCAATAGAAAAAGCACTTGAAATAGCAAAAGATGATCCTCAACCATTCATAATAGGCGGAGGAGAAATCTATGCATTAGGATTACCTTATGCCCATAAAATAGAACTTACTCGTGTACATAATGATTTTGAAGGCGATGCTTTTTTTCCTGAAATCGATGAGGAGCTCTGGGATTTGGTAGAAAAATCTTTTCATCCAAAAGATGACCGACATAAACATTCTTTTACCTACCTAACCTATATCCGAAAAAAGTAAAATGTGTTTTTTTGTTAGCCAAGACCTTAAATACAAAAATCTCTCAGTCTATTGATGAAGACATCAAAGAAACCTCTTTACTAACCGGAGGTGACATCAACAAAGTTTACAAAATTCAAACATTTGGAAAAAAAACATATGTCTTAAAGCTAAATGATCATTCAAATAGTCTTAAAATATTTGAATCAGAAAAAGAAGGCTTATTAACATTAGGCAACACTAAAACTTTTAAAACTCCAAAAATAATATCCTTGGGAAGGGATAAAGAAACTTCTTTTTTGCTTATGGAGTATATTGAAGAAGGTACTGAATATCCTAGCCATGATGAAGAATTTGGAAGAAATCTGGCAACACTACATCAAGTAACTCAAAATGCATTCGGATTTAAACAAAACAATTTTATAGGAAACTTACCCCAATACAATGAAGCCAGATTAACTGCTTCCAGTTTTTATATTGAAATGAGATTAGAACCACAATTGAGAATGGCCGCGGAACAAGGTTTTAAACTTAAAGTAGAGAAGCCCTTTAGCAATATATCAGACATAATTCCCAAAGAACCTCCTGCCCTTGTTCATGGAGATTTATGGCAAGGCAACACCATAACTGCAAGTAATGGCTTTATTTATATTATTGATCCAGCGGTTCACTATGGGCACAGGGAAACAGATATTGCAATGATGCTGTTATTTGGCGGTTTCTCTATGCAACTATTTGAAAGTTACCACGAGTTATATCCTTTAACTCATTCCTGGAAAGATCGTTTAGACATATGGCAGTTGTATTACCTTTTAGTGCATTTAAATCTATTTGGTAGTTCTTATTATGCCAGAGTTAAGCAAATTATAGACAAATATAAATAACTAGAAATCTTTAAAGCTCACCTCTATATCCAATTCTACATCTTTCAAAAAACTCTTTAGGACAAACGCATCTTTATTAGTATAGAATACATGCTTTGGAGCAATATTCTTTACGTTTTCCAAGCTAAATTTTTCTAAAATAGTCTTAGTTTGCTTTGCCACAGCGGCACCAGAATCTATAATTTTTATGTGATCTGGCAGTATTTTTTTTAGTACTGGTATCAAATAAGGGTAATGTGTACATCCAAGTACCAGATAATCTATCTTACCATCTATCATAGGTTTCATATATTGTGCTAATAAATTGTGCATTATTTTTGAATGCACCTTCCCTTCCTCTATAAGCGGAACCAAACCATCTCCCACTTTTTCAATTATTTTTACTCCATTAGTGTAACGACTCATGGTTTCGTGAAATAAACTACTGCTTAATGTACCACGTGTAGCTAACACCCCTATAACACCAGCAGAAGATTGCAGTGCAGCAGGTTTAATGGCAGGTTCAATACCAATAAATGGAATTTGATATTTAGTACGAAGAAAATCAATAGCATTGGTAGTTGCCGTATTACAAGCCACCACAATAAGTTTGCAATTATTTGCGAGTAACAACTCAGTGTTTTTAATAGATAAATCTATGATTTCCTTTTTAGAACGGGAGCCATAAGGTGCATTCTTACTATCTGCTAGATAGATAGTAGACTCATAGGGCATTAGTTCCTGTACTTCTTTCCAGATTGAAATGCCCCCAACTCCTGAATCAAAAAAACCAATGGAACCTTCTAATTGCATAAACCAAAAATATAAAAATTATCTATTAGAGACACTTTAAAATTGTAAGATTAAACTTATATAAAAATTAATCTTTATCTTCAATCTCTAATAGTAACACTTAGTATTATGAAAAAAAGAAAACTACAGAATTCCTTAAGATTAAACAAGGAACGAATTTCAACATTAAACTCTACTGGTATTAAAGGAGGGTACCTAACTTATTTTTGCCAAACTAACAATTGCGAAACTGATAATTGTAACACCAATGCTTGCGGGACTACTAATTGTGGAACAGGTAATTGTCCTACAGCAGGTCACCCTTTAAGTGATCCGCTTCATTGCAGAACTTGCATGGTAACTTGCTACCAGTAAAATTCAAAAAACTATTTTTCCTACATTGTAAAAAAAGAGCTATATTCATAGCTCTTTTTATTTATATAAATCACAAAAATAATTTTCTACATATAGTATGAATACCAAAAAAATTCTTGAAGAAAAGTTAAAGGAAATTAGCGTTATTCTTAATAAAGAGGCTGCTAATAATCAACAAATTGGAGTGCTTGCTGGTATCTCTGGAATTGCACTTTTTAATTTTTATTATTCCAAATATCTGGATGTTGACACTTATGCAGACAAGGGTGTAGAATTATTAAACGAGTCTGTAAATAGAATTAATGATGGATATCAGTTTCCTACATACTGCACGGGTATAGCTGGTGCTGCTTGGGTATTTGATCATTTGGCGGAAGAAGATTTTATGGAAGCAGAGAATGATGATTTGCTCTCTGAATTAGATGAGTTTTTGTACGCCGTAATGGAAAACGATATGAAAACTGGAAATTATGATTTCCTGCATGCTGCGGTAGGATATGCCTTTTATTTTATTAAACGATTAAGAAACACCAATAGTGAAGACCTTAAAAAACGTTATGAATCTTATTTGCTCAATATGTTGCAGATGTTGGAAGGTGGCGCTACCAAAGATAAAAACGGACTTAAATGGGAATCTACCTTGGATATTGAAACCGGCTTGCGCGGTTATAATTTAAGTTTATCGCACGGTATGTCAAGTATCATTATATTTTTATCAAAACTCATGCATTATGACGTCTTCAAAGAAAAAGCAAAACCTCTATTAGATAACGCCATATCCTTCATGCTTAGTAAAGAAATAATAGAAGACGATAAGAAAGTATTTTTTCCAAGTTGGGTTATGATGGAGGAAGAGAAAAAAAGAGAAAATGGAAGCAGATTAGCATGGTGCTATGGAGATTTAGGACCAGGATTGGCTCTTTTACATGCTTCTTCTGCAACAGAAGACAAAAAACTTAGAGAAAAAGCACTCCAAATATTGAGATACTCTGCTAAAAGAACCACATCAGAAGATACAGGTGTACGTGATGCTGGAGTTTGCCACGGGTCTTATGGTAATGCACAAATATTCAATAGAATATACAAAGAAACTGGAGAAGTACTATTCAAAAATGCAGCAGCTTTTTGGATTGATCATGGTATAAAAAATGCAATTCATGAAGATGGTTATGCTGGGTATATGCAATGGCGTGGAAAGGATCAAGAATGGCTTCCGGAAACTAATTTGTTGGAAGGAGTTGCGGGTATTGGTTTGGCTATTATTGATCATCTTGCAGAATTTGACACAAAATGGGATGAATGCCTTATGATTAGCTGAAGATAAATTGCAACAATAAATTGACCATATTCAAAAGTGAAATTTTGAATTTCTAAGAAAAAATTCATGAAAAAAAATACGAATCCGTACGAAAGCTTTGATCATTTCGTATTGAGAACACCACTTCTTCCACTCAACTTTTTCCAATCACTAACGGCAGACGATACCGTAAGTCAAGATCAAATTAAAAAAGTTTTTAATGATTCTATTGTTAGAGAAGCTATTTTTTTAGCCTCTCCATCATTGTACTTTGAGGCAGTAAAATGGGCAGAAGATCCTGAAAAAAATGATGAAAAGCTGGCCTATTCTATTCTTAAATATATCTCCAGAATGTCATCCCGTTGTACTCCTTTTGGTCTTTTTGCAGGCTGTGCTTTAGGAAGTTTTATAAAAGATGAAGAAAATAATTGTCATGAGTTGACTCTAAAAGCTCCAAAAGAAAACAAAAGGCATACCAGACTTGACATGAATTATCTTGTTGCCTTGTCTCAAGATCTTATTAAGTCTGAAAACATCAGAAAACAACTACTCTTTTATCCCAATTCTAGTATTTACAGAACTGGAGATCAATTGCGATATGTAGAATATAAGTATATCAACTCAAAACGACATCATCATATTGTGGCTGTTGATCACACTGATTATTTGCAGGTAATTCTAGATAAAAGTAAAAATGGAGCGTATTTACATGAACTGGTTGAGACATTAGTGAATGACGAAATTACTGCAGAAGAAGCAAGTGAGTTTATAAACGAATTAGTACTCAGCCAATTACTGATTAGTGAACTGGAGCCTTCCGTATCAGGCCCTGAATTTCTGCAACAAATATTGAAAGTTTTAAAAAAACTAAAAGGGACAGAAGATATCATAAAATTTTTAGAAAAAGCAGATCAAAAGATTGCCACTATTGATCAGAAAATTGGAAACAAGGCGGAAGCATATCTTGAACTAAGTGAAGATCTTAAAAAATTGCAAACCACTTTTGAACTTAAATTTCTTTTCCAGACCGATATGGAATTGAGTCCCCAAAAAGCGGTACTCAACACAAAAGTTATTGACTCCATAAAAAAAGGAATTTCTTTTTTGAATCAGATAAGCATCCCCTCCAAAGAAACCACATTGTCTAAATTCAAAGATGCTTTTTATGAGCGCTATGAAGAAAGGGAAGTCTTGCTTGCCAATGCTTTAGATATTGAAATAGGTGTTGGCTACAGACAAAATCAGGGAAGTGGTGATGTGAATCCACTTGTAGATGACATTATGATTCCTCCCAGACCTAATGAGAGTGGTGTTAGTGTACAGGAAATTAAATGGAATTCTGTTCAGGCTGTAATTCAAAAAAAGCTTATTCAAGCTTTCCGAGATGATGCCTACATTATTAAATTGACTTCCGAAGATTTTAAGAATTTTACGCAGGGTTGGGACGACCTTCCAGACACCATCTCAACTATGATTGAGATTGTCAATGAAAACGGAGAAGAAAAACTAAAATTCTCAGGAGCTGGAGGATCTAGTGCAGCAAATCTCTTAGGTAGGTTCTGTCATGGAGATGAAGCACTTAATGCATACACACAAAAAATAGTACATACAGAAGCAAAAATTAACAAGGATAAACTACTTGCAGAAATTGTACATCTACCAGAATCAAGAGTAGGTAATATATTAATGAGACCCGCTTTTAGAAAATATGAAATCCCATATCTGGCAAAATCGATTTTAAAAGATGAAAATCAACTTACGCTAGACGATTTAATGATCTCTGTCAAACAAAACAGACACATCTATCTAAGGTCAAAAAAGTATGATAAAGAAGTGATACCTCACCTCACCAATGCCCATAATTTTTCTTTCAATTCGTTACCAATCTATCATTTTTTGTGTGATTTACAAACTCAAAATATCAGATCTGGCATTGGATTTAATGCAGGGCCTTTTGAGGGAGATTACGAATTTGTTCCTCGTTTTGAATTTGAAAATTTAATACTTTCTGATGCCACCTGGAACATTCGCAAAAAAAGTATCGAGCCACTTATAAAGGTTATAAAGGAGGACCTAAAATTAAAAGAACTTATAAAAGAATTTACCTCCTCCAGAAAGATCCCTCAGTATGTGATGCTAGCAGATGGCGATAATGAATTGCTAATAAATTTTGGAAATCTTACCTCAGTAAGAATGTTACTTGATACCGTAAAAAAGAGAGAATCCTTCAAAATAACCGAGTTTTTATTTAATGAAGAGAGTGTTGTAAAAAATGAAAACGATTATTACACCAATCAAATCGTTCTTTCATTCTACAATCAAAACAAACTCAACTCACAAAATACCGAGAATACAAATGGAAAATAATACGCAAAGAAGTTTTATTCTGGGAGACCAATGGCTTTACTACAAAATCTATACAGGCCCCAAGACATCAGATAATGTGCTCACGGAAATCATCAAACCCGTTACAGAAAAACTTATAGAAAACAACACTATTGAATCTTGGTTTTTTATTAGATATGCAGATCCAAAACATCATATTAGAGTTCGTTTTAAATATAATAACCCAAACAATATTGGTAGTATTATTAATGAATTATACCCGGGTCTAAAAACCTATATCGCAGAAGATTTGATATGGAAAATTCAAATTGATACGTATCAACGTGAGTTGGAAAGATATGGCACCAATACAATGGAACTTGCAGAATCTTTATTTTATCTAGACAGCAAGATGATGGTAGATTTTTTGAGTATGATAGAAGGAGATGAAGGTGAAGAAATAAGATGGCTTTTTGGATTAAGAGCAATTGATTCTCTTTTGACTGCATTTGACTACGATGACACTCAAAAACTGGAAATTATGGAGGGTTTAAAAACTGGTTTTGGAAATGAATTCGGAATGTCTAGACCTTTAAAAAAACAATTAGACGATAAATACCGAAGAGAACGCGAAAAGATTGATGATTTTATGGTTTTTACGGCAGTAGAGAATCCTGACTATGAACCCGTTCTGGATGTTCTTCAAGAATCTGCTCAAAATACAGTTTCCATTGCCCAAGAAATACTTAAACACAAAACTCATAACACGCTTGCAATGCCATTAAATAATTTAATGAGTAGTTACATCCATATGTTGATGAACAGGCTTTTTAAATCTAATAATAGAATGCATGAAATGGTTTGTTATGATTTTCTTTATAGATATTATCGCTCTATGAATGCGAGAAAGAAAAAAAGAGTAAAAGTTTAATTTTATGATTCGTGATCAAGATAAAGTACTTATACGGACAAAAAAAGGAATCTATGTAAGACCCATGCAGCATATCATGTACATTCTTGCAGAAGGTAGTTATTCTGAGGTACATTTTGAAAACGAAACCACCATGATGATGAGTAAGAACCTATCCCAGGTGAAATTACCAGATAATCGCTTTTATAGAATACATTCTTCTGTTGTGGTTAATATTACTTATATAAAGAGACTTCTCAAAGATAGTGTGATACTAACGAATGATAAAATCTTCCCTATTTCTCAAAGAAGGAGAAAAGAATTTGTAGCATTACTTAACCAATACTTTCATAATTTATAATAAAATTCTTTTACCTATAGAATCATTTATGCTTCAAAATAGTACGTTTAACTCCTAGTATATTGCAATCGTAAAGAAAAAACGTACATCATCAAGAATTAACACATTCGCACTTAATTTTGGTTAAAAATTAAAACGAAGTGTTATGAAAAAGAAAAATTTAAGTACTACGCTCAAGTTAAAAAAGAAAACCATTTCCAATCTTGCTAAAATAGAAGCTATTGGTGGAAGCAGAGGTTGTTCTCAAACCATGTGCGGAAGTTGTTCCTGCCCGGAAGCATGTTTTCCTGGTCCTGCTCCTACAAAAGACGACGCCTCTGCATGTATTTGCTTATAAAAATGTTATGAAAAAGAAAAATCTAAGCACTACGCTCAAGCAAAAAAGAAAACTATTTCTAACCTTGCCAAGGTAGAAGCTATTGGTGGAAGTAGAGGTTGTTCTCAAACCATGTGTGGAAGTTGTTCCTGCCCGGAAGCATGTCTTGGACCCGCTCCATCAGAACATCAAGGCACTCAATGTAAATGTATGTAAGTTAATACAACTCATAAAAAGCCAATCCTAAAGCTGACTTTAATTAGTCAGCTTTTTTATTCCTTTCTTCCAGTAGTTTGCAAGTTATTTCTGGATTGAATATTATTAAAAGTATTACAAAAATTATCTAATTATCCGCTAGTATTTGTTAAAATGAAATAACCTTTTATTTTTTATCTATTGTGAGTTTTTTCTTATATTTAAATAACTTACTTTGGCGTACCTATAGAGAAACTATCCTTTATAAGGAATAAATAAAATGCAAAAAATTATTTCCGACACTTGTAGTTTTTTATCAATTCATGTTTAACCATTAAATTATAACTAAGATGAAAAAAAAGAATCTTAAAAATCTGACGCTTAGAAAGACAATCATTTCAGCGTATAATTCAAAACAAAAAGTAAACGGTGGCGGAAGACCTTCAAGACCAACGGTACAAACACTAGAACTTTCTTATTGCGGTCCAATTGGCACCATTCCTCCTACCTGTTACTCGGTAGATCCGTGTGCATAAATAAAGAACGCATTTTATTTATCTCTAATTATGAATTCTTACTTATTAAAAAGAAAAATTTTAAAATCACTCTTACGCTTAAGAAGTAAGTTATTTCTAATCTTATATAAATGAAGTCTGTTGATGGTAGTCGCGGTACTGGTTTTACAAACATCTGCTCATGCCCATAAGCATGAACAGATGAGGAATTTTCAAAGCATAACATGGCATTCGTATGCGTTTGTCTCCAATTTAGAGAATAATAAAAGAATACAAGAGCCCGTTGTGCATTTTAAATAATATTAGTTTTATAACTCTATAGAAAAGTAAAAAAAATTGTTTTTAGTAGATAAGAAAATTTAAATACATGCTACTAAGAATAGCAGTATATGCATAACTTTTTAAGATTGTTTAGACAACTATTTTTGAAGTTAGGATTCCCTACTATTGGTTAAAAAATTCTCGTTAGAAGAGACACAAGCTGTGAGTGTCTTAAAATGTTCACGGATAAATCAATTTTTAAATTTTTATTATCATGCTAAAAAATCTTTTAAAATCAAATGGAGTTCAAGAATTAAATAGAAACGAACAAAAGAAAGTTTCTGGTGGTCGCATAGGTGTCCCTTGTGGAATTGATGAAAGTACATGCCAAGCTAATTGTTCAGGTGATTGTGTTGAGTTTGCTTGTGGTTCCGGCACTGGTGGTCCTTTTATTGGAGCAACAAGTTTTGTTTGTGTAAATATTGGAGTACAATAGGGATTATAAAGAAGAGGCTGTCTAAATAGGCAGCTTCTTTTTGTTGAATTCGATCAAAAGGAACATAACTTTAACTATGAGCCGAAAAGTAATCTATAAGAAAAATGATCAAGACTAGTTGAGTCTTCTCCCACCCAGTTATGACGATATGGTTCCCAGGAACCATCCTGTGCGTATTGTGAATTCAATTTTAGAGCGAGTAGATTTAGTTAATTGGAAAAAACTTGTAAAGAAGGCGGAACTTCTAGTTACCGTCCCAAATTGCTTCTCAAGATTTTAATTTATGTATACTGCGTAATTTGTATTCTTCTCGTAAGATAACGTAAGCTTTAGAGGATACCCTTTATTTTATGTGGTTTGCAGCAGGCTCACAGTCAGATCACAACACAATCCGTAACTTTCGTTTCAGAAAATTGAAAGGACATTTTAAGAAAATCTTCAATCAAGTAGTCGCGCTGTTGGCTGACCAAGGCTTTTTAAGTTTAAAGGATATTTATTTAGATGGCACCAAGATAGAAGCCAATGGGAACCGCTACCCCTGTTGTTTGGGCAAAGGGCATAAGCACCTTTCCTAAGCGTATCGAGAAACAAAGAACTCTGGAGTTATGTAGAGAAAGTATACCAAGATCAAGAACAGCGCCTTAATATCGCAGACTTTGAAGCGATAGACCCTGAGAAGATATCCCAGACTATGTACCAGATCAACCAAGCTTTAAAAGGTAGGTCGATAAATAAAAAGATAAAATAAAAATTATGCTATACAAAAAAGAACTAGCCCAAGAACTTAGAGAAGTACAAGGAGCAAGGCCAGCAAATGGGTGAAAGGAATAGCATCAGTAAGACCAATCCTGATGCTATATTATGCGCATGAAAGGATACCACATTCAAAACTGTCAACTGAAATCAGGGTATAACCTACAGAAGACTACCAATAAACAGTTCATTGTCAATTATACCTTGGCATAAGCCACAGCCACCGCGGACACCTCCACACACCCATAAATCATGTATATCAAATTATTTTAGTAAAAACTAAAGTTAAAGGCGGAACAGGATTCACAAGAGAAGGATCTTGGTGTATTTGTTTATAACGAACAAAAAGCCAATCCTAAAGCTGACTTTAATTAGTCTGTTTTAGGATTTTTTTCTTCATCTATCTCATAAACCATGTACCGAATGCGTAATAATAAAAGTATTTTACGAAATTTTTTATATGAAAAAAATAAAACTAAAGCCACTTTTATTTAGAAAAACCAAAATTACCAACCTAACGACTTTAGATTTTGTTAAAGGAGGTTTAAATACATTGATAGTTAATTGTTCGCCTGCTACTGAATATTGTTATTATCTAACACAAGTAATTATTACTGGTGTCGCCCAAGGCCCTTGCTATACTGGAAATTATGAGTCTGCGTGTCCATAAATATATAAGTAAAATATTACTTATTATTAAATCTTACTAAAATAAAAAAAAAGAAGGTTACAATACTAAAATTTAGACAAAACTAAAATTGTATCACTAAAAATTGAGCAAACTGTTAAAGGTGGAAGTTATGTTAATACCTGCGCTTTTAACGTCTTTCTTTCATAAGTAGCTAACCCCTATGATTGGAGGTACTGCCCAAGTGAAGGTTATACGCTTTGTGGTGGTTGTTAAAATAAGTCAACCTCTTAAATCACCAAAAAAACAAAGATTAATCCAGATACAATTAAAAAAATATTTTATCAAAATTATCTGTCACCAGAATTAATGGAGGAAAATAGATCTTAACTAAATAACCTTGTATTATTAAAAGAACTCCTGATGGATGTATTATTGTGACGCCTGTAACACCAATGGAGGTGCTGGTGAGCGGTGGTGGAAGACATTTAAGACCAACCCAGCAAACACTAGAACTTTTTTATTTCGCCTCAATTAGCGCTATTGCTTCTAACTGCTATTGGGTTGATTCTTGTGCTTAAACATCGTGAATATTTAATCTTTCATAAAATGGAATTCAATATTGGAATACAAAATAGTTAATTCCCACTTTAAAAAATGGACGAGGAAAAAGTTTCAAATTATTAAATTCGGAAAATTTTACTTAGTTTAGTGCTATATCAAAACTAAACATTATGAATAATTCCATTTTAAAGAAAAAATCACAACTAAGCAAAAAAGTTATTTCTAGATCAATGTCAGAAAGCCTAAGAGGAGGCAGACCATTGTGGGTTCTTAAAATTAAGAAATCAAAATATTAACTATTTGCAGGTAACGTTATAACAAACGAAATCCTATTCCAGAGCTGACTTTAATTAGTCAGCTTTTTTAATTAATTACAGTCACATCCTGAAAATGAGGAAGGTATTCTTCTGCCATGTCCAAAATTTCTATTAACTATATAAGATACGCGGTACAAAAGAAAACTATTGAATGTAACCTCGTTTATTACTATATTTATTATTTAAATATTTTTTATTTAAAATAGATTCAAATATCAAAACAGACTCCTATCAAATAAGTGTTTTGGGGTTTTTATATGTTTTATTAAAATAAAGCACTTATGGAAAACACAAATTTTAATGAGGTACAAAGAAGAGGTATTGAGCAGTTTGGCCTCACTAGAACTCAGGTACAGACACGTAACTTTGGAAGACATACCCTTGAAGCAATTGATCACTTACAATATAGCAATCCTAGTTTAAAGGGTCAAGAAGCTTTTACTCTGGTAGGAGGTTTAAATCGTAATCAAACAGACGGCTTAGTAAACTACGGCTTAACCAGAGAAAAGGTACAAAGACCTTATTATACTGAAAATATGCTTAATTTACTTGACAGTTTAATGCAATCTGACCGAAGTAGATTTTCAAACCCAAGTTTAACTTTTGATGGACCTATTTTCACGAGTATTCGGCTTCTTAATCAATCCAATCCAGAAATAGGAAATCAATCCTTATTTGATATAGTAACGAATCAATTACTTGAACATCAGTCTCGTGGACTTAATCTTGGCTTATTGCCAGAGCAACTTGGCTTTAGTATTCAAGAGAATCAATTGATTCAAATAGATGATGACAATATGGCTTCAGGAAGAGCAGTTGATGTGATTGTCTCTTTAATGCGAACAGAGCAAATGAATGCACAACAAGCTTTTAACGTAGTACAATCTTTAAGTATTGATCAAACCTCAGGAATAACAGATTTTGGCCTAAGCTTAGACCAAGTACAACACCCTTCATTTGATAGGAATGAAATTATCCAAGAAATAGCTAATGCAATTGATAATGATGAAGAACTTGGTGAGCTAGAAATGCCTTTAAATGAAGTACAACAACAATTTGCAAGACAACTCATGGATGAGAAAATAGCATCTGCTCAACAACAGCAGGAGTTATCTGAGCAAGAAGTAGCTTATCCTTCGGTTGCTGCTATGCCTAGCTCCAGTGAAAACAACAGCTCGTCTGATGAGGAAAGAGACTTAAGTGCCCTTACTACCGCCATGCAGATCAAAGAGGGAATAAGCAAACAATCTTCTTCTAAAAACGAAGTTAAGGCAGACAAAAATAGTAGCAAAAAAAAGGGACCCAGACCATCAGGAAATTAATAGGAAAAAGTACTAAAATTACCCCTTCCCAAACGCAATAGAGTATTAATGAGTATTTTCCGTGTATTTACAGAGCATTAAAAAGTCAAGACTGGCTTTTCTATGACGATTTTTTTATCATTCCGCCCTATCAAAAATTTCTCTTAACTGGTAGAATATTCGTTGTAGCACGGTTAACTCCTCCACAACTATTTCTGCGGTTCCTTACATTTCTTGTTTAAAATAGATTCAAATATTAAACAGGTTTTTTTCAAATAAGGGTCTTAGGGGATTTTATATATTCTTCATACTTGTATTAAATAAAGAATATTATGCAAGACATAAATCTAAATGAAATACAAAGAAGAGGTATTGAACAGTTTGAACTCACTTTACCACAAGTACAGACACCTAACTTTGGAGTACACACGCTCAATGCTATTGGCATCCTTAGACAAAATAACCCAGAACAATATTCAAACAATCAAGCAGCTTTTAATGAAGTTCAAGGCTTGAATAGAATTCAAACAGAAGGATTAATAGAATACGACCTCACCCGCCAACAAGTAGAAACAGCTAACTTTGGAGCACATACACTAGAAGCTATTGATACTTTACAAAATAGAAATGAGGATCTTAGCATACAAGAGGCTTTTAATCAAGTACAAAACTTGAATAGAATTCAAATAGATGGGTTATTGCATTATGGACTGAACAGATGGCAGGTAGAAACCCCTAATTTTGGAAGACATTCCCTTAACACTCTTGATCGTTTAAGACAGGCAAATCCTGCCTTATTCATATCTAATGAAAGAACCTTTGATACTATAGCGGGTTTAAATGAACCTCAAATAGATGGTATATTTTATTATAATCTAAGCCGGCAACAGGTAGAAACCCCGAACTTTGGAAGGGATACACTAGATACTATTGATGGTTTAATGCAAACTAATCGAGCTAGGTTTCCAAATCCTCAAGTAGCTTTTAATGAGGTGAATGGTTTGAATGCTATCCAAATTGAAGGAATTACAGATTACGGTCTCACACGTACACAGGTAACAACTCCTAATTTTGGTGAACATACACTCAATGCAATGAACCATTTGATCCCAAACCGAGAAAATGCTCCTCAAAACATAGCTCCTCAAGATGCTCTCAATGCAATACGTGGTTTAAATAACATTCAAATGATAGGAGGACTTCCCAATTTTGAACAAGTTGATTTGCAAATGGGAGATATCCCAATAGCGAGACTACAGCGGGCAGCCTTTAATGTAGTGCGTGGTTTAAATGCCATTCAAACAGAAGGTCTTGTTAACTTTAGACTTAATGCACGCCAAGTACTCGACACCAGACTTAATGAAGCTACTCTCACAAATATTCAGCTTCTTAAACAGCACTATCCAGAGATAAAAAACCGAGACTTATGTGATATCGTAATGAACGAATTACTAGAACATCAAGTACGTGGTCTCATTCTTGGTATATTACCAGAGCAACTTGGCTTTAGTCTCCAAGAGAATCAGTTGATTCATATAGATAGTGATAACATCGCTTCAGGAAGATCAGTTGATGTAATTGCTACTCTAATGCAAACGGAGCAAATGCCTGTACAACAAGCTTTTCAGCTAGTACAATCTTTGAGTAATGATCAAACTTCAGGAATAACAGATATTGGTCTGCGTTTAGACCAAGTACAAAACCCTTTATTTGATAGGAATGAAATTATTGAAGAAATAGCTAATGCAATTGATAATAATGAAGAACTTGGTGAGCTAGAAATGCCTTTAAATAAAGTACAACAACAATATGCAAGAGAACTCATGGATAAGAAAATAGCCTCTGCACTACAACAAGAAGAGTTGGCTAACCAAAAAGTTGCTTATCCTGCGGTAGCTGCTATGCCTAGCTCCAGTGAAAACAACAGTTCGTCTGATGAGGAAAGAGACTTAAGTGCCCTTACTACCGCCATGCAGATCAAAGAGGGAGTAAGCAAACAATCTTCTTCTAAAAAAGAAGTTAAGGCAGACAAAAATAGTAGCAAAAAAAAGGGACCCAGACCATCAGGAAATTAATAGGAAAAAGTACTAAAATTACCCCTTCCCAAACGCAATAGAGTATTAATGAGTATTTTCCGTGTATTTACAGAGCATTAAAAAGTCAAGACTGGCTTTTCTATGACGATTTTTTTATCATTCCGCCCTATCAAAAATTTCTCTTAACTGGTAGAATATTCGTTGTAGCACGGTTAACTCCTCTACAACTATTTCTGCGGTTCCTTGCATTTCCTGCTTAAAATCTATCTCTTTATTATAAGAAGTGGTTAATCCTCCGATATCTACATAAATAGAATAATAAGGCTCCTGTTGTACTTGTTGCTTTGGCACATCCGATATATTCGTAATTGTACCTACTAAACTTCCCCACTCTTGGTTGGGATAATTATCTAATTTGATAATTACCTTTTGGCCTAGCTTTACCTTTCCTGAATTTTGAATTGGCATTGCTACTTTACCTATGAGTTTTTTGTAATCTTGAGGTACAATCGTAAAAAGTACTTCTCCTACATTCACACTTTGGTATTTATTCCATACATCAAAAATGGTGATTTTTCCATCTATTGGACTCTTTAAAATGTATAACTGTTCCCAATTTCGCATTTCATTAATCAAGTTCTGATGGGCCTTTTCCAATTGCTGCCTGTAATTATTAGTAAACTCTTCTCCCTGAATATCGTTTTGGGTAAGCAAATTATTATTACTTGCAATTGAAATTTCAGTATTAGAGATACTTGTTTTCAAGTTCTCAAATCTTTGCCGGTCTGATAAGTAACTGCGGGAAGCAGTTTCAAATTCAGATTTAGATAAAACACCTCTATCATACAGCGTACGATTTCTTTCATAATCATTTTTTGAAAACTCCAACTCTTCACCAAATAAAGAAAGTTGTTCTTTCTGCTTGCTTAATAAATCTCGTTGTTCGCTAATTTGTCTTGCAATAACTACAGATTCCTTCTTATTAGGTTTTAATGAATTGAAAAGAATGTAATTTTGATATTCGGTAATAAAACTTCCATAAGCCAGTTGTATAGGACCTAGCTTTAAAAAGGAAGGATATACTTGTCTTAAAGAATCAGTATTAATTATAGCTGGTTGAAACTCTTCAATTTTTGTCTTTAAATAATATACATCGTTAAAATCGGCTGTGTTTTCAATTTCGGCAAGCACTTCTTCTTCTTTTACGAGTTGATCTGCCTCTACAAAAATATTGGTAAGCCTGCCGCTAGTTTTTGCCTCCAGATAGACTGGTGGATTCTCGCTAGTAATTACAATACGTGCGGGAATAATATCATTATAACTAATGAGCGCTGCTCCCACCAGTAATACAATTACAATAATAAATACAACCGTAATCCCCCATTGAATTACCCAATTTGGAGTTTTACCCAATATCTCTTTAACCTGATCTGATCTTTCATCAAGATCATCAAGCTTATTTCTTTTTTTTACTGCTTCTTCTGCTACTTCCTCTGCCATTTAGTTTCCTAATTCAAGTTGATTCTTTACCAGAGTATAATACGCTCCTCTTAGACTGGTAAGTTCTTTATGCGTCCCTCTTTCTATAATTTTACCTTGGTCTAAAACTATTATTTGATCTGCATTTTTAACCGTACTAAGACGGTGAGCAACCACTACTACCGTTTTTCCTTTATAAAATTCCTGAAGATTTTCCATAATTACCTTCTCATTGTTAGCATCTAGTGCACTAGTAGCTTCATCAAAGAAAATATACTTAGGATTTTTATAAACAGATCGGGCAATTAATACTCGTTGTTTTTGTCCGCCACTTATATTTACTCCACTACCCCCTATCTTAGTATTAAAACCAGATGGAAGTTCTTCAATAAAATTATCAATATTTGCCACATTTACCGCGTGCTCTAATCTAACTTTATCGGTGATTCCTTCAGAGTCTGATTCAGTTATATTTCGCGCAATTGTATCACCAAAGAGAAAACCATCTTGCATTACAGAACCACAAGATTTTCTCCAAGTACCAGTACTTATGTTTACTAATTTAGTTTGACCTATTAAAATATTCCCCTCTGTAGGATCATAAAACTTTAATAATAACTTGATTAAGGTGGTTTTACCGCTTCCGCTGGCTCCTACAATAGCGGTAACTTTTCCTTGAGGAATTGAAAAATCTAAATTTTCAAGCACCCATGGCGAAGAAGCACCGCCATATCTAAAACTTAAATCTTTAATATTAATGGTTTTATCTTCTGGCAACTCCTTTATAAAATCTTCATTTCTATCTTCTTCATCATCTTTTAAATGAATTTCTGCTAACCTTTCTAAACTAATCTTAGCGTCTTGACCTGTTTGAATAAAAGAAATAAAATTATTGATAGGTAAATTTAGCTGTCCAATAATATATTGAATAGAAAGCATCATACCCAAAGTAAGCTCTCCATCAATTACTGCCTTTGCTGCCACAAAGGTGATGAGTATGTTTTTTAATTCATTTAAAAACTGACCTCCAGTATTCTGTGTTTGAGATAATGCGAGTCCCTTTATAGATATTTTAAAAAGTCTTACTTGAATGGCTTCCCATTCCCAACGGCGTCTTCTTTCAGATCCGTTTAACTTTATTTCCTGCATTCCTGAAATAAGCTGGTACAAACTACTCTGATTGTCTGAAGACTGATCAAACCTTTTATAATCTAATTCCGCCCGCTTTTTAAGAAATAGCAATGTCCAACCTACATAAACCACTGAACCCACAAAAAACAAAGTGAAAATGGTTAGATTATAATATGCCAGTACCGCTCCAAAAATCACAAAATTAAATGCGGAAAATAGGGTGTTAAGTGTTGTGGAAGATAGAAAGTTTTGAATTCTGTTATGATCATAGATACGTTGTATGATATCTCCTGTATTTTTTGAATCAAAAAAAGCAATTGGTAATCGCATTAACTTAATAAGGAAATCAGAAATTAAATTGATATTAATTCTACTAGTCATATGAAGTAAAATCCAACCCCGTATAAGTTCTACTGTAGTTTGTGATACAAATAAGGTGAGCTGGGCGATCAATATTAAGTATACAAAATTGATATTTTGGTAGTTAATACCATAATCTACTACTGCCTGTGTTAAGAAAGGAAAAATAAGTTGAAGTAAACTTCCCACCAACAACCCTAACATTAGCTGAAGGATATACTTTTTAAAAGGCCTGAAATACCAGAATAAAAATTTAAAACCGTATTCTTTCTTTTCGTCCGGATCTGCATTAAAAAACTCTGGAGTTGGCTCTAGTAATAGCAAATACCCCTCAGCTTCATCAGGATCGGCATTTTTACCAATCCATCCTTTAATAAAATCAGCTTTACTATACTTAACCAATCCATGCGCAGGATCTGCTACGTAAACAATATCTTTTTTAATTGCATAAACCACCACAAAGTGACGTTGTCTCCAATGTGCAATACAAGGCAGTGGCACTTCGTCTTCTAGAGTTTTAAAATCTATACTTACAGCAAGGGTATGGAGACCCACATCTTCAGCAGCTTCTGCAATACCTCCTAAAGAAACTCCTTCCCTAGTAATATTTGATTTTCTTCTGAGTACATCAATAGGAATTGACCTCCCAAAATGTTTAGCTACCATTCTTAAACAGGTAGGACCACAATCCATCTGATCCAACTGCTTATAAAATGGGAACTTTCTTAACTTCATAGGTTTAATTTAGCTATAAAAATATTACAATTATTTGGAATTTCTAAAATAACACAGATTAATATACAACTCATAAATCAGATCATTTTAGAATACTCCTTAAAATAAAAAATGCCCGCAAATAATGCAGGCATTTATTTATGAATATGGGCAATTTTAGAAACCTAATTCTTTCTTTACATCGGCCATTAAATCTTTGCCATCTGCAAAAATCACACCTTGACCTGCACTTGCATCTAATACATAGTTAAATCCTTGTGCTTTTGCAATTTTTTGAATGGCATCATTCGCTTTTTTGAAAATAGGCTCTAGCAATTCAACCTGTTTTTTCTGAAGTTCCTGACCCGCCATTTGCTCTGCCTGACGAATGTTTACTTCTCTCTGGCGTACATCTTCTGCTCTTTTTTCGTTTTCTTCTTTCGTTTTAGTAGTTGCTTCATTTTGATACTGTGTATACAAGTTTTGCAACTCTTTAGCTGAAGTTTCTAAATCTGCGCGATACGTCTGCTCCAACTTTTTAATCTCAGCTTGTGCTGCCTTTGTTTCAGGCATTTCATTTACAAGCTGCTGAACATTGATATGCGCAATTTTACTTTGTGCATTAGCATAACTTGATGCTCCTAATACAAGTGCTATTGCAATTACAAACGTTTTTAACTGTTTCATGGTACTACTAATTGTTTAAGTGTTATTTTTAATTATTTTCATTTTCATCAGACTCCTCTTCTTTATCCTGATCTTGTTTCTTTTTATCCTTAGCTTCTTGTGCTGCCTTTTTGCGGGCTTCCCGTTCCTCCAGTAATTTTTTACGACGCTCTTCGTACGCTTTTTTAAGCTCTTCCCTTTCTTTCAAACGTTGTAAGCGCTTTTCTTCCTGAGCTTTTGCACGTTCTGCCCTTTGTGCTTCTACCGCTTGCTTTCTTGCTTCTACCTCTGGGTTAGGCGGCGTATCTTCAAATTTTTCCTTTTCACTTTTTTTGCTTCTGTTGTTACGTTCATTTTTCTTTTTTGAACGATTAAGAGATCTCAAAACAAGGTCGCTAATATCGTAACTTTTGTTTGAATAGAGCATTACTACATCAGCAGATTTATCAAAAATAAAATCATATTTACGTTTAGAAGCTATTTCCTGCACCGCATTAAATACTTGATCTTGTACTGGCTGAACTAATAAGCGTTTTTGAATCACCAAATCTCCCTGAGGGCCAAATCTTGCCTGCTGATATTCCAACATCTCCTTTTCCAGTATTTGGATTTCTTCTTCTCGCTCTTCAATTAATTCCTTAGTTAAAAGTACTTTTTCTGCATTTAAGTCTTTCTTCATTTGAGCTACAACATTTTTCTGTTGCTCAACTTCTACTTTCCACTTCTGAACCTTGGCACTCAACTGTGTATTTGCCTCTTTGTATTCATCTACATTTTCCAGTATATATTCCATATCTATATACCCTATCCTAACACCCCGTTGTGCATTCATCATTAGGGTAAAAGTTGCTAATAAAAGAAAAAGAACTTTTGTTTTCATAAGCTTATGTTGTTTGTATAGAAAATATCGTGCCAAAATTAAAATTGTTGACCAATTATGAAGTGAGTTTCCCATCCATTAGCTCCTGTAGAACCCGGAACGTTATCAAATCCATATCCAAAATCAATTCCTAAAAGACCAAAAGCAGGCATAAAAATACGCAATCCAAAACCAGCAGATCTTTTTAAATCAAACGGATCATAGTCTTTAAAATTGTCAAATGCGGAACCCGCTTCTAGAAATGATAGTCCGTAAATGGTTGCAGATGGGTTAAAAGTTATAGGGTATCTAAGCTCAAGAGAGAATTTATTATAGATAGTAGAGCCATCATTATTGGGGATTCCCGTACGTTCATTAATAGTTCTAATGGATTGGTTTGGATACCCTCTAAGTGCAATATTTTCCCTGCCATCCAAGGTAAAATTCCCTAAACCATCACCTCCAAGAAAAAATCTTTCAAACGGAACAATACCACGGTCATTATTATAGGCACCCAGAAAACCAAATTCTCCTTGTGTTTTTAAAATAAGTTGATCTACGATTCTAGTATACCAAGCACCACTAAATTTTACTTTATAAAATTCTAACCATCTAAAACGTTCCTGATCTATTTCTTGTATGGTAATCTGGTCATTATCTTCTAACGCTTGCTCTCTTCGCTCTCTAAGATCTTTGTAATCTGTATTATCAAATAATGAATATGGTAGTGTTAATTTAGCGGTAAGGCTAAATTGAGAACCACCTACTGGAAAGATAGGATTGTTAAAGGTGTTATTTCTACTTAGACCAATGGTATAAGAAACATTATTAGAAAAACCGTCTCCAAAAGTAAACAGCCCTGTATTATAATTTTTCAAATCATAATGCTGAAAAGCCAATGCATGAGAAAGGGTAAAAAAGTTATCGGGCACTTCTAACCTTTTAGCCAGACCAAAAGTAACCCCTGTTATCAAGAAGCGGCGATCACGATCTACTTCTATACGACCACTGGTAGCGAATCTATCGAACAAATATTGCACTGTATGCGATAAAGATGCTGAAAACTGAACTGGTTTCTCTCCTCCTAGCCATGGTTCTACAAAAGAAAAACTATAGGTCTGAAAAGATCTACTGGCCTGAAGACGTAAAGATAAGCTTTGCCCATCACCCATTGGTATAGGCTTGTAAGCATCTTTTTTAAAAATATCCCTAATAGAAAAATTACTAAACGAAAGTCCCAAAGTTCCTATAAAACCTCCGCCTCCAAAACCACCTTGTAATTCAATTTGGCTAGAACCTCTTTCCACTACTTTATACTGAACATCAACTGTTCCGTCATTTGGGTTTGGGTTTTGGATATCTGGAACTACTTGTTCTGGATCAAAAAATCGCAACTGCCCTAATTCACGAATGGTTCTGATAACATTACTTTTACTGTAAAGTTGTCCTGGTCTTATTCTTAACTCCCTGTAGATAACATGGTCATTAGTCTTATCATTTCCAACTACTCTTACATTATTAATGTAAGCGGGTTTTCCTTCAATAATTCGTATTTCAAAATTAATAGTATCATTCTCAGCAGAAACCTCCACAGGATTAATTCTTGAAAAAAGATATCCGTTATTTTGATAAAGATTGGTAATATCTTCTGCATCTGGCTTTGAATTGTCTGCAATTCTTTCCTTTAACAAAACACCATTATAGGTATCACCTTTTTCAATTCCTAATACAGCAGATAACCCTTGATCTGTATAAGCTGTATTTCCAACAAAATCTATCTCACCAAAATAATACTTATTTCCTTCTTCAACATTTACAGTAATATCTAGTGTATTCTTTTTATCATTAAAAACTACGGTATCTGAAATTACTCTGGCATCCCTGTATCCTTTTTCTTTATAAGAATCTACGATGGCACTAAGATCTTCTTTATAATCTGCTTCAATAAATTTAGATTTCTTCCAGAATCTTAAAGGCATTTTCTTTTTGGTATTAGACATTGCCTTTCTGAGCTTCTTATCTTTAAGCTTTTCGTTACCTACAAAATCAATTGAACCAATCTTTACTTTGTCCCCTTTATCAATATCCACTAAAACCTTCAAAGAATTTGTCTGAGTAGTATCGGGCTTAGTCAAAATATTGACCTTTGCATTTAGAAAGCCTTGTTTTTTATACTTATTGAGAATGTAATTTTTAGTATTAGTAAGGAAGCTTTCGGTTACTTTTTTTCCCTTTTTAAGTTCCGTATCATTTACAATATTTTCTGCTTTCTTTTTCTTTATACCAGTAATCTTAGCTTCTGAAAGCGTTGGGAGTTCTTGAATATTTAATTCTAAATAAACGGTTTCTCCTTCTATATTGGTTATATAAATACTTATATCGCTAAAGAGTTCTAGCTTCCAGAGCTTATTTAAAACCTTACTAATTTCTTCTCCTGGAATTGTAATTACCTGTCCGGTCCTTAAACCAGTATATGTAAGAACCGTTTGTTCATTATAGCTTTTAATTCCAGTTACCTCAACGCCACCTAGAATATATTTCTTTCCCTTGTCAAATGGTATTTCTTGAGCACTTGTATATTGTGAGCAAAAAATCAGCATCAATACTAATACACCAAAATATCTTATCCCGTTGATATTCCTATTTAAGTTGTTCACTTGTTTTTCCAAATCTGCGTTCTCTATTTTGATAGTTTAATATGGCTTCATACAAATTTTCCTTGGTAAAATCCGGCCAAAGAACATCTGTGAAATACAACTCAGCATATGCAATTTGCCAAAGCAAAAAATTGCTAATGCGATGTTCTCCACTTGTTCGTATTAACAGGTCTACATCTGGTAAATCATGCGTGTAAAGATGTGCATTTATAATTGATTCATCAATACTTTCTACTGAAATTATGTTATTTTTAACTTTGGAACACAGTGATTTCACAGCATTTTTGATTTCTTCTCTTGAACCATAACTAAGTGCTAAAGTAAGTGTCATGTGATCATTATCCTGTGTTCTCTTTATAACATCTAAAAGTTCTTTTCTAGCTGTTTTTGGGAGCGTTTCAATATTGCCAATACTTGTAAGTTTGATGTTATTTTTTGTGAGAGATTCTAATTCTTTCCTAAGAGAAGTAACTAAAAGTTTCATCAGTGTTTGAACTTCTAATTTTGGTCTATTCCAATTTTCGGTTGAAAAAGCGTATAAAGTTAGGTGTTTCACGCCTAGTTCTGCACAGGCTTCTACTACCTGCTTTACAGATTTACTTCCATTTTCATGACCAAAAACACGTAACTTTCCTTTAAGCTTTGCCCATCGCCCGTTACCATCCATGATAATTGCAATATGCCCCGGTAGGTTATTTTTATTAATTAAGTCTTTTTGGTTCATTTTAATTTTCTACTCAAAACAGTAATAACAGGGCCTCCTTCCAAAGGTATAAGTCAAGGTAATCCCTGAAAAAACATACCAATCATCACTGTAAATATTTCCAAAACTCAAACTGCCATTTGCATTGTTAGGGTTACTGCCGTCCAGATTATCTGTAAAAGTGTATCTAGCACCAATCTCTGCCCCAAGTACAAGATGCTCTCCAATTTTGCCCTTAACTCCAAGGGTCATTGGGATTGCAAATGTATTACGATTTCCATTATCTACCACTAATCCTCCG
Source organism: Ascidiimonas meishanensis (assembly GCF_037782385.1). Taxonomy (NCBI): domain Bacteria; kingdom Pseudomonadati; phylum Bacteroidota; class Flavobacteriia; order Flavobacteriales; family Flavobacteriaceae; genus Ascidiimonas; species Ascidiimonas meishanensis. The sequence continues at coordinate 139,032 of NZ_JBBEXD010000004.1, forward strand.
TTAAAATTAAGTTTTGAATGGCTAAAATAAGATAATCCACCATATATATAGGGGGTCACAGGCTTACTAAAATCATGAAGATTAAATGGAAGAAAGTTAAACTCCATACCAATTGAAAGTTCACGAATGGAATTTTCGAAACTAAAATCTCTCTGTATTCTAGAGTTGATGTCTGCATTTGCGTCATCACCAGAAAGTTTTGTAAATATAAGACTCGCTCGGTAAGAATACCTACTGCTTTTATTCCACTTGTAGATGAAACCAAAAGCGGCTTGATTAGGATTAATATAGTTGGTAGAACCAATATCTCCTATATAATTACTACCTCCTCCAAATATACCAATTTCATGTATTTGTGAAGTGGCTGAATACATTCCTGATAACAGAAAAAACAAAAGCACAATTATCCTCATAAATCTAAAGTTTGCAAATATAACAATTAAGATTACTCAGGGGCAATAAGTAATAGAAACGATACGATTGTTAAACAGGTTTTGAGCTCATTTATTGTCTAATTTCGCTTATCCTCTCCCCATAATAGCTTTTTTCTTAATGTTTTAAGAAAGCTTTCCGAAGCAAGTTCTACCATATTAATATGAAAAGGGGCTTTGTTTATAATAATTTCCGTTTTATTATCTACAGTAGCAATACGAGAATCTAATGAAACTAAATAGCTATTTTCTCTTCCAGAAATCTCTAAACGAATTTTTTTATGATCTGGAATCACCAAAGGTCTTGCGTTTAAATTATGAGGAGCAATAGGGGTGAAAATAAATGCATTTGTATCTGGTGTAATAACAGGACCTCCACAGCTCAAAGAATACCCTGTTGAACCAGTAGGTGTAGAAACAATTAAACCATCTGCCCAATATGAGGTAAGATATTCATCATCTATATAGGTAGCTACCGTAATCATTGATGTAGTATTCTTGCGGCTTACCGCGATTTCATTTAAAGCAAAGTTAATTTCTGCTAAATCATCAACTGCAGGATTGGTTGTGATTTCCAAGAGACTCCTTTTCTCTACATTGTAATTACCTTTAAACAACTCACCAATGGCTGTAATAATATCTTCTTTTTGCAATGTGGCTAAAAACCCAAGTCGTCCAGTATTGATTCCAACTACAGGAATATTGTGATCACGTACTAGGAGAATTGCTCTTAGAATAGTTCCATCACCTCCTACACTAAAGAAAAGATCAAATGAATCATCCAAATCATCATAAGATGAAAAAGTTTGATATGAATGGGTTAATCCTAGAGCTTGTTCTTTAAGTATTTTTAAATAGCCAGATTCTATAAAGACTTCTGCTCCGCGTATATGCAATTCATCTAAAAGACTTTTGACACAACTACCAGAGCCTTCATGATAAAACTGCCCATACACCCCTACTTTCATAATTAGCAATTAAATATTAAGAAATTTCTTGAGATAATTTGACCTTTCTTTAAGACCCTCCATGTACATATCATCTTCATTACCAACAATAATGTTGTAATTATAACGTCTTAATGTTTGAAGAATAGAATTAAGCCCCGTATTCCCTACTTTAAGTGTAATTTGGATTATATCATCTTTAGAATCAGATATAAAAGCACCAAGTAGTTTTCCTTCATTACTTTCCACAATTTGTGAAATTTCACTAAAAGAATAGTCTTTCATTCCTTTTTCAACAATAACGACTCCTCCCGGCTCGTATAAAAACGGCGTGTCGTTAAAAATAGTGATGATATCTATTAACTCATAATATCCAGCATATTCATTTGCATCATCTAAAACAGGAACCAAATTGGCATTATGACGCGCAAACGTCTCTAATACATCCAGCCAATTTGTCTCTTTTCTAACGAAAAAGGTATCTAAAGCATACCGGTAATCACCTACTTTTTTTGAACTGTCAAACGCCTGAATATCATCTTCAGAAATATTGCCGATTAAAAAGTTATTTTCAACTACCGGCAGATGTGTACAGGTAGTGCTGGCAAACTTGATCATAACATCGGCTATTGAAGTCTCTGGGGTGAGTGCCTCAATATCAAAACGTATGTAAGAATTAATCTTAATCATTGCTTTACTAATAAATGGCAAATTAATTAAAATCTATGATAAAAAGCGTGCCCTACTTTGTATTTTTGCCAAATAATAACTTTGACACGTATTTTATGACTAAACTCAGTGTTAATATTAATAAAATAGCCACCTTAAGAAATGCCAGAGGTGGTAACGTCCCGAATCTGCTTAAAGTAGCTAGAGATATTGAAGAATTTGGCGGACAAGGGATCACCATTCATCCAAGACCAGATGAACGCCATATAAAATATGCCGATGCAAGGGCATTGAAAGAACTGGTGACTTCTGAATATAATATAGAAGGGAATCCAATAAAAAAATTCGTAGATCTGGTTTTAGAAGTAAGACCTACACAAGTAACACTGGTTCCAGATGCGGTTGATGCTATTACCTCCAATGCAGGTTGGGACACTGTAAAACACAAAAGTTTTTTACAAGAAGTTATTCAGGAATTTAAAAGAAATCAAATAAGAACTTCCATATTTGTTGATCCTGTTGAAAAAATGATAGAAGGAGCAGCAGAAACTGGGACAGACCGCATTGAGCTCTATACAGAAGCATACGCCGAAGCCTATGAGAAAGGGGATTTATCAGGAATTGAGCCTTACAGTAACGCAGCTCTATTGGCTTCCAAATTACACCTTGGCATCAATGCAGGACACGATTTAAGCCTTGATAACATCAAATTCTTTAAAGAAAATGTTCCAGATTTACTTGAAGTTTCTATAGGCCATGCACTTATTTGTGAATCTCTTTATTTAGGACTAGAGAATGTAATTAATCTTTATTTGCATAAACTTCAATAATGTCTTTACTCCATTCAAAAATTATAGGTAAAGGAAAACCGTTGATTATTCTTCATGGCTTTTTAGGCATGTCTGATAATTGGAAAACCCTTGGTAACTTTTATGCCGAAAGTGGATTTGAAGTACATCTTGTTGATCAAAGAAATCACGGTAGAAGTTTTCACGCAGAATCCTTTTCATATGAACTTATGAGTGCTGATTTGTTGTATTATTTACAATATCATAAAATTGAGCGCTCACAAATCATAGGGCATTCCATGGGAGGAAAAACAGCGATGTTTTTTGCACTTCATAATCCAGAAAATGTCCATAAACTTATTATTGCTGATATTGCTCCAAAATATTATTCGGTGCATCATCAAGAAATTCTGGAAGGACTTCACAGTGTAAATCTTAATGAAATAAGCTCTCGTAAAGAGGCAGAGGAGCAACTTGGACTTTACATTAAAGATTTTGGAATCAGACAATTTTTACTTAAAAATCTTTATCGTAAAACAAGAGATTCTTTTGATTGGCGAATGAATTTACCAGTGCTTTCAGCGCATGTAGAGGAAGTAGGGGCGTCTACGCCAGAAGATAAAGAATTCAAAGGCGAAACTCTTTTTCTTAAAGGGGGTAAATCTAACTATTTAACTATGGATGATATACCTCTAATTACAAAACTATTTCCTAATACTACGATAGAATCTATTGAAAATGCCGGACATTGGCTTCATGCAGAAAATCCAAAGCAATTTATTGAGTTTTCCATGAATTTTTTAGACCCTTCCTAAACATACTACTAACAATTGATTAAATTTAACTTCTAAAACAATTATGAAATCATGAAATTCATATTCAAAATACTTTTATCTGCGCTGGCGGTAATCTTATTAGCAAAGTTGTTACCAGGAGTAGCTGTTGACAGTTATGTAACTGCAATTGTAGTGGCTATTGTACTTAGTTTACTAAAATTTATTGTAAAACCTATTTTAGTTATTTTAACACTACCTATAACTGTTGTCACCCTAGGTCTTTTTTTACTTATTATTAATGCTGTGATTATAATTCTAGCGGATAAACTCGTAGATGGATTTACAGTTAGTGGTTTATGGTGGGCACTGTTATTTAGCCTCTTACTTTCTTTTTTCCAATCAGTTTTGTTCTCATTAATAAAAGAAGATAAGAAAGATTAACATATCCTTTGAACTTCAAGCCCTTAAAAACTTTGTTAGCTAGCAAAAAAATCATAATTTTGCAAGCCGTTTTAGGCGGTTGATTTTAAATTTTATTAGACGTAATGGATATTACCAGAGAGCAAATTGATGATTTAAATGCAATTGTTACAGTTGCAATTTCAAAAGAAGATTACAGTGATAAGGTAAACGAAATCTTAAATGATTATCGTAAAAAAGCAAACATTCCTGGTTTCCGGAAAGGCCATGTTCCTATGGGGCTTGTAAAAAAGCAATATGGAAGAGCTGTTTTGGTAGATGAAGTTAACAAGTTATTGCAAGATTCTCTGAACAAGTATCTTACCGAAGAAAAATTGGATGTATTGGGAAATCCTTTGCCAAAACCAAAAGATGATTTTGATTGGGATTCAGAAAATTTCTCGTTTGAATTTGAATTAGGTCTAACCCCTATTTTTGAAGTAGATCTTAAAGGAAAAAAAGCTATTACGCACTACAAGATTACTGCCGATAAAAAAATGATCGATAGTCAAATTGAAAGCTTTCGTAAACAATATGGCAAACTAATATCAAAGGATACTGTAGAAGAAAATGATGAACTTACTGGTACATTTTCTAATACAGAAGCGGAAATAGATAATAAAACTACTTTTCCCCTCACTAAAGTAAAAGGTAAAAATAACCTTAAGCAACTGAAAGGCGCTAGCAAAGGTGATGTTATAATGTTACCAACCAAAGGTTTATTTGAAGATGATCAAGATCTTATTAAGTTTTTGGGAATTAATCATGATCAAGTTAATGATCTTGATGTTGAAGTAGCTTTTGAATTAGATGAGATCAACACAAGAGAACTTGCCGAAGTTAATCAGGAATTTTTGGATAAGCTTTTTGGCAAAGACGTAGTTGCTTCAGAAAAAGAAATGGCAGACAAGATAAAAGAAGATGCAGAGAAACAATTCCTACAGCAGTCTGACCAAAAATTATTAAATGATGTAACCGAATATTTGGTAGAAAACACCAAATTTGATCTTCCAGCTGCCTTCCTTAAAAAATGGATTCAAGCTACTGGCGAAAAGCCATTAAGTGAAGATGAAGCGAGCGAAGAATATGAAAAGTCTGAAAAAGGACTTCGTTACCAATTGATAGAAGGAAAGCTTATTCAAGAACAAAACCTTCAGGTTACCTTTGAAGAAATTAAAGATTTTGCCAGAAGTTTTATAAAAACACAAATGGCACAATTCGGACAATTAAATCCGTCTGATGAGGATGTAGAAGGCATTGTAGGAAGAGTCTTGTCTAACCAAGATGAGGTTAAGAGAATGTCTGAACAACTTATGAGTCAGAAACTTGTAACTTTTTACAAGGAAAATGCAAATCTCAAAGAGAAAAAAATCACCTATGAAGACTTCGTGAAGGAAGTTTATGGTGCCTAAATTGTAAAAATAATTTTACTTATATTTAAGCGTTAATAAATTAAATGTTAACGCTTTTTTTATAAAAATTAACCGTTTTAGAATATATGGATTACGGAAAAGAATTTGAAAAGTACGCAGTAGGTCATCATGGCATAAGCAGTACTTACTACAATAAAATAGTAAGCAGAGTTACCCCAGTAGGTTTAACTCCAAACATTATTGAAGAGCGCCAGTTAAATGCAGTTGCAATGGATGTTTTTTCAAGATTAATGATGGATAGAATTATTTTTCTGGGAACTGGTATAGATGATCAGGTTGCCAATATTGTACAAGCACAGTTACTTTTTTTAGAAAGTACAGATGCAACAAAAGACATTCAAATTTACATTAATTCTCCTGGAGGAAGTGTATATGCAGGTCTTGGGATTTATGATACAATGCAGTTTATAAAACCTGATGTTGCCACCATATGCACTGGAATGGCAGCTTCTATGGGGGCAGTACTTTTATGTGCCGGAGAAAAAGGTAAAAGAAGTGGTCTTACTCATTCTAGAGTAATGATACATCAGCCCTTAGGCGGAGCTCAAGGTCAAGCGAGTGATATTGAAATTACTGCACGTGAGATCCTTAAGCTAAAAGATGAATTATATCAAATTATAGCTAAACATTCTGAGCAGTCTTTTGAGAAAGTAAGTGAAGATAGCGACAGAGATTACTGGATGAAAGCAGAACAGGCTAAAGCCTATGGGATGATTGATGAAATTCTCGTAAGGGAATAAGTAGGCTTAAACAAAAAGAGAGTATTATGGCAAAAGAAGAACTAGAATGTTCATTTTGCGGTAGAAAAAAACCGGAAACTAACTTGCTTATCGCAGGACTAGATGCACATATTTGTGATAGATGTATTGAACAAGCGCATGGTATCGTAATAGAAGAATCAAGGCAGTCAAAAAATAGTGAATTATCTTCAGAGCTTATTCTTAAAAAACCAAAGGAGATTAAGGATTTTTTAGATCAGTTTATTATTGGGCAGGAAGCTACCAAAAAAGTGATGTCTGTTGCGGTATATAACCATTACAAAAGACTCCTACAACCAGGTGGAGATGATACTGAAATTCAAAAAAGTAACATCATTATGGCGGGTCAAACTGGTACTGGCAAAACACTGATCGCAAAAACAGTGGCGAAAATGCTGAATGTTCCACTTGCTATTGTAGATGCTACGGTTTTAACGGAAGCAGGATATGTAGGTGAAGATGTAGAAAGTATTCTAACCCGTCTTTTACAAGCTGCCGATTACAATTTGGAAAAAGCACAACGCGGAATTGTATTTATAGATGAAATAGATAAAATTGCACGAAAAAGCGATAATCCTTCTATAACCAGAGATGTTTCAGGAGAAGGTGTTCAGCAGGCATTATTAAAATTATTGGAAGGAACGGTTGTAAATGTTCCACCCAAAGGAGGTCGTAAACATCCCGATCAAAAATTTATCGAGGTTAATACAGAAAATATTCTATTTATCGCCGGGGGTGCTTTTGATGGTATTGAAAAGATTATCACTAGAAGAATTAATATGAAAGCGGTTGGTTATAGCGCCTCTATAAAAGAAGATACCGTAGATAAAGAAAATCTACTTCAATATATTATACCAAAAGATCTTAAAGACTTTGGCTTAATTCCTGAAATTATTGGCAGGCTTCCCGTGCTTACACACATGAATCCTCTAGATGCAAATACATTAAGAGCTATTCTTACAGAGCCTAAAAATGCAATCATAAAGCAATATACCAAACTATTTGAAATGGATGAGGTTGAATTCTCCATAGATAATGAAGCATTAAATTATATTGTTGAGAAAGCCATTGAATATAAACTGGGAGCTCGTGGTTTAAGGTCACTCTGCGAAGCAATCCTTACTGATGCTATGTTTGAGCTTCCAAGTTCTGAAGAAAAACAATTACATATTACAAGACCTTATGCAATTGAAAAACTTTCAAAAGCAACGTTCAAGAAACTAAAAGCTGTTTCATAAAAAAGCGGAATCAAAAGATTCCGCTTTTTTATGAATTCATTTTAATCAGCTCTTCCAAATAATCTCTTTTATTAGACAACCTTGGTATTTTATGCTGCCCGCCCAACTTATCTTTCATTTTTAACCAATCATGAAACAAAGAATTGCGGGCTACATGCAGGATGGGCTTTTTAAGCGCCATATTGTTATATCTTTTTGCTTCGTAGTCTGAGTTCAATGTTTTTAGAGCATTGTCTAACAATTCGGAAAAATAGTCTAAATCTTCAGGTTCCTTTCTAAATTCAATTAACCATTCATGTGCGCCCTTCTCTTTACCTTCCATAAAAACAGGTGCTGCCGTATAATCCACTATTTCACTTCCAGTTTTGGCACAGGCATTCTTTAGTGCCTCCTCCGCATTTTCTATTATTAACTCTTCCCCAAAAACATTTATATGGTGTTTAGTTCTTCCAGACACTTTAATGCGGTAAGGTCTAACCGATGTAAAACGTACGGTATCCCCAATTAAATACCTCCATAAACCCGCGTTGGTAGTAATTACCATTGCGTAATTTTTACCAACTTCCACTTCCCATATTGGAAGTACTTTCTCCAAAGGTGTACTATAAACGTCCATAGGAATAAACTCATAAAAAATACCATAATCAAGCATTAGTAATAATTCATCTGAATCATTACGATCCTGTATAGCAAAAAAACCCTCAGAAGCATTATAAATTTCGTAATATTTAAAACCTGAGCTTGGGAGCAATTTTTTATATTGATCTTTATAAGGATTAAAACTTACCCCACCATGAAAATAAACCTCCAGATTTTTCCAAACCTCAAATAAATGTTCTTTGCCCGTAGTTTCAAGCACCTTATTTAGCAACACAAGCATCCAGGAAGGAACACCTGCCATACTTGTAACATTTTCTTGGATCGTTTGCGCCACAATTGCTTCTAATTTTGACTCCCATTCGCTCATTAAAGAAACCTTATTACTTGGAGTACTACTCATTTCGGCCCAAAAAGGGAGGTTTTCAATAATAATAGCTGATAAATCCCCAAAAAAAGTATTATTATCTTGATAAACTTCAGAACTACCGCCTAAGCGTAAGTTTTTACCAGTTAACAAACGAGAACCCTCATTATTGTTGTAATACAAGCAAAGCATATCTTTCCCAGCCTTAATATGGCAATCCTCTAAAGCTTCCGTGCTTACCGGAATAAATTTGCTTTTAGCGTTGGTGGTGCCACTACTTTTAGCAAACCATTTAATAGGTGAAGGCCAAAAAATATTTTGCTCTCCTTTTCGTGTTCTTTCAATAAAGGGTTCTATCTGCTCATACCTATTAATAGGAATACGCTCTTTAAACGTATCATAATTTTTAACAGATATAAAATCGTATAACTTTCCAAATTCTGTGTTCTGAGCATTCGCTAGTAATTGACTGAGTAATTCTACCTGTACCTCTTCTGGATATTTCAAAAAAAGTTCTATTTGATGAATCCGCTTTTTAAGCAACCATGAAGCAATAGAATTGAATAAGGGAATTGGCATATTTGCATTATCTTTAGGCTCTAAAAATAACAAAACTTTTAGCATGTTTGAAGGAGTGTTAACAAAAATGAGTACGGAATACACAGAACCTATTGAATATTATCTGCTTCTTAAAGATGACTTTATAAATGTTAACCAATTACTAGATCATCGTATCAAATTATATTTTATAAAGTATGAGTGTTTAAACTGCCATTTAGACAAGCCCATTTATAGACAGGGATACTGCAAAAGTTGTTTTTTTGAAATTCCACAGGCAGCAGATTGGATTATGCGTCCAGAATTAAGCAAAGCCCATTTGAATGAAGAAGACAGAGATCTTGACTATGAGAAAAAGGTGCAGCTACAACCTCATATTGTGTATCTAGCCAATTCCAGTAACATAAAAGTTGGGGTCACCCGAAAAAATCAGGTTCCCACCCGTTGGATTGATCAAGGTGCGCATGAAGCTATTGAAATTGCAGAAGTTCCAAACAGATATCTTGCAGGAATTACAGAAGTTGCCTTAAAAGGGCATGTAGGCGATAAAACCAACTGGCGTAAAATGTTAAAAAATGATATTGTAGATGAAGACTTAACAGCTTATAGAGAGCAACTAAAGCAATACATTCCCGAAGAAGTGGCACCTTACTTTATTGAAACTAATAAAGAAACCGCACTTACATTTCCAGTATTGCAATATCCAGAAAAACCTAATAGCCTGAATTTACAAAAAACTCCTTCTTACGAAGGGGTCCTTAAAGGCATAAAAGGACAATATCTAATCTTTGAAGACAACACTGTTTTTAACGTTCGTGGTAGTGAAGGCTATTATATTGGCATTGATGTTTTGTCTTAAGCGATACGCATAAACTTTTAATTCTAGAATGATGTCTTCATTTTCCAACTTTGATTTTTCAAAATAATCATCAAAATTTCTACCAAAGTTATAAGTTAGGCTGAGTATTAAATTAGTAGTTCTGTTATTAATTTTGATAAATTGATCAAAAAACACTTCCTTTTGCTCTATAGATATTAATAGTCCCCAAATGTGGTTCGCCTACATTTATTGTGACATATTTATTTGATTATCAACCTAATAGTTGAAATCTATAAAAAAACTACTTAAAATTTAATCAAAAAACGCTACCTTAAAAAGATAGCGTTTTTAATAAAAGTAGATAAGTTCTGAGATATTTATACCTCTTCTTCACTTCTTAGCCTTTGGATGTAAGAAGCCTTTTGTATTTGTTTTCTGCGTTTTACAGATTTTTTTGTGAAATGTTGATTTTCTCTAAGATTCTGTAAAACTTTAGTATCCCTATATTTACGCTTTAATCTTTTAAGAGCTCTATCTATTTTTTCTCCTTCTTTAACGTTAATGATCAGCATATAAATTATTTCTGTTTATGTTATTTCTAAAAATGGAAAGCAAAGATATTAATTTAATTTAGCCTAAGTAAGTTTTAAGTACTTTATTTCTTGAACTTACTCTAAGTCTTCTAATTGCTTTTTCTCTAATTTGCCTTACACGCTCTCTGGTAAGATCAAATGTATGTCCAATTTCTTCTAAACTCATAGGTTGGTGATCACCAATACCAAAATACAATCTTACTACATCACCTTCTCTAGCGGTAAGGGTATCTAAAGCTCTATTAATTTCCATGTTAAGGGAATCGTTCAATAATTCTCTATCAGGTGTTGGAGACTCTCCAGACTTGATTACATCTAGTAAACTTGATGTTTCTCCTTCTTTCAATGGAGCATCCATAGATAAATGTCTACCTGAATTCTTAAGCGATTGCTTTACTTCTGAGATAGTCATATCTAATTCTCTTGCAATTTCTTCTGCAGAAGGCGGTCTTTGATGCGCCTGTTCAAGGTGAGAAATAGCCTTTTTAATCTTATTTATAGATCCTATTTTATTCAATGGTAGTCTAACAATACGAGACTGCTCTGCCAATGCTTGCAAAATTGCCTGCCTAATCCACCATACCGCATAGGAAATAAATTTAAATCCACGTGTCTCATCAAATCTCTTGGCTGCTTTCACCAATCCTACATTTCCTTCATTGATTAGATCAGGTAGGGAAAGTCCTTGATTTTGATATTGTTTTGCCACAGATACTACAAAACGTAAATTTGCAGTTGTTAATTTTTCGAGGGCAATTTGGTCACCTTTCTTTATTCTTTGTGCCAGTTCTACTTCCTCGTCTGCCGTTATCAGGCTTACTTTGCTAATGTCTTGAAGGTATTTGTCTAGGGATTTGGATTCGCGGTTGGTTACCTGCTTGGTAATTTTAAGTTGCCTCATTAAAAGTATTTACGGTTTATATTTACACAATAGTAACCCCATTATAACCTTTTTTTCGAGACTACCAAAAAAGTAACAAAACTTTCACATTTTAATTCTTAGAGAATCAATAATTTAAAAAATTGAATCAAACTAATTACTACTAAAACAATCCCTATAAACTTATTTACATACTTTGTTGCTACAGAAAGTCTAGTCTTTATTAGCATACTAATACTACTATAAAAAAATAAAGAGCCCACTTTTCCTAAGTAAACTCCTATCAAGAATAACGCTAATAATACCAATGAATTTATCATTGCCAAATGTATATCATATTGACTAAGAAACCCTGTGATAAACACCCAATATACTAATACTGGCGGGTTTAGTAGTCCTAAAAGAAACCCATTTAAATATCTGCCATTTTCATTTCCAACAGTTGTATTTGATACAGTAGATTGTTTTTTTAGCAGCAGTAAACACCCCACAGCTAACAATGCAAAACCTACTAAAAACTGAATCCAAATATGGTTTTCAATAAATTTGACTACCATCATACCAAAATTAAGTGTAATTACTGCTAATATAATTTCAGCAACACCGGCACCATAAGCTATTCTCATAGCTTTATTGGTATTTTGTTTGATAGTAGTATTAATTACAGATAGGTTAACGGTTCCTAGCGGTAAGGCTCCTATAAATGTAACCACAAATCCAATGATAAAATAAAATAGAAGTGTCATACCTTTTTGGTCGTTCTATTTGTATATGCATTACATTAATTAGTAACCGAGTCTTTTTTCTTGTTCTTTTTACCAAATAAGCCTTTAATTAAAGTCCCAGCAGTATCTTTTACAGGATCCTTTTTGGTAACAGAATCGTTGGGTATGGTATCTTTCTCAGACCCCAAAAAATCGCCAAGTGCATCTTTAACAGCATCTTTCCCTTTATTTACTAATTGATTTTTTTGTTTTGCGGCTAACTCTTTGGTTAAATTAGTCACTGCTTGTTTTAAATCGGTATTTACTTTAGGATCAGAAAAACTTCCTTTAATGCTTGCGGCTACAGGAACTTTTAATGTCTCTGTGTCTTCATTCTTTAAACTAGCAATTAAAGAAGCAGCTTCTTTTCCAAGGTATTTTGCAGGCACGTCAAATGTAATTCCATAATCCATTGAAGCATCAAAACCATGACCTCCCTCTACTGTTATTCCTATATCTTGATAATTGAATTTAAATGGTTTCACTTTTACCTTCCCGTTTTCAAACACAAGAGAAGTTTTCAGGCTATCTAGGTTTAAATTAGAAAAGTCAATAAAATTTAATTGGTTAGTAACTAACGATAGTACTTTAGAGTTTTCAGGGTTAATCTTTGTCGATAAAAATTCAGCAAGTGTGTTACCGCTAACCGATGCTAAATTAGGTGTGAAATCGTCATTTAAGTTTCCCGAAAGTGACAAAGCAGCATTTAGTTTTCCTTGCATCGCATTTGCTATTGGCGCCAGTGCTTTAAACAATTCCAATTCTTTGAATGAGCTGGCTATATTGAATGCATCAATATTTAAATTCATATCAAATAAAGGGGTTTCTGTTTTTGTTGAAACGCTTCCATTAAGTGCTAAACGCCCATCAAATAGTGAGGATTTTAAATTTACTAAAGTTGCCTTTTCATCAGCTATCAATAAAGTTCCATCCACATCTTTCAAAGTAATATTATCATAAAACACAGTACCTGCTTTTGCATTTATTGTGCAATCAAGAAAAGATGGTATTTTGATTTTTGTGGGTATTTCATTTTGTTTAGTCTGTTGCTTTTCACGAGAATTAGTTTTCTCCTCAACTTCTTTAACCATAAAATCATTTACCGCAAAAACATTGGATGACATATTAAATTGCCCTTTGACATCTTCATTATTAAACAAATATCCTAGCAAATTGGTCATACTACCATTTGCCTGAATATCTGTCTGACCTGTCTTCGCATTCAACGAATTTAGGGTCACCTTTTTCGGGTTAAAAGTTAAAGCAGCTTTATCTATTTTGAATGGCTTTGCCAGTTCTTCAGACTCGTAATTAAATCCACTAAGTACCAGTGTACCTGTATTATGTGTTTTTTCATAGCTTCCATTTTCTACTGTTCTCATATCAAAAGCCGTAGTAACATTTGCGTCTAAAACACCTGAAAGCGGTGTGTTGGTTGTAAGAGGATATGCATTACTCAAATTCTTTAAGTTAAGTCTCCCGTCAATATGAGCATTGATATATGGATTTTCTATAAGATTACTGAATTTGGCATTTGCGTTAAACACATCCTCATCAATTCTAAAAGACAATTGTTGTATCTCTATATAGGTGTCTTTTACCAAACCGGTTTTATTTACTACAAAGGTTTTAATGCTAATATTTTCAACCGCTTTAGGTAGGTTAGGGTATTGAAACATAGCATCATCTGATTGCAAGGAAATGTTGAGTTTTGGAATATGTGTCTCATCTACTACACCTTCAATAAGCCCCTTAATCTCAAAATTACCGGAGGTACGCACATTTTCAATATTTTTGACATACACTTCTGGTAGTACGGCAAGAAAATTTTTAAAGTCTGATGAGGGAGTTTCAAATGATATTTTTACCTCCTGATTGTCTTCATTGATTTTTACAAAACCATCAAAAACTAAGGGTAATTGATTTATCACACCCTCATTTTTTAAAAGGCTATAAGTACTCTCTTTGAGGTCTATCCCTAGAAGTGCTTCAAGTTTTACTGGATTTTTATTGAGGTAATTAACGCTATCCATAGAAAAGGAAATCAACGCATCGGTTTTGGTGCTTAACTTAGAATTCTCCAAAGAAAGATCTCCCTTTCCTGAATGATTAATTTCATTTACTTCAAGAGCTATTCCAGTACTCTCATCCAAATAATGCATATTTGAGTTTGTAATCTCGTAGCTATCTACTGAAAATTCGAAATTAGCCTTAGGTGCATTTTCAGATAAATTGGCACTATTTTTCTCTTTTGTAATATCATAATTGGCTTGTGCTTCTTTATTAATCAGAATATTTAAATGAGCCTTATCTACCTTAAAATTTTTGATGCTAACGGTTTCCGATGCATCTTTAAATAATTCTCCAATTCCTATTTTTAGTACAATTTCATCTGCACTGAATAAAGTATCATTTGCAAATGGTTTACTTGTAATAACAGTTGTACCATTTAACACAACAGTTGCACTAGGAAATCCTCTGAAAATACTCAAATCTGCTTCTTTAAAATCTACTGTTGCATTTAGACTATTATTGAGATTTTGTTTTATGAGTTCTACAATTTTACCTTTAAAAACAAATGGAAATGCCACTAGTATCCCGATAAAAAGGAATATCACAAATGCTGATATCTTCAGCACTTTTTTATATTTTTTCATAATCATTGCTTTTTGAAATAAGTTTACAGAAATTACCTCTAACTTCTTAACTCTTACAGTAAAAATATTAATCCAGTTGTATTTCCTGATTCACACTCAATTTGAAACGTTTCCGCATGAGGTAAACAAATAAGTATAGAAAAGGTGTGTCTATAGCCGCAATAAAGACCTTAAAAAGAAAACCGCTAATTAGAAGGCCAGAGAACATAGACCATGGCAAAACCTTAAATACGCATAGCAACCCAACCACTGTAAAGGTATCTACTAATTGCGAACTAAACGTAGAAAAGTTATTTCTAAGCCAAAGATACTTACCTTTGGTGAGCTTCTTCCAAAAGTGATAAATGGTAATATCAATGTATTGTGCAAATAAGTAGGCCAGCATAGATGCTAATACTGCTATTGGTGACAATGCAAATACGCTGGAAAACGTTTCATTGTCTACTGGAGAATTGGGTAATGCCGGAACTATGTCTGCCATTAAAACAATACCCATGGAAAAAAAGGAAGCAAAAATACCCGCTGTCACAATTTGATTGGCTTTTTTTCTTCCATAGATTTCTGAAATAAGATCGGTAATTAAAAAGGTTATTGGATATGGCAGAATCCCTACAGATACTTCAAAAAGTTTAGCTCCAAAAATTTCAAAGTCTCCAAAAGGATACCAATAAAAGAATTTTTGAAAAATAAGATTAGAAACCACCAATGAAGTGATAAACAAAGCTCCTAAATACAAATAAATTTTATAGGCTAGTTTTTGGTCTTTACCAGACATTCGTTAGCGTATTTTGAATTCAAATGGCATTCTAGCTTGTATACCTTTTTGCTGTGATAATTCTTTGATTCTTTGTAATAATTCGTATGCCTCCGCTCCTATCTCTTCTTTTATCATCGCTTTTCTGCTTTTCACCCCAGGAAGTAAACTAAATTGTTCAAAGATCTCCTCTAGGTCTGTCTTATATTCAGGAAAGGAAACCATACTATATACTTCTATCTCTGCTATTTCTGCTGCAGCTGCGATAGCTTCATCTAATCCGCCTAACTCATCTACCAATCCTATTTCCTTTGCTTCTATTCCGCTCCATACCCTTCCTTGAGCAATACTATCAACCTGAGCTACTGTAAGACCTCTATTGTCTGCTACACGCTTTAAAAAGGTTGCATAAATCTCTTCTATACCTTCTTCTATTTCATGGTATACTTCCTCAGATAAAGGTTCAAAGACAGAGTATCCTGATGCTTGTTTATTGG
The DNA here is from genome assembly GCF_037782385.1 of Ascidiimonas meishanensis. NCBI lineage: Bacteria > Pseudomonadati > Bacteroidota > Flavobacteriia > Flavobacteriales > Flavobacteriaceae > Ascidiimonas > Ascidiimonas meishanensis. The sequence continues at coordinate 155,018 of NZ_JBBEXD010000004.1, forward strand.
TGCCTACCTGCTCTGCGTTAATCCCAATACGCCCTGCTAATTCTTGCATATTTGGCAATAATCCAAAAACGCCAATAGAACCTGTAATAGTGGTAGGCTCTGCAAATATTTTTTGCCCTCCCATAGCAATATAATACCCTCCAGAAGCTGCAAGGTCACCCATGGAAACCACTACTGGTTTTACTGCGCGGGTAATTTCAACCTCTCTCCAGATAATCTCAGAAGCCAATGCACTCCCACCGGGGGAATCAACACGTAAAACAACTGCCTTTATAGATTCATCTTCTCTGGCCTCTTTTAAGGCTTTCATCATTATACCCTGTCCAATACTTGTATCTGTCCCTTCGCCATAAATAATTTCGCCTTGTGCAAAAACAACTGCAATTTTTGGTTTTTCAGATGTTACTTTCTTCTTTTTATGGGCATACTCCGCATAGCGCTCCATTTTAATATATTTAAAATCATCAATAGAATCTACTCCTGCCGCAGCTGCAATTCGTTCCCGATATTGGTCATCATAAATAACTCCATCTATTAACTTATTCTCAAGTGCTTTTTCTATGTTGTTTCCTCCTAATTCATCTGCAACTGAGTTTAATTGTGCTACGGAGAGTTTTCTGCTTTCACCAATATCTTTTAGCATTTGATCCCAAATTGAATGCAATAAATCTGAAATTTGCAAGCGATTTGCGTCGCTCATTTCATTTTCCAAATAAGGCTCAACAGCACTTTTAAATTTGCCATGGCGAACCACTTCCATTTTTAAACCTGATTTTTCCTGAAAATCTTTATAAAATAGCAATTCTGCAGCAAGCCCTCTAAAATTAATATTTCCCACAGGATTTAAATAAACAGAGTCTGCAACCGAAGCCAAGTAATAATCTTTCTGAGGATAAAAATCAGCGTATGCATAAACAAATTTACCAGATTCTTTAAAATCTTTTAAGGCATCTCGTATGGCTTTCAACTGTCCCATTCCGGCAATTATCATACCCGTATGTATACTTATTCCATCTATTTTATCATCACTTTTAGCCGTCTTGATAGCATTGACAATATGGTTAAGCCCGTTATAATTAACATAACTATAATCAAATTCTTTAAAGGAATAAGTTCCACCAAAATCTTGAATTGGCTCATCAAAACGCAATTCAATTACAGAATGTTTTTTTACAGGCACCTTAGTTTTTCCACCAGAGCTAGCAATTGCAATAAAAAATAAAAAAAATAAAAAAATAATCATCATAGCCAGAAATACGCCTATGATTGTAGAAAGTACATTTCTTAAAAAATTCATAATAAAAATTTATCAACAATAACATTCAAAGATAATTGTTTGTAAAATTGTTTTAGTTACTTTGTTCCGCTAATTATGAAAAATTTAAGAAGGGCGTACATATCTCTGGGGAGCAATCAGGGGGATAAATGGCATTATTTACGCGAAGCTGCATTCCTTATTGATAAGGATGCAGGTTTAGTGAAAACTACTTCGGCGGTATATGAATCAACTGCCTGGGGTTTTGAAGGCGACGATTTTTTAAATGCCTGTATCGGCATAGACACCATGTATTCACCAGAAATCCTTCTTAGAATATTATTTAAAATAGAGCGTCAATTGGGTCGTATAAGAGATCACTCCAAGGAATATAGGTCTCGCACTATTGATATTGATCTTTTATTTTATGATAATCATATTCAGGAATCAGCTAGTCTTGTGTTACCTCATCCACATATTGAAAAAAGGCGCTTCGTGTTGGCTCCTTTAGCCGACATAGCTCCAGGGAAGGTACATCCACTTTTAAAAAAATCAATTACTCAATTACTTAATGAATGCAAGGATGAAAGTCTTTTAAAAAAAACAGATTATAAGTTTTACTTACATAAAAATGACTTCTCCAGGCTTAATTTTATGGCAATTGAAGGGAATATTGGAGCTGGTAAAACTACGCTGGCTAAAAAGATTGCTGAAGATTTTAGCGGAAAACTTATTTTAGAACGGTTTGCAGACAATCCGTTTCTACCAAAGTTCTATGAAGATAAGAACAGATATGCCTTTCCTTTGGAAATGTCTTTTTTAGCAGATAGATACCAACAATTTACAGACGACACCTCACAACCAGATTTATTTACTGATTTTATGGTTAGTGATTATGATGTTTACAAATCCTTAATTTTTGCAAACGTAACCTTGCAGGAGGAAGAATTTCGCCTTTATCGTAAATTGTTTCATTTGATGTACAAAGATGTGGTAAAGCCAGACCTATATGTATATCTCTATCAAAATACAGGAAGACTGCTAGAAAACATTAAGAAAAGAGGTCGCGATTATGAGCAAAGTATTCCGCCAGATTATCTAGACCGGATTAATCATGGTTATTTTGAATATATGAAAACGCAAGATGACCTCAGAATTTTAGTAATTGATATTTCCGATAAGGATTTTGTTAAAAATAGCGGTGATTACGAGGAAATAATAGACACTATTCACACTTTCATCAATTAACCTTATCCTTTAAAAGTCAAAATACTTCACCTTTTTCCTTTTGGCTTTTTGGGAATTCCATAAAATTAAACTTACCGTAAAAACAAAACCCTTAATAATAGCAGGGTCTTATAGTGGGTGAGCTAAAAATAAGATGGTTAACTTAAAATGGTGTTGAAATTCAAAGTTTTATTTTACCGAGACTATATTGAACGGAAGGTACTTAATTTTGAAAATATATCCCAAATTGCTACACCTGCACTTACTGAGATATTTAGAGAGTGTTTCGTGCCAAATTGTGGGATTTCTATAACCGTATCCGCAGAAGAAACAACTTCCTGGCTTACGCCTTTCACTTCATTACCCAATACCAATGCATACCGTTTTCCAGCCATAGGTTGGTAATTTTGTAACTCTGTAGCGCCAATCGCTTGTTCTAGTGCGAGAATAATTACACCTTCTACTTTTAGACTCTCAACTAATAACTTCGTGTCTTTTGCATACCCCCATGCTACACTATCTGTAGCACCCAATGCTGTTTTGTGAATGTCTTTATGTGGAGGTGTGGCCGTAATGCCACAAAGCCAGATTTTTTCAATAAGAAAAGCATCGGCTGTTCTAAATACAGATCCTATATTATTAAGACTTCTTATATTATCTAAAACGATAATTATTGGGGTTTTGGCGGCTTCTTTAAATGCCTCAGGACTTAGTCTATTTAATTCACTATTTTTTATTTTCCTCATGGATAATGGTAATAAGCAGATGATTATTATAGTAAAAGGCCTGTTTTTATTAAGATTTACTAACAGCTTCTTTTTGATCGATCAAAAAAAAGTAAATTCGCAAGATATACGTTTTTACAAAAATAACTTAATACCAAATATCATTGGCTGCCAAAAGTAAGAAAGAAACACCATTAATGAAGCAATACAACCAGATCAAACATAAGTATCCGGATGCTTTATTGCTTTTTAGAGTGGGCGATTTCTATGAAACCTTTGGTGAAGATGCCGTAAAAGCAGCTGGAATTCTTGGAATTGTTCTCACACATCGTAACAATGGTGGTGACCGTACAGAGTTAGCTGGTTTCCCTCATCATTCTTTAAATACCTATTTGCCAAAATTAGTTCGTGCGGGAGAACGTGTTGCTATCTGCGATCAATTGGAAGATCCAAAACTGACTAAAAAAATTGTAAAACGAGGAGTCACAGAATTAGTTACCCCAGGAGTTGCCTTAAATGATGATATTTTACACGCAAAAAACAACAACTTTTTATGTGCAGTTCATTTTGGCAAAAGAGAACTGGGAATTGCTTTCTTAGATATTTCCACTGGAGAGTTCCTTACTGCTCAAGGTTCTACAGAATATATTGATAAACTTTTACAAAACTTTAATCCTAGTGAAGTTTTGGTTCCAAAAAACTGTAAAAAGCAATTTACAGAAACCTTTCATAAAGATTATCATACTTTTTTTCTGGATGATTGGGTCTTTAAAGAAGATTACGCTTTAGAAACGTTAACTGGGCATTTTCAAACAAATACGCTAAAAGGCTTTGGAGTAGATCATCTTCAGGAAGGCATTATTGCAGCTGGTGCTGCTTTGTATTATTTATCCGAAACCCGCCATACAAGACTAAGCCATATTGCTTCTATCTCTCGGATTACCGAAGAAGATTATGTTTGGATGGATCGTTTCACCATTCGTAATCTTGAATTGTATCAAAGTACGGCAGCAAATGCGGTAACCTTAATTGATGTAATAGACAAGACCATCTCGCCTATGGGAGGCCGTTTACTAAAACGTTGGTTAGCATTGCCTCTTAAAAACCTAGCCCGAATTAATGAGCGGCACGAAGTGGTTGATTATTTTTTAAAAGACACCGCATTATTTGAAAAGATTCAGCACCAAATCAAACAAATAGGCGATATTGAACGATTAATTAGTAAAGTAGCTACTGAAAAAATCAATCCTAGAGAGGTTATTCAATTGAAAAACTCTTTAGAAGCCATTATTCCTATTAAAGCCATGGCAGGAGCTCAGAAAAACAACTCTCTAAAAGCCATTGCAGACAAATTAAATTCATGTGAATTACTTCGCAACAGAATTAAAGAAATGTTATATGAAGAGGCGCCTGTAAATATCTCTAAAGGAAATACTATTGCTTCTGGATATTCTGAAGAATTGGATGAATTGAGAGCGTTGTCTTCCTCTGGAAAGTCTTATCTGGATGCCATGTTGCAACGGGAAACCAAAGCAACAGGCATTAGCTCACTTAAAATTGCATTTAATAATGTATTTGGCTATTACATTGAGGTAAGAAATACCCATAAAGATAAAGTACCGGAATCCTGGACGCGGAAACAAACATTAGTAAACGCAGAAAGGTACATCACAGAAGAACTCAAAGAGTATGAAGCCAAAATCTTAGGTGCCGAAGAAAAAATTGCGCTACTAGAACAAAGATACTATGCAGAATTGGTAAACTGGATGGGAGCGTATATCATTCCGGTTCAACTAAATGCTGCTTTAATTGCTCAATTAGACTGCTTGTGTGGTTTTACCCAATTAGCCAAAGAATATCAATATACCAGACCAGAAATAAATGATTCTTTTGAACTTCACATTAAAGGCGGCAGACATCCCGTAATAGAAAAGCAATTACCTCTAGGTGAGTCTTATATTGCCAATGATGTGCTTTTACAACCAGATACGCAACAGATTATTATGATTACGGGGCCTAACATGAGTGGGAAGTCGGCCATCTTAAGACAAACAGCCCTCATAGTGTTATTGGCTCAAATGGGAAGCTTTGTTCCCGCTGAAGCAGCTTCTATTGGATTAGTAGACAAGATTTTCACGCGTGTTGGCGCTAGTGACAATATTTCCATGGGAGAATCTACGTTTATGGTAGAAATGAATGAAACTGCCTCCATTCTGAATAATATTTCGAAACGTAGTCTGGTACTTTTAGATGAGATTGGCAGGGGAACCAGCACGTATGATGGCATCTCTATTGCCTGGGCAATATCAGAGTATTTGCATGAGCATCCCTCCCATCCTAAAACCCTATTTGCTACCCATTATCACGAGCTTAATGAAATGACGGAAACCTTTACACGCATTAAAAATTTCAATGTGGCCGTAAAAGAACTTAAAGATAATGTCTTGTTTTTGCGTAAGCTGGTTCCTGGTGGCAGTGAACATAGCTTTGGTATTCATGTCGCCCGAATGGCAGGAATGCCTCAACAAGTGCTAAACAGAGCGAATAAAATTCTTAAAAAACTTGAAAAATCACATTCAGGAGAAGAACTTACCAATACCCTTACATCTTCTAAAGATGATTTGCAACTAAGCTTTTTCAACCTTGACGACCCTTTGTTAGAAGAGATTAAAGATGAAATTCTACATATAGATATAGATACGTTAACACCGGTTGAAGCCCTTATGAAACTCAACGAAATCAAGCGTATGCTCGTACGTCAAAAGTAAGCCCTGCTGTAAATGAGAAGGTTACTTATTTTTTATTGGTTTTTATTAAAAAAGCCTTTGCTATTTATAGAAAAATATTAAATTTGCATCCGCAATAATCATATTGCACGTTCTTTAAAAACTTGTTTAGAAAATAGCTTCCCGAAGTATCGTCCCGAAGTATCGGGAGTAGGCGCAAAAATTAACATCAAGTTAATTATACGTTTGGAAGCGGTTTTCAGAATGCGAAAATAGCTCAGTTGGTAGAGCGCAACCTTGCCAAGGTTGAGGTCGCGGGTTCGAATCCCGTTTTTCGCTCATAAATTACTGATCTTTGTATCAGTTTTTTATATCAGTTCAGGCTCGAGTGGTGGCCCCGAAGTATCGGGAGGTAGACACAAAAGAGTAAAAATGCTCGAGTGGTGGAATTGGTAGACACGCTGGACTTAAAATCCAGTGGACAGTAATGTCCGTGCGGGTTCAAGTCCCGCCTCGAGTACGTAGTACGAGAAAGCCTTTGCGAAAGCAAGGGCTTTTTTTATGGAGTGAAACGAAATAAAAATGGCGGGACCCAGTGTTTACTCCCGACACCTCGGGGCCCGCCTCGAGTACGTAGTACGAGAAAGCCTTTGCGAAAGCAAGGGCTTTTTTTATGGAGTGAAACGAAATAAAAATGGCGGGACCCAGTGTTTACTCCCGACACCTCGGGGCCCGCCTCGAGTACGTAGTACGAGAAAGCCTTTGCGAAAGCAAGGGCTTTTTTTATGGAGTGAAACGAAATAAAAATGGCGGGACCCAGTGTTTACTCCCGACACCTCGGGGCCCGCCTCGAGTACGTAGTACGAGAAAGCCTTTGCGAAAGCAAGGGCTTTTTTTATGGAGTGAAACGAAATAAAAATGGCGGGACCCAGTGTTTACTACCGATACTTCGGTACCCGCCTCGAGTATGAAAAGACCGAATTTTACACCTTAAATCTTTTATTTCAGGTACAACATAGGTACAATAAAATGGATTAAAGCAAAAATTGTAGGATTTAATATTTAGACCTAAACACAAAAAGTTATGGATTAATCGTACTAAAACTAGCAACCCATAATACCCTATGAATTTGCTCGTCTAGCGATAGTAACAATAGTAATTAAATTACCATTAATTATGGTTAAGTTGTTTATGAACTCAAATCCCATTTTATAATTCCTCGTTTTTATCGCTTCTTTCTCTTTACATTTTCTTTCTATTATTTCCTTTAGATAATAATTTACCTACATGATAGCTAAAAATATTCATAATATGGTTGTCCTATTCTAATTAGTTGTAACTATTATTATATCTTTCTTAATGTATAAAAATCCAAACAAAGAAATCGCTAAGTATTAAAGCAGCAGCATCTAACCATTTTCTCGTTATGAAACCACCGTATATAATATTATTTATTTTTTCGGCTCTACTTTTACGGAAAAACCACCATCTACTTTCAATAAACCGTTCATCTTTTTGACTTACGGATTGCCATAACTTAAACTGAAAATTCTTGTTATTTTTAAAGTTAGATAAATCAAACAGGATGGATGCCCCCACAGCTTATATTTAAAACATTAATATCTAAACATCACTTTTATGAAATCTATGATCAAGAAATCCTTTTTAACCCTCTGCATGAGCATTTTTCTTTTAACCACAGGCTGTCAATCAGATACTACTGATTTAACCAATAATGACCCACAAGTAACCACACAATCCATCGATGATCAAATTAACAAGGCCATTGCATCCCTTGATAAAAGCAATGTGGTTTTAATCAACCTTACGGGAGTGAGTGTTAATACAGTGATAAAAGACGGTTTTGAATACGGCTTTACTATGGCAGCACCTGGCGATATTGTATGCCGTGGGAGCGGGCTTTCTTTTGCAAAATATGTACGTAATTCGCTTGACGGGGGTATAATGCTGCTTCTTTATGTAGCAGATAATGGCGATTATGTTGCTGCCGAAGCTTAATATTTTTAATTCTAAAATTGATCACTTCTATGCATGTGATAAAATAGGAAACCTTAATTTTTTAGTATCAAACAAACTCCATTTATCATCAAGGATAAAAAGGGTATCACCTTCCTGCTCTAAAACGGTCTCATTAAATGAGGTGGTGTCTTTAGGCATAAAGCCTAAAACAACCTCTTTTATTTCCTTAGTTAATAAATAAGAAATTAGATTATCCATAGGGACATTTTTTTCGCAAAAAATATCGTTTATATGCAAAATATCACTACTGAATTCTGCTATAACAATAGCGTCTAACTTTTTAATATAATACACACTTTTATTCATAAACAATGTGCAATAAAAAAGAATGAGTGACGCATTATCTTTCATTGAAACCTCAGAAAAATGGTATGAGTGATTGACTTTATTAACAAGAAAATCTTTATTTTTTTTATCCAACATATTCAGGTTTATAAAATCAGGGTTAAAGTGTTTTAAGTTTACTTTTTTGGAATATTTGTACTCTTTTGCAGTCTTAAAGCCAAATTTTGGATAAAAATCAAGTACCGTATCATTGGCAAATAGATATATTAAATCGCATTTGCCTCGCCATTCTTCTAACACTTTCTCCATAAGAATTCTGTTTAAGCCTTGGTTTCTATACTCCATATCGGTCATAACGGTACCAATTTGTAGGTATGTCCTTTTTTTTCCGCTCACTAAAAAATCAATAATGCTTACAGATATATTAGAAACAATGTTATTTCCATCAGCTAATGAATAAGGGATATAATTATCGCTCCAATATCCATTTTGATACCAGTCATCAAAGTCAAATCCATAGGTTTTTCTTGTCAAACTATTAAAACTGTTCCTAAGGTTATCGTCATTCTTATAATTGACGATGCACCTATACAGTTTACCATTGATTTTTACATTTTCCATTATCAACAATCCCTTTTTGTAAAACTACTCAACTGCTCCATAAATGTCAACATTCTTCTTGCCCCCAAAGTGCGTTTTTTGTCAACGTTTTCAATATCCTTATATTAAAACTATTTTATTGTAAAAGACATCTGACTCTAATAAGTAATCAAATGTTCTGCGATCATCCGCTTATTTGTAACAAAACTAAAATAACGTAGTCCAAGCGTTATTTTTATTTTCAATGCTTTTAATTTTTGCTTCCCGACGCTTCCCTTAGGTTTGTACTTTATAAAAGTACGATGACCATGAAAATAATCATTTCTATCATAGCATTTTATTTGTTTTTTTGGTGGTGCTAAAAACAAAATTCTCTCCAGACAATAACTTTGCCTTGCATATAAATGTCCAAAAATTTCTTGTATTCTTTTCTTCACATTGCATCTCTGGGAGATAATACGAAGGAACACCTGGGTATGCATGATGTTTCTCATGCATGTTAAAATTAAAAAGCACCCAATTTTCAAAGACGCTGCCAACCCGTATACTCCTGCTATACTTTACTTGATAAGCATGTTTTAATGGCTTTACATCTTTACCATTAGAAACCGGAATATCTATATGAGAGTGTTGACTTAATATGATTAAATCAGACATCATGAGCCCTATCAAAAAGGCAGGTAATACATAGCTCACATAAAAATCTGTAAACAAAATAATCAACAGCGTCCATATAAGGATAATAATCAGCAAATTAAATAAAACCCTTTTACGGTTTGTTTTTGGAGCAAAAGTTTTAATCTTTCTTAGGTTCCAATAATTATCAATTCGATACCCTATGGTAAAAAGAGGAAGAAATAAAAACCAGCTAATATTCACCACTGATTTTAGTACAAATCCATGTTTTGGATTTACCGTACCCACAGTTGTGGGGTCTTTATCTCGCCAGCCTGTCCATTTATGATGTAGATTATGCATATCTACCCAACTTATAAATGGAATGAAACTAATAAAACCAAATAAGTGCCCAAATAGTTTATTTATCTTTTTACTTTTAAATAACGAATAATGCCCAGTTTCATGCAGTAAAATAAAAGCTTGAAAAAAACCAACCCCTAGCATAATTTGACCAATCCACCAATTAAAATAAAGGCTCAAAACAAATCCTGAAGCAGTAAAAAGAAGCCATACCATTATATAAACAATGGCTTTCTTATTATTTTGGGAATGCTTATTCTTTAGTGAGCTCATTTCTTTTTTCATATTCTTTTAAAAAAATTTCTCTAACAGCATTTTTATTTTCTTCTAAATCTTCCAATTTCCAAGATAGTGTACTCACTTCTTTTAGCAAATAAACTTCTATTTTTCCCGATTTAAAATCAAAGCCTTCTAAAGAGTTGGTTTCCTTTGGAATGTGCAAGTATACTGGTTGAATGGGTAGGTGACAATTGGTAGCCAAATGATATACTCCATTGTTAAATGGTGCAATACCGTGCTGGAATAAATGAACCCCTTCTGATGAAACAAAAATGGAATGCTTTCCTTTACGTAATTCTGCTTCCATTCGTTTAAAAAATTTCAATCTTCTTTTTGCATCAGACTTTACAGGGATATAACAAACCCCAATAGCCATTGCTGAAATAGTTAGTGGTAAATATTTCCAAGTATTTTCAGATAAAAAAAATCTGGAGTTAGGAACCGCCATAGCGGTGACAATTAAGATATCTAAATAAGAGTTATGATTAAACGTATACATTAACTGCTTGGCAGGATATTCTTTTACATCTGGTAATTGAAAGCGAACCCCAATAAGTCTCAGTATAAATTTTGAGGTGGGAGCCACAAGGTACTTCCTACCAAAGTTAGTGCTCCTGCCAAAGGTTATCCATTTTAGCAGTAAGGCTATTGAACCGGTAATAAACATCAGCGTAAGCCCTATAACAATTCTGTATACTCCAACTAAAATTTTTTGCATACTACAGTTTGCATTGATAAATTGAGAGATTTATAAAACCATAAGACCGGCGTGAGTAATAATTGACCTAAAAAATAGGGAAAAATAGTATTATTCAAATTCAGACCTTTTCCAAAGAGTTTAAAATACGTTCCTGTAAATAGGTAAAAATAATCTGGGAAAGCTCCATAAGGCAGATACGCTTCTATTTCAAATCCGTTTTGTTGTAGCAAACGAATAAGTGATTTTTTGTCGTACATAGCTGTATGCTGCGGCGCTTGAACTCCAGGCCATTTATTCTTGAATAGCTTAAAAGTAAATGAATCCAACCTAGGTACTTCAATAATAAGTCTTCCATCTTTTTCAAGTACTTTATGCGCTTTTTGTAATGACAGATTTGGATCGTAACAATGTTCCAAAAAATGCCACATCGTGATGAGATCAAAAGAATTCCCTTTAAAATCCTGATCATAGAACAGTCCTTCATGAAAATCTATTTTTTCAAAATCAGGGAAATCAAATCCCCCTTTAAAATCAACACCAGAGATAGCGCACCCATATTCTTTATGAATATGCAATAAAAAGGTGCCTACAGCACATCCTACGTCTAAGGTGTTGGTTTTTGAACTAAGAGGAACAAACTTTTTAACTATTTTACTTTTATCCCTATCATGCTTATTCATAGCCCATTCATACAACGGTGTTAATAAACCCCAATCCTTTTTCTTTCTATGGGCTATATATTCACCATCATAATACTCTTTGATTCCATCAATACCAATTCTTGGATTCTGGTATACCAGACTACAATCTTGACATTTAACATATAGAAATTCCCCTTCTTTTCCTGTTAAATCTTCTTCACCAATTAGAAACTCATCATATTTATGACTGCCACAAACATAACATCTTACTTGTTCAAATCTTAAATGAGCAGGATTATTGAGTTTTTTTATTTTCTCTAAGGAATTATAAGGCATTTATTGTGAATCTAAAATGTAATTCTATATAGACTATTTTCTCTACGGAATTAAACCAGTAAGCAACTAAAAGTACACAAATATTTTATTTCTGGGTTATGTTTTGATTTATAATAGATTTAAAAAAGTCTTTGAAGATTCTTATGGGGGAAATGATGCATTATTTACACTCCTATTTAAAAGTATTCATAATGGAAAATGATAATAACCCCAACCAAGAGGAGAATGCCAACCAAGGTGAAAATGCGAGGCAAGTAAATGCTAATGCTGAACAAGCAGCAAACGCAAACCAAGGTGCAGCGGCCAATCAAAATAACAACGCACCTCAACCGCCAAATCAGAATCTCGGTGTTCCACCACAACCTCAAGCAAACCAAATCCCGGTTGTAAACCAAAATGTAAACGCAAATCAAGTAGCCGCAGTCAACAGAATAGATGAAAGAGTAGTTAATCAAATTCATAATGCTCCGCAATTCCCAGACCTACCTAATCAAAATGATGGTGAAAGGCGTGTAAGACCAAGACTTGCACCAAGAGAAGGATCGGCTGTTGCTGCCTTATTTAGACGTCGTGGCGTACCTCCCCAACAACAAGCAAACCAAATCCCAGTTGCAAACCAAAATGTAAACGCTAATCAAGTAGCCGCAGTCAACAGAATAGACGCAAGAGTAGTTAATCAAATTCATAATGCTCCGCAATTTCCAGAACTACCTAATCAAAATGATGGTGAAAGGCGTGTAAGACCAAGACTTGCACCAAGAGAAGGATCGGCTGTTGCTGCCTTATTTAGACGTCGTGGCGTACCTCCCCAACAACAAGCAAACCAAATCTTAGTTGCAAACCAAAATGCAAACATAAATCAAGGTATTCCATCAAACCAAATTCAAAACCTTAATCAAAATAACAACATTGGAGGTGGAAGAGCGCTGAATCAAAATAATATCGCACCTCAACTACCAGACTTACCCAATCAACTACCTAATCAGAATAACAATCAAAGACTCATTAGTGTGAGACTTCCCCAAAGAATACAACCTCCTGCTGCATTGTCTTTGAGAGATTTTAGTATTCCCTCCCAAGCTCAGGTAGCGAGACGAGATCTTGCGGTAAATGAGAACGCGAGTGCAAATCAGGGCGAAGCAACAAACCAAAGAAATCCAGATCCAATAGCCAATGCGGCGCAACCTGCAGCGGCACAACCCAACGCAGCAGCACAAAGACCAACAAACCAAAATGAGGGCACAGTACAAAGAAGAAGCGCAGAAAGCAGTACTGAGGGCAATACAAGACGAAGAGAAAAAGGGACAAAAAGAAAAAGTCCTGGTAGGTAAAGGTTAGCTATTGGAGATTCAATGATCCAATATTACGTATGATGAATTATGGTGCACTAACCCTTTCTGTATTTTGAGTAAACTTGGTCTATGAGATTACAAGATACACAACAGTTTGTAATACTTAATCCATAATCTTAGCCTTAATAACTCTTGCATTCATTTCGGCGATATTCACAATAGAAATCGCTTCTGGGCATTCTACCTCACAGGCACCAGTGAAGGTACAGCTTCCAAAACCTTCTGCCTCCATTTGAAAGGTCATTTCTTTAACACGCTTGTGCTGTTCTGCTTTTCCTTGTGGTAAACTATTTAAGTGATTTATTTTGGCAGAAGTAAATAAGGCCGCTGATGAATTTTTACAAGTGGCCACACAAGCACCACAACCAATACAGGCAGCAGCATCCATAGCACGGTCTGAAACTTCCTTTGGAATGGGAATTGCGTTTGCTTCTGGTGCAGTTCCGGTTTTAGCACTTATAAAAGCTCCTTTTTCAATGATACGATCAAATGCAGAACGGTCTACAATAAGGTCTTTGATGACAGGGAAAGACGTTGCTCTCCAAGGTTCTACCACAATAGTATCTCCATCTTTAAAACTACGCATATGTAATTGGCAGGTAGTAAGGTGATCATGCGGTCCGTGAGCTCTGCCGTTGATAAAGACTCCGCATTGTCCGCAAATACCTTCTCTACAATCATATTCATAAGCAATTACCTTTTCACCTTTTAGTACCAATAACTCATTAAGATGATCTAGTGCTTCCAGAAAAGACATGTCTTCGGTTAGCCCGTCAACCTCATAATCTTTAATAGTGCCTTTTTTTGTAGAGTCTTCCTGCCTCCATATTTTAAATGTTACTTTCATTTTATCTCATTTATAACTTCTAACCGATGGTTGTACATATTCAAATTCTAATACTTCCTTATGCAATTCAAAATTGCCTTTATCATATTCCCAGGCAGATACATAGGAATAATTTTCATCTACCCGTACAGCTTCTCCCTCTTTAGTTTGATACTCTTCTCTAAAATGTGCTCCGCATGATTCTTCCCGTTGTAGGGCATCGGTGCACATTAAAACACCCAATTCTATAAAATCTGCAAGGCGCAGTGCTTTTTCGAGCTCGGTATTTAACTCATTGCTTTCTCCTGTAACCTTTACATCCTTCCAGAAATCATCTCTAATTTGCTTAATTTGTTCAATCGCATTTTCCAATCCCTTTTTATTTCTACTCATGGCGCACTCTTGCCACATCACTTTGCCTAATTCTCTATGAAAATGGTCTACGGTTCTGGTTCCGTTAATTTTTAGAATCTTATCTATATGTTCTGCTACTTCCTTTTCGGCTTCCTCAAAAGCTGGATGATCTGCAGTAGGGTGATCTTCCCTAAGTGCTCCTGCTAAATAATTGTTAATGGTGTTGGGTAAAACAAAATAGCCATCTATACTTGCCTGCAATAAAGAATTTGCTCCAAGCCTATTAGCACCGTGATCTGAAAAATTGCATTCCCCTATTGCATAAAGTCCTGGAATGGTAGTCATTAATTCATAGTCTACCCATAAGCCACCCATGGAGAAATGGGCTGCTGGTGAAATTTGCATGGGTTCCTTGTAAGCATCAATTCCGGTAATCTTTTTATACATGGTAAACAAATTACCGTATCTGTCTTCTATAGTCTTTAGTCCAAACTGCTTAATTGCATGTTTAAAATCAAGGTAAACTGCGTTTTTGAGTCTACCAACTCCGTAACCTGCATCTATTCTTTCTTTAGCCGCTCTTGACGCTATATCGCGAGGTGCTAAATTTCCAAAACTTGGATATCTCCGTTCTAAATAATAATCGCGTTCTGCTTCCGGTATATCATTCGCTTTTCTAGCATCTTCCTTTTGTTTTGGCACCCAAATACGACCATCATTCCGCAGAGATTCAGACATGAGCGTGAGTTTTGATTGGGCTTCACTAGATTGAGGTAAAGCAGTTGGGTGTATTTGTGTAAAACTAGGAGCACCAAACAGAGCTCCTTTTTTGTGCGCTTTCCAAATCGCACTTCCATTACAACCAATCGCGAGGGTAGACAGTCTAAAAACTCTGGAATAACCACCCGTAGCTAGCACCACAGCATCAGCTGCATATCTTTTTAGTTTTCCAGTGACCAAATCTCTAACAATTATTCCTTTGGCTTTTCCATCAATTAAAACTACATCCAACATTTCGCTTCTTGGAAACATTTGTACTTTTTTTGCCTTTACCATTTTATACAACTGAGCGTAAGCAGCTAACAGTAATTGTTGCCCTGTCTGCCCTCGTGCATAGAAAGTACGCTGAACTTGAACACCCCCAAAACTTCGGTTTACCAGTGTTCCTCCATACTCTCTTGCAAAAGGGACTCCTTGTTGAACATAATGATCTATAAGGGGTGCAGAAAGTTCTGCTAGCCTATAAGTATTAGCTTCCCTAGACCTAAAATCACCTCCTTTAAGGGTATCATAAAACATGCGCCACACGCTATCACCATCGTGTTGATAGTTTTTTGCCGCATTAATACCTCCTTGAGCGGCTACTGAATGCGCACGCCTTGCAGAATCTTGATAACAAAAACACTTTACATCATATCCTAATTCTGCAAGTGTCGCAGCGGCACCAGAACCTGCCAGTCCAGAACCAACAACAATCACATTTAATTTTTTCTTATTCGCAGGATTAACCAATTGTGATTTTACCTGATAATTACGCCATTTATCTTCTAGTTTTCCATCTGGAATTTTTGCATCTAGTCTCATCTTGCTTCCTTATTTAAAATAGACAATAAAAGGTATCACCCCAAAACCAACACCCATAATAACCGCATATATTAATGCTACTTTTGCCAACAAACGAAGTCCTTTTTTATGATAGAATCCTAATGTTTTAAAGGCACTTTTTAAACCGTGATGCAAGTGAAATGCTAGCGGAACTGCCAATACCGTATAAAAAATCACATAGTATATATTGTGAAAAAGGCTGCTGGTTACTTCGTAGACATCTAAGTTACCCTCTATATCCAGTCTCACAGCTTCTCCCATTCCTAACTTTATTCTAGCCCAAAAATTTGCCAGATGTACAACAATAAATAATAATATCAATGTGCCTAACAACCCCATGTTCTGGGACGTCCAGCTACTGTTTTCTTGAAAATGGTTCACTGTATATTTTTGTGGTTTGGCTTTTCTATTATTTATGGTAATAATAAGCGCATAAATTACATGTAGTAATATGGATGCATACAATGCGTAAGCTACTATTTTTATTAACGGACTTTCTCTAAGGGTAGTGGAATACGAATTGTAGAGCGAGCGTGCAGTTTCTTCTGGAAGTAAAAGAATACAGTTGGCAGACAAGTGTACCACTAAAAAAGTACAAAGGAATAATCCGGTGCCTGCGACTATCACTTTTCGAAAAAATAATTGATTTATGGCCATAGCCCTTACTATTTAAGTATTGTAAATTAGTTGGTCTATTGAAACAAAACTCTTCGTGGAATTTTTTATATATTCAATAAATTCATTTAAAATTTTAAGATACTAATTTATATAAAGTAATTACTTTAAAAGTGACTTATATCATAGTTGAAAAACTTTTTAGTTGAAAAAGATAGGCTACAAACTATAAAAAGTAGCACGCAACCTTACTTGAAATAAAGTATCTTATAGAAAAGCAAACCAATGAAAATAACCAAATTAATACTGTTTATTATGATTGTTGGCATTTTAGCGTGTAGTAATGATGATGGTAACTTTAATGGCTGTGATGATGGTGTGATTATTAGCGCTCAGAAATTCGTCAATGCACCTGATGATCAACTCACGATCTCAAATCTTAAAATTACCGAAAACTGTTTGGCAATTACTTTCAATGCAAGCGGGTGCAATGGCGAAAGCTGGAGTCTCAAATTGATTGATGCTGCAGAAGTTTTAGAATCTGCTCCTCCCCAACGAAATGTAAGGCTTTCTTTAAAAAATGAAGAACTTTGCGACGCAATCATTACAAAAACCCTAAGCTTTGATCTAACAAAGTTACAATTAGAAGGAAATGAGGTGATACTAAGAATTGCTAATAATTCATCACAAATAAGTTATACATATTAGTTTTATCATGATTCATTAGAGCTAATTTGGATTTTCTTGTGAAACAAAGCCATTTTCAAACCACTATTTTAAATATCTTCGTGCTGCTAAAATAAATAACAGATGGAAGGTATTTTTACATTAGATAATTTAATTACGCTAGTTCTTCTCACGCTATTACAAGCCGTATTGGGGCTGGATAACCTTTTATATATATCTTTAGAATCTAAAAGAGCTCCAGAAGAAAAGCAAGCCAGAGTAAGAGGTATTGGTATAGGACTCGCCATTATTTTAAGAATTGTGCTGCTGTTTGTGCTCATCAATGTAATTTCTTATTTTCAAAGTCCGTGGTTTAGTATTAAATGGACTAAAATTTTTGAAGGAAATTTTAATCTTCATAGTCTAATTGTTTTAGGTGGTGGAGCATTTATTATGTACACTGCTGTAAAAGAAATATGGCATATGATGCAACTGGAAGATGAATTAAATAAAGAAACCAAACCTAAATCTTTGAACGGTATTATATTTTCAATTGTTTTAATGAATTTGGTATTTTCTTTTGACTCTATTTTAAGTGCCATCGCATTAACCGATGTATTTCCAGTAATGGCAACGGCTATTATTATAGGAGGTGTATTAATGATATGGCTTTCTGGAAGAGTTACTGCCTTTTTAAAGAAAAACAGAATGTATGAAGTATTGGGGCTTTTTATTCTGCTAATTGTAGGTATTATGCTCCTTTCTGAAGGAGGACATTTGGCACATCTTACCCTTTTTGATAATCCGGTTACCCCCATGAGTAAAACTACTTTTTACTTTGTAATTACCGTATTGGTTATTGTAGATGTAATACAATCACGTTATCAAAAGAATCTTTCTGCTACAAAGAATAGATGAAAACTAAAATATGCCACACCTGTAAAAAGACTAAAGAAGTACTTTATCGCATTCAAATTGCAAAAGGTAAAGTTTGGATTTTTGTTTGTGATAATTGTATTGTAGAACATCAATCCAAACCTGCATACAGGTATGGAGGGACCTGGAAAGGAAAAAGACATTAAAAAACATTCTAAAATTACTAAAATTAGCTATTATGAATATTCACCCTTGGCACGATGTAAGTATTGGAACCAACAGCCCAGAAATGGTAACAGGTATTATAGAAATTCCTAAAAATTGCAGAGCTAAATACGAATTAGATAAAGATTCAGGAATGTTAATTTTAGATAGAGTATTGTATTCTTCTATTAACTATCCTGCAAACTATGGTTTTATTCCTCAAACTTACTGTGATGATGGAGATCCTCTTGACATTCTTGTCTTATCACAAATTGAAATTGTTCCCATGTGTCTTGTTGAGGCAAAGGTAATTGGTGTAATGCGAATGCTTGATGGTGGTGAGATGGATGATAAAATTATTGCAATCGCTGCTAATGATATGAGTGTGAATCATATCAATGATATTTCTGAATTACCTAAGCATTCCATTAAAGAACTTCGCAGCTTTTTTGAAGACTATAAAAAATTGGAAAACAAATCTGTAGTAGTAGAAGACTTTCAAGGTAGAAAAATAGCCCATGAGGTTGTAAATCAAAGTATATTAGACTATCATAAAAAATTTAAAAAGTAAAAAAACAGGGGTTTCGTAAAAGTTCATAATTTAATGATATATCTTTTTTCTAGATATGAAGATAACACAACTCTGCTACATAAAATTTTCATAAGGTGATGAAAATATATATATCTGCCATTAAAATAAAAAACCGAAAACAAGAGTCTCCGGTTTTATTTTGTTCGACTAAAAACAAATTTTATCAAATGTATATCCATTGAAGCAAAATGGATAACACACTAATAAGGACTAATTAACACCAATTAAATATACTAAATAAGTAAGAATATTCCTTACGAAAATTATTAATTAACAGTTTTTCAAATACTTAAAACACTAAAAAAAATGATTATCATCACCAAAACCCCAATAAACATAGTACTTTAGAGCTATTAGTATTTGAAGTAAATTTGTAATAATAATTAGTATGTTGTTTTGTTATGAAAAAATTTTGGGAAGAGTTTAAAGAATTTGCCGTTAAAGGTAATATGATAGATATAGCTGTAGGGGTTATTATTGGCGCCTCTTTTAATAATGTGGTAAATGTGTTGGTGAAAGAGGTATTTCTTCCTCCTTTGTCTTATTTAACAGATGGTGTAAGTTGGGCAAACAAAAAAATTATTCTCAGAGAAGCCATTGTAAAAGATGGAGTTACCAGTTCCGAGGAAATAGCTCTTGGATATGGAAAACTTTTTGAGTCTGGTTTTGATTTCCTTATTATTGGTCTTGTTGTATTTATTATTATTAAATTAATGAACAAACTTAAAAACCAATCAGAAGATACCAATGACACTAAAGTAAAGACTCCCAAAGATATTGAGTTACTCACTAAAATGACGACACTGTTGGAAGAGCAGAATCAATTACTCAATAAAAAAGAAGAATAACCTTTACGTATAAAATCAATTTGTTTTATATCTTACTTTAATTAAGAATATAGCTAATGAAACGCTACTATTTGTGTATTATTCTTTTTGTATGTGGTATTACTAAAAACGCCTACACGCAGGAGCTTTCTAAACACCGCTGGAACAACAGACTTGTACTCTTAGTAGTTCAAGATAGCTCAAATCAACTACTACAAAGACAACTTGAAGAGTTTGAAAAGCATAAAAAAGGACTTGAAGAACGGAAAATCTTAGTGTATATGATTGCTCCCAATGGTTTTAAAAAAGAAGATGAGTCATGGAACTATTCCGAAGCACTTTTTAAAAAATATAACCAAAATAAAACTCCTTTTGAGGTGATCCTTCTTGGACTTGACGGAGGCATTAAAGCCAGAAAAAAAGAAATTTTCTATTGCAGAGATCTTTTTGCCATTGTGGATGCGATGCCTATGAGACAAAATGAAATTAGAAAGCAACATTAAATCACTCCCTTACTTTGTTGCTATTAAATCTTCTTTCAAAGCTTTTTCAAAAAGCGCTCGTATCTGTTTGCTTTCAGGACCAGGAGCATTACTATGCATCAATTTACCATTCCTATCATAAATAAGATAACGTGGAATTGTATTTAGACGGAGTGCTTCGTAAAAATTCGCAAAGGGATAGTTAACAGCTAATAAATTCTCATCATACAAGGATAAACCTTCCTTTTGCATCGCTTTTTTCCATCGGCGTATATCTTTATCAATAGAGATATAAACAAAAACTACATCCTTATATTCTTTTTGAAGTTTTTTAGAATCTTTCATTACAGCCCTACAGGGTTTACACCAACTAGCCCAAAAGTCAATATATACTAATTTACCCTTATGCTTATTTAAAACTTCTTTAAAAACACTCTTGTTTTTATTAGGTGTAATTAAATGAACCTCTTCCTGTTCTTGTTTTAATTCTAAAAAGTCTATTAAGTAATTATCTGTGATCTCTTTTTTGAGAATTTCATTATCAACCGTATCAAAATATAATTGTGTGTATTTCTTAACATCGGATTCCGAGAAATAATGAATAATTTCTTTTAGATAATGTGTTAACGCATAAGCTTTAGTTTTGCCATGCAACTGCTCATTTGCTATAAGCGCATCAAAAGCTTTAGGTGCATCCGGCACACTTCCTCCAGAAACATTTATAAGCTTGATTTTCTCAAGCTTTTCTATGCTTTTCTGAACCAGTTCTTGGTAAAAATTAAAACCTACTAAATGATCATTTTCTTTAAAATAGCGCAGAAGTAATTTCAGATCAATATCTTCATATTCAATACGATACATCCATTGGTACGCAGTTAATTGATTTAGATAATAAAGATAAACTTCCTGAGAAAGTTCTTGCTTCTCTAACAACTTTTTGAGGTATGCTTTTTGCAGTTCAGTTTCCTGTAACATTTGCAACCCCACATTTTTTTTGAACTCATTAAACTTTAATGTATACTCTTCCTTTGACATTCCGGGTATGAAGGGAACAAAAGGTAAAGGATATAAAAATTGAATCGTAGACGAATAATTATGATTAGATGGAATTTTTCTAAGATCTCTTGAGATTATAAGATCTCTTGAAGCTATTTGCCTATCATTAAGCAATTCAAATTTTGGAACCTCCTCTTTATAACGAATATAAAGTGTATCTCCATTTTTGAGCAATAAGTTCATTCGTTGATAAGAATCATCATCCAAATTAATTTCTAAATAAGCTTGCTGAGTTTCAATGGTTAGGGTATCTAAAGAGCTGTTTTTTTGGACATTTGAGATGTTTCTCTTGTATACATCATCTGTGTACATTACTAAATCCTTGTAAAATTCAGAAGCTCCATAGATAGGCCCAGGTTTTAATCTTGGTATAGGCGCATTTTCTATAATTAAAGTAATGCTTCCCGCTATTTCTGATACTGGATTTATAGTTGCTACTTTTTCAGAAGTTTTTACATTACAACCTTTGCTTAAAACAAAAAAGCTCAAAAAGATACTTAAAAGGTAGCCCATTTTTTGCATAACTATATTTCTTTAAAAAAGCCAAAACAGTATGGTTACTGTTTTGGCTTAATATTTCTATTCTAAGGTCAATAAATATTGTTTATGATCATCGTTTAACCATGTTGCGCTCCCACAACTATCACAGCACCAATGTCCGCCGGTTGCTGCTGCTCCAGCCTGCGCCTGCGCCATAGAAACTCCAGAGATTCCGGCATAACCGTTTCCTCCCTGAAATGCACATGTTCCACCTCCCAAAATATTTCTTTGTTCCGCTTTACTCAAAATTTGAGTTCCTTTTAAATTTTTAATAGTAATCATAATTAAATTAAAGTTTGGTTTACTAATTCCAGTCACTATTTAAAGACATGCCGGGTTCTGTCTTTTCCTTGCAAGAAATTTTAAATGTTTTAATATTATAGGGGGACATTAACCTTGTAAAAATGTGTTATATGCAAGAATAAATACTGCCTTAACAAACCAAAATAAAGAATCAAAATAATTCCAAATCTGTTTTGAAGCTATTAAAAATGAATGGAATATGCCAGAATTATTTAATTCAAGTATCATTTTTATGGCTAAACCACAAGTATTCAACAGGATTTAAGTATTTATTTGAAAAAACTGCTAATTCCCTCATTTATTTCTAGTTACAAAAACAGCATAATCAGATTGATTCATTTCACTATATTTAATCATATTTTTTTTGTGTCATTTTGGTTAACATTGAATTAGCGACTGCTTTTTATGTATAAAAAATACCTTTTTTTTGTTATTCTCA
The DNA here is from genome assembly GCF_037782385.1 of Ascidiimonas meishanensis. Taxonomy (NCBI): domain Bacteria; kingdom Pseudomonadati; phylum Bacteroidota; class Flavobacteriia; order Flavobacteriales; family Flavobacteriaceae; genus Ascidiimonas; species Ascidiimonas meishanensis. The sequence goes on from NZ_JBBEXD010000004.1 coordinate 177,548, forward strand.
TACTTTTAGGCTGGACATTCCTCATTAATCCTGTAATAAAGGAAGTGGCCGCAGGTATTGCGATCTTACTTTTTGGTATGATTATGCTAGAAGAAGGATTTAATGCCTTTGTAAAGGGTGCACTTCAAAAATTATTAAAGAAGGCTACCAATAAACTTTATAAAAGCCTTGGTCTTGGTTTTTTAACCACTGCCCTTCTTCAATCCAGCTCACTGATAAGCGTGATAACTATTTCGTTTTTAAGTGCAGGACTCATTACACTTACCGCTGGTGTAGGCATCATATTTGGTGCGAATCTAGGCACTACAGCTACGGCTTGGCTAGTAGCTGTTTTTGGGCTTAAAATACAAGTATCTGCACTCGCAATGCCAATGATTGCTTTTGGAATACTATTTGTACTTCAAAAAACCAAAAGTTTTAAAGGTTTTGGATACATTCTTGCCGGTCTTGGTTTTTTCTTTTTGGGAATACACTTTATGAAAAATGGTTTTGATATCTATAAGGATCATATTGATCTTGCAGCCTATGCAATGGAAGGCTTCTGGGGGGTTATAGTATTTAGTATTATTGGAATTTTAATTACGGTGATTTTACAATCCAGTAGTGCGGCAATGACGCTTATTCTTACCGCATTGGCTGTAGGACAAATTACCTACGATAACTCATTAGCGCTTGCCATTGGAGCTAATGTAGGCACCACTATAACTGCTGTTTTAGGTTCATTGAGTGCCAATATATCTGGGAAACGTCTGGCAGGAGCTCACTTTATCTTTAACGTACTTACAGGGATTATCTCCTTAGCTTTTATTAGTAAGCTTGGCCATTTAGTTACTTATATTTCTAACTATTTGGGAATAGCGGCTACTAACTACACCTTTAAACTTGCCATATTTCACACCGTATTTAACCTATTGGGAGTCTTGTTAATGTTACCGTTTATTAAAACTATGGTCAAACTATTACACCGTATTTTCAAAAAAGCTCCAGACAAAAGTATTGAACAACCAGTGTACCTCAACCCTAGCATCCTTTCGTATCCGCAAACAGCATTACTAGCACTTTACAATGAAAGTAAACGTCTGTTTGAAAATGCCGCATTTGAAATTGTAGCACATGGTCTCAATTTACACAGAAATGATATTACCGGACCTGAAAAACTTAAGAAAGTAGTTAAAAAATCTAAAGACGATTTAGTAATAGATGTAGATGAGCTTTACTACCAAAAAGTAAAAACTATATATAGCAAGATCATTGAATATGCAACGCTGGCACAGAGCAAGTTCTCTTTACCCTCAGAACAAATGAGCGCTTTTACCCGAATCAAGATCGCCAATAGAAATATAGTGGCTGCGATTAAAGATATTCGCGGACTCCGAAAAAATGTAAGGGCATATCAATTTTCTGATAACGAAGACATCCAAAGAGAATATGATAAACTTAGACATAGAGTTTCCAAAATACTTAGAGAGATTTATTTAATGAGAAACTCATCTAAACCAGAAGCTCATTTACAATCATTAGAAGATCTTAAAGAAAAAGTGGCACAAAGAGATATATTAACGGATGGCACTCTAGATAAACTAATTCGTAAAAATAAAATTACACCAGAAATGGCTACTTCTCTAGCAAATGATAGCAGCAAGGTTGCCAGCATTGCCAGAAAGCTAATTGATACCGCAGAATTATTATATATAAATAGTGATACCTTATTACATGAAGATTTTGCTAAGATTTGATAAATACATGAAATTGACATAAATTTTAAGCCGTTATTGGTATGATTTAACAATTATTTAAGCTTACAGGAGGTAACACATGAGTAGCTTTGTGGACATATAACTAATTTTAAACCATAAATAATGAAGCACAATTTGCTAATAATAGGAATGAGTATCCTATTGGTGGGTTGCGGAGCAGGAAAATCAAAAATAGATGATACTGCCAAAAACAATCCAATTATTACTTCTATAGATTTGATAAATGTTACAGAAGATAAAGTTCCTGTGACTATTAATCCGGGGCGTTTCACTAAAGATACCGTTATTTATAGACTCCCAAGAGTTATTCAAGGCACCTATTCAGTGAGTGATTTTGGAAAATATATAGACAACTTAGAGGCAATTGATTATCAAGGTAATAAACTAGAAGTGATCAAAGAAGATGTAAATACCTGGTCTATTGCCAATGCTAGACAGTTAGACAAGATAGCATACTATGTAAATGACACCTATGATATGGAAACAGAAGGTGGAATTGGAAAAGACACTCCCTTTTCTCCTGCAGGAACCAATATAGAATCTACTAATTTTGTATTAAATCTACACGGCTTTATTGGATATTTTGATTCATTAAAGAACAATCAATACAGTTTATCTGTTACCGCGCCTGCAGATTTCAAACGCTCCTCAGCTCTGGAAGATAAAGGTATGACCATATCAGAAGATGGTAAGGTAGCCACAAGCAACTATTTTGCTCAACGTTATTTTGAGATTACCGATAATCCAATGATGTACGGTGCATTAGATGTTGAGGAATTTATGGTGGGTGATATTAAAATTGTTTTAAGCGTTTATTCACCAAACAAAAAACACAGTGCAGCCAGCCTTAAAGAAACTACTTTTAAGATGATGGAGGCTCAAAAAGCTTATCTAGGTGCTATTAACAGCACTCCTCGCTATGATATTTACTTATATTTATCAGATAGCTCTGATGGGGCTCCTAAAGGATTTGGTGCATTGGAACATCATACCTCTACCGTAGTAGTATTGCCAGAAGACAATTCTCCTGAAGAATTAGCAGAATCTATTATTGATGTGGTGGCACATGAATTTTTCCATATTTTAACCCCTTTATCTGTGCACTCAGAAGATGTTCATTATTTTGATTACCATGAGCCCACTTTTTCAAAACATTTGTGGATGTATGAAGGCGTTACAGAATACTTCGCACAACATTTTCAAGTGAACCAAGGCTTGGTGGAACCAGCCTCTTTCTATAAAGAAATACAAGATAAGATACGGTTTTCAAGAACTTACTACAATGACACTTTGAGTTTCACACAAATGAGTGAAAAAGTATTAGACCAACCTTACGCCAATAATTATGCAAATGTTTATCAAAAAGGAGCATTAATTGGGATGTGTATAGACATCTTAATGCGTAAAGAAAGTAATGGAACCAGAAGCATGCTGTCTCTTATAAAGGAACTTTCCGCTAAGTATGGAAAAAACAAACCTTTTACAGATGATGAGCTGATAAAAGAAATTACAGAAATAACGTATCCAAGTATAGGAGAGTTTCTAAATACTCATGTAGTTGGCAATACACCCATTAATTATGATAAATTTTTCACTATGACCGGACTCACTAAAAATTATATCAAAGCAAGAGCTACTTACGGTCAGGCAGGAGGAATATTCATTTTTGGTGGAAATAGAGAAACTGGGCAAATCTTTTTTACAGATAAAGCCTTAAATAATACATTCTGGGCAGCACAAGGTGTTCAAGCAAACGATGTGATTAAGTCAGTTGATGGTCAGGAAGTAACCATGGCCACCGCACAACAGGTTCTAGGGAAAATGTTTCAATGGCAAGAAGGACAAGATATTGAAGTAGAACTGCTACGTGATGGAGTTCTTATTCCTATCAAAACCAAAACAACACAACCTTACAGTGATATGGAATATCTTGTGGAAGATGAAAATGCTACCGAAACTCAAAAAGTATTAAGAAACGCTTGGTTAAAAGGGTGAAAAAATTTATCAAATAGTAGGGCTAGTGCTCTATTATTTTTTTTAGTAACTTCATTAAATTTATATTTAAGTATACAACTATGAAATTAAAATGGTATAGTAGACCTTCAAGAATTTTAGTAATTCTTGTATTCCTACTGTCTTCCAGTTGTGCGCTAAAGCCTATTACATCTTCGTATGATTTTGTGCCGATGCCGCCAGAAATAATAGATCTTGAAAATCTTGGTAACGGAATAGTGCTCATCCATAATGGTGCCAATATATTGCATAAAGCAGACAATACTGCGCGTCTAAATGTATGGATTAATGATAAGCCTATGGGGCAGTTAAGAGCTAGTGAATATGTAGTACTTAAACTAGACAAAGGTACTTACTCCATCCGGTTACTACATATAGATCTAGTCAATATGAGAAGTACCCATGAAGTGGCTGTAGATGAAAATACCAAAGTAATTAGAGTTAAACCTACTATCACATCAAATAAGCTTACCCAACCTAATGAACTGCCTAAAAACTTTGAGAAGTTTAGTTATGCTAAAAAAAGGTAAAGGGGAGCGTAAAGACTAAATGAAGGGCTTGCGAAGTTCCTGATTGAATTATAATAAAATTATTTCAAAAATGACCGATCTAAAAAACATAGCTCCTAAAGAAATTATTAAAGGTTTTCACGGGCGCTTTGTACATACCGCTAATAATACATTGGCATGGTGGGAAGTTAAAAAGGGAGCTGTATTGCCTCGGCATTCCCATGTTCATGAGCAAGTAACGCAGGTGTTGGAAGGAAGTTTTCAGCTTACTGTAGAAGATCAAACCTATATTTGTGGACCTGGTAAAATACTTGTTATCCCACCAGATGTAACGCATGAAGGCATTGCACTTACCGATTGCAAAATATTTGACCTATTTGCTCCTTCCAGACCAGAATACACTAACAATAAAGATTGATTTTACTTACCCAAAAAGTACAAGATACAGAAACATCACTCATATTTATAAAACTAACGCTTTACAATTGGGTAAATGCGAAGCATAAATAACCTTTAACATTCATACCATTAAAGAAAGGCATGTCAAACTGTGAACAAGAACTATTCTTTCACTATAGGTGTAAAAGTATTCAACACTGCCTTAATAGTAGCTTCTTGAGAAGATTCTTTTTTATCCAAATAAGTAGCTGTTATTGCATACGCTTGATTACCTATTACCCAATACCTTTGTTCAAATTTGAGATTACCTTCACCTTGATTGATTAAATAAATAAGACGTTGCATATGGTAGCTGCCTACTTTTTTACGTTCATTTACGAGTATTTTTATTGTGGGTATCCGTTTTTTTAATTGCTTTAAAGACGCATCTGTATACCCTTTCAAATCCAGATTAAATCCAGTTATATCCTGTATAAGGATACTGATATTACTATTAAATCTAGTATTTCCCTTGGTTGAGGGTATCCTTAGAAGTAGCTCTATACCATTGTCACCACTGTCATCTGCTATCCAATTATTTGGATAACTTATGGTATACCGTGCTTTTTTGAGTGTCGTAATTTCTAGTTTATCTTCCACAGCTTGTGCATAAGAAAACTTAAATAGAAGTAAAAAGCCCAAAAAAAAGAATCCTGAATTTTTAAAAGTAAATAAACGCATGGAACTAATGGTTTGATTCTTATTATTATGAGGAAGTAAGATACTACTTTTTAAGAAATTGTTTGGTACTGACAACTATTTTTTACCTCATTTTGAGGTCTGGCACCATCTAATTGTAGTTATTTAACAACTTAAATTCCGTACAATATTTCCAAGCATCAAAAACTATTCAAAAGGTTTCGCTTTCACCCTAAAATATATCTCCAAAATTCTGAGTACTCCCCACAAAAAAACATTCACACTTACCTAATTTTCTTATACCAAACTCACATGAATAAAAAAATCCTTGATGAAGCTATTCTGGTATTATAGGTGTAAAAGTATTCAACACATTAACAATCATGGGTTCTTGCGCAGCTGCGTTAGTTTCCAGATAAGTAGCCGTTAGCACGTAAGCCTCTTTACCTATTACCCAATACCGTTGTTCAAACTTAAGATCATACCCCTTTTGTTTTGCCGTAAAAATAAGTTGTTGTACATCATAATCGCCTATTTTCTTACGCTCATTGGAGAGCATTTTTACCTCAGGAAGCATACTCTTTAATTGATTTAAAGACAAATCAGTGAATCCTTGTAAATCCAGCTCATACCCTGTTAAATCCTGAATCAATAAATTAATATTATCTTTAAACGCACCCCCAACCGTAGGGTCTGAAGGTACAAACAAGAGCAGTGCTGTGCCCCTAGCACCACTTTCATCTGCTTTCCAACTTTCTGGATAACTAATAGTAAAACGTTCGTTTTCAAGTGTCCTAAAATTCGCTTCAATAACCGTATTACCTTCTTCTTCTACAGATTGCGCAGTAGAGAAGTTAAGCGAAAGTAAAACGCTTATTAAAAGGAGCCTTGGATTTTTAAAAGTAAATATACACATGATGCTAGATGTTTGATTTTTATTTTTTTGAGGAAGAAATATACTGCTTTTTAAGAAAGTGTATGGTATTTAACCTTGTTTTCTATTATGAAGAAGCCTGTCTTGAGAGGTTTATCTCAATATAATTTATCTTTATTGTCTCTTAACTGACTTTCAAAATCTTTTTTCCGGTCATCCAGAACAAAGTCTAATCCTTTAGAAATATTATAGCTAACAAGATTGGAAGCGGAAGGAACTCCAATCAAAATAATAAAGTTTTAATTAGTTTTTGAGGGAGATACTCAAAAATAAGAAGTTTATAGGAACTTCTATGATTAATTATATGGTATAATAGGTCACAAAATGAGTTGATGGTATTTATAATTAACAAACTTTTGAAGATACCGCCCTATTACTTTTGATGTAATATTCAGCAGAGAGCAGATGTGATGATAAATTAAACTGCTTTAATAAGCTATAGTAAATTACTCATAAAACATTGATCTTTTGATAAGTTAGTAATTCCAGTCTATTAAAGGAGAGCTGTAAAAATTCACCTTTTTACGTTTCAGGAAACGTGCTTGGCGTGCAAGTCGCTCCCTATAATTTTCCCAGTTACGAAGTTCTGGGCGTGTCCAACCTAATTCTGCATACCCTAAAATACGAGGGAAAGCAAGGTATTCTAACTCTTTCAAATTACTAATGGTTTCAGACCATAAAGGGGCTTCTATACCTAAAATATTTTCTAATGGAATGCCTGCATAGGTTTCTGGTTGCCAGATATAAGCGGTATCTATGGGGATATAGCCCGCCCATGTAAGTCCGTATTGAGAATTTTTATCATACTTCATATCTAGATAGGCTTTTTTACCGGGTGAAAGAATTACCTTCATTCCCTTTTCTACTGCTTTCTTTGCATTAACCTCATTATTCCAGAATTGTGCAATAGTAGAAGAATCTACCGCCACACTGGCAACCTCATCCCAGCCAATCATTTGTTTACCATGCTTCTTAACTAGCTGCTCTACCTTACGAACAAAATAACGATAGTCTTTCTCTTTGGTAACATGGCTTTCATCTCCACCAATATGAAAATAGGATCCTGGAGTTATTGCAGAAATCTCTTTAATAACCGTCTCTATAAAATCATATACTGTGTCTTTACGGGTATCAAAGGTGCTAAAGCCTACCTTCATACCTGTATAGGGTTTTACTTTTTTTGCGTTGCCATTCAAAAACGGATAAGCAACAGAAGCAGCATTGGTATGCCCAGGCATATCTACTTCTGGAATAATAGTAATAAAGTGCTTTGTAGCAAATGCAACTATTTCTTGATAGTCTGCTTTGGTATAATAACCACCTTCTCCTCCACCTACTTCGGTTTTACCTCCTATTTCAGAAAGTTTAGGAAAAGTGTCAATAGCAATGCGCCAACCTTGATCATCTGTGAGATGTAAATGTAATTTATTGATTTTATAGGCTGCCAGCAGCCTAATGTATTGCTTAACCTCTACTACGGTAAAAAAATGTCTAGCTACATCTAACATAGCTCCCCGCCATGCAAAGACAGGTGCATCTTTAATAGTACCTAACGGTAACAAAATTGTTTTAATTGAATCTCTTTGTATACTATCTTTGGCTTCAGGTATAAGTTGTAACAGTGTTTGCACACCTCTAAAAATTCCTTCTGGCGAACCTGCAGTAAGGGTTAGTGTATCTGGCGTAATATGTAATTGATATGCTTCCAGAGCATTATTAAGCGTGTCTTTGTTCAACTTTATATGAATGGAATTAGATAGTAACGATGTATTTTTACGAATGGCTGGAAAGTTAATACTTGTTTTAGCATTGATTTCTCTGGTAAGATAATCGGTTATAAAGAACAGTTCTTTATCTAATCCAATATTGGACATACCTGTAGAAGAACTAAGTGCAAAACTTCCCGAATCTGTAACTATTTCAGCTGGCATTGGAATAAAAGGAGCTTCTTCCAAACTAAAAGGTGCAGGCGGGCTTGGTTTGGCTTTCATTGTTGTTGTTTTTAGAGTACAAGAATAGATGCCTATAGTAAGACATACAATTAAAAACCATATACGGCGAAAAAAAGAAGTCATATAAAAATCATAATTTCTCAAGGGAATTACGGCTTTTATTTGGGAAAATGCAAATAAAAATAAGACCTACTTATTTGGTTAATTGCAAAATTAAAATTCCTGATATTATAAACAAATATGAGTACTTAAGGACAAAAAATAAATTAAGAATTTTCCTTATAAAGTGTAACGTATTTATTGAAATTTGTTCAATCTAATATTATACGGTTAAACCACAAATCTTTTTTTTTGAAATTATGTACATTCGTTGAATACATAATTATTGAAAGCCTCAATGACAATACTAGAAAAAACAAATATTAATCCTTTACAAATGGATCGCTTGCAAGAACTTAAAAGTTACCGTATTCTTGATACTCCCGAGGAACAAGAACTGGATGAGCTTACGCAAATCGCATCGTATTTGTTTGAGACCCCTATATCTTTAATTACTTTTATTGATGACAAAAGACAATGGTTTAAATCTAAAGTTGGGGTTGATATTGCTGAGACTCCTAAGCAGATTTCTTTTTGCCAGCATGCATTAAATAGTCCGCATGAAGTCTTAGTAGTTGATGATCCTTTGCATGACGAACGTTTTAAAGACAATCCTTTTGTCATAGATGAACCTTCCATTAGATTTTATGCTGGTGCGCCTTTAACCACTTCTAAAGGAAATGTATTGGGAACTTTATGTGTAATGGATAATAAACCTCGTCAATTTGCCGATTCTAAAATAAAAGCATTAAAGCTATTAGCCAAAAAGGTGATGGGTTATCTTGAAATGCGCAAGCTTTTAATGAGTCAAAGTGACACGATTGCGTTGAGTGCTTCAAGATTAAAAAAACTATCAGATCAAGTACCTGGAGCTATTTACCAAATGGAAATTAGCCCTAAAGGAAAGTTGCATTTTTCTTTTGTTAGTGAGGGACTTACAAACATACATACTAATCTTGATCCAGACGTTCTAAAAAACGCGCCCGAGAAAATTTTAGAAATTATTCATCCAGATGACTTACCGGCAGTAAAGGAAAGCATCCAAGTTTCTTTTGAAAACCTCTCTAACTGGAATGAAGAATACCGCGTAATACAAAATGATGGAAAAATATCTTGGCATGCTAGTAAAGCAAAACCCGAAAGACTGGAGAATGGCAATGTAATCTGGTATGGTACTTTTCAAGATATTACGCAGCGCAAAGAATATATAAGAGTTTTGGAAAAGATATTATTTGATATTTCTCATGTATTACGAAAGCCCGTAGCTACTTTGCTAGGCTTAACTGATGCTATTGAAGAAGATAATTTAGATCAAGCATCTCTCAAAGAATATATTGGGCATATTAAAACAGTCTCTGAAGAAATGGATGCACATATTATTAATTTAAATAAAGCATACTACGAGATTCAGAAAAAAATAAAAATAAACTAGCCAAATAGTGGATAAAAGTTTTTAAACCTATCCTTTTTGTAAATGGACTTTAGAATAATCTACTTTCTTAATTTGCTCATCACTAACACATGTGGAAAAGTAATGGCCGCTAGAAAAGAAAAGAAAACAGATAAAAAAAGCTTTTCTTCACTATTAAATATTAGATAAAGTATCCCTAGTCCTACCAAAGATATTATCCATGTAAAGAGAGAAGACTTTAAATACATCCATATACTTTTTTTGTTAAAGCTTCCGTATAAATAAATTATCTGGTCTATTAATGAAGGTAAAGAATGCCACAGAATAAAATAAATGGAGAACGCCCAAAGTAATGAAGCCGTTTTAAATACTACAAAGAAAACAACAATATAAAAAACCTCTTTAATAAAGATTTTATAATTTTCTTTAACAGATATAAGCGCAAATGAGCAACCACTAAAAATAAGCAAGCAAACCGCAAAACTGTACTCATATACTGTGGCATTCAAATAAATGCCTGTCATATCTTTAATAATTAATGATACTTCATCAGGATTAGCCAAAAATAATAGAAAAAGAATGAGCATTCCATAACTCAAAAAAGCCGAGCCTCGTAAAGGTGATCTTTTTTTAAATATCTTTTCCAAATGCTGTTCTCCAAAATGATACCCACTAAACAAAATAAATACTGCCAAACCAAATACTGGTATAAAATAGAATAAAATTACCCCCACACCTACTATCAGTATATAATAGATTGCGGTTTTAAAAAAACTAATAGATTTTCTTCCTCCGTGCAAACTTTGAACGAGCTTTAGATCATTAGCACCGTGCAGTATTCCAAATGAAAAAATAAGCATATACGCTAAAAAATCCTCTGTTTGTTGCTCAAAAGAAACAGCTAACCAAAGGGCGAAAAAGGTAGTTACAATTGTAAAATTCTTATAATTTGAAGGCATGAACCTTAAATTTTTGTGAAATTAATAAAAAAATATACATAAAATTAGAATTTTATGTTTAAGTTTTCGTAAATTTACTTAAACAAAACTAAATTCATTCATTATGATATCACAATTTTTAACTAACTCAATTTTATTGGTTTCAAAGCTAGCTCCCGACGATTATGTTGGCTTTACCTTCTTTGTAGGTTGTATGGCTATGATGGCCGCTTCTGTATTCTTCTTTTTATCAATGAACGGTTTTGATAAAAAATGGAGAACTTCAATCTTAGTATCAGGATTAATTACTTTTATTGCTGCTGTACATTATTGGTATATGCGAGATTACTGGGCGAGCTTTGGAGAGTCACCTACATTTTTTAGATATGTAGACTGGATATTAACAGTGCCGCTAATGTGCGTTGAATTTTACCTTATCTTAAAAGTAGCTGGTGCGAAGAAGTCTTTAATGTGGCGACTAATCTTCCTATCTGTAGTAATGCTTGTAACTGGCTATCTTGGAGAAGCAGTTTACAGAGATGCTGCTTGGATATGGGGACTTATTTCTGGTATTGCATACTTTATTATTGTATACGATATTTGGATTGGTCAAGCCAAAAAATTGGCAGAATCTGCCGGAGGAGCAGTATTGAAAGCTCACAAAACCTTATGTTGGTTTGTATTAGTAGGGTGGGCTATTTATCCTATAGGATATATGGCTGGAACACCAGGTTGGTATGAAGGTATTTTTGGAGGTTTAGATCTTGATGTGATTTATAATATTGGAGACGCCATTAATAAAATAGGATTTGGATTGGTAGTTTACAGTCTTGCTGCATCTGCTTCTTCAGACAAATAATATTTTTTTTTAAAATTTAATAGTTAACAACTATAGTTTAAGGCTGCCTTTTCAGGCAGCCTTTTTCTTTACTCATACTTTAAAAGTATCTAATTTAAATCAGGAAGATAACAAATGCTATAAGCGCTTATCTAATTCTTAACATATCTACTTAACGTGCGTTCGATATAACCTCCATATAATACAGTTTCAAAATTTTTACACTATTTTAATCTAACATTCTTATTTTTAGATTATTACTTTCATTTTCTTTGGTCGCACAGGGGTGAAAATAAAGAAAACAGCTAGTAGCTGTTTTTAGTGAAGCAGCCAGGCGGCGTGGGGAAAAGAAAAAAATCCATAGAAAAAGTAGTTCTTTTTACATCGAACTTAGGTTTATTAGTTAGAGTGAATTGTTTTAAAGAATCCCGTTTACTCACATAAAAAGCTGTAAACAGAAAAAATCCCCCTTAATAAGAGGGATTTAGTCTGTAGTTATATAATGTGGAATAATTTAAACGGTCGCCATAGCAACTTCTATTTCTGAATCAATTTTCTTTACAAGACCCTGTAATACTGCTCCTGGGCCTATCTCTGTAAAACTTGTTGCCCCGTCAGCTATCATTTGTTGTACACTTTGCATCCATTTTACTGGAGCTGTTAATTGCTGCATTAAATTCTTTTGAATTTCTTTAGGATCTGTTACTGCTGTAGTAGTGACATTCTGATAGATAGGACAGCTAGGTTTTCTGAACTCTACATTTTGAATGGCTACTGCTAATTCTTCTCTTGCAGGTTCCATTAATGAAGAATGAAACGCACCACCTACTTTTAATAACATGGCACGACGCGCTCCTGCCTCTTTTAAAGATTCACAGGCTGTATTCACTGCTTTTAGTTCTCCAGAAATCACTAATTGTCCTGGACAATTATAATTTGCCGGAGTAACCACACCTGGTGTGCTAGCACAAATTTCTTCAACTGTTTTATAAGGCAATCCTAAAACGGCCGCCATAGCTCCGGGATTCATCTCACAGGCTTTTTGCATGGCGCTAGCTCGTTTAGAAACCAACTCTAACCCGTCTTTAAAACTGAGGGTGTCGTTGGCAACTAAGGCTGAAATTTCACCTAAGGAATGACCAGCCACCATATCTGCCTGAAATTTTTTTCCCATCACGGTTCCAAATACTACCGAATGCAAAAAGACTGCAGGTTGGGTTACGCTTGTTTTCTGCAAATCTTCTGCAGTGCCATTAAACATAATATCCGTTATTGAAAATCCAAGAATTTCATTTGCCCGATCAAAAAGTTCTTTTGCGTGAGAATCTTGCTTATAAAGGTCTGCTCCCATGCCTGCAAATTGTGCACCCTGTCCGGGAAATACATATGCTTTCATTAATAAAGAGTTTAATTTCCGGCAAAAGTAAGCATTAATTATTTTATGGTTTTTCTTGAAACCAAGAAGCGTACTTTATGTAATTATCAGCAATTCTGTTTATCTCTCCCAAAACAAGCTCTGGGCTTATATCCTTTACTTTTTTAGCTGGCACACCGGCATAAACCGACCCTGAAGCAACTTTTGTACCTTTGATTACTACTGCACCTGCTGCAATAATACTATTGCTCTCAATAATACAATCATCCATTACAATACTTCCCATACCAATCAAAACATTGTCATGTATGGTGCAACCATGCACAATGGCATTATGACCAATACTTACATTGTTTCCAATGTTAGTAGGAGACTTTTGATAGGTACAATGTATAATAGCCCCATCTTGTACATTCACCTTATTACCTATCTTAATATAATGTACATCACCCCTTAGTACAGCATGAAACCAAATACTGCAATCATTACCAGTAACTACATCCCCTACTACTACCGATGTTTCTGCAAGGAAGCAATTATCTCCAAACACTGGTGTTTTACCATTCACTTCTTTAATAATCATAAATAAAATTGAATTGATTATATATTATTTTGTTTTGATAAATCAAAAAAAGGAAAGTAATTCCTGTTTTCTTGAAGCCGAAACTAACAGTTCCTTGCCATTATTTAATAAAACACTACCACCTTTACCCTTTTTATATTTTACAATACTTCCCACATTTACCAAATAGGATTTATGAATGCGGGCAAACGGAAAATCAGAAAGTGCTTCTTCAAAATATTTTAATGTTTTACTTACCAGAATTTTTTTATTCTCTAAATGTATTTCTGTATAATTATCGTCTGCTTTACAGTACTGAATATTGGCTATTTCAATTACCTCAAAGCCGTCTAACTGTGGGATGGTTATTTTACCATTAATAGTTCTTGTGGAAGTGAGTATTTTATCAGAGAGGCTATCTTCCTTTCTTCTGGTCTCTAATACATAATCTGTTGCTTTAATAAGCTCATCAATTGAAATAGGTTTAGTGAGATAATACGAGGCGTGATGGTTTAATGCATCTTTTGCATAATGGTCATAGGCGGTCACAAAAATAATGTCAAAATCTCGAGTGCCAATTTTTTCTAAAAGATCAAAGGCGTTTCCAAAAGGCATTTCTACATCCAAAAACACTAATTCTGGTTGGTTTTTTTTAATAAGGATCAATGCATCTTCTATGTTTGCTGCTTCACCTGTCACCTCAATACCTGGGCAATATTTTTGAATATAATTACCTAAAATTTCTCTACTGTTGGCTTCATCTTCAACTATAATTGCTTTTAATTGCATAGTTTAGTCTTTTTAATCTTTTTTAAGTGTTAGAATTACACGTGTTCCAAAAGCTTTACTGCTTAAATCTTCAATAGATACATCTATTTTATCCTTATACATATCATTAAGAATGGCAATACGTTTTTTAATATTACCCATTCCTTTTGATTTTTGTTTTTTCTGGTTTTCTGTCTTTAGCTCCTGAGATTTTCTCCTACCAATACCATTATCTTCTATACTTATTTGTACGGTTTCTATATCAGGCTGAACAACGTTTATTTTTAAATGTCCTTTCTCTTTTTTATATCTTAATCCATGCCAAATGGCATTTTCAATGTAAGGTTGTAACAGCATGGGCGGAATCTGAAAATCCGCTACTTTTACTTTAGTATCAATGTTAATTTCATAATCAAACTTTTCTTCAAAACGGGAATGTTCAAGCTTGGTATATAGTTTTAACAATTCAATTTCTTTAGATAACGGAATAAAATCTTCTTCAGAGTTTTCAAGAACTGCTCTCATTAAAGCAGAAAAATCAGTAAGGTATCTATTTGCACTTCGTTCATCACTCCTAGCAATAAATGTATTTACCGAATTCAAAGCATTAAAAATAAAGTGCGGATTCATTTGAGACCGTAAAGATTTTAATGCAAGCAAATTGTTACTAAGCTTTTGTTGTTGGTTGGTTCTGTAGGAAAGAATGGCTACCAAAGCAAGTAAAAACATTCCGAAGATAAGAGAGTAAATAATTATCTTTTGTCGTTTGTTGCTTTCCTTAATGAGTTGTTGGTCTTTTATGGCAAGTTCAAACTTACTTACACTAAGTTCTCGGTCTTTTTCTAGACTACTTATTCTATTTTGTTTGTTAGCTACATCTCTGCTAAAACGACTCGCTCTTGAAATTTCTTGTTCCTTCTTTACGTAGAGGCTGTCTACCAACTTTACATAATTTTGATAGCTCTCTAAAGCTTTGTAATAGTCTCCTACCGTTCTATACACCTCAGATAATCTTCTCGTAGCATCTTTTTGCACAATTAAATCATCTTCTTCATCTGCCTCTGCAATACTTTCTTCCAGATAAGGAATGGCTTCATCATATTTGTCTTGAGCTATAAATGCATTAGCAATTTTGTAATTTATTTTTTGTGTGGTAATACTATCTTCTTCTACAGATGCTTTTTGAGTAGCAGGAGCAGTAGCAGCTCTTTTGAGCTTCCGAGCACTCTCTAAGGTTTCCTTTCGAAGTTTAATCTCCTTATCATATAAATTCTTTTCGTTATAAAAATCTGCTACCCTTTCCTGCTCTTGCAAAGACCTTTTTGGATTTTCCTTTTTAGCAAGTTCTAATGAATTACTATAAAAACCCTCTGCCTCGGCCACATCATTACTAACTGAATAGACCTTTGCAATCTTAGAATTAAGATCTGTAATTTTAGGCTTTATTAGGTTTTTATTTGCTAATCCAAGTCCTTTTTGATAATTTTCAATGGCTGCATTTAGGTTTTTCTTAGTGCGGTATACGTCTCCCAATCCTTCATAGACAACAACCTTTTGGAAGGCAGAAAGCTCAGCTGATTTAATAAGTCCATTGAACTCAGAAAGTGCTGCCTCTGTTTCTGAATTTAACAATAAGTTTTTTGCTAATTGAATACGGGCATCTAGTGTGTTAAAAAGATTTAGAGATGTTTTGTAATTACTTATAGCTAAATCATATTGTTTATAATAGCTATAAATATCGCCAAGTGTCTTAAATGAGAGTGCGCTCTTCTCGTCATCTCCTCTTTTCCCCAAAGATTGTAAAGATTTTTCAATAAATCCAATACTCTTATCAATGTCTTTTCTTTTAAAATAAACAGCAGAGTCTACCCATTTCTTATGAAAATCCTGTCTTGATCTACTTTTGGATTCTTTTTGTACTGAAGAAAACTGATAGCCTTTTACTAATACATCTATATCTTCTTTATTTTTTATGGTGTAGCGTACAGTCTTAAACTCAGGGCTACTAATTACAAGTATATCATTTACATGAACTTTAATAGTGAACTCTCCTAGATAGTTAGTACGGGTTTGTGCTCCTCCCAAAACGTATACATCTACACCACTAATAGGTTCGTAATTATTTTGTCCTTTTACGGAACCTTTGATTTGAAAATATGGCCCCATAGCATTGGGCTGTGCATAAACGCAGAGGGTGCACAACAAGAATACCAATATGCTAATGTAAAAACGCATCTCTTCAGTAATTAGAAGTTAAACTTACATACTTTATATCATAAAATAAAATACGCTTGTTCCCTAAAAGACTCTAAATAGAAAAAAACAAAGTTGCATTTGCTACCTCACTCATTCAAAGGGGGCGTTCACGTATTGATATACCTTTTTGCCTTATTCCTACTTTTAATACAAAAAAGACCTCCATACTTTTATATCATACAAAAGCGAAAAAACAAGACAATGAAAACAGCATTTAAAACCCTCGTATTATTATTGATTGCAGGCGGTACTTTGCAAACGTATGCATGTAAGCACAACAAAGAAAACGGCACTACCCTTATAGCAGAAGCTGTTACTCCAAAACCAGATAAAAAAACAATTCAGGTAGCTTTGTTGTTAGATACTAGCAATAGTATGGATGGGCTTATTAATCAAGCAAAAGCACAATTGTGGGATATTGTAAATGAACTTTCTTATGCAAGATGTGAACATATAGCCCCTGAGTTAGAAATTGCCATATACGAGTATGGTAATGATAGACTTTCTTCTGAAGAAGGATACATTAAACAGGTAATAGGCTTTACAAATGATTTAGATGATATTTCTGAGAAGCTCTTTTCTTTAACTACTAATGGAGGAGAAGAATTTTGCGGACAGGTTATTCAGACCGCTTTAAAACAATTGTCTTGGGGTAAAAACAAAGATGCACTGAGAATGTTGTTTATTGCAGGTAATGAACCTTTTACACAAGGACAAGTTAACTATGCAGATGCAACTACCAATGCTATAGAAAAAGATGTAATTGTAAATACTATTTTTTGTGGCAATTACGAACAGGGAATTCAAGGCAAATGGAAAGATGGTGCTATCCGTACTAAGGGGGAATATATGGCTATTGACCATAATCGTAAAATTGTTCAAATAATCACCCCTTATGACGACGAAATTCTAATTCTTAATAGAAAACTTAACAAAACCTATGTGCCTTATGGTAAAAGGGGAAGTTCTAAAATGAGTATGCAAGCAGAACAAGATGCAAATGCAGCTTCTATAAATCAAGAAGTAAAATTAAAAAGAGCGGTTAGCAAAAGCTCTAGACTCTATAAAAATAGTAGTTGGGATTTAGTGGATGCTGCGGAGAACGAAGACTTTGAAGTTTCTGAATTGAAGGAAGAAGAACTCCCTGCCACCTTGCAAGGGAAAAGTGATGCAGAAATAAAAAGCTATATAAAAACAAAAACAAATGAACGCAAAACAGTACAGACAAGAATACAAGAATTAAGTAAAAAGCGTACAAGTTATATTGCAAATAAAAGTAAAGAAACTGGAAAAAGCGGTCTTGAAAATGCTATGATTAGAGCCATTAAAAAACAAGCAGCCCTTAAAAATTATAATTGGAAAAAATAAAAAAGGTGTTAAAACAGTAGTATTTTAAAAAGTGTAGATAGAAAAAAAGCGTGTAGTACGCTTTTTTTCTATCTAATAATTTACAGCTGGGCACACGCAATCATATGGTTTTTCATCTGAACCTAAGAAATTATATCCTAAGGTAATTTGATGAAAACCTCCACTGTCTATACGTATATCGCCGGTTTGATATGAATATGTATAGGCAAACATGAATTTTTTGTAATTAACTCCTAAAATGGGTGTTATTAGTTGAAGTTTTTGTTCTGATAAACCCCCAACCTCATTAAATGCTGCTCCGTCAAAGCTTGTTCTATAAGATAATCCAGCCCATACTTTACCAAAGGGTACGTCTTTATATACTTTAGCGTTGAAATCTATTGTTTTTTCTTCGGTAAACTCTGTGGCCTGAAATAAAAAGGAGGGTTCAAATTGCCAATCACTTTTTCCAAATACATACCCAGCAGAAAGTAAATATCTTCTTAGGTTATCAAATTCTTGAGCGGTGTATAAATCTCTTCCCGTTCCTAATGCATTTTGAACTGTGAAATGAGCATAGAATTCCAGAAAATTATAAGACATCCCTATGTCTACATTAAAATAGCTTACACTATTATCTGTGCCATTAATTATAGGATCTGGAAAAAAAGAAGCGAATTCTGTTTCATCAAGATTACTTTGAACCAAACCAACGCTCATCCCGAAAGATAATTGATTTAGGTCTACCATATTTCTTGAGAATAACAAGTGGTGGGCATAGGTTAGTTTAATTCCTGTTTGAGAATGATATCCATTTTGGTCGTTAAAAAGTATTGCTCCTACTCCGCTTCTGTCTCCTAAACGCACATGTGCATTTAGCGTTTGAAGACTTGGTGCTTCTTCAACATCAAACCATTGCTTTCTTGCCGTTAGTCTTACCTTGCCACCTTGTCCTACTCCTGCCATTGCAGGATGTATTAGATAATAGTTATCTGATAAATAATCAAAATATACAGGGAGCCCTTCTTGTGAATATGTTGTAAAACTAAGGAGAGATATAATAAATAAGAATAAAGCTTTTTTCATTATCAACGTTTTAAGGCAAAGTGCCCTTTGACCGTTTGTTGAACATTGTTTTCAACAAAACTTGCTTGAAACCAATAGTCGCCAGAGGGAACCATACTTCCATTAAACGTACCATCCCAGCTTCTATTGTTCTGGTTAAGTACTTTCAAAAGTTTTCCGAACCTGTCAAATATATGAATTTCTAATCTTGATAAAGAAGAAAATGATGTGGTATCCCAAAAATCATTTACGCCATCACCATTAGGAGTGAAAAAACGCATATAACCTAAAACGATGATATCTTCTGTAAGAACCCCACAACCATATTCATCAAAAGCAGCAACGGTATAATTACCGGGTGAAACATTTGTAAAAATACCTGAACTTTGGGGTTCACTATTGTTTAATGAATAGTAATAGTTTCCAGATCCGGTAGTGATTGCGGTAATGGTATTATTTCCCGAAAAGGGACTCGACTCTAATGTAACCGTTAATGTTTCCGGTGGCCTAGAAGCTATTACTTGAGTTGTTAAGGTTATCTCGCAATTAGAGACTACACTAGCAATTTTTACCGTGTAAGTACCTTCGGCATCATAGGCATAAGATCCGCCAGTTTCTCCTGTGATTATTTGTGATACATCTTCTACAGCTCCTCGATACCAAGTAAACATAAAGTTAACATCTGAAAGACCTGTATCTATTTTAGATAAAGGTAATTGAGGATTACCAAAAGTATCAAGACATAAAATATAGTTTTCTTGTAATGTTAAAGATGGTAATTGCAAAACACGCAGCACCAAAGGAAATATTACTGAACAGGTATTTCCAAAAGCTTCCGCTCGTACATAGATTTCTTGTTCCAGTATTCTTTCATTCCTGAAAGCGTTGGTATTATTTATTCTTTCCGATACCAGTCCGTCTGCTGCGGCACTTCTATCTCTATAAAAATAGAGATCCACACCTACGGCTCCATTTAATATATTTCCTCTACGAGAATCCAGATCAAATAAAGCGCTCCCATCATTATCATCATCACATTGCTCATAAACAGCAGGATTCAAGTTGATAGCGGGAAATTGATTGATGATTACTTCCAGATCTGTATAGGTCTTACAGCCCAAACTTGACGTAATTTCTACTATTACAGTTTGAGGATTCGTTATATTTTTATAGGAGGTGGGATTTAATATTGGATTATTCGCAGTTACATCTGTTTGTGACTCAAAGTATGCAAAACTAAGGCTGGTATCTCCATTCTGTATTTGCGCCTCTCGTAATGTTAAATTAACTGTTTCTGAGTTATTGCCTTCTGGGCTGCACACTTCAATAGGACTAGGCGCTACAAAAACGGTAGGATTTGCATACTCAATTCTAATTTCATCAGAGCCAATACAACCCCCATTGGCGTTAAACTCAAGACGGTATGTACCTGAATCTGTCACCTCCAAAGTAGCTGCTGTTTCACCTGCCAAAAGGTTGCCATCTTTATACCAAGCATAAGTTGAGGTGCCAAAAATATTAGCATCCAGAACAACAGATGTATTAGGACAAACTGCATTTCCATTGGCAATAGTTCTGTCTTCTCCTAAATCTGCATTCACTTCAAAACTACCCCCGTTAATAAAAACAGCAGAGTCATAGTTACCGTCTTCTGCATCGGCAATAACTAATTTAATGGAGTATTGCTCTCCTGGTGTAACTTCGGAAAAAGCAGTCATTGCTACTGTGTTTCCATTTAAACTTATAGCAGAGTTAATAGGATTATTATATTGATCAAAATAAGCTTCGTTTTTTGCAGGACAACCACTGGTTCCCGCAATCGCTTCGTGAATCTCTGTTACCTTTACAGGTATATTGGTGCCAGGTATTACTGCAAGATTGGTAGACACCCCATTGGAATCTGTTAATATGAATGCAAAAACATCTGAAAATCTACATGGAAAATCTAACAAATATTCTTCAGAAGCAAAGAGAAAATCAAAACTTATAGTATTGGCATACGGTACAAAATCAAACTTAATATAAGATGCATTCTGTGTATTTGTTGTTCCGGTAATTGTTTCTAAATCTGAATCCCCAAACCATGCAGCGCCAATTCCATCACCGGTATGACTGTCTACATTTGGACCTGGTACAGCGCTAGCTTTTCCTGTGCTCAGCACAATACCATTAGCAAAAGGAAAAGAAGTACCAGAATTTTGAAAATATCCTATTCCGTTAATACCTACAGCCGTACCTGTCTTGCTGCTAAAATTAGAAGTGATAGCACAAGGACTATTGACAAGAACATTCTCAACCAACTGTTGTGTAGAAAACGAAGAGTCGTCTACGGTAATTTGACAATATAGGTTGGCCGTGAAAAAAACAAGTATATAACAAAGTTTTTTCATGTTAAATTTGGGGTCTGGGATGTAAATATATTAAAAACTCCCTTTATCTTTTTGTAATTTTGAAAAAAATTTAAATAAATGGAGAAAATTACGCTCAAAATAGAGCCTACAAATAACCCTTCTATCATCAAGTTTGAAGCGAATAAATTTCTTACTGAACAACAAAGTTACGAGTATAAAAATATAGATGAGGCTGGTAATTCTCCCCTTGCACAACAACTTTTTTACCTTCCTTTTGTTAAAACCGTATTTATTTCTGGAAACTTTATAGGGATAGAACGCTACAATATTGTAGAATGGAAAGATGTGCAGGAAGAAGTAGCAGAACAAATAGAAGCCTATTTGAATCAAGGACAACCTGCGGTTGTTGAAACCATAAAAACGGATGTCAAAAAAGTGCCTATTACTGTTTATGCAGAAAGCACTCCTAATCCGGCGGTAATGAAATTTGTAGCAAACAAAATATTAGTACCTGAAATCTTTGAATTTAAGAATATTGACGAAGCAACAGAATCGCCATTAGCAAAAGCTTTGTTTAACTTTCCCTTTATAAAAGAAGTTTTCTTGGATGAGAACTACTTATCTGTAACCAAATATGATGTAGCAGACTGGAATGATATTACTATGGAAATACGGGAGTTTATTACTTCCCACATTGCCCAAGGAGGCAAAGTGGTGACAGGAAATGCAAAAAGTGTTGCTGCCCCTGTAGCAGGACAAGCGAAACAACCTGGAGTTTCTGCTATTCCCCTAGAAGAATTAGATGAGACTTCTCAACAAATTGTAAATATTCTTGAAGAGTATATTAAACCCGCTGTGGCAAGTGATGGGGGAAATATTATGTTTGAGTCTTATGACAGCGAGAACAAAATTGTAAAAGTAATTTTACAAGGAGCGTGCAGCGGTTGTCCATCTTCAACGTTCACGCTGAAAAATGGTATTGAAACAATGCTTAAAAGTATGCTTCAGGATAAAGTAAATGAAGTTGTTGCTCTTAATGGATAAAGCTAAAACAAGGAGCTTTAAAGCTCCTTGTTTCTAGTTTACTACCTTTTTATAATCGTTATGAAATTCCTGAAATAATTGCAGTAGATTCATAGTAGCTGAAATTAAATCTTTTGTTTCTAATAATAAGCCAAAGTATAATTTAGTATTCTTGGGACTGGTTTCCGTAGAGCGAATTCGCTCTATTTGCTTTTGAATAAGTTGAGAAACATGATTAATTAATTGCTGCTTCTCATCTATAATTGCATTTATCTTTTCAAAAGATTCATTATTAAATGTCTCTTCCACCCTATCAAACAATACCTGTAATTCAATATCTATACCTTTAAGGTCTCTAATTTGATTAAACTTTAGCTTTTTGTGATTATTGTTTACATGCCCATAGCTACTTTTTACAATATAGCCAATTGATTGAGACATGTCTTGAAGATAATCTAGAATAAGAATGTAAAATTTACTAGCTTCCACAGAAGAATCATCCAGAGACTTTATAAAATAAAAAATCTCATCTTTCAGTTCATCTACTACAGTTTCCAGTTTTTTAAGACTTTTTTTGTTCTTTTTTAGCTTTCCTAAATCTTGTAGCCCAATATTATCAACTACTTCACTATAGAGCTTATTAATTCTTTTGATAACATTAGATATATTATCGGAACTTTCAGTAATAATCTCATTAATGGTTATAAGATCTGTTCTATCAAACTTACGATTCTCATTCTTTTCTTTTTCTGATTTTTTGTAGACCACAAAGCTGCGAATTAAAAGTACCGCTGCTAATAATAATAAACCAACAACAGCATAAATTCCTCCATAGTAAATTACCGATGCAAAGGTAGCTGCTGCTATAAATGCTACCAAAGCGGTTACAAACCAACCTCCTATTACATTTAAAACTCCTGCCACTCTAAAGACCGCACTTTCCCTCCCCCAAGCCTTATCTGCTAAAGATGAGCCCATAGCTACCATAAAGGTTACATAGGTGGTTGACAAAGGTAATTTAAGTGAAGTACCTATGGATATAAGTATACTGGCAACTACCAGATTAACAGATGCTCTCACGAAATCAAATGCAGGTTCATCTATTTTTTTTCCCTTCTTTTCTATAGTTTTTTGAAAACGGCTATCTAATTTTTTAACAAAACTATTTGGTAAAATAAACTCTACTCCATTGCTTAGGTTTACAGTAGCTCTTACGATAAGTCTAGACAAAAGGTTAGGATTAAATTTTTCTTTACCTTCTCCTTGTCTTGATAAATTAATTCCGGTTTCTACAACAGAACGCGCTTTTTTGGAAAACCATAAAGTTACCACCATAATGCCTCCTGCAATAAACAGCAAATAAGAGGGTGTACGCACAGCACCAGATAATGAACTCATTGACATTTGAGTGTCCATACCAGATTCCAGCCATAAGGTATAAGACTGCCATGCCGCTATTGGAACCCCAATAAAGTTTACCAGATCATTTCCAGCAAATGCCATCGCAAGCGCAAAGGTGCCAATGATAATAATGACCCTTAAAATATTTCCTTTAAAAAGTGATATATAAATTTGAGATAAGACAGTCAGGCATATAAAACTTGTAAGAAGGATGATTAATTTATTAGCGTCTACCCAATCTAAGGTTTCTGGTTTAATAAAAGACACTCCCTTTAAACCCTTAATAAGAATAAAATATGTAATGGCAGTTAAAGATACGCCTCCAAAAATCCCTCCTGTATACTTAAGATTTCTCTCAAACTGAAAAGTAAAGATTAAACGGGATATATATTGAATAATGGATCCTATTCCAAATGCTATTAGCACAGAAAGAAAAATTCCTCTTATGATTTCTATTGCCTGACTAGAATTAATGTAGCGCACCAATTCGGAAACAGATGCATCATCTTGATAAATTTGAATCATTGCAATGGCTACTGAAGCTCCTAAGAGTTCAAATACAATAGAAACGGTAGTTGAAGTAGGCAATCCCATTGAGTTGAAAAGATCTAACAACAAGATATCGGTAATCATAACCGCCATAAAAATGATCATGATTTCTTCAAAAATAAATTCGCCAGGATTAAAGATGCCTTTTCGTGCTACCTCCATCATACCGCTAGAAAAGACCGCTCCTATAGCAATTCCTATACTTGCCACTATCATAATAGTTCTAAGAGATACAGCCTTAGAACCAATGGCTGAATTTAAGAAATTGACAGCATCATTACTTACACCTACTACCAAATCAATAATTGCAAGGGTAAACAATGCAAAAATCATAAACATGTAAACCTGCTCCATAAATGGAATCTAAATTTAAAAAGCAAAAGTCTGTTAACTTAATCAAACAAGGGTTAAATAATTGTTACCAAAACATTATTCACTTATCAACTTCCTATAATTCGCCTTTGTCTTTTCTATTTTCGATGCTAAAATAAACTTTTAAAACTAAAAAAAATACCCTACTTTTAGTCTTGCATATTTAACACTAAAAACCCTATAAAATGGCAGTATTAAAAGTAATTGAAGTATTATCTAACTCAAACGAAAGTTGGGAAGATGCTACCAGAAAAGCAGTCAAACAAGCAGGAAAGTCTATCAATAATATAAAATCCGTATACGTACAAGAGCAAAGTGCAATTGTAGACGGAGATGATGTTACAGAATTTCGTGTGAACGTAAAGATCACCTTTGAAGTTAAATAACAAATTAAAAAATTCCTAAAGCGCCTAAAAAGGCGCTTTTTTTTTGCATATGCCTGAAAAAAAATTTACCAACGCACTCATAAATGAATCCAGCCCTTATCTATTACAGCATGCCCATAATCCTGTGGATTGGTTTCCTTGGAATGAGAAATCATTAACATCAGCAAGAGAACACAATAAATTAGTACTTATAAGTGTTGGATATGCTGCCTGCCACTGGTGCCATGTAATGGAAAAAGAAAGTTTTGAAGATGTAGAAGTTGCCAAAGTAATGAATGCTAATTTTATTAATATTAAAGTAGATCGTGAAGAACGTCCAGATATTGATCAAGTTTACATGGATGCTGTTCAACTTATGACAGGTGCAGGAGGTTGGCCTATGAATGTGATTGCATTACCCGACGGAAGACCTTTTTGGGGTGGAACTTATTTCAAAAAAAATGATTGGATCTCTTATCTAAACCAAATATCAAAGCTATATAAAGAATCTCCTGCCAAAATTGAGGAATATGCGAACAATTTAAGTGCTGGCATCACTCAATTACATCAAATTACTGAAAAAAGCACAAAAGAATTTTCATCTGCTCACTTAAAAAAAGCGGTTACGGAATGGTCTCCCTATTTTGATTTAAAATATGGCGGTCCCACCAGAGCTCCTAAATTTATGATGCCTGTTAATTTTGAGTTTTTACTCAGATATGCTACATATTATAAGGATGAAGAAATATTTTCTTATGTACATACCACACTTACCAAAATGGCATATGGTGGTATCTATGATGCTATTGGAGGTGGATTTTCACGATATTCTGTAGATGCTATTTGGCATGTACCCCATTTTGAAAAAATGCTCTATGATAATGGGCAGCTGGTAAGTCTTTATGCAAATGCCTATAAAACCAAACCAATAGCACTTTATAAAAATGTAATAGAAGAGACCTTGAACTTTATTGAGCGTGAATTGATGACCCCTGATTATGCTTTCTATTCATCATTGGATGCAGATAGTTTAAACGATAAAGATGAAATGGAAGAAGGCGCCTTTTATGTTTGGACAGAAGCTACTCTTAAACAGTTGTTAGGAAAAGATTTCAACCTATTCAAAGACTATTATAACATTAATGAGTACGGGCTATGGGAAGATAATATTTATGTACTGATTAGAAATCATTCAAATGAAGAAATTGCAGCTAAACATCAAATCCCTTTAGAAGACTTGAAAGCATGTATTTCAAGGTGCAAGAAGCTCCTTGCAGAACATAGAGCGAAAA
This sequence comes from Ascidiimonas meishanensis, assembly GCF_037782385.1. NCBI lineage: Bacteria > Pseudomonadati > Bacteroidota > Flavobacteriia > Flavobacteriales > Flavobacteriaceae > Ascidiimonas > Ascidiimonas meishanensis. Next base: position 203,802 of record NZ_JBBEXD010000004.1, read on the forward strand.
GACCAAGACCACGATTAGATGATAAGATTATAACTTCTTGGAATGCATTAATGCTCAAAGGCTATATAGAGGCATACAAAGCATTGGAAAACAAATATTACCTGGAAATTGCCCTTAAAAATGCCCATTTTATAAAGAAGCATCTATTGTCTAAAAATGGAAAATTATTCCATATTCACAAAAACGGACACAGTAGTATTAATGGTTATTTAGAAGACTATGCATCCTGTGCAGATGCCTTTATAAGCTTATATGAAGTAAGCTCCGATGAATCTTGGATTTTACTTGCTAAAAAACTAGTTGATTATAGTTTAGCGCATTTCTACGATGTGAAAAACGAGTTATTCTATTTTACATCTAATGAAGACGCCCCTATTGTAACTAGAACAATTGAAAAAAATGATAATGTAATACCTGCATCCAATTCTATTATACAAAAGGTATTATTTAAGTTATCTCGATTTTTTGGAGAAGCTAGATATGAAAGTATTGCAAAAGGTATGATGCTGCGTATGTTAGATGAGGCAGTAGAATACCCCTATAGCCATGCAAATTGGCTTCACAATTATATGAATTTCACAAACCCATTTGCAGAAGTGGTTATTACAGGAAAAGAACATCAAAAATTGCTTCAACAATTAAATAAACATTACTTGCCATCTTTAATTATTGCGGGAAGTAATGCTGAAGAAACACAGTTATCTTTATTTGAACAAAGATTACCAACAGATGAAACACTTATTTATATTTGTAAGAATAATACATGTGACCTTCCTGTTAAAACGGCAGAGGCAGCATTAAAAAAACTTCAATCTACTTTATAGGAAGTAGTATACTTAATCAACAACTTAAAAAGAACAAAAAAATGAATGTACAAAAATGGATAGACGCAGGTTTTGAATGGATCACTCAATATGGACCTAAAGTTTTAGGAGCTATTCTTATCTGGATCATAGGATCTTGGGTAGTGAGCAAAATTACCAAAACCCTTAGAAAGGTCATGAATAAAAGGGAATATGATCCCACATTACAAGGCTTTTTAATGAATATGCTTTCTTGGGGACTCAAAATCTTATTAATTCTTGCTGTACTAGGCACAATTGGTGTAGAAACCACTTCATTTGCCGCCATTCTAGCAGCAGCAGGTCTGGCAGTAGGCCTTGCTTTACAAGGCTCTTTATCAAACTTCGCAGGGGGAGTATTGATCATGATTTTTAAACCTTTTAAAGTTGGTCAACTTATTGAAGCTCAAGGCGAGTTGGGGGTTGTAAAGGAAATTCAAATATTTACTACCAAATTAAGTTCGCCTTCTAATAAGGAGATCATTATACCTAATGGAAGTCTGAGTAACGGAAACATTGTTAACTATACAAGCCAAGGTACTTTAAGAATTGACCATACAATAGGAGTTGGGTACGACACCAACATCAAACAGGCAAAAGAAGTTCTAATGAAAGTCTTAACTTCTCAGGAAAAAGTTCTAAAAGATCCTGCACCTACCATTAATGTATCTGAACTCGCAGATAGTTCCATCAATTTTGCAGTTAGACCCTGGGCTAATGTTGATGATTACTGGGATGTTTATTTTGACACTCTGGAGCTTGCTAAAAATGCTCTTGATGAAGCTGGTATAGAGATACCATTTCCACATCAAGTTGAAATTCAGAAATAACCAAATTATTTTTTGGACTTGGTACCCATAAAATCTTTTAGATAATAAGGTTCAAAATAGGCAACGTTTTCAAAGCTGCCTATTTTGAATTTTTTATAGGCTAGCATGGTCATTTGTCTGGCGGACGGAAGTTGTATCTCATCGTGAAAAATAGCATTAGAATGTTTAATTAGTTCTTTGCATTTTGTAGCACCATTTCCTAAAAAATGTACTTCTCCACTTGCTAATTCTTGCTGAAAAGAATCTTTTGTAACTACCTCTGCCCAAACAGGTTTCATTATTTTATAGGCATTATCAAAAACGGCCGTATACACTTCCATCCTTCTGGCATCTAGCATGGGAACTAACCATCCTTTATTTATCTTAAGTTGATGCGCCATAGACTCTAGTGTAGAAACGCTTATCAATGGCTTCTCTAGTGCAAAGCATAAGCCTTTAGCAGCTGAAACACCTATTCTTAACCCGGTATATGATCCTGGCCCCATACTTACCGCTACTGCATCCACTTCTTCCAACAGAAAAGAAGCATCTTTCAATGCTTCTTCTATAAAAAGGTGTAAACTTTCGGCGTGCAAATACTTGTCGTCACTTTTTTCTTTAATGGCAACCAGCTCGCCATCTTTTGAAATACCTACCGAACAGTTTGTTGTGGTTGTTTCTATTTGTAAAATTACAGCCATAAGACTGCAAATATATTATTTAAACTCATCTAACGGAATCCCAAAATAGAATTCAAGGACTTTTAGATTAAAAATATAATCGTATTTAGTACGAATAAGATCTGCCTCTGCATTGTCTAATCTGGACTGCGCCTGACTAAAATCAAAAGAGTTCATTAAACCAACATTAAAACGCTCTTTAGCGTAAAGAAAAGCTTCCTTTCTTGAAATGAGTGCTTTCTCTGCTGCCTCATAGGCTTTTAAAGATCCTCTGGTATCATACCAGGCCTGATTTACTGTATTTTCAAGACCTAACTTGTCCTTAATTAACTGAAGCTCTGTACGTTCTAAAGCTATTTTTTGTCTCCTTACATTGTTTCGTGTAGAAAATCGACTAAATATAGGCACATTTAATTGTACGCCGTAAGCAATTCCATCAAAGGTATAGAACTGCTCAATAAGAGGGTTTGAAATCTGGTCTGTATATCGCGTATTGTAATTGAAAAAACCAGATAAGGTAGGGTAATAAGCACCTTTTGCAATTTCAACATCTTTTTTAGCAAGTTCTACATTTGTTTCTGAAAGTTTAATATCATTTCTAAAACTTACTGCTTTTTCAAAAATTGTTCTTGGTGTATTTTCAGTAATCGTAGTTGGTGGGATCATGAAATCTTCATCAGATACATCAAAATTTTCATAATCTTCTATAATAAGTAACTGTGCTAAAGCAATTTTAGAAAGGCGCAATGCATTTTCTGCATTTACTATTTGTTGTTCTTGAGTAGCTATTGTTGCTTCAATTTCTAACAAATCTCCTCGTGGTACTACTCCAGATTCAACGAGTTCTCTGGTTCTTTTCAAATCTTGATCTGTCACCTCAAACTGAGCCTTTGCAACTGCCAAGTTTTCTCGGTTAAACAGAATTTGCAAATAGTTATTGGCTACATTAAGAGAGATATCATCCTTAATATTATCCAATTGATACTGAGCTGCCAATCTTGACATTTTAGCCCGATTGTATCTTTTAATATTTCGCAATCCATCAAATAATAAAATTCCAGAATTTAAGCCCGCAGAAACAGTACTCTGTGTAGTATTTTCAAGAATTCCCGTAGTTGGATTCTGCGAAAGACCTGTATTGGAAGAAAAGGTGGCACTACCATTTAAATTAGGAAGAAAATTACCTATTGCATCTGATTTATCTATCTCGCTGTTTTCCAGATCCAGTTCAAATTGTTTGATATCAATATTATGTTCTAAAGCATGATCAATGCATTCTTTAAGAGTCCATTTTTTATTCTGTGCATTTGTAAGTGCAACTGTAAAAAGAACAATGATCATTATAAGTTTAGCCTTCATAAGCTTTTCTTTCAAATTTATACTATTAGTTAGCGCTATTCTTTAGTTTCTTCTTCTTTCTTAAGGGGTTCTGTTTTATTCCAGACCTTTACCTTATCATCCATTTCCAATCCAGATAATATTTCTACATTGATCCCGTCTGATATACCCACTTCAATATCTCTTCTTTCAAACTTCTGATCTCCAGTAGAAACTTCAACATAAGGTTCATCGGTTTCCTTATCAAACTGTAATAGGGCCTCTTTAATAGCCTTCACACTATCTCTTTTTTCTAAAACCAAAGAGGCATTTGCACTATATCCAGCTCTAATAAAGAAAGAATCGTCTAAATACACATCACCTTCAATTTTAAACTGTACTGCTCCTGCTTCTTCATTTCCTTTAGGCGCAACAAAGCGTAATTTAGCATCAAATTCTTTCTTTTGAATTGCACCTAGGCTCACTTTTAATGGCATTCCAATTTGAAGTTTTCCAACCTCAGCCTCATCAACTTTGCCTTCAAAAATCATTTTACTTAAGTCTGCTATGGTAGCAATAGTTGTACCATCATTAAAGTTATTACTTTGTATTACCTGATCTCCTTCTTTTACAGGAATTTCAAGAATAGTACCGGATACAGTTGCTCTAATATTGGTATTTGCGATACCAGAACCTCCAGCAGACCCTAATCTAATAATACGATAGTCGTTCTTCGCATTTTCTAACTCCTGTTTTGCTTGCTCATACCGTAGTTGTATGTTTTGATAATCTTGATCTGAAACCACTCCTTTATCAAAAAGCGCTTTATTTCTATCAAATTCTATTATAGAATTTTTAAGTGATATCTCAGCATTACTTACACGACCTCTGGCGCTTACCAAAGACTGTTCATTTGGCACTACTTTTATCTTTGCAATAAGATCTCCGTTTTTAACGGTAGCCCCTTCTTCCACATAAATCTTATCTATAATACCAGATATTTGTGGTTTAATTGCTACTTCATCTTCTGGCACCACCTTACCCGTTGCTACTGTTTTTTGTTCAATACTAGTAGTAAAGGGTGTTTCTGTTTCGTATGTTATGGGTGATTTGCTATTTGACTTTATAAAGTAAGCCGCAGCCACCAAGGCAAGCAAAACAAAAATTACGATAAGTACGATTTTAATTACTTTTTTCATTCTTTTGACTTTTATCTTTTGGTTGTTTAGTTTGTTATTCTTCTCTTAATGCGTCTATAGGTTTGATACTAACCGCTCTTTGTGCAGGAATGAGACCTATAAGTGTTCCAAGGCCTATCATAATTACTACCGCTCCAATAATAAGCGGGATGGGAACCGTAGGGTTTGTATAAGGAAAATCTCCCTTATCTGAAAAAGCTGCATCTAATCCACTAAGCAATAAACCTCCCATCGTAATTCCTAAAATACCTGCCACTACGGTAAGAAAAACGGACTCTAGTATAATTTGACCTCTAACCTCACCTGGAGTTGCTCCTAGTGCTCTTCTAACGCCTAATTCTTTAGTTCTTTCTTTAACTGATATTAAAAGTATATTACCAATCCCAATAACTCCCGCAAGAATAGTGGCAATACCCACTATTAGCGAAAGGAAAGTCATTCCTTTTGAAAAGCCCATAATACGACCAAAAATCTCACCGAGATTAAATGAACCAAAAGCACGCTCGTCTTTTGGCGAAACATTATGTATCTTTTTTAGAACAGCTTTTACATCTTCTTCTACTTTGAGTACATCTACATCTGCATAGGCTGCAATGGAAAACCAATCTACACCTTCACCTGTATTATATAAGGTTCTATAAGTAGTAAAAGGGATAAAAATATCACTATCACTTTCAAAACCACCTCCCTGAATGTATTTATGAACACCTACTACCTGAAAGTAGATACCATCTACACGAATATAACTACCAATAGGGTCTTCGTCTTTTTCATACAATTCTTTTTGGGTTCTTTCTCCAATAACACATATTTTACGTTCATTTTTAATATCGGCATCATTGATGAAACGTCCTCCATCATAGATTTTTTTAGTGGCAATTTTTGTAAATACTGGATAATCACCATAAATATTATAATTACCCGATTTTTGCCCCCTGACTATTTGCGCAGGTGGCCCTCCAAAAACTCCTGTTGCATTTCTAGGAGCTATGTATTGTATTTCTGGGATACGATCTTGTAAGGTTCTTGCATCGTTTAATTTGAGTTGTAATCGCCTTCCTGTTTTAAAACCTCCGTAAGGGATGCTGGTAGATTGTGCCCATGCAAACATACTGTTCATGGCTACATTCTCAAATTGTTTCTCAAAACCATTGTCTAAACCCTTTGCGGCTCCAGATAATGCGATATAAATAAAGATACCCCATAATACCCCGATAATGGTAATGACGGTTCTTAACTTATTTTTTCTAATAGAACCAAATATTTCCTGCCACGTATCTCGTTGAAAAATAAATCTCATGTTTACTTAATTTATTCGTCCCGAAGGGCTACAATTGGTTTAATACGAGCAGCTCTCTTTGCTGGAAAGTAGCCTGCGATTGCACCAAAAATGATTAAAATAATCGTAGCGGCTATCGCTACTCCTGTATCTATATAGGGGTCTTTAATAAAATAATCTTGAAGTGTTTCTCCCAGGGAACTTAAAATTGCAATCCCTGCAAATAGTCCAATATATCCAGCAATAGCAGTAATAAAAATAGATTCCTGCATAATCATGCCAATAACTGATTTAGGCGTAGCGCCCAATGCTTTTCTTATACCCAACTCTTTGGTCCTTTCTTTTACTACAAAGACCATAATATTACTAATACCTATAATTCCTGCAATAAGAGTACCAAGACATACAAAGAACACAATGATTTGGAGTACTCCTGCAAATTGTTGATTTTGTTTTAAATTATCAGCTATATTTCTAATAAAAATCCCTGCCTGATCATCTGGATGAATATTTTTCTTCTTCTTTAGAAATTTATTGAGTTTACCTTCAAAAGTTACTGCTCCAGAATATCCTAATTGTGGTTTAAAAGCGAGTACAATTTGATCAATTTTATCTGTATTTTTTGTCATTAACTGTCTTGTGGTATAAGGTATATACATGAGTCTTTCCTCATTATCACCACCATCATCTTGAAAAACTCCTATCACTTTAAATACACTACCGCCTACATCTATGTATTCTCCAATTGCATTTTTACCTTTAAAAAGATCCTTTTCAATTAAACGACCAATCACTACATTTTTAGTGCGATTCTTGATATCATCTTCATTGAGATATCTCCCCTTCATCATAATGGTCTTTTCATTAAATTGATGTGCGGGACCTACTCCTCTGCCACTATAATTATTGGATTCGTTATTGTATTTTACCAAAGAGCTAAAAAAGATTCTTGGGGTAATATATTCTAGAAAGAAAGGGAAATTGGTTTTAATATCATCAATGTCATCATTTTTGAATTCAATAGCTCTGTTAGATTTAAATCCTTTGTAGGGCATAGAGGTTCTATTGGCAAAAACAAAAAATACATTGGTGGCATCATCCATAAAAAACTCATTGAATTGATTTTTCAATCCATTACCAAAACCATACAAAACCACAAAAATGAGTATTCCTAAAGCTACTGTAAATCCGGAAAGAAAGGTTCTTAGCTTATTTTTACTAATGGTTTGAAATATTTCCTGCCAACGATCTCTACTGAACATATGCTGAAGCTCTTACCTGTTCTACAAATTCATCTTTTTCAATGATTCCATCTTTTAAATGAACAATACGTTTGCACATATGCGCAATATCTTTTTCATGCGTCACCACTAAAATGGTATTCCCTTCATCATTAATCTTTTGAATAAGATCCATCACTTCATAAGATGTTGTACTATCTAGGGCTCCGGTTGGTTCATCTGCTAATAAAACCTTTGGTTCTGCTGCCATGGCTCTCGCTATAGCTACTCTTTGTTTTTGCCCACCAGAAAGCTCACTAGGCAAATGCGTTGCCCATTGTTTTAAGCCTACTCTATCCAAATATTCTATGGCTTTTTGTTGACGCTCTTTTCTAGGAACTCGTTGATAATACAATGGAAGTGCTACATTTTCCCAAGCACTTTTGTAGTTGATAAGGTTAAATGACTGAAAAATAAATCCTAAGAATTTATTTCTATAATTTGCGGCTTTAGTTTCATTGAGGTTTTTGATGGGAACATTATCAAGCATATAATCTCCTGAATCTGCTTCGTCTAGCATGCCAAGTATATTAAGGAGTGTAGATTTGCCGGAGCCCGAAGACCCCATAATAGCTACGAGTTCTCCTTCTTTAACCGAAAAATCAATACCCTTTAATACATGCAATGAGTTACTCCCCATACGGTAAGACTTATGCAAATTCTTAATTTCAATCATGGTTAGTTATTTTTTCTCCACAATGTTAATCAATTGATGTAAAGTATTGTATTAACAATATGTTAAGTTGATGGATTGTTCTTTTTTGAATAAGACTCTTTTATCTAATTATTGTTACAGAATCAAATGCAAAGAAAATGTTAAAAAATAAAATTCTCAATTGTTCCCTCCATTTGCATTGACCAAATTCCAAATCTTAATTCGATCTCCCTCCTGTATACCAGAAGTTACCTGAGTATAAATTCCATCGCTTATCCCCAAAGTTATATCCCTTCTTTCAAACTGCTGATCTCCGGTCTCAATTTCCACAAAAGGAATCTTCGTTTCAGGATCAAACTGCACTAGCGCTTCTTTTATGGCAAGAACGTTTTCAGCTTTCGCCAGGATAATAGATGCATTGGCACTCAATCCTGCTCTAATAAAGGTACTGTCTGATTTTTGCAAAGTGCCTTTGATTTCAAATTGTACGGCACCATTCTCCAAAATTCCCTTTGGGGCAATGTAATCCAATACTGCATTAAAGGTTTTGTTTTCTATAGCACCTACCGTTATTTCCAGCGGAAGATTTTCTTTTATTTTGCCTACCTCTGATTCATCTACCTTTCCCTTAAATATCATTTTATCGGTATCAGCAAGGGTGGCTATAGTAGTACCGTCGTTAAAATTATTACTTTCTATTACCTGATTCCCTAATTCTACTGGCACTTCAAGTACCATCCCAGAAGAAGTAGCCCTAATATTGGTGTTAGCGGCATTTTTCATACCCTTAGTGGTTCCTGTTTTAACAATTTCAAAATTCTCAACGGCAGCCGCATAACTTTGTTTTGCTTGTAAATAAGCTGTTTCTGAGGTTTCATAGTCATTTCTTGAAACCACTCCTTTATAGTGAAGTTCCTTTTGTCTATTGAAAACTCTTTCTTGATTTTGCAGCGCAATTTTGTTGGTTTGTATAGCGTTTTTTGCATTATTCAATGCAGATAAATTAGGCACTACCCTAATTTCTGCGATAAGATCTCCTTCTGTCACCATATCGCCACTTTCAATATAAATTTTCTCAATAATACCAGATATGTTAGGTTTAATTAATACCTCCTGAAGTGGTAAAATACTTCCTACGGCAACTGTTTTTTTAACGATAGTTCGTTTTTCTGGCAGTTCTGTCCTATAAGTTATAGGATCCTCAGAATTCTTGGCGTACAAATAGTAAAGAGCTCCCCCAAATGCGGTAACAATAGCTATAAGTACAACTGCGGTTATTGTTTTTTTCATTATTATTTTCTTAATTCTTTAGTTTAAATTTAGCGCATGCTGTTATTCTGAACGCAATGCGTCTATTGGTTTCACTTTGATAGCATTCTGTGCAGGCAGAAAGCCTGCTAACAAACCAGCGCCTATAAGTATGCTTAGTGCTATAAAAACAACTCCAAGATTTACGCTGGGATTTGCAAACATATCTACAGGTCCATTAAGCTCTAGAATATAGTTCATAATATAAAGTAAAAGCGTAGCAAAAACGATTCCTGCCATACCTGAGATAATGGTAAGCGATACGGACTCTAATAGAATTTGAACTTTAATAGACCAAGGTGATTCACCTAATGCGCGTCTAATTCCTATTTCTTTGGTTCTTTCTTTTATAACAATAAGCATAATGTTGCTTACTCCAATAACTCCACTTAGTAAAACAAGTATCCCAACTACATAAGCTATAAGACGTATGGCTGTAAATAGCCTTTCTATTTTACTAAATTCCTGGTATAAATCAAAATGACCTACAGCCCGGTCATCGTCTGGGCTAAGCTGATGCCTATCTTTAATAATACTAAAAATATTTTCTTTAAGTTGGGTTATAGAAAAATTATCTTTTGCGGTAATTGCCATCCAACTCACCTTATCTGCCATATTAAATGCCTGAGAGAATGTGGTAAAGGGAATGTAAATCTTTTTTTGTTGTCTCTCAAGATCTCCATTGCTACTTTTAAGGCCGTAAATTCCAATTACTAAGAAATTGACTCCTTGAATCTTAATGTATGTGCCAAGAATAGACTCATTTTCTTCAAATAAACTAAGCTTTACTCCTTCTCCAATTACAGCTACTTTGCGGCGCTGATTAAGATCAGTATAATTTAGAAAACGTCCTTCTAAAATATCCATTGTTTCCTGTTGATTAATCTCAGGATAGTCTCCATAGATATCAAAACCTCCAGATTTTGTGCCTTTTATAACATTGTTTTGTCCTGGACCCCCTAATCGGTTTCTTGGAGAGATATATTGTAGCCCCTTTACATTTTGCCTTATAGCTTCTACATCATCTAATTTAAAATTATAGGCTCTACCTTTTGGCAGCCCTTTAAAGGGTTTCGTAGCAGTCTGAGACCACATAAACATTGTATTAGTTGCTATCCCGTCAAAATCTTTCTTAACTCCGTTTTCAAGTCCTTTTCCAACTGCCAAAAGAATAATCAAAATCAAAATACCCCAAAATACTCCAAAAGCAGTCATAATGGTACGAAACATATTGGAGGATAACACCTCCAATATTTCCAACCATCTATCTTTGTTAAACATTTGTATTCTTATTTAGATTATTCATCTTTCAATGCTACAATTGGCTGAATTTTTGCTGCTTTCCAAGCTGGAAAAAATCCTGCTAATGCTCCGGCAAGGATTAAAATAAAGACCGTAGCTAGGGCCACATTAAAATCTACAGAAGGATTTACAAGATAATCTACCTTTAAATTGGGTCCTAAGATTTCTAAAATAGCCATACTAACAATGAGTCCTGAAAACCCTGAAATAGCAGTTACAAAAATAGACTCATGAATTATCATTCCTATAATAGACCATGGTTTAGCTCCTAATGCCTTTCTAATACCAATCTCTTTGGTTCGCTCCTTTACAATAATGAGCATAATATTACTAACCCCTACAACCCCAGCTATAATGGTACAGATACCTACAAACCAGAAAAAAAGCTTTATATTTTCTATAAGCGTGAAATATCTTTTTGCCTCCTTCAATGTATTAAAAGCATTTACTGCGCTTAAATCTTCTGGAGCCACACTGTGTGACTCTTTTAAGTAACTTATCACATTCTGCGTTAATTCTTCCGAGGTTTTTACCGTATTGTCAAAATTATCTTCTGGTTTTACTGTAAAGGTTAAATTAGAAATATGATTACCTCCTCCAAAAACTTTCTGGGCAGTAGTAATTGGTATAAAGAGATTGTCTTCTTCTTCGTCTTTTGCATCTTTATAAACCCCTATTACTTTAAAATTGATTCCTGAAATTTTCAAATATTCTGCAATTGGCTCTTTTGCATTTAAAAACAATTCTCTGGCTATTTTTGTGCTAACCACCACCACTTTCTCTGCATTCTTAACATCTATGTAATTTAGAAACCTTCCTTTACTCATCTGCTGATTCTCAATAAAAAAATTATCTGGATGTACTCCCTGTACAGCATAGCTGCCAGATTGCTTTCCATAAGAAATCAAATTTGCGTTTACTCTAAAAATTGAAGATTGATATTCTATTCTACTAGTTTCCGAAGTCATAAATCCCTGAAAATCTTGATTGGTAAGTTGAATTCTTCTACCAGGATTCAAGCCTTTGTATTCTTTAGTGGTAATATAGGTCCAAACCCAAACTCTATTAGTAGCATCAGACTCGAATTCTGCCTGAATACCATTTCTCATTCCTTGACCCACACCTAACAAAATAACAAGAATAAAAATACCGGAAGCAACAGATAGCCCCGTAAGAAAAGTACGTAATTTATTCTTTCGAATTGTGCTAAAGATTTCTTCCCAACGCTCCAGGTCAAACATTCATGACTTAATTATCTGTTAAAAATTAATTATAAAAAAAATCTTTAAGTTAAGATTTCTAAGTAACTCTAAGCACAGCTAATTCGTTGATCTATAAAAATGAAAAAGCAACTAATTTTTCTTGGGTCTCATTAGCTTGTAAACAACATAACACATACCTCCAACCACCACATACGGTATTACCATTAGATATAGAATTCCATTATTTATACCTTCTGCTGCTTCCTGACTTTCTCCACTTTGCAATACAGCCCTGCACATCGCACACTGTGCCTCTGCACTTGATGAAAAGAGCATTGCGACACTTAGTATAAAAATTACTTTATAAATATTCAAGCTCATAGTTCATTTAATAAGAATAATACGGAGAAATCATCAAGTAGACAATTACTCCGGTTATAGCTACATACAACCAAATTGGAAATGTAATTTTAGCAATTTTACGATGCTTGTCAAATCTTTCAGCTAATGCTCTTACATAGGTTACTAAAACCATAGGGATAACTGCAATAGACAATACTATATGAGAAATTAGAATACTAAAGTAAATGGTTCTTATTGCTCCTTCTCCACCATATGGAGTGGCATCTGAAGTCATGTGATATGCAACGTACATGATCAAGAAAAGTACAGATAAAAATATGCAAAACTTCATAAGGCTTTCATGTAATTTACGATTGCCTTTCTTGATAGCAAGAACCGCAGTTATTAACAAGACAGCTGTAAAACCATTTATGGTAGCATAAATTGGAGGTAAAAATGATAGTGGAGAAACATCGAAACCAAAATCTTTCAATTTAATTCTAAACAATATGGCTACTGCCACTGGAATAACAATAGACAAGATAACAATCCACTTGTTATACTTTTTTGCAACCAGCTCTTCTTTTTGTGCCATTTTATTCTTTTAATAATTTCTTGATATCTGTTTTTAACATATCTAATGCTTTTTCATCTAAGCCATCATAATACACCAGAGGATTTCCATAATCATCTTGTCTACTGCGAATATTGCCTTCTTTATCAATTAATGCAAAGAAACCAGAATGCTCAAAACCTCCATCAACTTCTGTATTTTCGCCAACGTACAAATTAAAGCCTTCGTTTGCCAATTTGTAAATTTCACCAAGATCTCCTGTTAAAAGGTGCCATGAAGAATTAGAGATTTTATATTTATCTGCATATTTTTTTAAAACTTCGGGAGTATCATGAGCTGGATTAATGGTAAAAGAAGCGATTCCAAACTTAGGATTTCCATAAAATTCATTTTGAATTTCTACCATATTAGTATTCATGATTGGACAAATTGTAGGACATGTGGTAAAGAAGAATTCTACCAGATACACTTTCCCTTCATAATCTTTATTGGTAATGGTCTTTCCATTCTGATTTGTGAATTCAAAGTCTTTTACCTTTCCGATAGTTTCCAAATTAGACTTTTGAAATTTATCTACGATCTTTGGAACCACCCAGATTCCAAAAACCAAAATAATAAATGATATTCCTATGTATGAGTAGCCCTTCATCCTCAATTTTGGTATCTATTATTTCTTTTTAAAGCAAGTCTATATTCTGCTAATAAAACTTTCACATCATCTTCCATCTTATTATTAATTTCGGCAACAGACCTTGCATCAAACCCATAAAGTGTTTCATCTCCTTTACGCCCTCTCAAATTTGATTCTTTATCAATAATAAATACTTGATGGCTTCCATAATTCTCATCCAACGTATAATTGGATTGTAAACTTTCAAAGAGGGTTTGTACTTGAGAAGGACTTGCAAATAAAAATTTCCATTTATGTGCATCTGCTAAATTGTTTAGTTCTGATTTTAGGAAAATAAGCTCTTTTTCATTTTCCGGCGTATCTGGAACAACGATTACAAATTGAAAATCATTAAATTCATAAAATCTTTTATATATTTTTTGATTTAGGTTGAATGCATTGCCTCTTTTAAATTCAATATCATTTCCGAAGAATCCAAGAATTGTAATATTACCTTCCAATGAAACTGATTCTCCTGAAAGTGATCTATAATCAGTAACCTCTCCTACTCCTTTTGTAAGCACTGGCAGCTTCATAAAGTTATTTACTCCTGAAGCAAAAAATAGATAAGTGACCAATGGGAGTACAAAAAGAACTCCCAACACAAGGTATTTCTTCATAGTTTTAATAATGTGTAAAATTAAAAAAAGACGGTTAAACCGTCTTTTAATATCTTGTTAAAGTATTAGAAATCCCAACTCACAAAACCATCTCTCATCACATCGTGTATATAGTTTCCTTCTACCAGTAATATGAATGCCAAATATGGAATTAATACTAATAAAGGTAGTACGATGGTCCAGGTAAAAGTGGGGTTCTCATCTCGTAAATGCATAAAGTCCCATGCAATATAGTATGCTTTTACAAGGGTAAGTATTATGAAAATCCAATTAAGTAACTTCATACCTACAACACTTACCATTAAGCCTTCAGGTTTATATATACCTAAAGCAACCTCTACTATAGTTACAAGGGAAAGAAAGATAAGTACTCCCCAAATTTTTTGCTCATTACTTTTAAACTTAAGCAATCCTCTAAAAATTGCTAATTTATGTGTATCGTGTGCCATTTTATTTTTTTTATACCAGATAGAAGAATGTAAAAACGAAAACCCAAACTAAATCGACAAAATGCCAATATAAACCTACTTTTTCAACCATTTCATAGTGACCTCTCTTTTCATAGGTGCCTACTATCACATTAAAGAAAATGATAATATTAATTAATACCCCTGAAAAGACATGAAAACCGTGAAATCCGGTAATGAAAAAGAAGAAATCTGCAAAGAGTCTATTCCCATATTCATTTCTAATAAGATTAGCTCCTTCCACTACCATAACAGCAGATTCAAGCTTCTTCACGGATTCTTCTCTGGAGAGAATTGTTTTTTCTCCATTCTCATTTAACATCTGTGTTCTTACCAGAACATCATTATCTTTCTCAAACGCATTTACTACGTCTGCAACTGTATATGTGGGCAGTGTACTTTCACTTTGAAACCAAAACGCATCTTTACGTTCTAATTCTGATCTTTGTGTAGAAGCTTTGGTGAAATCACCTATAGCGATTTGTTTTCCAGTCTCTGCATTGACAAATTGTAATATCTGTCCTCCTTTAGTTTCCAATGCACCAAAATCTCCTTTAATGAATGTATTCCATTCCCATGCCTGAGAACCTACAAACATGATACCTCCTATAATGGTAAGAAGCATATACCATGTAACTTTAGATTTTTGCATTTTATGACCCGCGTCTACAGCCAGCACCATAGTAACAGAAGACATAATTAAAATAAATGTCATCAATGCTACGTATAGCATAGGGTATGGCTGACCGTGGAGAAACGGAAAGTGAGTAAACACTTCATCAGCAATAGGCCAAGATTCTATAAACTTAAATCTTGAAAATCCATAGGCCACCAAAAATCCTGAAAAAGTCAAGGCATCTGAAACGATGAAGAACCACATCATCATTTTACCATAGCTGGCATTTAATGGTCGGTTACCTCCACCCCATGTTTTACCTTTAGTTTCTGTACTCGTTACAGTAGCTTCCATAAAAAAGTAATCTGTTTTAAAAATTTTTCAAATTTACGTTTTTTTCCTATCTTAAGAAATAGAAAAATAATATCAAATATACCCAAAGAAAATCAAGAAAATGCCAGAAAGTTGCCCCTAGTTCTAGGCCTAGCGTGTTTCCTCCAATATATCTTTCTTTAAAATGATTATAAATTACTACCACTAATACTATAAGACCTGCTATAACATGCCCTATATGAGTGATGGTAATTGCATATAAAAAAGAGGTGGTTACATTACTCTCTGCACCTGTAAAGTAATAACCACTTTCTAAAATTTGTGTATAACCTACAAATTGAAAGACCACAAAAGAAATCCCTAAAAGAAAGGTGAATAAAAGCAATACTTTACCCGTACCATGTTGTTCTTGCTGAATATATATTTTTGCCAAATGCATGGTAAGACTGCTAAGTAGTATAACCAAAGTACTCATATAAAATGCAGTTGGTATCTCAAAGTTGTCTAACCAATCTGGTCTTGATTTACTAACTACGTATGCACTAGTTAGCCCCGCAAAGGTCATGATCATACTCCCCATACCAAACCAAAGCATCATTTTTTTGGCTCGACTGTTCTTGTCTTCTACTGTTCCTGTCGTAAGATCCATTAACTATTAATAAATTTATCTGCTACGTAAATAATTTGCATTAGAGTAATGTATGCAACACTGGCTAACATTAACTGTCTTGCAGATTTATTATCTCTTTTTTGATAGAGTTTAAAGGTAAACATCAACATTCCTACTCCTATTAAGAATATGAGCACTGCCCCCGGTATGGATAAATGCAAACTTCCCGTAAGACCTGTAACCGGAAATACAGATATTACAATCATCCAAATGGTGTACATAATAATCTGAATAGCTGTTGCTTTATCTTTTTTACCGGTAGGTAACATATTGAAACCTCCTTTTTTATAATCATCATATAATACCCAGCCAATAGCCCAAAAATGAGGGAACTGCCAAAAAAACTGGATCATAAATAAAGTTCCCGGTTCAATTCCAAAATCATTAGTAGCAGCAACCCATCCTAACATGAAAGGAATAGCACCTGGAATGGCACCGGCAAAAACGGAAAGCGATGTTTTTGTTTTTAAGGGTGTATAAATACTAGTGTATAAAAATATAGATATTGCACCAAACATTGCGGTCTTAGGGTTCACAATGTAAAGACTTACCACCCCAGCTATTGTAAAAGTGACTGCAATAATAAATGCTGTACTAACGGTCATTCTACCAGAAGGAATGGGTCTATCTTGCGTTCTTTTCATGAGCGCATCCAAATCTCTCTCAATAATCTGGTTATATGCATTGGAAGCACCTACCATGAAATAACCTCCAAAACACAACAAGGTAAGGGTCGTGAAATTAATAGCATCTGCACCTAGTAGATATCCTGCTACAGAGGAAAAAACCACACTTAACGACAAGCCTGCTTTTGTAATTTGCTTAAAATCTTCTATTGCAAGTGCAATAGAATGGTTTTTTGTTGTGGTGCTCAATACCGTTTTCATCAATCTTTTCTAAATCGTGTGCAAAGATATGTCACAATTGATTTTTATGCAATCATTTTAAGATTGTTTTGCACTTCAAAAACCTGATTGTGTTAATAACTGCATAAAAAAGTATGGTTAACGTAAAAATACTGGGGTTTTTAGGATCTGAACAGAAATAATAAGCTGTATTAAAAGTCTGTATACCAATTAAAAAGATCTGTTCTTAACCCCACATTAAACCAAACGGTTGTATTATTAAAAGTAGTAGCACTTTCAAAGGTAGGATCAAAATTACGATACGTAAGATTAATATAGACTTTTAGATTGGTTGAAGGATTGACAAGATAACCACCTTGAATATCACCCACCAAGGTATTCACATTGTTACCCTGCCCAATTTCTATCCCATTGTCTGAAGGACGATTTTCTTCGTTTGTATAAATATCTCCTCCATAAACAAAACTATCTTCTGTTGAATTGAAGTCAAAACCTCGTTTACCATAAATTAACTTTGCAGTACCAAACCATCTGCCATAGTTGTAATTAGCAATTCCCACTATTTCACTAAAATTAGCCCCCCATAGATGTGCTAACGGCTGATTATTATGGCCGTAATTCAAAACAATAGTGTTATGCGAATAGGTATAGGGTCTTACGCGATTATATTCTAATTGAAACATTAGATTTTCAACATTAAAAGGTTGGTAAAATTTAGCTCCTATTTGTATTCCATATTTATTTTTCCAGCTTTGTTCTCCTCCAAAAATATCTTTTACTGAAAGCTCATCAAGTATGAGCTGCCCATAGAGATTGAAGCGGTCATTCCATTTATACTTTCCACTTAATCCAATCAAGGCATTTCCCGCTCTTGAACCAGTTGAAAACTCAATGAATCTATAAAAAATTAGAGGATTTAAGTAATTAAGATCAAATCCACGATCATTTCTGCGATCCCAGATAACAGATTCAAAAAATCCTACATTAAGTTTAGGGCTCACATTCCAACTTAAATAATGACTGGCAACATATTTTGTCAAAAATGCTCCGTCTTCAGTCGCCTCACCTCTAACATCTCTTAAAGACATCCATAAGTTGGTATACTTAATTTTCCAAAAGGAAGTATTCAATTTAATAAACGGATAAGGACTTGCTACATCGCTCAGAAAAAGAGAACGATATCCATCTCCTATAAAATTGCGTCCATGACCTAGCTGAATATTGAAATGCTTCCCCGGAGTGAATGAAAGATACCCCTCTGCTACTGGGTAATCAAAGGCATCTTCATTAAACTCTTTTGCAATACCTCTACCAGGAATAATTGCAGGATTCCCACCGTCTGGACGAATACTTCTGGCATAATTATTATAATAATCAGCAAAGCGACCCTGACTTTCAAAAAGAGATGTTGAAAATGCTAGTTTTTTACCTAATCCTCCTTGAATATAGACTCCTCTAGTATTGTTATAAGTGAAATCTACTTCATCACTATTATCCTTACCTAATTGCAGGTCAGCAATTGGGTCTGCAGTAAACCAATACCCCTTACCAGCAACGCTTATCATATGTTCATTCCACCACTTTTTGCCCCACCAACTCTTTTTACTTTTTGCCAACGATTTATTCCGAGCATTAAGATCATAATAATTAGCCACTTCAGAATACAAATAGGGTTTTGATGCGGTATGATTATTGCTTCCCACTTGATTAAGTGACGCGTCAAAAACTCCATAAACTTGATGTGAAAATGGAATATTCAATTCACTTTCAAATTCATTATTATTGTATTGATTTTCTACAATACTATCCCATTCACCGGAAACTTCTTTCTCAAAGTCTACTGCTGGCGAATTACTTTTTGTTAAAACAGCCTCCTTATCTTCTATATTACTATTGAGTGGGAGATTAAAATTAAAAGAAAATTGCATATAAGTAGGCCTGCTACTATAGGTGGCAGGCACAATCACAGGGAGCTTTAAAAACAAGCTTTCCAACTCTTCTTTTACAGAAGCGTATACCGCATCTGCATACAACAGCTTGAATTTACCTTCTTGAGTTACTTCAAAAAGCAAAGATACTTTGCCTTTATATTGTTCAGCTATAACATCTTCTGGCTCCTTGAAATTCTCATAAAAGAAAATTCTAAATTGCTCTGTAAAACAGCTTTGCAACTGCTCTGCTAGTTGATTTTCACACTCAGAAAAAACAGGATAACGCTTAAAGTTATTGGTTAACTCTTGCGCGTTTAGTACATATAAGTTCAAAAACAAAAAGCAGATAAAAAAGTTTCTCATAAAAGCAACGATCCTTAAATCTCATCAAAAATGATTTGGCAAGATAGTCTTTTTCTTATTTTTAATAAACGACAGCTTTAAAGAAAAATTCCCGCACAAGCGGGAATTTTTTTAATTCACTTTAAAAATGATAGGTTTCGCAAATAATACCTCTACCGGACGGTGACTCTGCTTTCCTGGTTTCAATTGTGGCACCATCCTTATTACTCTTTCGGCTTCCTTCGCTAATGCAGGATGAGGCGCTCTTGTTTTGATATCTGTTATATAGCCCTTTTTGTCAATTTTGAATACTAAATGAATTCGCTGTATGCCCTCCAAACCAAAATCTGAACCTAATGAACCGTTAAAATTTTTACTTATAATTTTATTTAGTTCCGAAGAGAAACAGTCTATCTTTTCTTTATTAGTACTTAGTTGTTCACAACCCGGAAACAGGGGTACCGTTTCTACTGCCATGATACTAAATATTTCCTCTTCATCTTCTGTTGGATATTTAATATCCTTTAAAGACAAATCCGTAGGGTCATTAGCAGGTGTTACCACGACATTCTTAGTTTCCTTTAGGTCGTTTTCACTGTTTTTAATGATTTTAATCTCTTCCCCAACAGTATTAGAATTTTCTGAAAGAGGCTCTGAGAGCGGGTCCGAAATAAGAGGTTTAGGCTCTGGTAATTGAAGCACAAAGGGTTCTTCTACAATAATATCTGGGGTCACTTGAAGCTTCCCCAAATCGGGATTGTCTATAAATGGAAATGTAGCCTCTACCGTAAAGTAGGTAATCATAAGACTTAGAATAAGTCCTATTTGAAAGTGAAGCCATCCGTTTTTTCGTAAATTTACATCTTGCTTACGAATGCGTGGTTGCGGTGATTCATTGCCGTGAATCTGTTGCGACTTTTTAGAGTAACTTTTCATAAATATGGTTTTAATGTTAAAGTTACTTAGAGCACAATAAGCATACCAAAAACAGAAAACCCGAACAAATTGTTCGGGTTTTCTTATATAAAAAGTTCGATTTTTCTATTGTAATTTAAAATTAATTGGAATACTGAAAGGAACACGTACTGCACGACCTCTTTGTTTACCCGGAGTCATTTTAGGTAGCTTTTTAATAATCCGCATTGCTTCTTTTTCTAAATTCTTATCCGGACCTCTCATTCTAACATTCCCAATGCTACCATCTTTTTGAATGGTAAACATCACTGATACTCTTCCTTGAATTCCCAATTCTTGAGCTATCTCTGGATATCTAAAGTTATCTCTAATATGCTCGTTCATTTTACGTTGAAAACAGTCTCTCAATTTAGATTTTGGCTGCCCTTCACATCCAGGAAAAACAGGTACATCTTCAATTACTGCGAAGGGAACGTCTACATCTAAATCCTCTTCTACCTCTTCTATCTCAACTACTTCGATAATTTCTTCTTGATTCGTTTCTGTAGACTCTATAACGGTTTCCTCTACCTCTTCTTCATCTTCCACTACCTCAATAACTTCAGGTGCAGCAGGTGGCGGTGGCGGTGGTGGTGTGTTTAATTGTTCTGTCATTGGGACATCCTCATCAAGATCATCATCCACGTTCATGGTATAATCGAATTTTTCATTCGGATCATACTTCTTGTATTCTAGTGCTCCCCAGGTTACGGCAAGAATAAAAGCCAAACCAATAACAAAAAAGAGACCACTATTTCTAGTAAGATCAGCTTTAGGATTTTTCTTAAGTTCCATGATATACTATTTTATGTTTGCTAATTTAAATATTTATTCACAATTAAAACAATTAATTTATTGTTTTTAACGCCTTATTCCTATCTATTATGCAGCGGATTACCAAAATTGCCAGAAAAACTCCCAAACTATTTGCTAAAACGTCAAACCAATCTGCCGAACGTTTATAAGGCAATACATACTGTAATCCTTCAATAATCATACCATAAATAAAGCTCAAGACACTTGAAACTAGAAGAGTTCTTCTTTTTTTATACTTCTGCCATTCAACAAGCATAAACAAGTAACAAAAAATAGTTAAAAAAGCATAAAAAACTGCATGTACAATCTTATCTCCAAAGCTTAGTTGCACTTCCACTTTAGGTAATTCGCTTAAAGAAAATAAGCTGAGTAGTGTTATGAGCACCAACCAGCCTATTAGTAGTATTTTAAAAATATGTTTTTTAAACACCAATTAACTCTTGGTATTCTTCACTACTCATTAATTGAGCTACTTCTGAAGCATCTGCTATCTTAATTTTTATCATCCACCCTTCTCCATAGGGGTCGCTATTTACCTTTTCAGGTTCTTGTTCAAGCGCCTCATTAAACTCTGTTATCTCACCAGTAAGAGGGAGAAATAAATCTGAAACTGTTTTAACTGCTTCTACCGTTCCAAAAACTTCATCTTTATCTAGCGTCTCATCCACAGTTTCTACTTCTACATAAACAATGTCTCCAAGTTCTCCTTGAGCAAAATCTGTAATCCCAACTATAGCGGTATCTCCCTCAACTTTAACCCATTCATGATCCTTGGTATACTTTAATTCTGATGGTATATTCATTGTAATTATTAAAAAATTATAGTTGACAAATGTACTTTTTTAGCCGAAGCTTACAAAAAAACACATTAATTAATTTCCAAAATTGTAACGCAAGGTGAATCCAGACCTAATTGTAGTTTGAGGAAATGCGGTTGAAATAGCAAACTCTGAGAACGTGTGATCGTAAAAGAATAATGTGGTTAGGTTTTTTGTTAAAGCGTAGTCTGCGGTAAATTTTAATGCCCATATATTTTGCCCAGCAGTAATGCGATTATTATCAATATCTAGATTTCTAATAACAGTAACATTATCACGAAGGGAAAGATCGGCTTTTAAATTTAAATCTCCTTTAAGCGTGGTCTTTTTTCCACCAATATTTGTTTTAAAGCGTAAATCTTTAATACGATAGCCTAAACCAAAAATATACTCTTTACCTGTAATTTCTGTTAGTAGGTTGTTATCAAAACTTAAAGAAAGTGCACGATCTCTTTTTACTTCGGCCTGAACACTTAGTGAATTTTTCATCTCAAAATCCACGCGAATTAACGGATTAAATTGTTCTACCAAAGTAGCGTTGGTATAAATAGTCTCGTTGAGAAAATTTCCGGCTTGATCTGTTTGACTCGTAAATGGAACATTAGGATCGTATTCCAGATTTGTTCTAAATGAATTTAAACTGTAGCTAGAACGGTACCCATGCGAAAGAGAGAACCTACGGAATTTCTTTCGGAACCATTTATTCCTCATAAATCCGGTATATTTTATCACCCAATTAGGAATAGGAACATCTCTAAACGCTCCTAAAGATACTTTTTCTGCATCTTGCCCGGTATAGGCTGCTAAAAATGCAGGAAGCATCACCGCCTGATTTGTTTTTCCAAAACCAATGGGAAAACCATCTTCATCTAATTGCGCAGGGTCATTGATATCAATTCCTTGCTGTATTGCCAATCTATTAGCAATTGAAAGTCTATTTGCTCTAAAGTCATCAAAGGTTTTAGAAGAAAATTCATCACTGCTTGAAAAAGAGGTTGCTATCATTAAAGTGGAGATAGAAAAGTCTCCAAATCTATTACCTAATAAAGTTTCATACTCTAACTCTCCTGCATTCTCATTTACTCTAAAATTTTCTGTGTAGCTCTCTGCATATTGTCGGTCTGCTACTAAATCAATTGTTAAATCTTGAGTGGGAAGTGCATTGGCAGAGATATTCAAGATACGGTTGGTTCTTTCAATATATTGCTGATTAAACTCTGTAAAAGTAGTTAGCCATCCTTTTCTGGCGGCTTCATAACGAATATCTGCCTGACTTCCAAATACAAAACCAAATGAAGGTCTTAGGGTTCCTATAAAACCAATAGATTCTGTATACCCCGGAAGTACTTTACCATTATTTTCGGTATAATTTAAATTAATACGTTTTATGGGGGTTAGAATATCTACTAGCGTATTATGCAGTACAGATGTTTTTTTCAATTTTTCTTCTTCTGGTTTTCCGCTAGCTGGATTTACGGGTCTGCGGGGTATCCCACTTCTTTTTTGCCTTGTCTCGGGTTTCTTCCTTTTTTCCAATCCTAAATATCCATACAACTTATCCATATTAAGTGCTGCATTTATGGTGTGGGTATTAGCATTTTGTATGGTATTCAAATTTTCACCTGCGATTTCATTAAGCACTTCTCCTCCTCTTTGCCAATCAAAGTCGCCCGTATAGGTATAGGTAGTATTTAAGAAACTAAAAGCTGGGATTTTATTTAATGGTAATTCATAATTTAGTTGTAACTGTTGCGTATGCCTGTTGGCTTCTCCTGTATTAAAAAAGTCGTCATAAATACCAATATCTTCACGAATCACCGTATTTCCATCTTCATCTTGATCAAAATAATTACGAACGATATTATAGTTAGCAGCCGTGAAGTTAAATCGTAACGATTTTGTTAAATTATAGTTGATGGTATATTGCCAATCAAATAGGAAATTACGTTGTTGCAATAACGGCAGGCCAAGATCATCTACATCTCCAGTATCAATTCCTAAAACATCTCTAAAACGTTGTTGGTTAAAGGTACGTGTGATATTAGAATTAACAGAAATGCTGGTAGGCAACAAGTTAAAATTTAAGTCTTTCAACCACTGCCAGTACCTACCTGTAAAAAGAGAATCATTCTTTTTAAAAGGAGCTACCTCTACTGGCTTAAAACTATGGTTATAATTAAATCCCGTTCTTACGTTTTGATCTCTTTGTTCTTCAATCTCAAAATCACGATGATTTACTTCATTGTAAGCATAATTAAATGTGAAGTTTTCAATATCAAAAAACTGTTGCTTAGCCTCTGGTGCTCTATTTTTTCTAAGCCCTATTAAGCTTATACTTCTTCTTTTTGTATAATCTTCTGCTTGTTTTCTAGTAACTTCTTTTTCTTGTGGAGTATCTGCCGCTTCAATACGGTCTTCTAAGGTAATATCTTCATAAACCGGATCAAATTCTG
Organism: Ascidiimonas meishanensis; assembly: GCF_037782385.1. Lineage (NCBI taxonomy): Bacteria > Pseudomonadati > Bacteroidota > Flavobacteriia > Flavobacteriales > Flavobacteriaceae > Ascidiimonas > Ascidiimonas meishanensis. Next base: position 228,147 of record NZ_JBBEXD010000004.1, read on the forward strand.
GGGTAATTAATTCTTCTGAAATACTATAGTTTAATGGGATTTGAAGTCCCCATTTTTTAGGAAATAGCTGCCCTAAATTTACATTGGTATTTAAACCGTACTGAACAGATTCTTCTCTGCTTCTCTCATTTGGCAGTTGTTCTAATGTGCCAAAACCAATAGTACTTATTTGCCCTGTTGCAGAGATATTTGCAAAATCGGCCAGGTTCGCATCTACAGCTGCAACTGCTGCCCATCCTCCTTTATTATCAAGTTCAGAAAGTCTAAGCTCGTTAAACCAAACTTCTCCACAAACTTCATTAGTTGAAGCATTCTTAACACCCACCATTAAAGCCCTTATGTTACCAAGAGATGGATTTCCTTTAAGACCTAAACGTTTTACTCCATCCTGTCTTGGAGCAAACTCACTAACTACATTGAGGTCTTCATCATAATATGTAACCTGGTTTAATGTACCATCTGCTATGCCTACAGCTTTCATGCGGGAGAGCAATTCTAATGAAATATCAAGGTTGTTTAATTCTGGCCAAATTTCTTCAGGAGTTGAAGCGCCTGGTTGTGTGATTTGTAGCGGTACTTCTATCTGATAGTAATTATCATCAAAATCGGTACCCAATCTGATAAACCCAACCAGTTCATTATTAAAAACTGTATTGTTTTGAAAAGCCTCTGCATGCATAAACATTTGCAATCGTTTATACTGCCTTAAATCTACATTAATGTTCTTAAAGGCTCCTCTTGCATCTTGTGATTGAAGGTCACAAACCGTATAAGCAAGAGATTGTTCATTCTGCCTTACAATTGTATTGTTATTATTGAGCTGCTCGCGCTGTACTCCGGGGGGGAGTCTATAAGGTATAGGCTGACGCTGTTCGTTTTCCTGAATATTTACAGTGCTGATATCTGCAAAGGTTCCATCATCTTCAGGATCATCTTCGTTTTCCTGCAATGAACGGGTATAAAAACGATAGTCACCTCTTACCAGGTCAAGCGTTGCAAAACGAAGTACTACATCTTCGGTAAATCCAGTAAGGTACATTCTCATAAAACTTATGGACCTTAAATCCGTTATTCCGCCAATAGCATCGTTGAATTCACGAATGGGGATTTTAAACTGAATCCATCTTGATCTTACAGTTCCATTATTTGGTACTGGTCTATCTTCTTCCCTAATATCTGTAACATAAGGATCTGTTCGCTGTATATTAGGGCGAATTGGAATGCGATATTCAAAATAACTATTTACCGTATTCTGCGTAAGGTCTCTATCTACATCTTCTACATCGGGCAAAGTAGTAGACCCTCTATTGGTATTGCTTACGGCAACAGGAGAGTTTCCATGTGGGTTATTAAAGTTAAAGTACCTATCCAAAATACTTCCCGTGGCTTCTAAATAATATTGGTAATTATCAAGTGCAGGATCACTACCTAGATTATTGGTATAAATGTTTGCTTCTTCACTATCTGCTAATCCATCAAAGCCTACATCTTGAATTGTTCTATTATCTGCATCTGCATCAAATGCGTATACTAAAGATTGCGTAGAGGGTACAACACCCCATGAGGTCTCTGCGGTTAAATTGGTAGGAGAATTATCATTAATTGGTAAACCATTCTCATATTGTTTACGTCCATCTGTCAAGATATCCTCGGATATATTTCCTAAATTAAAAACTAACTCGCCTCCTGCTCCTGTGGTTCCATCTACATAAGGATCTAAGACCCAAAATTGAATAAACTCAACATTTGCCTGTTCAAAATTAGTACTGCTTATAGAACGCATAATCCCACCCCATTTATCATCTGCAGGTACCGCATTAATTGCTTGCGGGTTGTTATTATAAGGTCCCTTGACCTGCGGATAATAAGCAAGATCTAAAGTGTTTTGTACGGTAGTCTGACCCTGTGGCACATCTACCTGCGGAAAGATCTCGTCTATAAATACTCGTCTTGTTTGATTGGTAGAAATATCATCATCTGAGATTCCGGAAGGTCTTTGAGTGGTATAAAAAATAGGGTCAATTGTGTACCATGCTAATTTTGCTCTTCCGTACCCGTTTAAAAGATTATCAGGATCGTCTGGTGAATTACCAAAGGGTTGCCCGTTATTTAAAAATTCTAATGGCGGACTTGCCAAGGACCATGCTAGCGGACCTCTAATATCAATAAGTGATTGAGCTCCTTCAAAATCATCTAAATATGCGGTAGTTTCTCCTTCAAAATCGGCATTTTTAGGAGACCCTGGAATTAAATATGCTACTTCACCTCTTACCGATAGATTGGAAGGAACATCCGTATCAATATTTGGTAATTTGTTTAACCAGCGTGTTAAAAATGGAAGTTCTGTAGAAAAGTTTCCATTAAAACCAAAAATTGTATTATTAACAGGCTCCACACCAAAGTTTGCTTTTTGGGTTAATGGTCTTTCATTTAGATTAAGAAAGGTAGCGCCAAGCACAAATTTTTCACTAAACTGATGCTCTACATTAATCCCTGCAAACCTTCGGGTTTGTTGTCCAAAAATAGCGTTATTCTCTACAGATACTTCTATTGGCGTATTTGAAGCACGAAGACCTTCATCCAAAATTTGCACTGTTCCTGCCTGGTAGTTTACGGTATAATCAATACCCTCTTGTAACAATCTACCGCCAGCTGTTACTTGAACAGATCCTCTAGGAACATTAAATGCGCCTATTGGAATACCATTAGAACCTTCTGATTTATACCTCCCTTTAAGCTGGAATTTATTTTTATCACTATCCTCTAGTGCAGCAGCTTTGGTTAGTTCATACATATTTCTAAATACGTAACGATCTTGATTGGGGTTATAAGATGTTGGATTGTTATAATCTCCTCCTCCTAATTCTTGATGCAAAAATTCACCAAATGGTTCTGCTTTGGTGAAAATAATATTACCAGACTGGGTATCAATTGTAATTCCGGGTATAAAATCAAAGAAACCATCACCTCCGCTTTGGGGGTCATTGTAAACATTTAAACGATCAAAATTGAAAACATCTAATAAGATACGTTCCTCTAAACCATTTGGAAAAGTGGCTTCATCTACTGGTGACAAATAATTTACAGGTGAAGGATCAAGATACAGAATATTCATTCTAAAGTCTTCTTGACTCAATTGAAATGCGCCAGTAGAATAAATGTTTTTCATCATCAAATCCCAAATTGGATCTGACACATTGGTTATATTACTTTTTAAAAGTTTTAATACAAGACTGTTATTAATAATTGTATTATTATCTGGATCAACTCCCGTAGAGCCAATCCCGTCCGCTGCAAATTCACCTACCTGATACACTTCTCCCGCGTATGTATACTGAAATGAAACGGCTAATACCTCGTCATTACTCAAACGCTGATTTAAAGAAATATAACCCAATTGGGTATTTAATGTATAGTCTCTACCTTGTTCTAGCTTTCTAGCATTTTCCAGTATGGCATAATCAAAGCCTTCGTTTACCACAGAGTTTAAGGATCCAAAACCAGATCTAGTAGTTGGAATTTCTCTAATTGCGCTGGTAAGCACAGAATTTGCAGTTCCAATTGCCTCAGGATTAAAGTCATTTGCATCATTACGAGGCAACTCATTTGGCTGACCTGTATTCACATTAAAAAAACCTGGTGGATCTTGATTATTGATTCCTAATCTAGTCTTATTCTCTTCAAATTCACCTAAATCCTGAATTGCCACAATATTTCTAACATTCTCGGTTCTTTGACCACGATTTGTAACCCATACTTCTATACGGGTAATCTGCACTTGGCTTCTTATAAATGGGTAATTTTCAAGAGCGGTATCGTATTGATCTCTAAAATATTGTGATAAATAAAAATGCCTGTCTTCATCGTAGTCTAAAGCAAAAATTTCAAAATCGTTTAGTGTTCCTCCACCTTGGGCTACTACTGATCTACTTTGCGAACGTTGCTCGGAAAATACGCCTGTTACTCTTGTTCTTCCAAATTGAAGCTCAGTTTTAACCCCAAAAAGACTCTGAGCTCCGGTTATTAAAGAGCTATTCAAGGGCATGCTAACATTACCTACTTCAATTTTTTGAAGAATATCATCTTCTGTAGGCTCATATTCAAGTTTTATTAAGTTTTGAAAATCAAAAGTGGCTTCCGTATCGTAGTTTGCATTAATTGCTAATCTTGTACCCACTTTACCTAATAAACTCAAACTTATTCGTTGATCAAAGTCAAAAGTAAGATTCGTTCGGTTTCTTGGAGATAATGCGGGATTGTCATTTTTTTGAAAACGCACTCCCAAATCCATTGCCACGGATCCCTGTGGTATTACTTCAATGGTGTTACCGCCAAAAACTGTCTCAAAAAATCCCGAATTCACATAGAAACTTGGAAGTAAATTTTTCCGAGCTTCTTTACTTCCTTCTTTTTTTCCATCTACAGCATCTATTTTTTCTTTAAAGTATTCGCGCATGTTTTCCTTTTGCACGAGCTCTCCATACTGCTTAGGTGTTAAAATTACTGGATACTTAATATTGAAATCACCTATAGTTTCATCGTAAAAATACAAATCCAAAGCTGGATCGTAAGTGTATTTTGCCACAATGCTATTAGGGTTTTTAAGAATAATTCTACCAAGAGAAATTCCTGTCTTTACAGAATCTTGAGGTACTGGAATAGTATCCTGCGCATATAAATTTATGCCGGATAACAAAAGTATACTAAAAAAAATTACTCTGGTTAAGTTGAGTGGTACTTTTGGTATGGTCGTTTTCAAATCGTCTATAAATTTTTAAGCGCTCTTTTTATTATCTCTTCAACACTTAAATCAGGGGTTTCTTTAACAGTCTTATCTATAATTTTTTCAGATTGTTTACGGTTAAAGCCCAACACCTCTAAAGCAGATAACGCTTCTTCTTTATTTGTATTGCCTTGCAGACTTGAAACTTCATCCATGTCATAAATCTTAAGAATTTTATCTTTCAAATCTATAATTACACGTTGTGCAGTTTTTGCACCAATTCCTTTTACCGCTTGAATAGCAGCCACATCACTAGATGCAATTGCATCCCTTATCTGAATTGGGTTCATAGAAGACAACATGGTTCTAGCTATACTTGCTCCAATTCCTGAGACGGATAATAGCAATAGAAATATTTCACGCTCTCCTTTTTCTGCAAAACCATAAAGCGTATGAGAATCTTCACGCACTAATAAGTGTGTATATAATTTAAGATGTTCAACGTCTGGAATTTTGGAAAATGTATTTAAAGAAATATTTAAAAAATAGCCTACGCCATTGCATTCAATTACCACATCAGTTGGATTTTTTTCTACCAGCTTCCCGTTAAGATGTGTGATCATAAATGTTATTAAAATGTTAATGCTTCAAATGTAATAAAATTATTTACAAATGAAGCATTCTCTTACTGTTGCAAACGTTAAAGCTTAAGAATGATTTTTAGACCTTCTTTCTTTTTCTTGAGCATCAATCACCGCAATGGCTGTCATATTCACCATTTCATCTACACTTGCTCCTAATTGCAATACATGCACTGGTTTGCGCATCCCAAGCATGATAGGGCCAATGGATTCTGTCTGATTGAGTTCTTTCATTAATTTATAAGTGATATTCGCAGCATCAAGATTAGGAAAAATCAACGTATTTACCTTTTTACGAGCTAGTTTAGAAAAAGGAAATTTCCCTTCTAACATTTCACGATTTAATGCAAAATCTGATTGCAACTCTCCATCTACTGCTATATCGGGATAATGTCTATGCAAATAACTTACAGCATCTTTTACTTTGGTTGCTTTTTCACTCACTGAAGAACCAAAATTTGAATATGAAAGCATCGCAATCACAGGTTCCATAGCAAACATTTTGATTGCTTGTGAGGTCATTTGGGCTATCTTGGCTAGTTCCTTTGCGCTTGGATCTATATTTATTGAGGTATCTGCCAGAAACATAGGGCCTCTTTCTGTAATCATAAGGTTCATAGTAGCTACTTTTGAAACTCCATGTGCCTTACCTACCAATTCTAACATTGGTTTAAGCACTGTTGGATAACTTCTTGAATAACCAGAAATAAGGGCGTCTGCATCTCCTTCATTCACCATCATTGCAGCAAAATAATCACGTTCTCTTATTTTCTTTTCAGCGTCATACAAAGTCACTCCTTTGCGCTTTCTAGATTGCCAATATTTTGTTGCATATTTTTTCTTGATAAGATTGAATTCATCTGTTTTAGGATCAATAATTTCCACTTCTGCATCAAATTCAATTTCCTTTTTAAGTTCAACAATAGTTTCTTTATTCCCTAATAATATGGGTATGGCTATCCCTTCATCATAAACAATTTGCGCAGTTTTTAATACATCTAGCTGATCTGCTTCTGCAAATACTACTTTTTTAGGGTTTGTTTTTGCTCGATTGTGTAAAAGTCTTACCAACTTATTATCATTACCTAATCTTTGAAGGAGTGCTTCTTTATATCCATCCCAGTCTTCTATTGGTTCTGTTGCGACCCCACTTTCTATAGCTGCTTTTGCAACTGCTGGCGGCACTTCTCCAATAAGTCTTGGATCAAATGGTTTAGGTATAATATATTCTTTTCCAAATGCCATACGGGTTTCACCATACGCTATATTTACCTGTTCTGGAACAGGTTCTTTAGCTAATTCTGCAAGTGCTTTTACCGCAGCCATTTTCATTGCTTCATTAATTTTGGTTGCTCTAACATCTAAAGCACCTCTGAAAATAAAAGGAAAACCTAATACATTATTAACTTGATTAGGATGATCTGACCGACCTGTAGCCATTATAATATCTTTGCGGGTGGCTATGGCAAGGTCATAATCTATTTCGGGGTTGGGATTCGCCATTGCAAAAACAATAGGATCAGTAGCCATTGATTTCAACATTTCGGGAGTTACTATATCGGCAATAGATAAACCAATAAACACATCGCAGTCTTTCATTGCTTCTTCTAAAGTATCTATTTTACGATCTGTAGCAAATTCTAATTTTTCTCCGGAAAGATTTTCTCGATCTTTTCTTATTACTCCCTTACTATCAAGCATCACTATATTCTCAGAGCTAGCTCCAAAGGCCTTATAAAGTCGTGTACAAGAAACGGCTGCAGCTCCTGCTCCACTAATTACAATTTTAACTTCTTCAATATCCTTTTCTGCGATTTCCAGCGCATTTAGCAATGCTGCTGAAGAGATGATAGCTGTACCATGTTGATCGTCGTGCATTACTGGAATATCCAGCTCTTCTTTTAATCTTCTTTCAATTTCAAAAGCTTCAGGAGCTTTAATGTCTTCCAGATTAATCCCTCCAAAGGTAGGTGCTATGGTTTTTACAGTTTCAACAAACTTATCTACATCTTTAGTATCTAATTCAATATCAATTCCATCAATATCCGCAAAAATCTTAAAAAGCAAGCCTTTTCCTTCCATCACGGGTTTTGAAGCTTCAGGACCAATATCACCTAAACCTAACACAGCAGTTCCATTGGTAATTACTGCTACAAGATTGCCCTTAACAGTATATTTATAGACATTTTTACGATCTTTTGCTATCTCAAGACAAGGTTCTGCTACTCCAGGTGAATAAGCCAGCGCAAGGTCTCGCTGAGTTGCATATCTTTTGGTTGGTACAATTTTTATTTTTCCAGGTTGTGGTTTGGCATGATAAACCAGTGCTTCTCTCCTTTTACTTTCTTTGCTCATGACATAATTTTATGCGTTTACAAATGTAAAAGTATTCTTTGACTTAACTAAGTCATGTCTCCTTTACTTTTTAAGAATTAAAGAGATTGTCTGGATCTTTTAGTTGATTTAGCTTTTCTAGCAAACTGTCTTTTAGTAAATGAAGTCCTAATTGATAAGAAGCATTCATCCAACCAAAACCACTAGTTGTAATATAATCAAATTGGGTTCCTACATTTCCGTATTCTGCATACACCTTGTGTGTACATTTCACAACATCGTATTTCTCTGGAATAGTACCGTTGTAGTCAACCGCATTTCTAGTGATCATCCATAACCATCTGTAGATTAATTCTTGTGCTTCTTTTTTATACCCATAATTCAATAAGCCTTTCCAAATAAGCATTTGATGAGGTGCCCAGCCATTTGGATAATCCCATTGTCTTGACGCCTTTCCCTTTCCAATTTCTTTTATAGAAGCATGAGTGGTGGCCAAAACCCCACCTTTAGCCTTAAAATCCCTCATCAAATTTTTAACTAAAAGGGCTGCCTGATCTTCTGAACACATTTTGGCCCAAAGCGGATAAAAATTAGTGGCAGATTCAAAATACGTTTGCTTCTGCATTACAAAATTATAATCAAAATAACCCCCATGATTTGCATCCCAGAGCAAACTATCTACTTTTTGTTTTCTAAATTTAGCTTTTTCTTTCCAATAATCGTGAGTGTATATTTTTCCATTAATAGATTGAAACTCTCCGTCAAAATATTTTTTAATGAGGTATCCAAAATCTTCCTCATACTTATAGAGTAGCGAATTTAAATCTACTGTATTAAGGTCTGCACATACATTGTCTAATCGCCAAGAAGTATCATGCCCACTCTCTCGAAGGCTGCGATCATGAATGAAATATTCATCTAATGCTTCACTCTTGATTTCACCAGAAATATATTTTGCTTCAAACTCTTCTTTAGGCATCTCAGCTTTCATTGCAAACTCGCTAAGAATTTCATCAAAATGTCCTTTTTCTGTTTCGGGGGGAATGCCTATACCTTCGGCTAAATATCTGTTTAAGCCATTATCGCAAAGTCTTTTACTTTGCTCCATCCAAACCGTTTCATATTCATGAATAGCTACAGACATCGTTTCTTTTAGCCATTCTAATGAAATACTGTTTCCAGCTTCAAACACTTCTAAAATAAAAGAGCTTAAAAATGGAGGTTGCGTTCTTGTAAGATAATAAGACCTATTGGCATTCAATATTTTACCATAGTGGGTAATCTGATAACAAAAATTATCTACCATTGCTTTTGCCAAATCTTTTCTATCATCTAAAAGGAGCCCTACTCCTTCAAAGTAACTATCCCATCCGTACATCTCATTAAATCTGCCACCGGGCACTACAAAAGGAATTCCTTTATCATTGACTATTTTTAAAGACAGTATTCCCGGTTTATCATTAATTGATTTTACATACGCTGGGGTAATCTTTTCTGGGAGTATTTCCACTATAAGGTTTGGGTATTCACTTGCTAGCCATTCAAAATAATTAACACCTTCTGTATCTGAAGAGGGGACGTAAATTCTTTGCGAAGTATCATCTGCTTTGTCATCACTTAAGATTTTCTTAAGTCCTTCTTTGTCAACAGTTCGCGTAAGATCGTTCCAGAAATAATAGCGGATCATTCTAGAAATTCTGGAGGCTGGAGGTTCTTCTATTTTTCGCAGAGAAACTTTAACTTCTGTATCACCATTAGCTCTTGCCAAAGCAAGCTCTTGTAAAAGATTTGATAAATAGTATGTTCCCTTTACTTCATAAGGAAGCCCATCCACCGTAATTAATTCAAAAGAACGAGGACCCTTGTCTTCTTTGGTGATTTTTTTATCACCATCTGTATCTTCCTGCTCCAATAATTTATGAAGCGTTTTTTCAATATTAAGCTTGAACAGCATCTCTTTCTGTCAATTTTTTAAAATAAAATATGAAACAAGTAAAATAGCCATCGGACTAATGTGTAATAAAATATGTTTTTAAATCTTTTAGCTTTAAACCACCATGCACCAGCTACAGAATCCAAGGTAACATCTCAAAAGAAAAATACAATACTTAAACCTGTCATTGTACTTTGTTTTTTTGTAGCACACTAAACTCTACAGAGTTCAATAGCTGATAAATTAGTATTCATTCCAATTTCTGATATGTACAAAAAATTAAAAAAAACCTCCTTCAACTTAGTTTTTTTACCAAAAATACCCCACTATAATTGATGTTAAAACTAACAGGATCACTGCTAAAATGCGGTAGTTTTTATACCATGGCAATAATCTCATTTCTTCTGTTTCTGCAGTAAAAATTTCTTTTCTATAGGTATACTCTGCCACTTGCTCCGCAGATTGCGGTGGCGTAGCAGCACTCACAAAAACATGTATAATTACACAAACCACAAATAGCCAAGTAGCTTTTGCAAGAAAATGCAATTCATTAATCATTGGTACCCAGTCAAAAACCTGCGATAATATCATAAAGATAGCAGCAAAAAACCCAAACAATAAACTCACAATGGAACCAGTACCATTGGCCCGCTTCCAAAATAGCCCCAGCACAAAAGTTGATACTGCCGGGGGAGATGTATAGGCTATTACCAATTGGAGGTATGTCCATAAGGAATCACTTACTCTTTCAATAAAGGGTACCCATAGAATGGCTAACACCACCAATATTACTGTAGTTATCTGACCCACTCTTACTAACTGTAAACTTGTTAATTTAGGATTAATCTGTCTTACAAAATCCATAGTCACCAGAGTAGATGCAGAGTTAAAGGTTGCAGAAACCGAAGACATCATAGCCGCCATTAATCCTGCTACTACAAGACCTAGAATACCTGTTGGCAATAATTGGAAAAGTAATACGGGATAGGTAAGATTAGGACAATCCCTTAAATCTTTACAAATTTCACCATTGGTAAGTGCATAATTGAGTTCTGAAATATCTAATGTGTTGAAGAGTAGCAATGCGAGTACTCCGGGGACTACCATGATAAAGATTACAGGTAATTTTAGAAAACCTGCAAAGAGTGCACCCCAACGACCGTGATTTAGGTCTTTGGCTCCTAAAACTCTTTGTACCATAAACTGGTTATTGGCCCAAAAATAAAAACCTAGCAAAGGAACTCCTGTAAGCAATCCCCACCATGGCATAAATTCATCATTTGAAGGTCTTACCAAACTAAAAACTTCATCTGCATTTGCAGGAATATATTTACCTTCAGCTACTCTATTTCCAAAATCTACATTTCCACTAGCCAACATATTGTTTAAGCTGTCCATCATAGTACCCCATCCGCCACCTAGTTGCTCAAATGCATAATAAGTAAGTAAACAAGATCCTATAACGAGTAGAATGGCCTGAATAACCTCCGTCTGAATTACGGAATTTAACCCACCTGGTATTGTATAAGCAGCAGCAGCAACCGCCAAAATAACTAAAATTAATGTAGAACTAAGACCAGGAAATAATAAGGTAAGAACAATTTTACCTACATACAATCCTGCAGCAGTATCCACTAAAATATTACCTACTACCGTTATAAAAGAGAAATAATATCTGGAACGATTGTCATAGCGTCTTTGAAGAAACTCTGGCATTGTGTAAACACCAGACTTTAAATAAAATGGAAGAAAGAAAATAGCAAAGAAAATAAGAACTACTACGGCGAACCATTCGTAATTATAAACATTAATATTAGTTTGATACGCATCCGAGGCTAAACCTACTAATGTAGAGCTTGAAATATTTGCCGAAAAAAGGGCAATTCCAACTATTGGCCAAGTCATGGTTCTACCTCCTAAAAAATAATCTTCAGAACTACTCCTTTTTGATTTTGAGATTCCGTAGATGATAATCCCCACAAGATATACAACAATAACACCGATGTCAATGGCAGATAATGAATTCATAAGGTTCTTTTTGTTCTAGTTAAATGTAAAAAATATAGATTTTCACCTAAACTGGTTAGAATGAATTTATTAGCATTAATGTAATATTACTATTCAAATATTAATAATTTAGTATTATTTACCTAATAAGGCTGCCGAATATACATTTTATCGTCTTAAAAAAAAAATATTGTTTAAAATAGCATTACTTTTGAAGTATCCATGAATTAATAGAAGATAATACAGCACATCATGAAAGTTGTGAAACTAAAAGATATTGCAGAAATACTGGGCGTTTCGGTTACCACGGTTTCAAAAGCATTAAAAGATTACCCTGATATAAGCAAGGAAACAAAGCAGCATGTAAAAATATTAGCTGAAAAACTTAACTATAAACCTAGTGCTCTTGCTGTAAATTTCAGGAATAAAGAATCTAGAATTATAGGAGTTATAATTCCAGAAATAGCTCATCATTTTTTCTCTAATGTTATTAATGGAATTATTCATGAAGCTGAAAAAAAAGGATATTTGGTCATTACCCTTCAATCTGGTGATTTCTATTCAATGGAAGAAAAAAATATTGAATTATTGATAGACCAGCGAGTAGATGGTATAATTATGTCTCTTTCAAATGAAACGAATTCTTTTGAGCATATAAGAAAGCTAAAAGATAAAGACATTCCATTCGTACTTATAGATAAGGTGACTGATGAAATAGAATGCAGCAAAGTGGTTATAGATGACAAACATGCGGCTTATACAGCTGTTGACTATCTAATTAAAACTGGTTGTAAAAAAATATTGCATTTAAATGGACCTCTAAGCACTAAAAGCTGTGCTGACCGCTTAGAAGGATATAAAAAGGCTTTAAAAAAACACGGAATCCCATATAACGCTAAACTAGTATATGGGTGCATTAATCATTCACATCAGAAAGGTATTAATTTCACCAATGATGCCTTTAATAAATATCCTGATATAGATGGTGTTTTTGCTACTACAGATCTTATTGCCTCTGGAGCTCTTACTGCTCTTAGAAAGAAAAAAATAAAAGTTCCTGAAGAAGTATCTATTATGGGGTTTAGCAATTGGGAACTTTCAAGTATTGTTAGCCCTACTCTTTCTACTGTGGAACAACCTAATTTTGAAATGGGTAAAAAGGCAATCTCTATTCTTCTTGATGAGATTCAAAAGTCTAAAACCGAAGAGCATATTGAAAAGCAATATATAGAACTTCCCACCGAAGTTATCGTCAGAGAAAGTACCCGAAAATTATAGTCAATCAGATTTATTTAGAAATTTAATATTTCTTATAAGACCTTCAAATTTTGTTCTTTTTACAGCCGATTTTCTAAATAACTCATTAAATACTTCTTTCGTAATTTCCTGCCACTCGGCTCTACTCATATTCAATAAGTCTGGATGCGGATTAAATAGCGGTTCTCTATGGGGCTTAGAAAAACGATTCCAAGGGCAGACATCCTGACAAACATCGCATCCAAACATCCAATTATCAAATTTATCTTGATATGAGGAAGGTATTTCTTCTTTTAGCTCAATGGTAAAATAAGAAATACATTTACTTCCATCCACAACATAAGGCTCTGCAATGGCTTGAGTTGGACACGCATCTATACAAGCGGTGCAAGAGCCGCAATGATCTGTGACTGGGGTATCATATTCAAGATCTAAGTCTACTATAAGTTCTGCGATAAAATAAAAAGATCCTGTTTTTTTTGAAAGCACGTTACTGTGCTTTCCCATCCAGCCTAAACCAGATCTAACCGCCCAGGCTTTATCTAAAACAGGAGCAGAATCTACAAAGGCTCTACCATTTACCTCACCAATTTCGGTGTTTATAAAAGCCAATAAACTTTTAAGCTTGTCTTTAATCACAAAATGGTAATCCATGCCATATGCGTACTTGGATATCTTAGGAGCATCTTCATATTTTTGAAATTCACTTGGATAGTAATTCAATAAAACAGAAATAACAGATTTAGCACCATCCACTAGTAATCTTGGGTCCAAGCGCTTGTCGAAATGATTTTCCATATAGCGCATCTCACCCTGATGATTCTTGTTTAACCAATCTTCCAAACGAGGTGCTTCTTCTTCTAAAAAAGCAGCTTTTGAAATGCCACAAGACAGAAAACCGAGGCGTTTAGCTTCGGTTTTAATCATTTTAGTGTATGTCTCGCTAGGGCTCAATACTTCTTAAAATAGACCTCCTTGAATATTTCCTTTAATTCTTCCCAAATGTGTGTAAGCTTGTTCCGTAACTTCTCTTCCTCTTGGAGTTCTCATGATAAAGCCCTGTTGAATCAAAAAGGGTTCATACACTTCTTCAATGGTTTCAGCACTTTCGGAAACTGCAGTTGCTAGGGTGGTAATCCCTACAGGTCCTCCTTTAAATTTATCAATGAGAGTGGTAAGGATTTTATTATCCATTTCATCAAGACCATGTGCATCTACATTAAGTGCTTTTAAAGAAAATTTTGCAATCTCAATATCTATTTTTCCATTACCCTTAATTTGGGCAAAATCCCTAACTCTTCTTAAAAGCGCATTTGCAATTCTAGGAGTACCTCTACTTCTCCCGGCTATTTCATAAGAAGCTTCTTTTGATATAGGAACTTTTAAAATATATGCACTTCTTTCAATAATAGTAGAAAGCAGTTCAGTATCATAATACTGAAGTCTGCTACTGATGCCAAAACGGGCTCGCATAGGCGCTGTTAAGAGACCAGATCTAGTGGTTGCACCTACCAGCGTAAAAGGATTTAAGTTTATTTGAACAGACCTTGCATTTGGCCCGCTTTCTATCATAATATCAATTTTGTAATCCTCCATAGCAGAATAAAGATATTCTTCCACCACCGGACTCAATCTATGGATTTCATCTATAAAAAGTACATCACGATCCTCTAGATTGGTAAGCAAACCTGCTAAATCTCCAGGTTTATCCAATACTGGCCCTGAAGTAACCTTAATACCCACTCCTAATTCATTTGCGAGAATATGCGCTAAGGTGGTTTTTCCTAACCCTGGTGGTCCATGAAAAAGCGTATGATCTAATGCATCTGTTCTTTGATTGGATGCTTCTACAAAGACCCTTAAATTTTCTAATACCGCTTCCTGTCCTGTAAAGTCGTCAAACTCTAAAGGTCTTAATGCTTTTTCTACATCCCTTTCTTCAGGAGTAAAATGATCGTCTGTGGGGTCTAAATTTGAATTCATACCTCACAAAGATAATAGAAATCAAATGACAAAGAAACTGTGCCTAATGTATTAATTCTGCACTGCCTGTTGAATCATAAATTCGCATAAAAAAACCTCCATTTGGAGGTTTTATATATTTTAATGATTTAACTCTTCTTCATTTTCCTGAAGTGGTATATGTTGTGGGACAAAATCTTGTCCGGGAATTACATATTCTCCATCTTCATTGGTTTTACTATAATCATAAGGCCATCTATGTACTTCTGGAATAGCTCCTGGCCAATTTCCATGAATATGCTCTTGTGGCGCTGTCCATTCTAAGGTAGTAGAATTCCAAGGATTTTGTGATCCTTTTTTACCATAGAACATACTTCTTATAAAATTATAAAGAAATACTATTTGCGCGGCACCTGCAATAAGGGCAAACACCGTAATTACCACATTTACATTTTGAAAATCGTCAAACATAGGAAAAGCCGTGTTCTGATAATAACGTCTTGGCAATCCTGCCATTCCAATAAAATGCATCGGGAAAAATACCCCGTATGCAGCGATGGCTGTTACCCAAAAGTGAACATACCCAAGATTTTTGTTCATCATCTTACCCTCAAACATTTTTGGGAACCAATGATACACACCTGCAAATAAACCATACAACGCAGAAATACCCATTACTAAGTGAAAGTGTGCTACTACAAAATACGTGTCATGTACATTAATATCAAGAGTACTATCCCCTAGAATAATCCCAGTTAAGCCTCCTGTAATAAATGTTGACACCAATCCAATTGAAAATAACATCGCAGGATTCATCTGCAGATTACCTTTCCAGAGAGTAGTGATATAATTAAATGCCTTAACCGCAGAAGGTATTGCAATTAGTAAGGTTGTAAACGTAAATACGGATCCTAAGAATGGATTCATTCCAGATATAAACATATGGTGTCCCCAAACAATGGTAGATAAGAATGCTATTGCAATAATAGATGCTACCATGGCACGGTATCCAAATATTGGCTTTCTGGCGTTCGTTGCAATTACCTCAGATGTAATCCCTAAAGCTGGTAAAAGAACAATATAAACTTCTGGATGTCCTAAGAACCAAAACAAATGTTCAAATAATACTGGTGATCCTCCTTGATAATGCAATACTTCTCCTTGGATATATATATCTGAAAGAAAGAATGAAGTTCCAAAACTTCTGTCCATAATAAGCAAAAGTGCCGCAGAAAAAAGAACTGGAAAGGAAACGATACCTATAATAGCAGTAATGAAAAAAGCCCATATCGTTAAAGGAAGTCTAGTCATAGACATCCCTTTTGTACGTAAATTGAGTACTGTTACTACATAATTCAAAGAACCTAATAGGGAGGATGCAATAAATATTGCCATCGAAACTAACCATAATGTCATACCGGCACCAGAACCACCCTGAGCCATTGGCAATGCACTTAAAGGCGGATAAATAGTCCAACCAGCTGCAGCTGGTCCCGCTTCTACGAATAAAGAAAGGACCATGATTACACTTGATAAGAAAAACATCCAATATGAAACCATATTCAAAAATCCGGAGGCCATATCTCTTGCCCCTATTTGAAGTGGAATTAATAAGTTACTAAAGGTTCCACTCAAACCTGCGGTTAATACAAAAAATACCATGATAGTACCGTGAATAGTAACCAATGCCAAATAAATATTGGGATCCATAACTCCTTCTGGAGCCCACTTACCTAGTAGTACTTCAAAAATCTTGAATGATTCTCCTGGCCATGCCAATTGCATCCTAAAAAGCAATGACATTGCAATCCCTATAAAGCCCATTATAAGGCCCGTAATTAGGTATTGCTTTGAAATCATCTTATGATCTTGACTAAAAATATATTTTGTAACAAATGTTTCTTTGTGATGATGTCCATGATCATCATGTGCATGATCATCTATGTGTGCGTGTGCTGTTGCTGACATAATCTTTTTTAATTAAAACTGTTAATATTTTCTTTTTCTATAGCTTTATTCCGAAGCAATCATTTTTCCAAACGTCTGCTGTTCTTCAATCCAATTATTAAATTCTTCTTCTGATTCTACAATAATTTTCATCTGCATATTGTAGTGAGAAGTACCACAAATCTTATTGCAAAGCAATACGTAGTCAAATTCCCAAGGGTCTAACTGTTCTTCGCCTTTTGCTGCCAACACCTTGCTCCTTTCAGCTCTAATTTTATTAGTTCTTAACACCTTATCCGCAATATCAGGATTCAATCTCATTTCTTCTGTAGTAACGGTAGGTGTAAAAGAAAATTGAGTAATCATACCGGGTACACAATTCATTTGAGCTCTAAAGTGCGGCATATATGCAGAATGTAAAACATCCTGTGAGCGCATTTTAAATATCACTTTTCGATTCACAGGCAAATGTAGTTCTGTGGTACTTACCACGTCATCCATACCATTTGGATCTGAAGCGTCTATACCAACCACATTTTTTCCATCAAAATCTTGAAGAAAACGAACATTGGCATCACCTAAAACATTGTCGTCTCCAGCATAACGAGCCTTCCAATTAAACTGTTGTGCATATAGTTCAATAATAATAGGATCATCTTCATCATTGATATCCATTATTGTTGTCCAAGTATATAAACCATATAATATCAATCCTGCCAATACAATAACGGGGATTATAGTCCAGATAAATTCTAATTTATCATTATCTGCATAAAATAATGCCTTTTTACCTTTTTGACCTCTATACTTAAAAGCAAAATAATGAAGTAGTGCTTGGGTAATGAACTGTACGAAGAAGATCAATGCAAAAGAGATCCACAATAACTGATCATAATCCTGTCCATGCTCAGAAGCAGGATTAGTGAGTACATATTTACCATACTTCCAAAACGAATAAATGGTTAACAAGTAAATGAAAATCAAGAATGCGAACATTAGATATCCATTCATGTTATTATCCTTGTCATTTGCAACTTCTGAATTCTCATCGCTTTTCGGCTGAGAGAGTTCAAAAATTTTAGTCATTTGCCAGATGGCAATAAATACAAGTACGAGAACTATACTAGTTAATAAAACGGTAGTCATTATATCTATCCTGTTTACTTTTTAATACTTCAATTAATAGTGAAAGTGTTTGCTTTCTTCTATGAAAGGATTTCGTTTTGCCAATAATGGTGCTTTGGTAAGCTCTGTAAATACTACAAATATAAACAAGCCTAAAAAGAATAAAACTCCTCCTATTTCTGCTACACCAATATACCACTTATCACCAACAGTTCCTGGCATTACCATATTGAAAACATCAATATAGTGACCTGCTAAAATCACAATTCCTGCCATTACCACAAACCAATTTAATCTTTTAAAATCACTGTTCATAAGGATGAGTAATGGAAAAACAAAGTTCATTACTAACATTCCAAAGAAAGGAACTTTATAATCTTGAAATCTTGCCACATAATAGGTGATTTCTTCAGGAATGTTTGCATACCAAATCAACATAAACTGCGAGAACCATAAATAGGTCCAGAAAATACTAATGGCAAACATAAATTTAGCCAAATCATGTAAATGACTATTATTAACATGTTCTAAATACCCTTTAGATTTCAAATACATAGTAATCATTGCAATTACTGTAATACCTGATACAAACATACTTGCAAAAACATACCATCCAAACAACGTACTGAACCAGTGCGGATCAATACTCATAATCCAATCCCATGACATCATGGACTCTGTCACCAAAAAGAATACTAAAAAAGCTGCTGAAATTCTGAAATTCTTTTTAAAGTTACTATTATCTTCTGCTGTGTCTTGAGCGATAGAGAATTTACGTGAAAAATGTCTATATGCTACCCAACCAGCAATATAAAAAACTGCTCTTACCAAAAAGAAAGGCAAACTGAGATAACCTGCTTTTCCCTGAAGTAATTTATCATTTGCCACCACTTCACTATCCATCCAAACAAAAAGATGATTAAGATGCATTCCGGATAAAATAAAAATCACTACTAACACAAGAGCTCCTGGCAATAAGTAAGCGGTAATACCTTCCATAACTCTAAATAAGACAGGAGACCATCCTGCCTGTGCAGCCCTTTGTATTGCATAGAATGCCAGCACGCCTAGAGCAATCATCATAAAAAAGAAAGCCGCCACATATAATGCAGCCCAAGGCTTATTTTTATAGGAATTAAGTGCATGTTTATAGTGAGCCATCTCGTCTTTCTCGCTATGGGCATCTGCTGTACTTTCATGATGTCCCTCACCATGGGTAGCTTCTCCATGTCCATCTCCATGAGCAGCAGCTTCAAGTGCTTTTACTTCTTCAATCGTAGATGGTGCTGTTAAAAAACCGTATCCTAACCCAAGAACACCTAGTACCATTAATATAAAGGAAGCTGTTCTTAATCTATTTGAAAACGTATACATATCTGGTCGCTATCTATATAATTATTTGATTAAATCTTCTCTTAGTTTCATTACATATTCTGAAACCATCCATCGTTCTTGCTCATTTAATTGAGAAGCATAGGATCCCATGGAGTTCAACCCATAGTATAAAACATGAAATGTGCTTCCCACATTGATATCTCTATCTTTATAACTTGGCACTCCAAGAATTTTTTCGCGCTTCATTAATATACCCTGTCCGTCACCTTTAGTCCCATGGCAAACTGCACAATAGATATCGTATAGTTCTTTTCCCTTGGTCATGGTGGATTCTACCATAGTGGAATCTAGAGGACTACTAAGCGCTGCTCTTGCTAATTCTTTTCCTTCAAGCGTATTCTCATAAGCATATGGCAGCCAACCTCTTTTAACCGTATGGTTTGGCGGTAACAACGCTTCCATACCGTTAGGAAGAAAGTCTGCTTCTGAATATGTTTCGTACCCAACAGACTCATACATATTGGGAAAGTATTGATAATTAGGTCTTGAACTATCCGCACAAGAAGATAACATTACCATTATACTTAAAGCGATTCCTATATTGATAAAGGTTTTCATATTTCTAATTAGTGCTTTTCTGATACTTTAATTTCTACCGCTCCTGTTTGCATCAACAAATCTGTAATTTCTTGTTCGTTATTATTTACAGATATTTCCATAAGAAAGTGATCATCTGTGGTTCTTACATCTGGATTTTCTGCTTCCTTAAATGGCCAAAGTTTACTTCTAAGATAAAATGTAATTACCATTAAGTGGGCTGCAAAAAAAACAGTAAGCTCAAACATTACAGGTACAAAGGCTGGCATATTCTGAAAATAGCTAAAACTTGGTTTCCCACCAATATCTTGAGGCCAATCCTCAATCATAATAAAATTCATCATCCAAATTGCCACCGTGAGACCTAGACATCCATACATAAATGAAGTAATCGCTAATCTGGTAGGTGCCAATCCCATTGCTTTGTCAAGTCCGTGAACTGGGAAAGGACAATAAACCTCTTCGATGTGATGGTGTGCAGCCTTTACTTTCTTGACTGCATTCATCAATATATCGTCATCGTTATAAAATGCTTGTACAACTTTAGTGCTCATATACTGATTCTATTTCTTTAGTTCTTTAGCTTGCCCCGCCCAATCATCTCGTTCCGCTCTTCCAGGGAATGAGCCTGTGATTTCGTCTAACAAATTATACTCTTTTTCAGTCATTTTACTAACCTGATCAAAAGTAAAAATACCTATCTGATTTAGGGTACGTTCCATAACTGGCCCTATACCATTAATTTTCTGAAGGGGATCTGCTGTTTGAGTCGCGCTGTCAAAAGTTCCTATATTCTCAAATAACTCGTTTACCTTTTCTGAATTTGCAACTGTTTCTGTTTTTTCCGTCACAGCCAATGTTCCTCCTGCTACTAAAGCAGTAGCTGCTGGCATTTCATACAATGGTTTGCCTGCTTCACGTAGTTTCTTAAAACGCTCTCCAGATGATTTCAAAATTGTTTTCACCTCCGCCTGAGCAATTACAGGAAACGTCCTGGCATAAAGAAGAAATAAAACAAAGAAAAATCCAATGGTTCCAATAAATATTCCAATATCCACAAAAGTGGGTGAGAACATAGTCCATGAAGATGGTAAATAATCTCTATGAAGTGAAGTAACAATAATTACGAAACGCTCAAACCACATACCTATGTTTACAACAATAGAAATGATAAAGGAGAACATAATACTGGTTCGCAACTTTTTAGACCACATAAACTGAGGTGAAAACACATTACATGTCATCATTGCCCAATAAGCCCACCAGTATGGTCCAGTTGCTCTGTTAAGAAATGCGTATTGCTCGTATTCTACACCTGAGTACCAAGCAATAAATAACTCGGTAATGTATGCACAACCTACAATTGAACCTGTAATCATGATTACAATATTCATGAGTTCAATATGCTGTACAGTAATATAATTTTCTAGGCTCACCACTTTTCTCATAATGATAAGCAAGGTATTTACCATAGCAAATCCAGAGAAAACTGCTCCTGCAACAAAATAAGGAGGAAATATAGTTGTATGCCAACCTGGTATTACCGAGGTAGCAAAGTCAAATGATACAATGGTGTGTACTGATAATACCAGAGGTGTTGCCAAACCAGCCAAGACAAGAGAAACTTCTTCAAAACGTTGCCAGTCTTTTGCTCTACCGCTCCATCCAAAACTAAGAATACTATATATCTTTTTCTGAAATGGTTTTACCGCTCTATCTCTGATCATCGCAAAATCTGGAAGCAACCCTGTCCACCAAAAAACCAATGATACAGAAAGATATGTAGAAATTGCAAATACATCCCATAATAATGGAGAGTTAAAATTCACCCATAAAGATCCGTATTGATTTGGAATTGGAACTACCCAATATGCCAACCAAGGACGTCCCATATGTATAATAGGAAACAAACCTGCTTGGATTACCGAAAAAATGGTCATTGCTTCCGCTGATCGGTTAATAGCCATTCTCCATTTTTGACGGAAAAGTAACAATACTGCTGAAATCAAAGTTCCAGCATGACCAATACCTACCCACCAAACAAAGTTGGTAATATCCCAGGCCCATCCAACAGTTTTGTTAAGACCCCAAGTACCGATTCCTGTTGAAACCGTGTAAATAATACAACCCAATCCCCAAAGGAATGCTGTTAAAGCTATTGAAAATACTATCCACCACTGTTTATTTGCCCTTCCTTCTACTGGGGCAGCAATATCAACAGTTACATCGTGATAGGTTTTATCTCCGGTAACTAAGGGTTTTCGTATAGGTGCTTCGTAATGCGACGCCATAATCCTCTTATAATTGTCTTATTAATTTATTTTAAGCTTCGTTGGTGTTTCTCACTTTTACATGATAAAAAACATTAGGACGTGTTCCCACATGCTCTAACAGGTGATACATTCTATCACTTTCTTTAAGTTCTGCAACCTTGCTTCCCTCCATATTTATATCACCAAAAACGATAGAATTTGATGAACATGCTGCTGAACATGCTGTTTGAAACTCTCCTTCCTTAACTTCTCTACCTTCTCTTTTGGCATCAAGGATAGTTTTTTGTGTTTTCTGAATACACATTGAGCATTTTTCCATCACCCCACGAGAACGAACATTCACATCTGGATTCAAGACCATCTTACCAAGATCATTATTCATATGGAAATCAAACTCATCATTATTATTGTAAAGGAACCAGTTGAAACGACGTACCTTATAAGGACAGTTATTTGCACAATATCTAGTACCTACACATCTATTATATGCCATATGATTTTGACCCTGACGACTATGAGAAGTTGCCGCTACTGGACATACAGTTTCACATGGAGCATGATTACAATGCTGACACATTACCGGCTGAAAAGCTACTTGAGGATTTGCTGATGCAATTTCCATCTCACTAAAAGTAGACAAGGAATCCCCTAAGCCATCAATACCATCTTTTGTTTTATTATCTCCTTCAAAAGTCTCTTCCGATGAATAATAACGATCAATTCTTAACCAGTGCATATCACGAGACTTCCGTACTTCTGCTTTACCTACTACAGGAACATTATTCTCTGCATGACAAGCAATTACACAAGCCCCGCATCCTGTACAAGAATTTAAATCTATAGATAGATTAAAATGATGCCCGATTGAACGATCAAAAGAATCCCATAAATCTACAGATACAGCTTCTACTTCTTCGTGATTAAGAGAAACCTCTGGTTTATGATTCCATTCATGATGCGATTTTGTATTGAAAATCTCTAAGGTAGTTTCCTTTACAATATCACCTCTACCCATTAAGGTATTATGAAGTTGAACACATGCAAATTCATGTTCACCTGAAACAGGTTCTAATGAAACCGATTGCACATTATTAAAATCTTTATACAAAGCGTACGCATTAACCCCAGTCTGCATTTCCTGCTGCATAGCTGCTTTCTTTCCATACCCAAATGCCAAACCAACCGTTCCTTTAGCTTGACCAGGCTGAATGATTACAGGAACTTTTTCAAGAACAGTACCATCTGCTAATTTAACATTCGCATAACTACCATTTAAACCGCCATTTGCAACATTCCAGTTTTTATAAGTATCTCCTGCATCAGCCGCAGACATCGTTAGGTAATTATCCCAAGAAACTCTTGTAATTGGATCTGGAAACTCTTGAAGCCAAGGATTGTTTGCCTGTTGACCATCTCCCATACCCACCTTGGTGTATAGCACTAACTCCATACCAGCAGAAGAAGCATTTCCTAATTTACGAACCGCCGAAGCAACCACAAAACCAGTAGAAACTTGTGGTTCCTCTATTTGAGAAACTTCCTCATCAATTATAGCCGACTCTGATTCAGCCACTACTGATTCTTCCAAAGAAGCAGTAAAAACCCCATCATGCAAAGCTTTATTCCATTGACTTCCTCCAAGAACAGAAGAAGTCCATGTTTCTTTTATATAATCATAATAAGAAGATTCAATACCCGTCCATTTCAGCAATGCTTCCTGAAACTGTCGTGTATCAAACAAAGGACGAATTGTAGGCTGCATAAGACTATAATTCCCTTTCTTAATTTCCAAATCACCCCAAGACTCCAAATAATGCGGCGCTGCCGCCACATAATTGGCCACTAAAGCTGTTTCGTCTTCTTTCATTGTAAAGGAAACAGATACACCCACTTTTTCTAAACCTTCTTTAAACTCTCCTACATTTGGAAAAGTATACAAGGGATTTACACCGCTCATTACCAATACACCAACTTTACCTGATTTCATATCAGCCACTAACTGATTTACCTCAGCAACCGACCCTTGACGAGTCATCTTTGGTGCTTTAACATCTATAACTTTACTATTTATATTTTCATTGATCTGCAATGCAAGTGCTTGGGCATCCACATCCTGAACACCTGTAACAACTACTCCTCTAGAACCTGCTTTCTTAAGCTTTGTCGCCGCTATTTTCACCGCTGCTTCTACTGAATCAGACAACTTCTTGCCAGCAACAGAAACTCCATTTACGTATCCGTACAATTTGGCTAAAACAACTTTTTGCTCTGCAACCGTTAAAGCGACTCTCTTATCTGCATTTGCTCCAGTAAGGGACATATTAGACTCAAACTGTATATGGTATGACATTTTACCATCTTTAGGAACTCTTCCAACAGCATAGCCCTTATCAAAACCACCACCTTGCCAATCAGACAAGAAGTCTGCTCCTATAGAAACGATAGTTTCTGCCTTCGCAAAATCATAATCTGCAAGTGCCCTAGAACCATACTTAAGCTCAAACGCATTTAAAGCAGCATCTTCTGCAACGGCATCGTACTGAATATGTTTAGCATTTGAAAACTTCTCTTTAAAAGTAGCTACAAGCCTATTAGTGGAAGGACTTGCATAAGTCTGTGTAAGAAACACTATTTGTTTCCCACTATTTTGAGCCGTGTTTAAACCAGCCATCACTGCTGTATCCAAATCTGACCAAGAAATATCTTCCCCACCTTTTTTAGGACCTTGTACTCTTTGAGCATCATACATAGTAAGAACGGAAGCCTGCACTCTGGCATTAGCAGATCCACCTACAATTGCATCCTTATTATTTTCAACCTTAATAGGCCTACCCTCTCTTGTCTTGACAAGAATACTAGCAAAATCATATCCGTCAGCGATTGAAGTCGCATAATAATCTGCTACTCCCGGGCGTATTTGCTCTGGCTGTATAATGTAAGGAATTGATTTAACCACGGGTCCGTCACAGGAAGCAAGCGTAGCTGCTGCCGTACTAAAACCTACATATTTAAGAAAGTCTCTTCGGGTAGTTGAAGAAGCCTCTAGAGTCTCTTTATCCCCTAGAAAATCATCTACCGGAATCTGTTCAACAAACTCATTCTGTTTGAGCGTTTCCATGACTGAACTTTCAGGGTTCAGCTCTTCCACACTTTTCCAGTATTTCTTGTTTGACGCCATATTTTATATAATGATATTAGCCTTTACGTTTATTAGTAGTGACATTTTCCACATTCTAAGCCACCCATTTGTGCAGCAGTAAGCTGCTCCACACCATACTTCTCTGATAACTGAGCATGAATTTTTTCATAATATTCATTCCCTTCCATCTGAACATTGGTCTCACGGTGACAGTTAATACACCAACCCATTGTTAATGGAGAATGCTGATACATAATTTCCATCTCTTCAACAGGACCGTGACATTTCTGACATTCTATTTTACCAACTGTTACGTGTTGTGAATGATTAAAGTATGCGAAATCGGGTAAATTATGAATTCTAACCCACTTGATTGGTTGTTGTTCTCCAGTATAACTTTGGGTTTCTTCATCCCAACCAACTGCTGCATACAACTTCTTTATTTCTTTGGTGTAGAATTCCTTGGTATATCCATTCTCCAAGTCTTCTTCTCCATTGTACTCTGCTATATTTTTATGGCAGTTCATACAAACATTCATTGCCGGTATACCAGAATGCTTTGAAACCCTTGCAGAAGAATGACAATATTTACATTCTATCTCGTTGTAACCTGCATGAATCTTGTGTGAATAATGAATTGGCTGCACGGGCATATAACCCTGATCAACACCTATTTGCATTACATAACCATACCCATAATAAGCACTAGCTAGTAAAATAAATATTGTTGAAACAATCACTAAAAATTGATTTTGAGCAAAAGCTTTCCATAACGGAAGTCGCTTTTCACTTTCAGCCTTTACAATCTCTACTCCATTTGCCTCGGCAATTCTTCGAAGTGTTTTATTCACCAAGAATAACATCACCACCAACATACCAAACACCAACACCAATGCACCTAAGATAATCTCACTTGGAACTCCAGATTCTACAACCTGAACATTCCCGGTAGGACCTGCCTCAACAACTGGGGGTGGTGGCGGAGTACTTGTATATGCTAAAATATTATCTATATCTGTGTTTGAAAGCTGCGGAAACGTATTCATTGCCGCCTTATTATACTCTTCCCATATAGCAATTGCCTGAGCATCCCCAGAAGCAATTAATGCCGGACTGTTTTTAATCCACTTATACAACCATTCACGCTCATACTTTTCAGCAACACCAGCTAATGCAGGTCCGGTCATTCTCTTATTGAGCGCATGACACGCAGCACAATTTGCTTTAAAAATTGCCTTTCCTTTTTCAGGATCACCTCCCAAATCGTTAGCAGGTGCTTCTTCTACCAAAGCGGGTGCTGCCGCCTCTGTATCCTGAGCAAAAAGAGAAGTTGAAAATGCCAGCGTAATCGCCAAGCTAATACCTAAAATTCTAGAAATTGAATTGCGGTGTATCACCTTTTTCATATTGGACATATATGTATTGTCTACTTGTATTTGGCACGATATTTTCATTATTTTAAAAAAAATAAGCGTGCCTGTAAATTCGGAAGCAAAAATACGACATAGAGTCGATTTGAGAAATGTTCGAGATACGTTAATATTTAATTTATAATAATTCTAAATAATATTTTTCGTTACCTTATTAACGGAATAAATTACTTTTGTAAAAAATAGTTTTTACCATGAAATTTTTGACTCATAAATACAATATTTTAAGCTTTATTCTCTTTATATCTGTTAATACTGGGGTAAAGGCACAAGACGGAACCATCACTATCAGTCAAGATCCACTGATTGATAAATTGGTTTCACTCAAGAAAGAAGTAAATGCTAATAGTAGCAAAGAGTTTTTTAAAATTCAAATCTATAATGGCAATCTTGCTGGAGCCAAAACTTCTGCTTCAAAGTTTAAATTATACTTTCCTGGATGGGAATGTGATGTATTCTTTGAAACCCCCAATTACAAGGTAAGAGTAGGCAGATTTAGAACTCGTTTAGAAGCAGATAAAAGACTGGTAGAAGTTAAAACAAAATATCCTAGCGCCTTTATCTTAACACCTTAAATTTTAATAAAGGTTTATTAAAAGTAAAAAGCGATCTTAAGATCGCTTTTTACTTTTAATTCCATCTAGAACTACTATTTCAATTTTTTCTTGACTGCCACTTCTTGAAAAGCTTCTATGATATCACCTTCTTTAATATCATTGTAGTTTTTAACTTGTATCCCACAATCATACCCTTTAGAAACTTCTTTGACATCATCTTTAAAACGCTTCAAGGAAGTCAAAGTACCAGTAAATATAACCACACCATCTCGTATTAAACGAATATTAGAATTTCTAAATATCTTACCATCGGTAACCATACATCCGGCAATGGTACCCACTTTTGAGATTTTAAAGGTTTCTCTAATCTCAGCAGTACCTGTAACTTCTTCCTTCATTTCTGGAGAGAGCATCCCTTCCATTGCGTCCTTGAGATCATTTATAGCATCGTAAATAATAGAATACGTTCTGATGTCTATCTCTTCTACATCTGCAATAGAACGTGCATTACCCATAGGCCTCACGTTAAACCCAATGATTATGGCATCGGAAGCAGATGCGAGCAGAACATCAGATTCTGTGATTGCTCCTACTCCTTTATGAATAATATTAATTTGAATTTCTGGAGTAGACAATTTCTGGAATGAGTCTGTTAATGCCTCAACAGATCCATCCACGTCTCCTTTTAGAATTATATTAAGTTCTTTAAAGTCTCCTAAGGCAATTCGTCTTCCAATTTCATCAAGTGTAATATGACGTTGTGTTCTTACAGACTGCTCTCTTTGTAGCTGTGTTCTTTTTGCTGCAATTTGTTTTGCTTCTTTCTCGTCTTCAAAAACATGGAAATTATCACCCGCCTGTGGTGCTCCATCCAAACCAAGAATAGAAATAGGTGTAGATGGCCCAGCAGATTCAATCATCTTACCACGTTCATCAAACATAGCTTTTACTTTACCTATATTCTTACCTGCTAAAACAAAATCTCCTATTCTGAGTGTTCCAGCCTGAACCAATATGGTAGAAACATAACCTCTTCCTTTATCCAGAAAAGCTTCTACCACCGTTCCAACAGCTCTTTTATTAGGATTCGCTTTTAATTCTAAAATTTCAGCTTCCAGTAAAACTTTCTCCAGTAGCTCTTTCACTCCTGTACCTGTTTTGGCAGAGATATCTTGTGATTGAATTTTACCTCCCCAATCTTCTACCAATAAATTCATATTGGCTAAACTTTCTTTAACCTTATCAGGGTTTGCGTTAGGCTTATCTATTTTATTAATTGCAAAAACAATAGGTACACCAGCTGCTTGTGCATGGCTAATTGCTTCCTTTGTTTGAGGCATCACATCGTCATCAGCAGCAATTACAATAATTGCTACATCCGTCAATTGCGCTCCTCTTGCACGCATTGCAGTAAAGGCTTCGTGGCCAGGTGTATCAAGAAATGCTATTTTTTGGCCATTTTCTAATGAAACACCATAAGCACCGATATGCTGTGTAATTCCTCCACTTTCTCCTGCAATCACATTCTCTTCCCTTACATAATCCAACAAAGAGGTTTTACCATGATCTACATGCCCCATTACAGTAACAATGGGAGCTCTTTCCTTTAAATCTTCTGGGCGATCTTCCTCCTCTTGAATTGCTTCTTCAATATCCGCAGTTATGAATTCAACTTCGTAACCAAATTCATCTGCAACTATACTAAGGGTTTCTGCATCCAAGCGCTGATTCATTGTCATCATAATACCTAATGACATACATGCAGAAATAATTTTGGTAGTAGGAACATCCATCATCGTAGCTACTTCAGCCACTGTTACAAATTCAGTAACTTTGAGTGTTTTACTCTCCATTTCCTGCATTGCAAACTCTTCTTCCGATTTCTGTCGATGTGAATCTCTTTTTTCCTTTCTATATTTTGCGCCTTTTGATTTAGAAGATTTACCTTGTAATTTCTCCAGCGTTTCTCTAACTTGTTTTTGTACTTCTTCCTCTGTTGGCTCTACCTTTGCCGCAGCGGCTCCTCTTCTTGAACCTTGACCTGGTTTCTTGTTACGATCATTAAATCTATTTGGACCACCACCACTTCCTGGCTTTGGCGAACCTTCTTTACTAATTCTTCTTCTTTTACGTTTGCGATCTGAAGCTTCTTTAGCTTTAGCGTCTTTTGAAGGTTCTTCTTTCTTCTTCTTGGGTTTCTTAAACTGCGTAAGGTCTATTTTCTCACCAGTCATCTTTGGACCAGAAAGTTTTTGATACTTGGTTTCAATTATGGATGGCTGACTAGTATCTTCTTCTGGCTCAGCCTCTGTTTTAACTTCTACCTTTTTTTCTGGAGTTTTAATTAAAACGGGCGCTACTTTTGGAGTTAACACTTCTTTTTTTACCGGATCTTCCTTTTTCTCTGGAACCGGCTTCTTGGGAGTTTCAACTTTCACTTCCTCTTTTTCAGGCTTCGCAACAACAGCCTTTTCAGCAGGAGTTTCTTTTAAGAGTTCTTCAGCAGGTTTCTTCACTGGTTCCACAGGGGTTTCCTTTGGTTCTTGCTTTTTACCGCCGAGATCTATTTTTCCAACTGTTTTTGGCCCACTTAGGGTAGCTTTCGCTCTAATAACCTCTTGATCTTCCTTAACCACTCTTTTTTGAACCTGCTCCTTTTCAATTTCCTGACGTAACGCTTCTTTTTCTTTACGTTTTTCTTCGCCTACTTCTTTAGAAGCAACCTTTTTATTTTTGTCAGTTTTAAATTCATCCAAAAGAACATTATATACCTCATGGGTGATCTTAGTGGTGGGTCTTGCTTCCACTTCATAACCTTTAGATGCAAGATGCTCCACCGCTCGGTCAAGCGATATATTAAGTTCTCTAAGAACCTTATTAAGCCTCATTGTTGCGTTTGCAGCCATAATTATTATTACCTCAATAAATTAATCTTCAAATTCTTCTTTGAGAATTTTCACTACCTCACTAATCGTTTCCTCTTCGAGGTCTGTTTGTTTTACTAGAAAGTTTATATCTTGATCTAAAACACTTTTTGCAGTATCTAAACCAATTTTCTTGAATTCTTCAATAATCCAAGCATCTATTTCATCTGAAAATTCTGTTAACTCTACATCTTCTTCGATTCCCTCACGGAATACATCTATTTCATACCCTGTTAACTGCCCTGCTAGACGTATATTAAAACCGCCTTTTCCAATTGCTTTTGATACTTCTTCTGGTTTGAGAATTACCTCAGCATGTTTCGTGTCTTCTTTTAATTTTATGGAAGTTACCCGTGCAGGACTTAAAGCCCGAGTAATAAACAATTGAATGTTATTTGTATAGTTAATAACATCAATATTCTCATTACCTAATTCGCGCACAATTCCATGTATTCTAGACCCTTTCATTCCAACACATGCACCAACTGGATCTATTCTATCGTCATAAGAGTCTACGGCTACTTTTGCTTTTTCACCTGGAATTCTTACCACTTTCTTAACAGAAATCAACCCATCAAATACTTCTGGTATTTCTTGTTCAAACAACTTCTCCAGAAAAGCAGGAGAAGTCCTTGACATAATTATCGCTGGTTTGTTTCCTTTCAATTCAACACTTTCAATTACCCCTCTTACATTCTCTCCTTTTCTAAAAAAGTCTGAAGGTATTTGTTTTTCCTTTGGCAATATTATTTCATTTCCTTCATCATCCAATAATATTACCGCTTTATGACGAATATGGTGTACTTCTGCGGTATATATTTCCCCCACCATATCTTTAAATTGCTTGTATATGGTAGTATTATCATGTTCATGAATTTTCGAAATAAGATTTTGTCTCAATGCGAGTATTGCTCTTCTTCCTAGTTGAATCAACTTCACCTCTTCAGACACATCCTCGCCTACTTCAAAATCAGGCTCTATCTTGCGCGCCTCTTGAAGAGATATTTCCTGATTTGGATCTTCCACTTCTCCATCTGCTACAACTATTCTATTTCTCCAAATTTCTAGGTCACCTTTATCTGGATTAATAATAATATCAAAATTATCATCAGAACCATATTTCTTCTTGAGCGCATTTCTAAAAACATCCTCCAAAATGGCCATTAGCGTCACACGATCAATGAGTTTATCATCCTTAAACTCTGAAAATGAATCGATCAATGCAAGATTTTCCATGTCATAATTTTAATTAAATTTTATTTTTACTTTTGATTCCTTCACTTCTGAAAAAGACAACATCTTTTCCAAAGTGACCGTTACTTTACCTTTACCTATTGGCTTTGGCTGCCGTTCTTTCCAAACTAATTGAAATCGTTCATCATTAGCCAGTGATAAAACACCTTCAAATTTAGACCCATCTACTGTTTTTACCTCAAGAGTTCTCCCAATGTTTTTATTATATTGCCTTTTATCAATAAGAGGCTCTGTTGCGCCGGGAGACATTACCTCTAATGAAAAATCAAATTCATCTTCATTTAAAGGATGCTCTATACTCCTACTAATTTCAATACAATCATTAAGAGTTATACCTTTATCTCCATCTATGATAACGTTGATTTTGTTATCTGAGGAAATATTTAATTCTATAATAAAAAGATCTTTCCGCACTTTAAGTGCCTCTTGCAGTAACTCCTCTACTCGTTGCTTTAACGTCATTTTTAGTATAAAAAGAGGGGACTTTCCGGTCCCCTCTATATCCATTTACTACTTTCAATGGTGCAAATATACAATTTTTTTTATACCTATAAAATCTTAATCACTAACTTATTTATTTTCCATATATTGATAAAAACTTTACAAAACATCATGAAAAGAATATTAGTCCCTACCGATTTTTCAGAACTTTCAGAATACGCATTGGAAGTAGCTGCTCAAATAGCTAAAGATTTTGATGCCGAGTTATTTCTTATGCATTCACTAGATCTACCTAATCATCTAGCTACACAAGAACAACACGAAGTTCCGGAAGTACTCTTCTATATGAAAATGGCGCACCAGAGATTTGAGGAATTTATGGACAAACCATATTTGGAAAATTTAAAAACCAACGAAACCATAGAAGATTCAACTACTGCTGATGCTATAAATGAGGCTGCATCTAAACACCAAGTAGATCTTATAGTAATGGGGTCTGGCGGCGCATCTGGCCTTAAGGAATTCATTATTGGGTCAAATACAGAAAAAGTGGTAAGGAGTGCAGAAACACCGGTTCTGGTAATCAAAAAAAAACAGCCTGATTTTAGCGTAGATAGTATTGTTTTCGCCTGTGATTTTTCACCAGAATCTTACGCTACCTTTATTAAAGCTGAAGAATTTGCAAAAAACCTAAAAGCCAAAATACATTTTCTATACGTAAATACGCCTGCCTCTTTTCATACAACACAAGAAATTACACATAAGATGAGTGCCTTTATTGAAAAAGCAAAGCCAAGCAACTTTTCTCTCAATATTTACAATGATAGAAGTGTAGAGAAAGGTGTTATTAATTTTTCAAAATCTATTAATGCAGATCTGATAAGCATCAGTACTCATGGCCGCAAAGGACTGGCTCATTTTTTTAACGGAAGTATTAGTGAAGATTTGGCAAACCATGCCCTTAAACCTGTACTGACTTTTAAAATACCTACACCCTGAAGCCCACTTAAATAACTGGACATAAAAAAACCCGCTTTAAAAGCGGGTTAGCAAGCAGTTGGCCTACAAGGATTCGAACCTTGAACGACTGGACCAAAACCAGTTGTGTTACCGTTACACCATAGGCCAGTACCAAATGCGGATGCAAATTTAAAACAAACTTTTGTTTGAGCAAATATTTTTCGTTTTTATTTAGTGTATTGAAAAAGTAAAACGCTTGTTAAGGTTTTTTCAAAATGCCATATTATCTAGTATTTATTATTAAATTCGCTCAATTAAAGAAATTTAAATAAATGTCTGCAACCAATTTTAGAAAATGGGATACCATCTTAGGATGGATTGTTTTTTTTATAGCTCTTATCACTTATGGCCTCACGGTAGAACCAACTGTTAGTTCATGGGACTGCGGCGAATATATTTCTACTTCAGCTAAATTAGAGGTGGGGCACCCGCCAGGAGCGCCTTTATTTCAAATGTTGGGCGCATTTTTTGCCATGTTTGCTATGGAAGCGGACCAAATTGCCCGAATGGTTAATTATATGTCTGTATTTTCAAGTGCATTCACCATACTCTTTATGTTTTGGACTATTACCAATCTGGCAGGAAAACTACTGAGAAAGAACGAGGATGATGACCATGCCTATATGGCTGTTTTAGGAAGCGGACTTGTGGGTGCTTTAGCTTTTACCTTTTCAGATAGCTTTTGGTTTAATGCGGTGGAAACTGAAGTTTACGCAATGGCTAGTTTTATCATGGCTTTGCTCTTGTGGCTAGGGCTTAAATGGGTTGATAATTTAGATAAACCTAGAAGTGATAGGTGGTTGATTTTAATTGCCTTTATAATTGGGCTAACATTTGGAGTTCAATTTATGGGCTTTCTTGCTATTCCATCCATAGGGTTGCTTTACTTCTTCAAGAAATATAAAGATGTTGATTTGAAAAAATTTATCATTGGTAACATCGTTGTGGTAGCATTATTGATGTTTGTTTATAAATTTTCACTCACTTATACCCTAAAACTTTTTGGGTGGGGTGAGGTCTTTTTTGTAAATTCTATTGGCTTACCATTTAATTCAGGCTCCATTATAGTTGGTCTTGGCTTTATTGGGGTCTTCTATTGGGCTTTGAAATATACCCGCAAAAGACGTCTTTATACAACCAATACAGTCGTACTATGCATACTTTTTATGTTTATAGGGTTCTCTTCTTGGCTAATGTTACCTATAAGAGCAAATGCGCACGTACCAATAAATGAAAATGACCCTTCTGATGCCAGACTTTTATTAGCCTATTATAATAGAGAACAATATCCTGGTGTTGAAAGTCCCATTTATGGTACTATGTATTCAGATCGTTTTGCCGGGTTGCCACCAGATAATAGTCGTAAAGACGATAGCCCGAAGTACGAAAGAGATGAAAAAAACGGTAAATATATAATTGTTAATAAATATAAAGATGCGCTACCAGCTTCACATCCAGATCATGTAGGCATGCTTCCAAGAATGTGGAGTTCAGAACATGCAGAAAACTATATGCGTTATGTAAAACCCTTAGAGTTTTCAATTAAAGCAGAATATGCAGGTCAAGAAGAACTCAAAGAAGCTGTTCAACAATTAAAAGAGGGCATGCGAACGGGCAAAATTGATGAGGACGGCTATGTAAAGTTTCTTAGACAATTTGGAGAATACCTGAATGTGGAAGCACCCTCTCTTAGCGATAACTTAGGCTTTATGATTAATTATCAATTTGGCTATATGTATTGGCGCTATTTTATGTGGAATTTTGCAGGTAGACAAGATGATATTCAGGGTAAATATGACAACCATGGAAATTGGCTTACAGGTATTAATTTTATAGATGAGTTATTTTTAGGTTCTCAGGAAAACTTACCCTCTGACGTCTTAAATAACAAAGCAAGAAACACTTATTATTTATTTCCATTAATACTTGGAATTATTGGACTCGTATTTCAAGCAAGACGAGATGTTAAACAATTTTGGGTGCTTCTCTTCTTCTTTTTACTCACTGGTTTGGCAATTCAATTCTACACCAATATTCGTCCATTTGAACCTAGGGAGCGAGACTACTCTCTTGTAGGCTCTTTCTATATATTTGCTATTTGGATAGGTATTGGTGTGATTTCAATTTATGAAGGACTTAAAAATTATGTGACTCCTAAAATGGCTGGCCCTTTAATTACCGTAGTTTGTCTTCTGGCAGTACCTTCTGTGATGGCCTATGAAAACTGGGATGACCATGATCGTTCAGATAAATATACCGCGAGATCTCTTCCTATGTGCTATTTAGACTCTGTTCAGGAAGATGTTGGCGCTATCATTTTCTCTATTGGTGATAATGACACTTTCGGTTTATGGTATGCACAAGAAATTGAAGAGTACAGAACAGATGTAAGGGTAATTAACAGTAGTCTTTTCCAGACAGATTGGTATATTGATCAAATGAAGCGAAAAGCATATGAAAGCGACCCTATTCCTTCGCAATTAAAACATGCTCAATACGCTTGGGGTGTTAGAGATTATATAAGATTCCAACCCTTATCTGAAGCACGTTGGAATATTAAAGATTTTATGGATTGGATTTCTAGTGATGATCCAAAAACCAAGTACGGATATCTTATTAAACAATATGGGGGAAGCACAGATGGAGTGCCCGAAAGTGAACTAGAAACAGTCTATTACCCAACCAATAAAATTCGCGTACCAGTTAATAAGGAGAATGTTTTGAAGTCTGGACTTGTAAAAGAAAAAGACAGCGCATTGATTGTTGATTACATAGATATTGATTTACCAGAAAGTGCTATTTCTAAAAACAGAATCTTAATGTTAGATCTTCTGGCAAACAATGATTGGAAACGTCCCATTTATTTTACTGGAGGAAGCTTTGATAAAGCAGAATATTTATGGATGAAAGAATATTTGCAACTAGATGGACTTGTCTACAAACTAGTTCCTATTAAAACCAAAAGAAACGCAGAGAACCCTTTTGAAATGGGTCGTATTGATAGTGATCTTATGTATGATATTGTGATGAAATGGAATTGGGGCAACTCTGGTAACACTAAAATTTATCACGACACTGAAACCAGAAGAAATAGTATTACTTTTAGAAGTAATATGGCCAGATTGGTTGAAAAACTCTTGCAAGAAGACAAAAAAGAAAAGGCAAAGAATATTTTAGATCTAGCAATGAAAAATATGCCTGCTGGATATTTTGGTTACTATGTTTTCTTAGAACCCTATATTGAAGGTTACTATAAGGTAGATGAAAAGGAAAAGGCAAGAGTCCTTTACAGCAAGGTTTCTAAAATTTATCAGGAACATTTAGATTATTACAGCAGCCTAGCACTAGATAGTCAATATGAGTATTATGGAGATATTAGAGGTGATCTGGATCGTTTTAGAGGTATTCTTGATATCGTTGTGAAAAATGATGATGAAACTTTTGGCAGAAAGCAGGTAGAGACCTACAACAACTATTTAAAGAAATTTAGCCATTTCTTTAAAGAGATTGAATCTGAATAAACTATTGCTGGTTTGTTATGTTATTCAAGAATGGAATACCTGCAAAAACACCTAAGCTTCTAAAATATTTCTTTAGAAACCGTATCTGGAATTATACTAAAGGAAAACAACAGGTGTTTTTAACCTTTGATGATGGCCCCACTCCTGGAGTAACGGATTGGGTACTTGATGTACTAAATCAATATAATGCGAAAGCCACTTTTTTTTGTATTGGAAAAAATGTTCAGGCGCATAAAGAATTATACAATCGTATTTTAAGTGAAGGGCATACCTTAGGAAACCACACCAATAACCATTTAAATGGATGGAAAACGAAGACCACAGATTATATAAAAAATGTTGATAAAGCTGCAGAAGAGATTGATTCTAATCTATTTAGACCTCCCTACGGAAAAATGGGTTTTAAGCAGGCAGCCTTACTAGCGAAAAAAGGGTATAAAATTATTATGTGGGACGTCTTAGCGATGGATTGGGATAAGAATTTAACTCCGGATACTTGTTATCAAAATGTAATCAACAATACAGAAGATGGAAGCATTATTGTTTTTCACGACAGCCTAAAGGCCAGTAAAAATCTCAAAGCTATTTTACCCGAAATACTTAAAAATTTAAAATTAAAGGGATTCTCTTTTGAAACTATAATCTAAAGCAAAGAAAAAACACTAGACATATTCCTGTAAAATACCAATTAAGGTATTAGCATCTTGTTCTCCACTTTGTCGCCAAACCATTTCTCCATCCTTATAGATCATTAATGTGGGCAAGCCTTTCACTCGTAAAGCTTCTGCCAACTCTTGATTCTTATCTACGTCAATTTTAATCACTTTGGCTTTATCGCCCATGGCAGCAGCTACATCACGCAATACAGCATGCATACTTTTTGCAGCTTCATTCCAGTCTGTATAGAAATCCAGCAACACAGGAATGCTGATGTCTATTAAATCACCAAACTTGGACATATATTTTTGATTTTTACGGGTTTAATCAATCAAATGTAATAAAAAAACCTAAATACACCACATTTAGGTATTTTGATACATTTTTAATTAAGCTTTTCTATCTGAATATTGTTGACAGAAACGCCCGATGTTGGACTTGCAAGCAATCTCAAATCTGTATTGGGAGTAATTTCATCTACCTGAACGGTTATAGCCGCAGGTACCGAAGTAATTTCAATGATTTCTGATAAGTGTACCGTTGTATTTAATACATTCGTCAAATTTGGATTACTTACAATAGCAGCTCCTCCGGAAGCCCGGGAACCATCTACATAGTAACGTATAGCTGCACTACCCGAAGTATTTACAGAGACATATGCATTCAAAGTAATTCTATATCTTCCTGGCTGTGAAACATTGAGCGTGGTACCGCCACTTGTGATTGATGTAAATAAGGTAGTATCATCATTCCAAGAAGGAAAATCAAAAATAGGCATTCTAGAAGCTGAACCGTTACCGGAAATGCTTAAATCTGGGCTTGTAGTGTTTATAGAAGCTACATATTTTAAAGAAGGAGAATTGGTCACTGATTTCCAGATAACATTAGGAGTGACTGCACTACAAAATTGAAATACATTTTCTGTACTGTTAAAAATCATCATACTAACAACCGGAGAAACAATAGCATCTCTCTGGAGACTCGTCAATCTAGGTATTAAAATACCAGACTCTGTAGAATTGACATCTAATACTGCTTCAGGAATAGTGGTGCCAATTCCTACTTGTCCATAAGAAAATACATAACAATTGAATACGACTATAAAGCTTATGAATCTAATAAAACTTGTATTAAGACAAAAATATTTCATAGAGAACCTATTATTTAAACCACTAAGTAAAGATACGGTTTTTCCGTAATTTAGACTTGATAGGTCTGTCAGAAATGAAATAAAAATCTGGATTATCATCCATTTCCCTATCATTACCCCTATTAATTCTCCAATCACTTTCCGGACTGCTTTAAAGAAAGGTTTATTAGAAATGGAATTGTTATTTTTAATTTTGTGCTTTGTAGTTAACAAGAAAGGGAAGGTATGCATTATGCCCAGTTAAAGGCACAAAACCTTCTTTTAAATTATTTATTAAAGTTCTTCCTATAAATGAATAATAAAGTACTAAGGTCCAACCGCTGCCATAAGTAGTAAGATCACAACAACCATCAAATTCGTTTAAACCGTTGTGGCATTCACATCTATGGTATAAACTCTACTAGTTGCACCCAGATTTTCGGCTAAAATTTGCTAGTAATCTCTTGGAGCATCATTCACTACCAGTGTTCTCTACACCGTTTTGGATTCTCCAAACCCAGAAGGGGAATACTAAATCACATAGATACGCTCCTTACAAATTGTATTGTCTACGGTAAGAAAGGTCTATTGACAATCATATGACCGAGGACTATTGGCTAAAACATTCATAATATCTGTTATTATACCAACTTGTACACTTGTTAAGTAATAATTTCTTGATTGTTCCCACCTTTGTAAGATCAACAGATGAAAGATAAAAATATATACTGTATGACTTCTACACTAATTAGTTCCCACTAAAACTCATTCATACACTAGCGACTTAGAAATCAGCAAAAAAATGAAAAATACGTAGTTTTAAATAAATCTCTAACTACTCTAATTTTTCTATACTAATGTTGGTATAGCCAGTTCCCGATAAAAGAACATTGCCAGCACCACTATCTCTATACGCAATAATACTAACAGAATCGCCGGCAGTTATATCATAAATTTCAGAAAAGTTTAATGAACTGTAAACATTTTCATTACTTCCCTGATTCGCGAACAATGCAGTTGAAGCACCAGACCTTAACTCTACTCCATTTACTCTAACTAAAACATATAACGACATCAAATCATTATCCCCATCTGTATCTTCCATATCAATATTTACTGTAAAGCGATACCTTCCAGACTCATTTATTGTAAGAAAACCATTGGCCGTTTTTACATATAAGGACGTATCATCATTCCAGTCTGGCGCTACAAATATTGGCACTACTTGACCACCTGAGTTATTTAGGTTAGGATTAGAAGCACTACTATCATAATGGTATTTAACAGATCTTGGTTGAGATCCTGAATTTTTTACCGAAACCCAGTTAGATAAGAGCGGAGTGCCAAAATTATATTGAAATTCATTTTCATCAATATTATAAATTAACAAACCAGCAGCAGGAGAGCTTATAGCATCTCTTTCTAATGTGGTAAGTCTTGGAAATAAGACACCTGTATCTTTATTAGCTGAGGTAATATCTAAAACAGCAGAAGCATCAGGTGTTGTAGTTCCTATCCCTACCTGAGCGTAGGTTAAATTTAGTGTACATAGAATCGTAAAAGCACATAAGAGTAGGCTTATACGAATGTTTTTATTCGTATTCATTGTTGGAGGGCTAATAAGTTATTTAATTACAAATATAAGGTTTTACCGTAATAAACAAACAAATGTCAGACAAATTGGTTGAAATTTCAGGTGAAATAGTACTTTTAAAAAACACGTAGTCTGATTCTAGTTATTGGATGCTAATACTTTTGAAATCCGCATCTAATTATATAACAGTTTACATATCAATCACCTAGCACTATTTAAATCGGATAACCAAATAAAATAATATCGTTACCTGAGTTCGATATATAAAGAACTACTTTTTCTATGGGGGTATTCTTATCCGCGGTGTAGCAGGCCTTTTCCGTTAAAAATTTTTGAATTCCTTAACGGAAAATAGAAATGACACGAACTAAAAGGGCACCCGACTTACTTCGAGATTCTCTTGTTCTCCCCACGCCGCCTGACTGCTACGCTAAAAACAGCTACTAGCCGTTTTCTTTACGTTTGCCCCTATACGAGTAAAGAAAATGAAAGTAATATACTATAAATAAGATTGTTAGATTAAAATAGTGCGAAAATTTTGAAATTATACTTTATGAAGGTTATATCATAGAAATCACGTTAACATTACTATACTTTCTTGCAATTAATCCCGAACAACATTCTACGCTATTATTTTGAGCTCAAACAAGAGTGGCGTCTAAATACTAGAAATATATTGTTTAATTATTACAGTTAAAAAATTAACATTATTGTAAAATTAAAGAGAAAAATACTTGAGCATATAAAACAAATAATTGAAAATATCAAGATCCTTAAAAATAATATATTATTGAATATCAATTTTTTACATAAAATTATCTTTTTAATAAAAAGGTTTTACCGTAATAATTTAAAGTAATGCCCGTAATAATTTAAAAATTAACATATTTTTTCACCCCAAACCGTTCATCTTTTTTAGATTTAGCATGAACAAAGTAGCCCCTCTTCGATTAAACCCCCAAATTACCCATTTTTTATTAACTTAATCTATGTTTAAAATGAAACAGACAGATGTTTACATTGCTGAGGTGCAGTCTATTTTCCCTAAATCTTATGATGCCGTTTATTTTGCAGATCGAGTTTATCCTAAAGAAATTTACGGAGAACGAACCAACCAACTAGCAAAACGATTGGCAAGCTCCTTTGGAGTGCAAAAAAGACCTAGCGTATTAGACTTTGATGCTTACCCTAATGTACTTCTAAAGCAAGAAAAAGATCATCCTAGAAAATGGGGTGTATCTATCATTGACAAATTAACCAAATATGTTGACAAAGACGAAATTGGAATGTTCAATCTCAGTTATAATGCGACTTATCACACTGATATTCTTCCAAATCTTGCCTGTCAAATTGCATTGGATGCAGAATTGAAAGAATTAGATACTACAGAAGAACTCCCTTATTATGGATGTGCTGCTGGCATCTATTCTTTAAGCGATGCGATTGAATATTGTAAACATTTTGATAGACCAGCGATTGTTTTCGTTTTTGACCAATGTACCGTTAAAATGACCCCATTAGCTGCTGATGATGAGGATTTCAGTAAAACACTAGTTTCCAATCTTTTATTTAATGATGGAGGTATTGGAATACTAGTTATCCCTGAAAGAATGAAGAAGAGATTCAATCATCCGGTAATGAAGGTGGCAGACACTGCAAAATACCATACCCCTGGGGGTCTCATAAAAATGAAAAACGGGAAATTTATGATGGATACCCAATTGAAAGATGTGGTACCTAAGCTCGTTTCAGAAAAACTAATCAAGCCCTTTATGAAAAAAAATAAAGTGGAGATTGCTGATATAGAAGAATGGTCTATCCATCAAGGAGGCACTAAGGTAATTAAACAATTTACACGAGAAGATCACCTTGGGCTACCAGAAACCAAAATCAAACCATCTATAGATGCCTTTTATAAGTATGGCAATACCAGTGCTCCCAGTTGCCTTTATGTACTGGAATCTTTTTTCAATAAAAAAGAGACTGTCTCCATAGGTACTAAAGGTTTATTAATTGGTTTTGGTGCCGGATATTATATGGCTGCATTAAAATATTCTTGGAAGTAGATTTAGCTTTTAAAGTATAAGTTTAAATCTAAAAAATAATAGCTAGTCAAGGTTTTATGTTTTTTTCACAAGCTTTTTACTTGCTTTAAAATTAACTAAGAAGACAAGTTCAGGAATATTTATAATGAATAAAAAAGAGGATATCAACTATTGATATCCTCTTTTGATGTTGTAATCCTATAATTTCTACTTATTGTATACTTAAGTTCAATGAAAAAATAGACAATTGATCCGCATTACCAGAACCTGTTAAACGTTGCCCCCAAATCTCAATGAAATCTCCAGGGTCCATCTCTACAGTTCCTACAATTGCCAAACTATTTACATCTGATGAATTATTAACTCGCATCAATGTATTTGTTTCAACTAATGAGGTGGTTCCATTTTTCACAATTAAAAACGCAAAATACTTACCTACAGAATTGGCATTACCAAGTACAGACAAAGAAGCATTTACTTGAAAAATTCTTCTTTTACTACCTTCATAAGTAATTCTATTTGAGGTGGCAGAAGAAGTTCTAAACATGTTAACCGCAGTAGTGGTGTTTGAACCTCCGATTCCTGTTAGATTAAAAGGAGTTGTATTACTATTTAGAACTGTTTGATTAAATCCCGTAACAATATTACCGTTATAATAAATATTAGCAGAAGCAGAAGCATCTCTTTCTACCGGTATTCCGCTGCAATTAACGGTCCAATCTGTTGTAAAGCTAAACCCTGGATACGTTCCTGTGGTATACCCATTCACGGGCGTACCTGCTCCTGAAAAAGTAACGGTTTCCAAAGATGCACTTTCATTAATAGTAGGGTTAGAACTCAAATCAAACCCTGTTTCTCCGGCATCTACTACTACAAAACCACTGGACTGTGTAATCAGATCAAAAGTACCCGTAAAAGTCTGCATAGTTCCAGAATTGGTAGCTAACCAACCTAAAT
This sequence comes from Ascidiimonas meishanensis, assembly GCF_037782385.1. NCBI lineage: Bacteria > Pseudomonadati > Bacteroidota > Flavobacteriia > Flavobacteriales > Flavobacteriaceae > Ascidiimonas > Ascidiimonas meishanensis. Next base: position 270,949 of record NZ_JBBEXD010000004.1, read on the forward strand.
TATCCAGTAATAAAGAATCAATATCTGTAAATGTTACTCCGTTAGTAAAACCAGCAAACTGAATAATGGACATAAAGACCAAAGTGGCGTCTGAGATAGTTCCTACTGTTCCAGGGCCCGCAAATACACAACTTTGCATAACTAATCTTTCTGTTGCGGTTGCATTCATGGTAAGGTTAAACATGGAATTGCCTCCTGCTGCAGCAGTCAAACTTCGAATAGAACCTCCCGTATTACCTGTAAACAATGCCCCACCCGTTGTATTTACCAACACATCATTTGAAACATCATTTCCTGTTAAATACGCATTATTAAGCTCAATTGGAAAGTCAAAAAGGATGGTTCCATTAAATTCATATAAAGTATTTGCATCTAATACATAAGTGGTGCCGCTTCCAGCAGCCAATTCATCTGCTAAAACAGTAGCCAGAACATCACCACTCTTAATAAGTTTATAATTATCTCTACTTACCGTTCCGTCTATTATTTCTTCCCAAGAAGCACCATCAAAATAGAAGAAAGCATCTAGATCTGTATCAAAAACTATTAACCCTTTGGCTGGAGAAACAATAGCTCCTCTTTGCGTGGTAGTCATTCTAGGAGCTAACAACCCTTGGGTGCTAGAGGTAATATCCAAAACAGCAGAGGCGTCTGGTGTAGTTGTACCAATACCCACTTGGGCATTTACTTGAAAAGTGACCGTTGACATTAACGCCAAAAAAAGCACATACGCGGTTCTTAACTTCTTTACATACATAATTAAGTAGGTTTTAAAGGTTAATTCAGGGGGCTAAACAATATATTCTTGATTTATCTTACAAATTAAATCAAGCACAAAGTAAATACTTTTCTGTAATATACCAAAAAATTAAGCTTACGAAGATTTTTTAAGTTCAATAACCGTTATTTCTGGCCAGATACCAACTCTTCCAGGAAAAGCCAGAAAACCAAACCCTCTATTTACATTTATGTATTGACCCAGTTCCTCGTATATTCCAGCCCAATACTTGTAACGCCATTTTACAGGACTCCATTTAATCCATCCAGGGATTTCAATACCAAACTGCATACCATGTGTATGACCACTGAGGGTTAGGTGGTAATGGTAATCATGATTTATCACCTCATGCTGCCAATGTGAAGGGTCATGACTCATTAGTATTTTAAAGTCATCTTTATCAATATTCTTAGATGCCAGCGTTAAATCACCAGCCTTCTTAAATCCGCCAGCACCCCAATTTTCCACCCCAACTAGGGCAATACGCTGTCCATCTTTCTCCAAAAACCTACTTTCATTTAATAACAGCTCAAAACCAATATCCTTTTGAATTTGTTTAAGTTCCTCTAGGTTTTCTTTTTTTGCTTCTTCTGTATCCCAATCTACGTAATCTCCGTAATCATGATTTCCTAAAACAGAAAACTTTCCGTCTTTTGCTTCAAGTCTACCAAAAGTATCTTTCCATGGTATCATTTCAAATGCATAATTATTCACCATGTCTCCTGTAAAAAGAATCGTGTCACTTGCTTCTTTATTTATAAGGTCAATAGCATATTCAATTTTACTTTTATTATCAAAACTTCCAGAGTGGATATCACTTATTTGGGTAATTTTATAGCCATCAAAAGCTTTTGGCAAATCATCAAATTCCATAGTATATCTCAATACTCTAAAATTATATTTCCCTTTATACATTCCATATAATAATGATGCAAAAGGAATTGCAGCGATTCCTAAGGCAATAACACTCACAAACTTTCTTCTTGAAGGAATATCAAAAGATTCTTCTGCCTTAAAAAACTTATTATAAAAACCAGCTCCTGTTCTATAAATATCTTCACCTAATACAAATGGAAGTATGGAAAGTTTTAGCGTCATCAATGTGATTAAAAAACCAAAAGCATAACTTTTAGCCGGTGTCAAAACTCTTCCTGCATCATTTGAAATAACAAACTGTAAAATAAAATTACCAACTACAATTACAGAAACTGCAATGTATACGTAATGTACCCACTGGTTTTTGGTAAGTGTTTTAACCGCTTGAAAGGCGTACCAATCTATAATGGAATAAATAAAAATGAAGGTGGTCCAACGCAACATGAGACTCTAGCTATTTTTAGTAAAATTAAACATAAAAAACCCGTAAACTAAAGCTTTAGGCATTTATTAACGATTGTGAATCTTTCTAAATTGTAGGAGAAAGCATTATTTAGCAAGGGTCTAGTCTCAAAGTTGTTATTAAATTTTCAGAAGGAGTAGAAACTTTGTAGTTTTGAAATTCTGTTAGTGCCGATAGCTCAATTGTAAACTTTCAAACTATTTCATGTCACAAAAAAGACTTTTTTTACTCGATGCTTATGCTCTGATTTTTAGAGGATATTATGCTTTTATTAAAAATCCCAGAATTAACTCTAAGGGAATGGACACTTCGGCCATTATGGGCTTCATGAATTCTCTTTTGGATGTAATTAAAAGAGAGAGACCAGATCATCTAGCGGTTGCATTTGATAAAGATGGAAGCGAGGCACGCCTGGAAATGTTTGAAGCTTATAAAGCAAACAGAGATGAAACACCCGAAGCTATAAAAATAGCCATACCAATTATTCAAGACATCCTTAAAGCAATGCATATACCCTGTATTGAAAAACCAGGTTATGAAGCGGATGATATTATTGGAACCCTTGCAAAGCAAGCAGAAAAACAAGGATATAAAATCTATATGGTAACTCCAGACAAAGATTTTGCACAGTTGGTTTCTGAAAACATCTTTATGTATCGTCCTGCTAGAATGGGTAACGGAATTGAAATTTGGGGCGTAAAAGAAGTACAACAAAAATTTGAAATAGAACACCCTGAGCAGGTAATTGATTTCTTGGGAATGATGGGAGATTCTGTGGATAATATTCCAGGGCTTCCAGGAGTAGGCGAAAAGACTGCAAAAAAATTTTTGAAAGAATACGGCAGTATGGAAAACCTTTTAGCAAATACAGATCAGCTAAAAGGTAAAATGAAAGAAAAGGTAGAAGCCAACAAAGAGCTAGGGTTACTATCTAAGAAACTGGCGCGCATTATGCTAGATGTTCCTGTTACTTTTCACGAAGAGGATTACGAGTTAAATACGCCAGACCTTGAGAAGGTACAGGAAATTTTTCAAGAGTTAGAGTTTAGAAGACTCTCTGAAAATCTCAAAAAAACGTTTGAAATTGAATCTCCAGAAAATATTTCTGAAAATGGCACAAAAAATAATGCAGGCACTAAAGAAACACAAGGTCAATTTGACCTTTTTGGAGCTCCCCCATCTGAAGCTTCTGCCACTAATGAGACTGGATTAAAAACTATTGAAAACACAGCTCATTTTTATCAATTGGTAAAAACCCCGCTTGCAAGAAAAATATTGATAAAACAGTTATTAACACAAAACAGTGTTTGTTTTGACACAGAAACTACCAGTTTAAAAAGCTTGGAAGCTTCCCTAGTTGGAATTGCTTTTTCATGGCAGGAAGGTAAAGGGTATTATGTGCCATTTTCAGAAAATCAAGAAGAAACTATTGAGGTTTTGAATGAATTCAAACCTTTTTTTCTCTCTGAAAAAATTGAGAAAATAGGACAAAACTTAAAATATGATATTAAAGTTCTTTCTAACTATAATATTCAAGTAAAAGGAAAGTTATTTGACACCATGATTGCCCATTACCTCATCAATCCAGACATGAGGCACAACATGGATATTTTGGCAGAAACCTATCTTTCTTACAGTCCTGTACCTATTGAATCATTAATTGGTAAAAAAGGTAAAAATCAAGCATCTATGAGAACGGTTTCCCAAAAAGATCAATGCGAATACGCTGTGGAAGATGCAGATATTACCTTGCAACTAAAAAGAACCTTTGAAAAAGAATTACCTAAAAGAAATGCAATCAACCTTTTTGAAAAAATTGAAGCTCCTCTGGTGAGCGTGCTGGCAGCAATGGAAATTGAAGGCATTAACCTAAACGTGGAATTCTTAAACTCCTTATCTTCTGAATTAACTTCTGATATTAAAAAATTGGAAGCCGCTGTTTTTGAGCAAGCCGGAGAAGAATTTAACCTTGCTTCACCAAAACAATTGGGCCCAATTCTCTTTGATAAACTTAAACTGGTTGATAAGCCTAAAAAAACCAAAACAGGACAGTATTCCACCGCAGAAGATGTTCTTTCTTATCTAGCTAAAGATCATCAAATAATTGCTGATATTTTACAATGGCGTCAATTAAATAAACTTCAAAACACCTATGTTAATGCCTTACCTAATGAAGTGAACAAAAAAACGGGGCGCATTCATACGGTGTATAGCCAAGCCGTAGCTGCTACTGGAAGATTAAGCAGTAATAATCCCAATCTACAAAACATTCCAATAAGAACTGAGAGAGGCCAACAAGTACGTAAAGCCTTTATTCCCCGAAACAAAGATTATGTTTTACTAGCTGCAGATTACTCTCAGATAGAATTGAGAATTATAGCAGCATTGAGTGAAGAAGAAACCATGATTCAGGCTTTTAAGAATGGTGAAGATATTCACGCATCTACAGCTGCAAAAGTTTTTAATGTGCCACTTGAAGAAGTTACTCGTGAACAAAGAGGTAATGCAAAAACAGTTAATTTTGGTATTATATATGGAGTTTCTGCATTCGGACTTAGTAATCAAACTACCCTATCCAGAAGCGAATCTAAAGACCTTATTGAAACCTATTATAAAACATACCCCAAATTAAGAGCCTACATCAACAACCAAATACATTTTGCACAAGATCATGGCTACGTTGAAACAATTCTTGGACGAAGAAGATACCTTCCAGATATTAATTCACGAAATCAAGTAGTACGAGGTGGCGCCGAAAGAAATGCTGTAAATGCACCTATACAAGGAAGTGCAGCCGATATCATTAAAATAGCAATGATTGATATTCACCAAAAACTTTTGAACGGAAATTTCAAAACAAAAATGCTATTACAAGTGCATGATGAATTGGTTTTTGATGCTTATAAAGAAGAACTTGACACCATTCAGCCAATGATTAAACAAGCTATGGAAAATGCGTATAAATTATCGGTTCCCTTAGATGTTGAAATAGGAATTGGTGAAAACTGGCTGGAAGCACACTAGTCCTTTACTAAAATTAAAAAGTGTAAGGCTATTCGTGGTTTTTAGCAGGAAAATATCTAAAATTCTTGGTGTTACAATTACAAACACCTTTGATCTTTAGCATTTTCATTGGCTTAAAAAATATCTTTTTAAAAAATTAACTGGCACTCTATCTAACTTCTTATTGATGGTATTCTTACCCTTGTTTTCTTTAAAAATTAAACATCAAAGTTTCAAAACTAAAAAAATAATAGTGTAGTAAAAACCAATAATTTAGAGGCATTAAATTATTCTAAAACCCTGTTTGTTATTGTAGATAATAATTGTACATTTGCACCCCGCTATCCGATGGCTCTCCATTGGTAGGGAAAGGAATGTTTAATAATTAAAAAAAGTTAGTGTGGACACATTAAGCTACAAAACGGTTTCTGCGAATAAAGCTACTGTAAATAAACAGTGGGTTTTGGTAGATGCCGAAGGACAGACGTTAGGCCGTCTAGCCACTAGAATAGCAAAGCTACTTAGAGGTAAATACAAGCCTGATTTTACGCCGCACGTTGACTGTGGAGATAACGTAGTTGTTATCAACGCAGAAAAGATTAACCTTACTGGTAACAAATGGGACTCTAAGGAGTACATTCGTCACACAGGTTATCCTGGCGGTCAACGATTTACTACAGTTAAAGACCTTCTTGAAAGAGATGCTTCTAAAATTGTAGAAAAAGCAGTAAAAGGAATGCTTCCAAAAAATAAATTGGGTGCAGAACTTTTTAGAAATTTAAAAGTATATGTTGGTGCTGAGCATAAGCAGGAAGCACAAAAGCCAACAGCTATTAACTTAAACGATCTTAAGTAAATGGAAGTAATTCACAAAATTGGCAGAAGAAAAACTGCAGTTGCAAGAGTATATATGGCTCCTGGAAATGGAAACATTACCATAAACAAAAGAGAGTTGCAAGCATACTTTACTACAGGCACTTTACAGTACAAAGTAAAACAACCTCTAACTCTTACTGATAATGCAGAGAACTATGACATTAAAGTAAATGTTTATGGAGGAGGTATAACAGGACAAGCAGAAGCAATTCGTTTAGCAATTTCAAGAGCTTTATGCGAAATTGACGCAGAGTACAGAATAACGCTTAAACCGGAAGGTTTACTTACAAGAGACCCAAGAATGGTTGAACGTAAGAAATTCGGACAAAAGAAAGCGCGTAAGAAATTCCAATTCTCAAAACGTTAATATTACTAGGTATTTTATACCATGTTCATTTATTATTGAATTTAAAAATCAGTTGTCGTTGTTTCGCTCAGCGAAAACTAGTTTAGCATCCAAATGTTGAAGGCTCCTTATAAATAAGGTACCACTTTAACATTGCTAATCTCAACGGAACGTAAACTATTACAAAAATGGCAAACAATATAGAAGTAAAAGATTTACTTGAAGCAGGTGTACATTTTGGACACCTTACCAGAAAGTGGAATCCTAATATGGCTCCTTACATCTACATGGAGCGCAACGGGATTCACGTTATTAACCTATACAAAACGGCTGCTAAAATAAAAGAAGCCAATGAAGCGCTTAAAAAAATAGCAGGTTCTGGTAGAAAAATTCTTTTCGTTGCAACCAAAAAGCAGGCAAAAGATATCGTTGCAGAAAAAGCTTCCGCAGCAAATATGCCTTACATCACAGAAAGATGGCCTGGTGGTATGCTTACCAATTTTGTCACTATTAGAAAAGCGGTTAAGAAAATGACCTCTATTGACAAAATGAAAAAGGATGGTACTTTTGATACGCTTTCTAAAAAAGAAAAATTACAAGTAGATCGTCTTAGAGCAAAACTTGAGAAGAACTTAGGTTCCATTTCAGACATGACTCGCCTTCCTGGAGCGTTGTTTATTGTAGACACCATGCGGGAACATATTGCAGTTAAAGAAGCACAAAAATTAAACATTCCTATTTTTGCGATGGTTGACACAAATTCAGATCCTAGAGATGTGGATTATGTTATTCCATCAAATGATGATGCTTCTAAATCAATTGAAAGTATACTTACTTATGTTACTGCAGCTGTAACCGAAGGATTAAGCGAAAGAAAAGCAGAAAAAGACAACGACGCAAAACAAAAAGCAGCAGCGGCAGCTGAAAAGAAAGCAGCCGAAGAAGCGCCAAAAGTGGAAGCGACTCCAAAAGCAGAAGAGGCAGCAAAACCTATCGCAGAAGATGCAAAGGCCACTTCAACTGAAGAAAAAGAAACTAAATAGTAACATTTTCCTAAAATTTGTTCCATCAGAAAGCTGGTTGTTAGTTTTCTAAGAACACATTTTATTAAAAACAGACACAAAATGGCAAATATAACCGCCGCAGATGTAAATAAATTAAGAAAATCTACCGGAGCCGGAATGATGGACTGCAAGAAGGCATTAGTAGAAGCAGAAGGTGATTTTGAAAAAGCAATTGAAATTCTTCGTAAGAAGGGTCAAAAAGTAGCTGCAAAAAGAGCAGATCGTGATTCTTCTGAAGGAGCTGTTATCGCAAAAGTAAATGATGCTAGTAACAAAGGGGTTATTATATCACTAAACTGTGAAACAGATTTTGTAGCTAAAAATGAAGATTTTGTTAATTTGGCAAATTCTTTGGCAGATTTAGCTTTAAATTATGAAAGTCTTGACGCTTTTCTTGCAGCCGATTTTAATGGAATTCCTGTTTCTGAAAAGCTTACAGAGCAAACTGGTATTATAGGTGAAAAGATTGAAATTGGAGCCTTTGAAACTTTGGAGGCACCTTTTATAGGTTCTTACATTCACGCTGGTAATAAAATTGCTACCCTAACTGGACTTTCAGCGAAAGTAGATGGTGCAGAAGAAGCCGCAAAAAATGTTTCCATGCAGGCAGCTGCTATGAATCCTGTAGCGCTTAATGAAGATGGAGTTTCACAAGATGTGATTAATAAAGAAATAGAGATTGCAAAAGATCAACTTAGAGCAGAAGGTAAACCTGAGGCTATGTTAGACAACATTTCAAAAGGAAAAATCAAACGCTTTTTCAAAGATAATACTTTGGTAAACCAAGATTATATTAAAGACAGTAAGCAAAGTGTTGCCGCCTACGTTAAATCAGTAGAAGCAAACCTTACGGTTACAGGTTTTAAAAGAGTAGCTCTTGGTTAAATTATAACGAGCATATTTTCTTCAAAGGGGCTATCTTCCAGATAGTCCCTTTTTTTTTGTTAAATGGGTGCTTTCTTTATCCAAACAGATTAATCCTCTAACTATTCAAACACCCATAAATTATTTTCATTAATTTTGCGCCAAATAAAAAAGTTAACAAAACTTAGATTCAAGCCTTTTCAAATGCAATACAAAAGAATACTTCTTAAATTAAGTGGTGAAGCTCTCATGGGAGATCGTCAATATGGTATAGACCCTAAAAGGCTTGCCGAATATGCAAAAGAAATCAAAAAGGTAGTAGATCTTGGAGTGCAAGTTGCTATTGTAATTGGAGGAGGAAATATTTTTAGAGGAGTCGCTGGGGCTAGTAATGGTATGGATCGTGTACAAGGCGACCATATGGGAATGCTTGCTACCATCATCAATGGTCTAGCATTACAAAGTGCCTTGGAAGATGCCGGTATGGAAACACGTTTACAGTCTGCCATCAAAATTAACGAAGTCTCTGAGCCTTTTATCAGACGAAGGGCTATGCGCCATCTTGAAAAAGGAAGAGTAGTGATATTTGGAGGTGGCACTGGTAATCCTTATTTTACAACAGATTCAGCAGCCGTATTAAGAGCAATAGAAATTGGTGCTGATGTAATTTTAAAAGGTACTAGAGTAGATGGTATTTATTCATCCGATCCTGAAAAAGATATTTCAGCAACTAAATTTGATTATATCACTTTTGAAGATGTATTGAAGAAAGGGCTCAAGGTAATGGACACTACTGCTTTTACTTTAAGTCAGGAAAATGAATTACCTATTATTGTTTTTGACATGAATAAAGGAGGAAATCTCACAAAAGTGGTAAAAGGAGAAAAGATAGGTACCAAAGTAAATATTTAACTAAAGAAACTAATATTAATTGGTCTAGTTTTTGATTACTATTATTTTATATTAAAGACATATTCTATGAACGAAGAAATTGAATTTGTATTAGATAGCACAAAAGAATCTATGAATGGTGCTATAAGTCATCTTGAAAAAGCATTTGTAAATATCCGCGCAGGAAAAGCAAATCCCTCCATGTTAGGAAGTGTATATGTAGATTATTATGGGTCTCAAACTCCGCTGGGTCAAGTGGCAAATGTAAATACTCCAGATGCAAGAACCATTTCAGTTCAGCCATGGGAAAAGTCAATGCTTCAAACTATTGAAAAAGCAATCATGGTGGCTAATCTTGGCTTTAACCCAATGAATAATGGAGAAATGATTATCATCAATGTTCCACCACTAACCGAAGAAAGACGTAAAGATCTAGTAAAACAAGCTAAAGGAGAAGCTGAAGACGCCAAGGTAAGTATTAGAAATGCTAGACAAGAAGCTAATAAAGAACTTAAAAAACTAGATATTTCTGAAGATCTTTTAAAAAATGCTGAAGTAGATGTGCAAGAATTAACAGACTTACATAGTAAAAAAGTGGAAGATTTACTTGCACTTAAAGAAAAAGAAATCATGACCATCTAGGTAAACTTTTCAAAACAAAAGCGACTTTTTTAAGGTCGCTTTTGTTTTTTGTGTCATTAGAAGTTGCTCTTCTAGCATCCTTAATTTATGTGTAAAACCTTTATTGCTTTTTTACTTCTTTTGTCTACTTCTACTTATGCCCAGACAAGCATTCAGGGGAAAGTAAAAGATGCCAATACTAAGACACCAATACCTTTTGCAACCATACTTTTATCTTCTAATTCAAGCACCATTACCCATGCCAATGGTAGCTTTCAGATGGTATTAGAAAAACCTTCTAACTTTTTTACGGTTAAATACGCAGGCTATAATTCTATTAAAATCCCTATACTGAAAAATCAAAACTATTACACCATTGAACTAAAGCCCAAAAAAGAAAATTTAGGTTCAAATTTAATAGATAATACAAGCGATTTTGCAAAGGATCTCATTCAAAAAACGATAGCTCTTAAAAAAAAGAATGACCCACTGTTTGCGTTACGTAGTTTTCGCTATAAAATGTATAATAAACTTCATATTACTGCCAATCCAGATTCTATTGTTTCTGCCCCCGATTCCATTTTTATCAGAAAAAAAGGAAAATGGAAACTTGAACGTATTGACTCTTCCAACATCATTTTAAAAAAACAATTGCGTAAATCACATCTTTATTTGAGTGAAAAAGTGTCAGAAGTGCGATTCAATAAATCTAAAGGCTTTCAAGAGTACGTTACTGCCTCTCGTATGTCTGGATTTGAAAAACCCGTAAACGAGCTTTTTACACTACAACTACAATCATTTTCTATATACGCCAACACCTATACAATAATGGGAAATGATTATAAAGCACCCTTGGCAAAAAATGCTTTAAAAACCTACAACTATAAGATTTTAGATACGGTTAAGAACAACAGTAGAGAAGCATACATTATATACTTTTCACCAAAAAAGAAAAAGGTTAAGAAAGCAATTCAAGGACTTATTTATCTGGACAAAGCAAGTTTAGCAGTTCAGAAAGGAGTTATAGAAATCAATTCAACTATAGATGTATCTGCTATTGAAAATTTTAGATATATAGAAGAGGAAAAAATTTGGTTTCCAATAGAAAAAGAGATTAAGGTTCAAAAAGGACCTAATTCTGATCAAATTTCATTGTTTGGAAATACCATTAATCTGGAAAAGAGAAATAAGTCTATGAACGACTCTATTTCTTTAAGTACGAATGAAAAGAAAGTATCAGATTATGCGCAGTTAATTTCTAAAGAAAACTATTTTGATCTAACACTTAACCCAAAAATGAATTTTCGTGGCAAAGGGATTGATATTGTTCTTGATGATCAAATTACTTCACGAAGTGAAGAATTCTGGAATTTATACAGACAAGACAGTATTACCAAAAGAGATAGAGAAACCTATGTCTTTCTTGACAGTCTGAGTAAGTCAAGAAAAGTGGAAAATAAACTAAGCCTGATCCGAAAGCTCACACAGGGTTATTTGGGTACAAAATTCATTGATTTTGATTTAAGATATCTCATTAAATACAATAATTATGAAGGTTTTAAGCCAGGAGTTGGTGCAATTACCAATAATAACTTTTCAAAAAAGTTTAGATTGAGCGCATATGGGTTATACGGATTTAAAGACAAAGATTTTAAATATGGCCTTGGAGCAGAAGTGCGGCTTGACAGATTTAGTGATACATGGGCAGGGTTTATGTTTACAGATGACCTTACAGAAACCGGGAGTGAAGGCTTTATAACAGACGGACGTGCTTTTTATGTTTTTGAACCACGACTTTTTAACATCACCTTATTTCACAAAAATAAAACCCTTAGCCCCTTTATCAAACACGATATTACATCTGCCTTAACTGCTAAAATTCAAGTAAACAAAAGTGACATAGCACCTACATTTGATTACCTTTTTTTCAACAGGGGGCAATTGTTCAATAATTACAAAATCGCTTCGTTACAAATGGCATTGCATTGGACACCTGCTAATAAATTTATCGTGTCTGATGCAGGAAAAAAGATCTTCAAAAAGAGTTATCCTCAATTTACCGTTCAATTCACTAAAGGTTTTCAGAATTTTCTAGATGCTGATTTTAGTTTTTCTAAGCTTAACTTTCGTGGTATCTATGAATTTTCTCCCCTTAACGGAACAAGTACCTCCTTTTTATTTAGAGCAGGAATTGCCTGGGGAGACCTTCCTATTACAGAACTTTATCATGTCTCCCCAAATAATCCAGATGACTCTGCCATCTTAAGAAGATTTGCTGTGGCTGATAGCAATAGTTTTGAGACTATGTTTTTTAATGAATTTTTTTCAGATAAATACCTCTCTTTTCAAGTACGCCATAAGCTAAAACGCTTTCATATCTCTAATAAATTTAAACCCCAATTAGTGATGGTTTCTCGCTTTGCGATTGGAGATGCATCCTCACAAGACAAACATCTGAATTTTAATTTTAACACGTTAGAACAAGGGTATTATGAAAGCGGATTTGAAGTTAACCAATTATTTAAAGGTTTTGGTATTAGTACATTTTATAGATATGGCCCTTATGGGCTTAAGGGCTTTGATCAAAACTTCTCATTTAAGTTTACTTTTAATTTTAGTTTAGGATTTTAGGCTTCCTCATTGGCATTTTCTACCTTTGCGCAGAATTTTTTTAGATGGCAACTTCGTATAGCAGAGACTTTTGGGCAAGCCTCGCACGTCTTATTTTAAGGAATCGTATTATAATACTACTCCTATTGGCAGCAATGACCGTTTTTTTAGGGTCACAATGGAAATACATGCGTTTCACGTATACAGAAGCAAATCTGCTACCGGATGATCATCCTGTAAACCTTGAATACAATAAATTTCTCGATATTTTTGGAGAAGAAGGTAATCTCATCGTATTAGGAATTAGTGATACTGCTTTATTTACGCCTAAGATTTTTGAACGCTGGAATAAGCTTAGTAAGCAACTAAACGCATTTCCAGAGGTAGACCTTGTATTATCTACTGATAATCTTAAATTGTTAGTAAAAGACACCATAAATCAAGAATTTACTATAAGACCATTTCTTTCAGGCAAGCAAAAAGATCAAGAGTATATTGACAAGCTCAAAGACAAGCTTTTTAAAAACCTTCCTATTTACCAAGGCTTGCTTTACAATGAAGAAAACACTACTGTTAGAACTGCTATCTATATTGATAAAGATATCGTTAATACCTCGGTAAGAAAAGATTTTGTTTTTAATGACTTTATTCCATTAATAGAAACATTTGAAAGAGAAACCAACATTGACATTAAAGTGTCTGGCATGCCTTATATCAGAACACTTAATGCACAAAATATTGTAGATGAAATAAGTGTTTTTATAGCTGCTGCGCTTTTAATTACCTCCCTAATTTTTTTCTTCTTCTTTAGATCGTTCAGGGCTACTTTTATTTCAATGATCGTCGTTATTATTGGTGTTATGTGGGCTTTTGGAATACTAGGATGGCTCCATTATGAAATTACAGTGCTCACTGCGCTTATTCCACCGCTTATTATTGTAATTGGAATTCCTAATTGTATTTTCTTAATTAATAAATATCAACAAGAAGTAAAAAAACACGGTAATCAGGCAAAATCTTTACAGCGCGTAATTTCCAAGATAGGAAACGCCACTTTAATGACCAATGTTACCACTGCTGCAGGCTTTGCCACCTTTATTGTCACAGAAAGTAAATTGCTCAAAGAGTTTGGTATTGTGGCATCTTTAAATATTCTAGTGATATTTATATTATCGCTACTCATTATTCCTATTGTTTACAGCTTTATGTCGTTGCCCAAAAACAAACACCTTAAGCATCTAAACAAAAAATGGATTGAAGCTTTTGTAAACTGGATGGAAAATACCGTTAGACACTACCGTATCTCTGTTTACATTATAAGCCTTATTCTTTTGGTAACATGTATTATTGGTATCTATCAGATTAGAATATCGGGAAGCCTAATTGAAGACATGCCCAAAAAAGCAGCTTTTTTTAAAGATATCCGTTTTTTTGAAAAAGAATTTGAAGGCATTCTTCCTCTCGAAATTATGGTAGACACTAAAAGGAGGAATGGTGTCATGAAACTTCCTACACTTAAACGCATGGAAGAAGTAGAAGAGTTAATAAGAGACATCCCAGAATTATCAGACCCAATTTCAGTCACAAGATTAGTAAAGTATTCCAAGCAGGCCTATTATAATGGCAACCCAGACTATTTCCAATTACCTAATAATCTTGAAAAAAACTTTATTCTATCTTATGCTAAAAAATCATCAGATAAAGTAGATCTTCTTAGTAGCTTTGTAGATTCTACTGGTCAAATAGCACGTATCACTACATTTATGAAAGATATAGGCACTGACAGGATGGAACGTATTGAAGAGAGTTTAGAAGATAAAATATCCAAAGTACTGCCACCAGAACGTTATGAAGTGACCATAACTGGAAAAGCATATTTGTTTACAAAAGGAACCAAGTATTTGGTTAAGAATCTGGTAATTTCACTTACACTTGCCATATTCTTAATTTCACTTTTTATGGCTTATATGTTTCGTTCTTTTAGAATGATTATTATTTCTTTAGTACCTAATTTATTTCCACTAATCGTAACAGCTGGGGTAATGGGTTTTGCTGGTATTCCTATTAAACCATCTACCATATTAGTTTTTAGTATTGCCTTTGGTATTTCTGTAGATGACACTATTCATTTTTTAGCAAAATATCGTCAAGAACTGTCTGATAATAAATGGAAAATAAGAAAATCAGTATATGCTGCACTAAGAGAAACTGGAGTTAGTATGTTTTATACCTCTATTGTACTCTTTTTTGGATTCTCTGTTTTTATGACCTCCAGTTTTGGAGGTACTGTTGCATTAGGAGGTTTGGTATCGGCTACTTTAATGTTTGCTATGTTGGCAAATCTTATTTTACTTCCTTCCTTATTATTATCTCTGGAACGAAGTATTGCAAATAAGCAAGTACTCAAAGAACCTAATATTAATATTCTTACAGAGGCAGAATCTGAAGAAAATTAACACAATTGATTTAAATGTTGAAAGGCCTGCCGAAAATATTAATTTTCGTGCAGGCCTTTTTAGGTTCCCCCAAACCTACTGTCATTTATTTCTTTTATTAATAGTATAATCACTCTCTTAACGTAAATTCAAAATTAGGAAATAGGTCTTCTTAAAATAAGGGTTATTTTCCCCTATTTCTATTTTTTAAATAACCAAAGTACACTTTTTAAGATTTTAAAAAATTCATTTTATAGATATCTTAATCATGAAACATTTATCTTTGCACCCTCATAAATGAAACATATAATGAAGGAATTCAGCATTATTGAACTTCTGGAAGAAGGTAAAGTTTTACAAGAAGTAACTTTAAAAGGATGGGTGCGTACATTTAGGAGCAATAGATTTATTGCATTGAATGATGGCTCTACTATTCACAATATGCAATGTGTGATTGATTTTGAAAAGTTTGATGAAGCTTTATTAAAACGAATAACTACCGGTGCAGCTTTAGAAATAAAGGGTACTTTGGTTGAAAGCCAAGGAAGAGGTCAAAATATCGAAATTCAGGTAAGTAGCTTTAATGTATTAGGTGATTCCGATCCTGAGGAATACCCCATACAACCCAAAAAACATTCCTTAGAATTTCTTCGAGAGAAGGCACACCTTCGCATTCGTACGAATACATTTGGTGCCATCATGAGAGTACGTTCTAAACTTTCTTATGCAGTTCATGATTATTTTCATAAAAACGGATTTTTCTATATACATACTCCCATTATCACGGGATCTGATGCCGAAGGAGCTGGAGAAATGTTTAGAGTCACTACATTAGATGCTAAAAACCCTCCCCTTACGAAAGATGGAAATGTGAATTATGAGGAAGATTTTTTCGGTAAAGAAACCAACCTTACCGTTTCCGGTCAGTTAGAGGTAGAAAACTATGCTATGGCCCTTGGTAAAACTTATACCTTTGGACCTACCTTTCGAGCTGAAAACTCCAATACGTCAAGGCATTTAGCCGAGTTTTGGATGATTGAGCCTGAAATTGCATTTACTGATTTAAATGGCAATATGGATCTTGCAGAAGATTTCATCAAACATGTAATTCAATTTGCACTGGAAAATTGTAAAGATGATCTGGAGTTCTTAGAAAAAAGACTATTGGAAGAAGAGAAAACCAAACCTCAGGCAGAACGCAGTGAAATGAAACTAACCGAGAAGCTGCATTTTGTATTAGACAATCATTTTAAAAGAGTAAGCTATACAGAGGCAATTGAGATTTTAAAGAATTCTAAACCCAATAAGAAAAAGAAGTTCAAATATCCTATTGAAGAATGGGGAGCTGATCTACAAAGTGAACATGAAAGGTTTTTGGTAGAGAAACATTTTAAATGTCCAGTTATTCTATTTGACTATCCCGCAAATATTAAAGCTTTCTACATGCGCCTTAACGAAGATGAGAAAACGGTACGTGCTATGGATATTCTTTTTCCTGGAATAGGGGAAATTGCAGGAGGCTCACAAAGAGAAGAGCGTTACGATGTTTTAAAGCAAAAAATAACCGACCTTGGAATAGACGAGCAAGAATTATGGTGGTATCTTGAATTACGCAAGTTTGGCACAGCCGTTCATAGTGGTTTTGGCGTTGGTTTTGAACGCTTGGTTCTTTTTGTAACTGGCATGACAAATATTAGAGATGTAATTCCTTTCCCAAGAACCCCTCAAAATGCAGAGTTTTAAAGCCTATGATACCTTAAGAAATAATTTTAAATATCCAACTCTGAAAAAACCATTATCGTTTTTAAGAATAAAATTACGATTTGAGGCCGACTAACACATGTTTAGTCGGCTTCATTTTTCTATTGTAAATTATCCTCTTCCCCTAAAGAATTGACACAAACTCTAATGATACGAGAAATTTTGTCCTCATCAGTAAAAGTAGCTCCTCCTTTAACATTGCTTTTTACATTTAATTTTGCAATAGTAAACCTATTTAACCTTAACAATTTGTTCTCTTTTTTGTTGCTCATAGTAACAGTTTTTAGTTTAAATAATTATTTGATGTTCTTTTGAAGCTGTTTTATAAAAAAAGAAGGATATATACCTGTTTTTTTATAAAAAGCTTTTGAAAATGATTCGGTATTATTAAAACCAACTTCATCTGCTATTGCTTTAATAGCATAGTTTTTAAATACCCTATCGTTCTGTAATCTTTGCATCGTATAATCTATCCGTAAATCATTGATATACTTACTGAAATTTTTTTGTTCGTAAAAATTGATAAGCTTAGATAGATACTTTGAATTGGTGTTAAATTCTTTGGAAAGAGAACTTAGCGTAATAGAATTCTTTAAATATCCCTCATTTTCTACAAAAGCTTGTAGTTTACTCTGAATTTCATGAACTAACTCTTCTGAAATACCAATCGTTTTTAGATTGGTACTAGCTTGATCTCCAACCGTTCCTGTATCATTTTGGTTTTTTGAAGATTTACTATTCTTGGTTGCACTCGTCTTTAATAATTCTTCAAAACGCTTCTGGTATTCTCTTTGTTTTTTCACATAATAATAGATGGTAAGTGCGGCTACAACCAGAAGTGCAATAAGAACATAAATCCATCTACCAATATTCCTTTTACCTTTATTTAGCGCTACAATTAATTCCTCTTTTTCGGCAAGTAATTGCGGTGTATCGTATTTCTTAACTATATATGTATTCAGGTAACGATAATTGGAGTTTAAAACACTGTCCACCTTTAGCAAACCTTCTATGGTTTTAAGTAGATTACCATCATCCCTATTTTTTCGGTAGTAAGCAATCATACGGTCATAGGCATCTCTGCTTTCTGGTTTTAAATCATTTGTGATTCTGAATAAGGAATCTACTTGTTTGTAATAGGGCATTCCCAAGATCATATTATCAGACTCCTCGTAAGCCCTTCCTATATAGTAATAGGTTACTATAAGATTAGGATTACTCTTTGTTTTTTCAAAATATTTTACTCCTTTAAGCATGCTATCTAAAGCTACTTTAGGGTCTTTTTTTTCTAAATAATTAATCCCTTCGTTAACTATAAAATGCGAAAGACTATTTGAATCTTTAATTATGGAAGCTTCCTTATATCCTAGCTTATTTATGGTAGAGGAAGAGTCAATTGAACCTAATCTACGATATGCATTTGATAATGCATGCAATACAGACAAATAGAAATAATTATAAGGCCCCATACTCTCTTTACCTTCCAAATATTGCTTGCAATTTTTAAAAATTTCTTTTGCCTCTTTGTGTTTTGAAAGACGAACTTTAAGGGTTCCAATAGAATACTGGATGAAATAGGGAAACTCTTCGCTATCTACGGCATTAGAAAGTTGATCTGCCTGAAGATAGGAATCCAGCGCTTTTTTGAAATTTCTATTATCAAAATAAAATCCACCCTTTTTAAAATAGGCGCTTGCCAAAATATTCTTATCACCTATACTTTTTGCCACACCTATAGTACTATCGCAGTACTTAATAGCCATATCATTAGAAACTAAATATGTCATCAAAAGATAACCTACTTGTAGTTCATTCTTATTACTTTCAATTTTAGCCTTTTGAATATACGCCTTTGCATAAGCTAAAGAGCTATCAGGTAAAGAATCAAAAAACGTTGAATAATTTTGCTCGAGAATTTTATAGTCTAAAGAAATCAAGGAATCTATTATCACAGATTTGTCCACGTGCTGCCCACGGCCCAATAAAGAACAAAGTATTGATACGCAGAAAATTGTGTATAGTTGGAAGGGCCGCATTAAGTATTTTAGAGTTTACAGCACTAAGGTACTATTTTTTCTGAATTTAACTTCCTTTCAACTATAATCTACCTATTTTATCGGTGGTTTTTAATTAGTAGTATAAAATTTATCTGTCAAATCATTTAAAAAATTAAATCAACTATAAATATACCCGAAATAGTACCTTAAAAATATTAACTCAGTATTAATAATGGATATCTTGAGAGCAAAAAAAATACTATTGCTTAATAAAGATATTAAAATCATTTAGTTCAAAAGCCTAATCGTAATTTCCTTATTTTTGTTGTTACAAAAAGAAGTCAATAAACCTTATGCTTAAGCAACATTTACAGTTCAAGTTATCACAAAAGCTTTCTCCTCAACAAATTCAGTTGATGAAGCTTATACAACTGCCTACACTGGTATTTGAACAGCGTTTAAAGCAGGAGTTAGAAGAAAATCCGGCATTGGAAAGTGGTAAAGAAGAAGGAGCTGAGTATGAGGAAGATTTTGCAGACACCAAAGATGACGAATATGAAAATGAACGAATAGAAGCAGACGACATCAATGTAGATGAATATTTGAGTGACGATGAAGTGCCAGATTATAGACTTCAAGCTAATAACTATAGTGCAGATGACGATGAAAAATCGGTGCCTTTTGCTTCAGGAACTTCATTCCATCAGTATTTATCCAATCAATTAAATACTTTTCGTTTAACCGATGAAGAACGTGATATTGCTGAATTTTTAATAGGAAGTGTAGATGAAAGTGGCTATATCAGACGTGACATGGCAGATATAGCAGATGATCTTGCATTTACACAAAATATATATGTCGATGAAGCCAGTATTGAAAAAATATTGTATAAAGTTCAAGAGCTAGACCCACCGGGTGTTTGTTCAAGAAATCTCCAAGAATGTCTTCTTATACAACTTAAAAGAAAAACGTTAACTGTAGATATTAAGCTAGCGATTGATATCTTAAAAAATTCTTTTGAGCAATTTACTAAAAAACATTATCAAAAACTCCTTTCAAAATACGATATTATAGATGAAGATTTAAGGGGAGCAATACATGAAATTGAAAAACTAAATCCAAAACCTGGGGGTGCCTACTCTGGCAATAATAGAATTATAGAACATATTATTCCAGATTTTACCATCCGTATAAAAGAAGGTGAATTAGAGTTAACTCTCAATGGTCGTAATGCTCCAGAATTACATATATCAAGAGAATATAACAATATGCTTGAAGGTTATAAAGCCTCCACAGATAAGTCAAAATCACAGAAGGAGGCAGTAATGTTTATTAAGCAAAAATTAGATGCAGCAAAATGGTTTATTGATGCTATCAAGCAAAGGCAACAAACCTTATACGTTACCATGAATGCAATTATGCATTACCAAAAAGATTTTTTTCTTAGTGGTGATGAACGCAAACTAAAACCTATGATTTTAAAAGACATTGCAGATATGATTGGCATGGATGTATCTACGGTTTCAAGAGTTGCTAATAGCAAATATGTAGACACTCCTTATGGAACAAAACTGATAAAAGATTTCTTCTCAGAATCTATGACAAATGAACAAGGTGAAGAAGTATCTACCCACGAAATAAAGAAAATTCTGGAAACATTAATTGGAGAAGAAAGCAAGAAAAAACCACTTACTGATGATAAGCTCGCTACACTCTTAAAAGAAAAAGGCTATCCTATTGCCCGCAGAACTGTAGCCAAATATCGAGAACAATTAGATATACCCGTTGCTAGGCTTAGAAAAGAGATTTAATGAAAAAGTTTTATCACTTTATTGCCTATCTCTATCACCCACTATTTTTTCCGTTAGCTGGCACCATTGCGTACTTTCTTATCTCCCCTAGGTACCATCCAATTGAATTATGGAAACCCATAGTAATCTCAGTTACCATTCTTACCTTATTGATTCCTCTGGCATTTTCCCTTTTACTAAAAAGCATTGGATGGATTGAATCTATAGAATTAAAAAAGGTATCAGAACGGAAAATACCCTTGTATATTTTTATATTTCTAATTGGAGTTATTATTTACAGGGTTATTCCTTTTAGTTTTTCAATTGAGTTGTATTTCTATTTTATAGGCATCCTAGGATCTGCTTTTGCCTGCCTAATCATGGTCTTTTTTGGCATTAAGGCCAGTATTCATATGATGGGGATTTCTGGACTTACCCTATTTATTCTCGGACTTAGCTTTCACTATCAAATTAATATCACCATTGCCCTTACTTTTCTGGTATTTTCAACAGGGTTAGTGGCTTCTGCCAGACTCTTTACCAAAGCACATGATTTCAAAGAAATCACACTTGGCTTTTTTCTGGGCGTAATGCCGCAGCTTATCACTTTTCAATATTGGTTATAGCAAGTAAAAAACAAGGCCTGCCTTGAGTACTTTCATTTCTAATTGTTCACCCGAAATAGTATCTACTTCAGGTTTAAATATTCTATTCAAGCCATAAGAGGCATAAAAATTCCATGTATTATAGCCAAAACTAAAATAGATATCGGTTTGAAACTTTCTTAAATCATCATTACTAAATTTTAACTTACCCCCATCGCCTACAAACTTGGAAGCATTTGCGAAAATGTAGCCCAATTTTACTCCTCCATAAATCCGCCAAAACTTATAATTT
The DNA here is from genome assembly GCF_037782385.1 of Ascidiimonas meishanensis. Lineage (NCBI taxonomy): Bacteria > Pseudomonadati > Bacteroidota > Flavobacteriia > Flavobacteriales > Flavobacteriaceae > Ascidiimonas > Ascidiimonas meishanensis. The sequence goes on from NZ_JBBEXD010000004.1 coordinate 292,221, forward strand.
GTAGAGGTGGATGTTCTCCAACGCACCTCTAATGGCATTTCTAAAAGATGTGTTTCAATTTTATTACGTTTAAAAGAAACATCATCAGGTATGGCTGCATAACTAATTCCATCTAGAGTTTCAGCTGCCTGAAGATTGGTAAAATAATTATTAAGTGCATACCCTAGCCCGATACCAAACCCAAAGTTACGTGCTTTATTGATAGGAATATCCCTAATATATCCTAGTTGAATTCCATAGGGAAGATTGTTTTGGCTAATCCCAGAAGGCCTCTCAAGAAGAATGTTATAGGTAATTCCCATATAGATATGATCTTCTCGGTAGCTAGTGCTATCTATACTTTCTAAGGTTAATGAATCTTGTGCAATTAAATTCATAAAAGAAAATAGATACAATACAAAAAATAAAAACCTCATCATTATATGTTTAGATAAATATAGTTTTTATAAGGACTCAAACAAAAAAGCCCCATAGAATGGAGCTTTTTCAATACTAAGTTTAAAAAAATATTATTGTAAATTCTTAAATGCGTCCCCTTGACGGGTAGTATAATTAATCTTTAATGCATTTACTTTACGTAATTGTTGTTTAATATCTGAAACAAGACCCATTCCAGTTTCATTATCTACTTTTAAGGCAGTTGTTAATACTCCTTGCAATTCCTGACGCTTTTTAGCTCTTTCTGAAAGAATATAATTTGCAACTTCAGAGACATCAGCAAACTTATCATTAAGTTGAATTTTCGCTTCTGTACCATAAGTAGCCTGATAACGCTGACTAGGCTTCCCTGCATAAATGTAAATAATACGATCTTTTTTATCCAGTTTCTGAATTTGATCTGCATAAGGCAACACATTCTGGATCATTAAAGAACTATCCTTCATTACAGTTACCGTCATAAAGAAAAACAAAAGCATAAAAACAATATCTGGCAATGATGCTGTTGAAACGGGTGGCAAATCACCACTTTTCTTCTTAGTGAATTTAGACATTTTGTTTGTTTTTAATTGTTACTTTTAGGTTCTGCCTCTGATAATTTTTGTGGGTATAACGCTTGGATTTTTTCAATCTTAGGTTTTAACTCACTTTTAACCTCATCGCTAGCACTAGGATCAAGATATTCTCTTTCCATATCAGTGAAATTAACACCATATCTTGCTAAAGCTTCTCTATTACGCAATTCATTATAAGCAGCTACCAACTCATTTTGTACCGCTATATAAGTACTGTAGCTAGTCTTACGGTCATTCTGTAATGAAATTATCGCTTTATCAGGATTATCAGAAGAACTTGGATCTCTTTTACCTTTGCAATAACTACACGCTAGGTCTCCTACTCCACCGCCATTATCTAAGAAAGCAACTGCTGCTGCTCTAAGATTTTTAAGCTCCATTAACTCATCTTCAACCAATAATTGGTTATTTTGATTCACCACAACGGTAAAGATATTTCTTTGCTTTACAATTACATCAGTATCTGGCGGTTCAAGAGGTGGTAATTTCCTATCTAATCCTGCATCTGTTTCGATGGTTGTAGTTACCAGAAAGAAAATAAGTAGGAGAAAGGCAATATCTGCCATGGATCCTGCATTTACTTCTGGTATGCTTCTCTTTGCCATATTCCTTTAATTTTATTTACTTAAAATTTTCTTCACTCCAGAAAGCAGCATTGATGCGATAGCTACTGCTGCAAGAATGTAGAAGGCTATGAGGCCTGCACCCACCATTTTAGAACTAGATTCATCAACGTCGATACCTGCTTCTAAAAATCTATCTAATTTCACATCTGTACCGCTGGAGAGCGCATAACTAATACCTAAAACTATTACAAATCCAACGATAAGGATTAACGATTTCTTCAATTTATCTGGATTTGAAGCCAGATTTTTTAACGTATAAAGAAGTACTGCAACCACTGGAATGGCTAGTAAGATATACGCAATATAAAACATAGCGTTTACATAGGTATTATCCATAGCCTCTGAAGCAGAAACATCTGTACCAGGTAGTAAAACCCAGAAGACAATTCCCAGAACTCCCAGAAGAATTAGTATTATTTTAATTATTTTTTGCATGGTCTGTATGGTTCTTTGAAATTATTTTTTGTGATCTACTAATAAATCTACTAGAGTGATAGAAGCATCTTCCATATCATTTACGATACTATCCATCTTTGCGATGATATAGTTATAGAAAATCTGAAGAATAATTGCAACTACAAGACCAAATACAGTTGTTAAAAGTGCTACTTTAATATCACCTGCAATAAGCGAAGCATCAAGTCCACCCGCTGCACTAATTTTATCGAATGCTTGAATCATACCAATTACTGTACCCATGAAACCTAGCATTGGTGCAATAGCGATAAATAAAGACAACCAAGATATGTTTTTCTCTAACTGACCCATTTGAACACCGCCATATGCAACCACCGCTTTCTCGGCAGAGTCTATACCTTCACCTGCTCTGTCAAGACCTTGATAGAAAATAGAAGCAACAGGCCCCTTAGTATTTCTACAAACTTCTTTAGCTGCTTCAACACCACCAGAAGCTAAAGCATCTTCTACGCTTTTAGAAAGTTTTTTGGTATTGGTAGTAGCAAGGTTTAGAAATATAATTCTTTCAATTGCAACAGCTAAGCCTAAAATAAGACAAAGAAGTACAATACCCATAAAGCCGGCACCACCTTCTATAAATCTTTCCTTAAGTACCTGATGAAATGTTTTGCTTTCATCTGCTGGTGCTTCTTCTGGCTGTACGGCAACCGCAGCAGCATCAATAGAAACAACCATAGCTGAAGAACTTTCTGTAGCAGCCACTGTTGTTGTAGCGTTGGCAGTTGTTGCGTTAAACGCCATTAATCCGGCAATAGCCAAGATAGAGAATAATCTTTTCATTTCTTTTAAACTTAAATTTTGTTAGTTAATAGGGTTAAAGATATAAAAATTTTCAATTATAAAGATATCAGTAGAAGCAGAGAGGAAGGGATTCGAACCCTCGATACGCTTTTGGCGTATACACACTTTCCAGGCGTGCGCCTTCGACCACTCGGCCACCTCTCTGTATTTCGTTGTCTTTATGGGGGCAAATAACGAAAAAAAAATCAGAGAATACAATTTATGACGTTAATTTTAAAGCATTTCACCGCGTAATGAGGTTTCAAAAATTGTTTTAAAAACTTTTTTACTCACATTAGCACCCAAAAGATACATTGTCTTAGCTATAGCAGCTTCTGTTGTGATGTCTTTTCCGCTTATTACACCCATTGCTTTTAAGTGGGCACTTGTCTCATATTGTCCTAACGAAACAGCTCCACCTGAGCATTGAGTAACATTAATAATCAAAATTTCTTTTTTAATCGCATTATTAAGGGCGTTTAAAAACCATTTATCTGTTGGTGCATTCCCAGAACCATAAGATTCTAAAATAACTGCTTTTAAATCAGAGATACTAAACACACTCTCAACTACATTCTTAGCTATACCGGGAAACAACTTAAGCACCATAATACGATTGTCTAAATTTTTATGCACTAATAGCTTCTTTATTTTTGGCTTAGGCAGAAGGTTTTCGTAATTAAGTTTTAAATGCACCCCACTTTCTGCCAAAGGTGAATAATTTAAAGAAGCAAAGGCTTCAAAGTGTTCGGCATTAATTTTTGTGGTTCTATTGGCTCTATAAAGTTTGTACTCAAAATATAGACATACTTCATTAATTGGCGAGACTCCTTCTTCTTTTAAAGAAGCAATTTGTATTGAGGTAATAAGATTCTCTTTAGCATCAGTTCTCAAATCTCCAATAGGTAGTTGAGAACCTGTAAATATTACTGGCTTCAATAGATTTTCTAGCATAAAGCTCATCGCAGAGGCTGTATAACTCATGGTGTCACTACCGTGTAACACTACAAAACCATCAAATTCTATATAATTCTTTTCTATAATAGTAGCCAAAACTTTCCAATATTCAGGATTCATATTTGAAGAATCTATTGGTGTTGAAAAAGTGATGGTCTCTATGGCACAGGATAACTGGGACAACTCCGGCACATTGGCTAAAAGCTTATTAAAATCAAATGCTTTCAATGCACCCGTTTTATAATCCTTCATCATTCCTATAGTACCACCAGTATAAATAAGTAATATCCTGCTTTTACTATTCATTGTGTTTTAAATAATTATTGACCGGATTCGCATACATCGCCAAAAAATTATTCATTGCTGCCTTATGATCTTTATCTACACGTCTTTCTAATCTCCGCTCAAACTGACGTAGCTCTTTTTCTGTGTATTCATTTTTAAACCGATTTGACTCGTTCAAAAGGTCATAAGCTATGTAATTTGGTGGCCATAGCTTATAATTACAATGTATTTGCTTATCTATTTCATCTGCTAATAACTGTAGTTGCCCGTTTGCAGACTCTCCGCTTTCGGCAATTATATCCAGATTTTTATCAAATACCTCGCCAGCAGCAATATGAATTCTCTTTTTTTTACCCAAAGCTCCCTTCAGAATAGAATTGAAATCTTCATTGCTTGTTTTAATATATTCTTGATCATAATGCTTTGCCATTAACTCTGGCATTTTTAAGACATCTGTTGGATCATATTCATAAGACATTGATACCGGAACTATTTTGAGTTTCCTGAAATAGGTCATTAAGTCTTTTTCATCACTAGCCAAAGCCAACATTTTAAGGACTCCTTGTTGCGTTAAGTCGTTACCGTCTTTTGTACGACCTTCTCTTTGTGCTATCCAAACAGACCTATGCCCATGCAGTAAAAGCTGTTTAATGTAATTTGAAACGGTTTTAGAACTTTCCAACATTTTGCGAAGAGACTGCTCTCTCAAAATCAAAAAACTCCTATTGAGTTTAGACAGGGCCAATAAAAAGGGTTTCTGAACCAAATTATCACCAATTGCAGATGCCGTCATTAAGAGGTTATTTTCAAATAAAGCTACATTTAACAATGAAGTATCAAGAATAATATCTCTGTGATTGGAAATAAACAAATAAGGAGTATTTGCATCTAGTTTATCAAACCCACTTGTAGAAAAACCTTCACAGCTTCTATCAAGCACATTTGTTACCGCATAATAAATTACCTGAGTCTGAAAATCTCTTATTGAATGGCAATTATCCAAAATTTCATGTATTTGTGCCTCAGATTTTTCCGGAAAAGCGAAATGTAAAAGCGCTTTTATCATCGGGTGATCTCTTAGCTCTTTCAAAATGGTATTTACCTCAGTATCATGATAAGGCCTTATATGTTCAAAATTATTCAAACCAGGTTAGTTTTTTGTTAGAGCAAATGAACAAAAATTTATCGGGATGTCATACCTTCAATAGCTTAAACTCCAAAAACTTCCTTTGAATTTTCTGTGGTGAGGTGTGCAACCTCTTCTATGCTTATGCCATATATCTCACTAATCTTTTTGGCAACAAGCTTAAGATAACTACTTTCATTTCTTTTGCCTCTAAAAGGAACAGGGGCTAGATACGGTGCATCTGTTTCTAAAACAATATGGTTAATATCAATTTCTTTAAGAAACTGATCTATTTTCCCATTTTTAAATGTCGCTACCCCACCTATCCCTAATTTTAAGTTATAGTTGATGGCTTTTTTTGCTTGTTCCCTATTTCCGGTAAAACAATGAAATATCCCTCTCAATTCGCCCTCTTTTTCCAATTCCAAAACCTCAAAAACCTCATCAAAAGCTTCTCTACAATGAATAATAATAGGTAGATTGTATTGTTTGGCTAAACGTATTTGTCTTTTAAAGGCAATTTGCTGTTCTTTCAAAAAGGTTTTGTCCCAATAAAGGTCAATACCAGTTTCCCCTACCCCATAATAAACACCTTTCTCTAGAAGCTTGCTTATTTTAGAAAGTTCTTCTTCATAGTCTTCCTTCACATGGGTAGGATGTAATCCAGCCATCAGAAAGACATTCTCAGGATAAGTAGCTGCTAAATCCTCCATTCGTTCTTGATATGTGCTATCAATCGCAGGGATAAAGAAACGTTTCACTCCTTCTGAAATAGCTCTTTGAATCATTTCATGACGATCATCATCAAATTGCTCTGTGTATAAATGTGTATGCGTATCTGTCAATATCATGGTGTAAAATTAATAGTTTTGTATTTATAAAAATTAAAATAATATAAATGGTTTCTCTTAAAAAATTCATGACTGAAAAAGGGTATATGCGTATTCCTTTAAAAAGAACCAAAACCAATCATTTTGAGGTGTTTGCTAAAATAAATGGAATACAAGGAAGGTTTATTTTAGATACCGGAGCATCCAGTACTTGTGTTGGTTTTGATAGTGCAGCTCTTTTTAAATTATCACCAGAAGAAACAGAGGTAAAGGCTTCTGGTGCTGGAGCAAGGGGAATGGAAACTCAAATTGCTAAAAAGAATCTTTTTTCACTCAATAACTGGAAAAAGAAAAATATCCCTATTATACTTTTCAATATGGTTCATGTAAATGCAGCTTTAGCCGAATTTAATACTATTCCGGTTAATGGAATTATAGGTGCAGACATACTTAAAAAAGGAAAAGCCATTATTGATTATGATAAAAAATGCCTGTATATGAAATAAAATAATTCAAAAAACGGGTAAAAACACCCCTTTTTATCTGCTTATTATTTCCGAATTTTACCATTCAATATTGTAATCATGGCACTTAAAAAAGAAATTACCAAAAATAATGATCAATTATTATTGATCTTAATTCTTACATTAATCGCTATTTCGTTGATTTTAAATTTTTTTTTGGTGCTATCTTTTTAAAACATAGTAACCGATTTACCGATGCCCCGCATGCGCTATTGCGGGGTTTTTTATTTAATAACGCTACTCAATCTATTCATTTCAAAGTTTTATTGTTCAATTATATTTAAGCTTAAAGCGTCCTTTAACCCATTGGAATTAACAATATGAAATAATTCTAAAAATTTGTCTATTGCCCCCTCTACTCCTTTCGATAAAATTAACACATCCAAAACCAACCCTCAATTCTGACCGTAAGAGGATATGAATACTATTCCATTACAAAACATATGTCATATTTAGAACCTTCAAGAATTCTAATACAACGTGAGTTCAACATAGCCTCCATAAATTATAATTTCAAAATTTTTACACTATTTTAATCTAATAATCTTATTTGCAGATCATTACTTTCATTTTCTTTGTTTGCACCGAGGCGAACGTAAAGAAAACAGCTAGTAGTTGTTGTTAGTGAAGCAGCCAGGCGGCGTGGGGAAAACGAAAAATCCCGAAGGAAGTCGGGAGCGCTTTTAGTTCATGACATTTCTATTTTCCTTGAAGGAATTCATGAATTTACATTTCTTCCCCGAACTATTGGGGCTTCAAAAATTTTTAACGAAAAAGACCTACTACACTTCGGAAAAGAAAAAATCTATAGACAAAGTAATTGTTTTAAATAGAACTCAGATTAATACAAATACGGTTAAAAAATTACAGAAAGTATTTCTATGATTTTAGATAACTATTTAACGTGAGTTCAATATAACCTGCATAAAATATAGTTTCAAAATTTTTAAACTATTTTAATCTAAAAATCTTATTTTTAGATCATTACATTCATTTTCTTTGCTTGTCCAAAGAAAACGAACCAAAAGAAAAGACACTTTTTCCCAAGGTATTTTTGTTCATAAAGTGGACAAAACCACAAGGCTTTCCTAAATTTTCTCCAAGGCTTCGAAAATTTTTAACGGAAAACCTTGTTATACTGTGGAAAAAGACAATTTCGAACTCGATTTTAATTCTTGTTTACGTCGAACTGACGTTATTTAAATAAAACTATAGAGTCTGGTTAAAAAGATCACCAAACTCGTATTCTTCATCAAAGTATTAAAAAATTAGTAAAAAATTACGTATTTCTACGTGTTGACTGGTGTATTATTAATGATGACATTTGTATAGATGCTAATAATGAATCTTAACATTAACACTAATATTATGAATTACAAGAGGAATATACGAAATGAGGCAACTATACCGATCCTTATTTTCACACTTTCATTTGTAGTTTTAGTTTGCAATATCTATTTTCTGTTAACGATATAATAATATATTGGGGGTAATTGTTTAACAATTACGTAATGAAAGAGGGTTCTGTAAAAGGAGCCCTTTTTCTGTTAAAACAAAAATCCGGATTAATCCGGATTTTTGTTTTAAGATTAATCTCTTTTTAAAGCTCAAGCGCTTTTTGGATATTGCCATCCATTAATAATTCTACTGGATTTTCCAACGCTTCTTTTACCGCTACTAGAAATCCTACCGACTCTTTTCCGTCTATAATTCTATGATCATAAGACAGTGCTACAAACATTATTGGTGCTATTACTATTTCTCCATTACGAACAATAGGTCTTTCAACTATGTTATGCATTCCTAAAATACCACTTTGAGGAGGGTTAATAATAGGTGTAGATAACATAGAGCCAAAAACTCCTCCATTAGAGATAGTAAATGTACCCCCAGTCATCTCATCTACTGTTATTTGTCCATCTCTAGCTCTTATTGCCAATCTTTTTATCTCGCTTTCTACGCCTCTAAAACTTAAGTTTTCCGCATTACGCATCACTGGAACCATGAGCCCTTTTGGACCGGAAACTGCCACAGAAATATCACAGAAATCATAACTAATTTTATAATCACCATCAATCATGGAGTTTACATCAGGATATAACTGTAATGCTCTTACTACTGCTTTCGTAAAAAAGCTCATGAACCCTAAACCAACTCCATGCTTTGCTTTAAAAGTTTCTTTATATTCACTTCTAAGCGCAAAAATAGGACTCATATCTACCTCATTGAAAGTAGTAAGCATTGCTGTTTCGTTCTTCGCTGACACTAATCTTTGAGCGACTTTTCTTCGCAGCATTGACAATTTAGAGCGATCTGAACCTCTAGCGCTAACCCCTGGGGTTCCCATGGAAGGAACTGCCTTTACAGCATCATCTTTTGTTATACGTCCATCTTTACCAGTACCTTTAACCTCACTGGTGCTTACTCCTTTTTCATTTAGGATCTTTTTTGCAGCCGGACTAGCACTTCCAGTAGCATATGTCTTTTTATCCTCAGTTGGTGCGGGTGCCTTTTCACTATTGGCTTTAGAACTGGTTTCTTCTTCCTTCTTTGCTAATTCCTTTTCTGCATTCCCACCAGAACCTTCATCTCCAGAAGCTGCTCCGGGCTTTTCTGCGCTTGTATCAATAAGACAAACTACAGCACCTACCTCAACTGCATCGCCTTCTTCTGCTTTCAGTGTAATGATCCCACTTTCTTCGGCCGGTAATTCTAAAGTCGCTTTATCTGAATCTACTTCTGCAATTGCCTGATCTTTTTCAACGTAATCACCATCCGCAACTAACCACTGCGCTATTTCAACTTCGGTAATAGACTCTCCCGGAGAAGGGACTTTCATTTCTAAAATCATACTATAAATACTTTAATTTTATGTTGTTAAAAGCGTTTGTAAAACGTTTTATCTATTAATCATGTTATCTTTAGTCTTATCAAAAACATATTCTATGACAGCTTTTTGCCTTTTTTTATCTCGCGTTGCGCTACCAGCTGCAGGCGAAGCGTAAAATCTTCTGGAAGCAACCCTTAGCTTATGCACATCGTCAAAATGCATAAAGATATGACTCCAGGCACCCATATTTCTTGGTTCTTCTTGAGCCCAAACTACATCATCTGCATTTTTATATTTTTTGATAACAGCTTTCATCTGTTTTGAAGGAAGCGGGAAAAGTTGCTCTACCCGAACTAATGCAACATCATCCCTACCTTTTTCTTGTCTAGCATTCTCTAAATCATAATAAAATTTACCTGTACAAAACACGAGTGTTTTTACCTTATCTACTTTCACTTCTTTGTCGTCTATGACCATTTGAAAACTTCCATTGACTAATTCATCTACAGATGAAACAGCTTTTGGATGTCTAAGTAAACTTTTTGGTGTAAAAACAATTAAGGGTTTACGGTAATTCACCTTCATTTGTCTACGAAGTAAATGAAAGAAATTTGCTGGAGTAGTACAATCTGCTATAAACATATTGTCTTTAGCACATAATTGAAGGTATCTTTCCATACGAGCAGAAGAGTGTTCTGCACCTTGACCTTCATACCCATGAGGTAGCAGCATAACCAAGCCGTTTTGGGTTTTCCATTTATCTTCTGCCGAAGAAATATACTGATCAATCATGATCTGTGCACCGTTACTGAAGTCTCCAAATTGCGCTTCCCAAATGGTTAACGAATTAGGGCTTGCCATAGCATAACCATAATCAAATCCAACAACTCCATATTCAGATAAAAGAGAATTGTATATTGAAAAAGAACCTTGTTTTTCGTTAAGATGATTCAACTGAATTACTTCTTCCTCACTTTCTTCTGCTTTTAAAACTGCATGCCTATGAGAAAACGTTCCTCTTTCTACATCTTGACCCGTAATGCGCACATCAAAACCTTCTGTAAGCAGAGTACCATAGGCAAGTAATTCTCCCATAGCCCAATCCAACTTATCGGTTTTAAAATACATATTATACCTGTCTTTAATCAGTTTCTCTATTTTGCGAAGAAACTTTTTCCCATCTGGTATTTTTGTCATCACCTCAGCAATAGCTTCCAACTCTTTTTTGTTAAAAGAAGTATCTACCTCTTCTAACATAGCATCTTCTTGCACCGGAGCAAATCCTTTCCATTCATCTTCCATGAAAGGAGTAATCACTGTTTTGTCTTCTTTTCTAGAATCTTCAAGCTTTTCTTCTAGAGAAGCTTTGTATTTTTTCTCTAATTCTTTAACATGAGACTCATCTATAATTCCTTCTTGAATGAGTCTTTCCGCATAAATATCTCTTGGGTTCTTATGCTTAGCGATGGCTTTGTAGAGTTTTGGTTGTGTAAAACGAGGCTCATCACCTTCGTTATGGCCGTACTTTCTATAGCCTAATAAATCAATAAAAACATCTCTTTTAAAAGTGGTTCTAAAGTCCAAGGCAAATAACGATGCATGTATTACAGCCTCCACATCATCTGCATTTACATGTAAGACAGGAGAGAGTGTAACTTTGCCCACATCTGTGCAATAAGTAGATGATCTAGCGTCTAAATAATTGGTGGTAAATCCTATTTGGTTATTCACTACTATGTGTATAGTTCCATTGGTACGATAGCCGTCAAGCTGTGCCATTTGAACCATTTCATAGACAATTCCCTGACCAGCAATTGCTGCGTCTCCATGCACTACAATAGGAAGTACCTGAGAGAAATCGTCTTCATAATATTTATCTTGTTTTGCCCTTGCAATACCTTCTACAACAGCTCCCACCGTTTCAAGATGTGAAGGATTAGGGGCGATGTTAATATTTATTTTTTTACCTCCGTCTGTATTTCTATCACTTGTCCACCCAAGGTGGTATTTAACATCTCCATCAAAAACTGCCTGTTCATAATCTTTTCCATCAAACTCACTAAAAATATCTTTAGCAGACTTCCCAAAAATATTCGTTAAAACATTCAAACGCCCTCTATGCGCCATTCCCATCACAAACTGTTTAACCCCTAATTCTGATGCTTTCTCAATTATAGAATCTAAAGCTGGAATTAAGGATTCGCCACCTTCTAAGGAAAACCTCTTCTGACCTACGTATTTTGTGTGAAGAAAAGATTCAAAAGAGACAGCATCATTCAATTTTCTTAAAATATACTTCTTTTGTTCTGGAGAGAATTTAGGATGGTTGTCATTTATATTTAATTTTTGCTGTATCCATTCTATTTCTTCTGGCTTTCGAATATACATATACTCAATTCCAATAGCATCACAATAAATGGCTTCTAAATGTTTGATAATATCGCTCAATGTCGCTTTTCCTATTCCAAGAATATTACCTGCATCAAAGACAACCTTTAAATCACTTGAAGAAAGTCCAAAATTCTCAATCTCAAGAGTTGGTTCATAACGTCTCCTTTCTCGTACAGGATTGGTTTTAGTAAAAAGATGCCCTCTATTTCTGTAACCATCTATCAATCGTATCACCTGAAATTCTTTTTGAAGTCTTTCAGATATGTCTACCGTTTCTTTAGAAGCAGTTATTGAGCTTGTTTCAAAATTATTAGTATCTGAACCACTTTCCATTCCAAAGTCAAAGCCTTGAAAAAATGCTCTCCAACTAGGTTCTATACTATCAGGGTTTTGTAAATACTTATCGTATAAATCTGCAAAAAATGAGGTATGTGCAGCGTTCAAAAAGGAATACTTATCCATGTTTCTTTTCCAATTCTTTTTTAAAGAAATAATTTATCAAAAATACAACATTTAGACTCAATCTTTAACATACCCGTCAATAAATTCATACGCTTGAAGTGGTTTTAAACTATTATTAACAGACTTGTGAAAAAGACAGCTGTTTTTACGAATATTTCTGTCTATACCAAACTTTTTGCCATTCTCTTTTAAGAATAAGAAAGGTAACATGTTTGGCAATTTCCATGATATCATTGCTCTCTAGCTTCTTTACTTGCTTTTCTGAAACATCAATAATATAAAGAAGGTTTAAATAATCATTAAACTTGTTTTGAATTAATGAATAGATAGTATGATAGAGCTCTTCTAATAGCAAAGCAGGATTAATATCTATTTTTAAATCGATCATTACATTTGCATACAAAAAGTCTTTTTGAAGTTGGGCTACTAAATCTTTATATAAATCAAGACTATTTACTTCTGTTAAAAGGGCAGTACTATCAGGATAATTTTGATTCATGAAAATTTATATATACCTAATGTGAAATTTTATTTTTTATAAATCTCACCATTTTTCATTATAAAAATGACATCTTCTAATGTTTTCACATTTTTTAATGGATTGTCCTTTACTGCAATAATATCTGCTAAATAATTGGATTTTAACTTTCCTAACTTATCAGACATTCCTAATAAACTGGCATTTGTAAGGGTTGCAGACTGTAGTGCTTCTATAATGGGCATTCCTGCTTCTGCCATGTAACCAAACTCTTTTGCATTTTGCCCGTGAGGAAAAACGCCAGCGTCTGTACCAAAGGCAATAGGCACACCCTTTTTGTATGCTCTTGCAAATGTTCCTTGTATTTGCGGCCCCACTTCTTTTGCCTTAACCGCTACAACATCTGGATAAAATCCGGTAACCTCTGCTTTGTCTGCAACATATTTACCTGCTGTTATAGTAGGCACCAGGTACGTATTATATTTTTTCATTAATTCCATGGTTTCATCACTCATAAAAGTACCATGTTCTATGGTTTTAATTCCGCCTATTATAGCACGCTTCATACCCTCATCTCCGTGTGCATGTGCAGCGGTAAGCATCCCATAATCATTTGCCGTACTTGTAATTGCTTTAATTTCTTCTAAAGTGAACTGTGGATTACTCCCATTTTTAGCGACACTCAACACACCTCCGGTTGCTGTAATTTTTATAACATCTGATCCGTCTTTGTAACGCTGTCTAACTGCTTTTCTAGCTTCTTCGGGTGAATTTACAACCCCTTCATAAGGTCCAGGATTACCCATGAGCTCCTTTCTTGAACCATTGGTAGGATCTGCATGCCCTCCAGTAGTGGCAATTGCCTTTCCGCTGGTAAAAATTCTTGGCCCTTTTACCAAGCCTTTTTCAATGGCTTTTCGCAAAGAAATATTAACTCCTGTACCCCCTAAGTCTCTTACGGTTGTAAATCCTGCCATCAAAGTTCTTTCTGCATAAACAACCGATTGAAATGCTACGTCAGCATCATTATCTGTAAATCTGGCAAGATATTTTTTGGGATTTGTCTCACTTTCAATATGAACATGTAAATCTATTAAACCAGGAAGTATGGTGGCATCTTTCAGGTTAATTACTTTATCACTTACTAAATCAGGATTTATAAAACCAGAGCGTACCTGTTTTATCTTATTTCCCGAAACGATAATAGTTTGCTCTTTTTGAATTTTACCCGTCTCAACATTCAAGATTGCCCCGCAATGCAAATAAAAGTCTTGAGCCAGTAAAATTGAAATATTTCCCAAAAGAATACATCCTAAAATTATTTTTTTCATAAAAACTTAATTTAGTTATGATCTGCGAATTTTTTGCTCCCATTTCCATGCGGAAGCCATTGCTTCATCTAGTGATTTTTCTGCAAACCACCCTAACTCTTTATTTGCTTTGGAAGTATCTGCAAAAGCTGCCGTAACATCTCCTTCTCTTCTCTTAACAATCTTATAATTTAACTTTTTACCAGAAATTCTTTCAAAACTTTGAATAACTTCCAAGACCGTACTTCCTTTGCCTGTACCTACATTAAAAACTTCATAGTTAGTGTTGTTTTTGCTGTCAATTAACCTTGAAAGTGCTTTTACATGAGCCTTGGCCAGATCTGTTACATCAATATAATCACGAATACAAGTACCATCTTTAGTCTCATAATTATCACCAAATACTGAAAGTTGTTCTCTTACACCAGATGCGGTTTGTGTAATAAAAGGTACTAGATTTTGAGGCACTCCTAAGGGAAGTTCACCAATCTCTGCACTCTGGTGCGCCCCAATGGGGTTAAAATAACGTAAGGAAATTGCTTTAAAAGTTTTTATTACACTACAAGCGTCATGAATAATTTCTTCGCCTATCTGCTTGGTGTTTCCATAAGGAGAAAAAGCAGTTTTAACTGCGGCATCTTCATTTATGGGCAGTGAATCTGCCTGACCATAAACAGTACAGGAAGAACTAAAGATAAATGAAAAATCAACAATATGGGTGCAGTTCTGAAGCATGTATATTAAAGAAACTAGATTATTTTCATAATAATCTACTGGTTTTTGCACACTCTCCCCTACTGCCTTGAAAGCTGCAAAATGGATAGCTCCTTTAAGATCTGGGTGTTTTTGAAAAAAAGCATTAACGTTCTTTTTATCTCTCAGATCAATCTTCTCAAAAATAGGCTTTCTACCTGTAATACGTTCAATCCCTTCTAATACATCAATTGATGAATTTGAAAGATTATCCACTATCACGGGCTCAAATCCCGCTTCTTGAAGCTCAACAACCGTATGCGAACCAATGTATCCGAGACCACCTGTAACCAGTATTTTCATTTTCTGTCTAAAAATTCTAATAATTTAGAAGTTATGAAATCAATTTGTTCATTATCTAACTCCGTATGCATAGGTAGTGAGATTACCTCGTCTGAAAGATTATTGGTAACTAAAAAATCTTCTTCGTTATACCTGTTGTCTTTATATGCTTTTTGTCTATGCAAAGGAATTGGATAATAAACTCCACAGGGAATTCCATTATCATTAAGATGTTTTGCAAGGGCATCGCGGTCTGTGTCTTCAACCTTTAATGTATATTGATGAAATACATGACAATCACAAATATCGCAAATACCTTCACAACCATTGATTGTTTTTGGCACTGTAATTTTTGGATGATGCTGTAATCTCGCATTGTATTTTTTTGCGGCATCTCTTCTTTTTGCATTGTAGCTATCTAACAAAGGTAGTTTTGCTCGTAATACACCCGCTTGAATAGAATCTAACCTAGAATTTACGCCCACAACATCGTGATGATAACGCTTGTACATTCCATGATTTACAATCCCCCTTATTGTATGAGCTAAGTCATCATCATTGGTGAATATTGCACCTCCATCTCCATACGCACCAAGATTTTTGGAAGGGAAAAATGAAGTTGCTCCTACATGACCAATAGTGCCTGCTTTCTTTTTGCTACCATCTGTAAAGGTATAAGTGGCACCTATAGCTTGCGCATTGTCTTCAATAATTTTTAAATCATGTTCTTTTGCAATTTCCATAATGGCATCCATATTAGCACACTGACCAAAAAGGTGTACTGGAACAATTGCTTTTGTTTTGGGAGTAATTGCTTTTTTTACGGCTTCAATATCAATGAGAAATGTTTCTGGGTCTACGTCTACTAAGACAGGGGTAAGTTGTAATAAGGCGATCACTTCAACAGTAGCTGCAAACGTAAAATCAGCTGTAATTACTTCATCTCCCGGTTTTAAACCCAAACCCATCATAGCAATTTGCAGAGCATCCGTTCCATTTGCACATGGAATAACATGTTTAACATCAAGGTATTTTTCTAGCTCTTTTTGAAAGCCGTGAACCTCTGGTCCATTAATGAATGAAGCAGTCTCTATTACTTCTTTAATAGTCTTATCTACAGCCTCTTTTATTCCCTCATATTGACCTTTAAGGTCTACCATTTGAATTTTTCTCATCTAATTATTTGTGGTATTTCATTATAACAATAATACGAAATAAAGCAACGATACCCAATGAATTTTGTACAAACGCTGTATTTTAGCAATCAAAGTTTTTACTGTGCATTTTATTTATAACTTTCTAATTAGTTTGACAACCTTAGTTGTTAGGTTGTTTGCTCTTTTTAATCCGAAATTAAAGCTTTTTATTAATGGTCGTAAAAATGTTTTTGAGATCCTTCAAAAACAACTAGAGCCAACAGATCATGTAATATGGTTTCATGCTGCATCTTTGGGCGAATTTGAGCAAGGACTCCCAGTAATGGAAGGCGTGAAATCAAATTTCCCCAATCACAAGATCTTAGTCACCTTTTTTTCTCCCTCTGGTTATGAAATAAGAAAAAATCATCCGTTACCAGATGTTATTACATATTTGCCATTAGACTCTCTGAAAAACGCTAGAAAATTCATTCAATTAACTAAACCATCCATTGCCGTTTTTATTAAATACGAATTTTGGCCCAATTTTTTACACGTGCTTGCAAAAGAACAAACACCTGTAATTGCCATTGCTTCTATTTTTAGAAAGAATCAAATATTCTTTAAATCTTATGGAGCGTTTATGAGGAAAGCAATAAAAACTGTAGATCATTTTTTCGTTCAAGATTCTGATTCACAGCTTTTACTAGAATCCATAGGAATTAAAGATACAAGCTTATCTGGGGATACCCGTTTTGATAGGGTATCTGAAATAGTAGAAAGAGATAATTCATTGGATTTTATAGCTCAATTCAAACAAGATTTTTTATGTATTGTTGCAGGAAGTACCTGGCCAGAAGATGAGGCAGCCTTAATTGAATACATCAATCAATCAGATGCTAATTTAAAGTTTATCATTGCGCCGCATACAATAAAACCTGAAAAAATTCAAAAATTAGCAGCACAGATCTCAAGACAATCTGTATTGTACTCTCAAATGAACTCTAGTGACGTTAAAAATGCTCAGGTGTATATTGTTGACACTATTGGTTTACTCACTAAAATTTATAGCTACGCAGATATTGCCTATGTTGGAGGTGGGATGGGAAAAACCGGACTGCATAACACTTTAGAACCTGCCGTTTTTGGCATACCTGTACTAATTGGTTCTAATTATCAAAAATTTAAAGAAGCACGTGATCTTGTAGCTTTGGGAGGTATTCTCACTATAAACAATTCAGAAGAGCTCATTAAAGAATTAAAAGAACTGGTGACCAATAAGAAAAAAAGAGACGCTACTGGAAAAATTAATCACGATTATATCACCCAAAACAAAGGTGCTAAAGTCCAGATACTTGATTATATTCGTACATTACTTGAAACTAAAACTATTTAAAGATGAAAAAAATATTTTTTCTATTGTTTACGATCATTTTGATAAATGTATCATTCACTTCTTGTAAAGAGGAAGATCGTGAAAAGACACAGGAAACAATTGAAAATGCTTCAGAAGATGCAGAGGATGCATTAGAAAAAGCGGCGAATGATATTGAAAAGGTAGCGGAAGAGACAGAAGAAACCATAGAAAGTATTGCGGAAGAAGCCGAAAACACCGTAAATAAAGTAAAAGAAGGAGTAGAGGAAACTAAAGATGCCATTAATGACACTAAAGACGCCCTACAAAAAGCTGGCGAAGATGTTAAGAAAACGGGTGACTCTCTCAAAAAGAAAATAGGATAATTCTATACATAATCAATCACGTTAAACCTCTCACAACACTGAGAGGTTTTTTGTTTTCATATACCGGAATTCCCATTTCAATGACTCCTATTTATTTCATTCAAACTATTTCAACTTTCCTTTTACACAAACCTTAAAAAGCAAAATTTTTAGTTAATTATTAGACGAAATGGTTGTGAAACCAAGTTTTATTTGTATCTTAATTTTTAAATTTTTTTATAAAATGAAAAAAATAGCCCTTTATATACTTACATGCGTCGCAATTAGTTTTTCCATAAGTTCATGCAATACGGAAGATCGTCAAAAACTACAAGAAGTTATGAGTAATACTTCAAAAGAAGTTGAGTTAGTAGTTGAAGATGTAGTAAAAGCTCAAGGAGCGATAGAAAAAACATCAAAAGAAGTGAAAGCAACACTTGAGGAAGTTAATATAAACCTAGATGTTGAAGATATCGCAGTAGATACTAAACTAATAGATGAAACATCTGTAGATGTAAAAACAATGGTTGAAATGGCTACAGAAGGCGCGGCAGCTGAGTCTAAAGAATTAGTTGAAAAATTAGCTTTAGAAACTTACAAAAAAGTTCATGAAGAAGGGGTAAAAACCATTGCAAAAACCAAAGTCGCTTACGACAAGACAAAAGATGCGGTTAGAGCAGCTGGAAATAACTAATTTTAAATCCTTCCAAAAAACAATTAGATAACGAATTTATGGGTAATCAGCAGCACTCGGTTTTCACCAGAGACTTTCTATAAATTTTTTCTACAAAAACAGTGTTTTACACCTGTAAAAACAGGAAAAACCACCCCTTTTAATACATTCCCATTTACGAGATTTGAAGTATAAAGTATTTATCGGAAATGGTACTCCCTCAACAATTATATGCAAACTGTATAAATTGGTTCTCACTTCTAATTTTTAGAAAAAAAACAATTTTCTTTTTCATCCTTAAGCCGACCATTTGTGTCATCTTTATTGGTGGTACATTTAGTGCTAAAATTCAAGCACAATACTGGCATACCACTCATTATTCTGTTGAAAATGGACTTCCAGATAATTATATTTATGGTTTTGAAATGCAAAACGACTCCTTATTAATTGCAACAGATGGCGGCATTGCTTCTTTTGATGGTAAAAATTTCACTCCTTGGCATAGAGAACAGTTAAAATCACCCGTAGTTGTTTTTAAACCTAATCTAAAAGACTTAGTTGTTTGTTCGTGGCAAGATGGGCTTTTGATACAAAAAAAAGAAGGTTTTACAAAACTTAGCGACTTAAGAATTAACAAAGTAATAGCTTCTAGCAAAACTCATTTATTTTATAATTCTTATCGGAAAGATTACTTTCTAAATATAAACCCAAATAGGGAGTTAGATACAGTTATCAAGCTTAAAAATGAAGATAGCCATAGACTCGTTGCTTTAGATACAGCCCATATTATTATTTCACATCAAAATGCGCTCCATTTTTATGATTTCAATGGAAAGATTCTTTTTCAAAGACAAGAAAACTTATTAGAAAAATCAGAAATACTTGCAGCCATCAACAACCAACTGTTTTTTGGTGGAAAAGACGGCGTGTTAAGGTGGTATGACAAAGAAGATTTCAAATCTACTTACAGCTATTTAATTGATCCACAAAAAAGTATCACCAAAATTAAAAACTACAGCAAACAACAACTATTGATTCAAACTTCAGACCACAATGAAAATAATAATTTATACGTACTCACTTTCAATACGTCTTTCAAAAAAGTAATTAAAGCAGAAAAGATTTTTAGCGTCAAAAACGGCATCAGTGATCTTTTTGTGGTGAACCAACTAATCTATATTGCTTTATACGGTGATGGGTTTTTCAAAATACAACCCGCATTCATTAAATCGTTTAACAAAGAAGATACAAAACTTCCTATTCCGAAATTTATTTTTGAAAATTCAGACGAACAATTGGTCTTTAGTACCGAAAACACCTTTTATACCTTAAAGGACGACGGAACTTTTAAAACAAAAAATATTCCCGTAAGAATTAGTGCTATTTTCAACAACCAGAACAAACTGTTTTATTCCTCTTTTAATAAACTCTATGATGAACGTTTTACTAAAATTGCCGATGTTAGAGTAACCGATCTGTTGAAAAGCTCATCTGATGAATTGCTTTATTATTCCAAATACTATTTTGGAAGAATTCAAAAAGATAAACGTCCTGAAGAACTTTTTTGTGTAGATCATCAAGATGAGCATAAAAAAATAAACACCGGACTTTATGAAAATGGAAGTGTGTTTTTAGGCACTGAAAATGGCATTGTATTTCTTACTAAAAACAGGAATCACAATTGGCTTGAAACAGCACATATTTTATCTGAAAAATTTAACGGAAAAACGGTTAATAAAATTCTTAAATTTAAAAATGGTTTATTAATTGCTACCCCTTATGAATTATATACGTATTCAAAAAATGAGCTGTCTGTTTTTAAATTTAAAACAGAACCTCTTCAAATTAACACTGTTTTTTTAGATCATGAAAATGACTTGTTTATAGGGACGGATAAGGGTCTTTGGGTATATCTTAAAAATCACTTTTATCAATTTACCAAAGAAAATGGAAGTAATTCAAATTTTATATACCACTTCTTTGAAGACAGTAATCATACGATTTGGATTATTTCTGGCAATGGAATTATGCAACTTTTAAAACGTTGTATAGCTACTAGTAAACCTCCAAAAATTCAATTACATCCTCCAGAAAAAAATGAAAATGAAGTAGCCATCACATTCAAAAGTATTCAACACCTTTATCCAAAAGCAAGCAGATTTGAATATCAATTAAACAAATCAGAATGGAAACCTATTTCAAGTAAAAGAGTTGAGCTTTACAATCTTAAACCGGGTAATTATAAGTTCTCAGTAAGAGGCAAAAGTGTAAATAGTGTTTGGTCTTCAGAAAAGTCTGTTTCATTTGTTATTCTTCCTAAATGGTTTCAGACTTGGTGGTTTCGAATCTCAATTATGATTTTTCTTTTAAGTTTTACCACGTTCCTGTTCCTTAAACAGCTTTCTATTGCCAAAAAAAGGAATCAAACACTTACTAATGAAATGGATCAACGAATTTTACTTGAACAGAAAGTACAAAGACTACAAGAAGAAGTTGCCAGAGATTTTCATGATGAAATTGGCAACAAAATTGCTTCTATGATTGGGCTTTCAAGCTTGCTAAAAGGAAAAAGTAATATTGAAAGCCAAAGAATTGAAAAAATCACTCTTCTGTCAAAAGACATCTATGAGACTGCAAAAGACTTTATCTGGTCTTTAAGTCCAAAAAATAACAATCTTAATAGTTTGTGCAAATATCTTAGAGATTATGGTGAAAATTTCTTTGATCTATTTAGCGATATTGATTTTCTATATTATGAATCTTCACTTGAATCTTTTGACATTTCATACAAAAAAAGTAGACATTTAATTCTTGCCTACAAAGAAATATTATCTAATGTAGTAAGACATGCGCAAGCCACAAAAGTTGTATTAAAAATAGATCAAGACCAAGAATTATTACTAATTACAATTCAAGATAATGGGATTGGCTTTAATGAAAATGATATAAATTTTGGGAACGGGCTTTTGAATATAAAAACAAGAATAAAATTGATGAATGCAAGCCTAACTCTTAATTCTTCACAAGGTGTTACTTATAAAATCAGGCTATCTGTAGACGCTATAAATTAGTAAACATATGAAAACAACTTATGTATCTATTATTGAAGATAATTTAATTTTTAAGGAAAATATAAGCGAATACATCCAGAAACTAGACACTTATTTTTTACTAGGTGCTTATGAAAGTGCCGAAGCAGCTATAGAAGATTTCACGAATACAAATCAACCAGACCTCATTTTAATGGATATTGGGTTGCCAGGTATTAATGGTATTGAAGGAACTAAAATTATCAAAAAAATGTATCCTAAAACAGATCTCATCATAGTAACTGTTTATGAGGACAGTGAAATGGTTTTTGAAGCGTTGAAAGCCGGTGCTTGCGGATATCTAACCAAGAGTATTGGCTTTCAGGAACTCAGCAAAGCACTGGCTATTCTAGCTGCTGGCGGGGCACCTATGAGTCATAAAATTAGTAAAATGGTAGTGGATTCTTTTCAATTAAATCACAATGATAAAACCTTATCTATTCGTGAAAAAGAAGTTCTCACCTTAATTGCTCAAGGCAAAACCTATAGTCATATCGCTCAAGAACTATTTATTTCCAAAACTACCGTTCGTACACATATTAGAAATATCTATCAGAAGTTGCATGTACATTCAAAAGCAGAAGCAATTAAGGCTGCAAATGATAAAAAGATGATATAAAAAACAGCCCATAAATGGGCTGCTCATAAATTGCTTAGGCACATAATGCTTCTGTGCACCAAAAAGTTTCACACCCATCCATAGTGGGCTCATAAATAACACAGTCTTTTCTCCTAGTTATACAATTACAGGTGGCTGTTTCTGGCCCTCTCCCTTTAATTGCGTCTTTGTCAAGATTAGAAATTGTGTTCTTTTTTAAATTAAGTTTGCCATTTAAACTTCTTTTCTTCATAATATCATGTTTTTGATTATGAATCAAAGGTAGAATCTATACAAATAGAGAGACTACTGCAAAATGTATGATTTTTTAATAATTTCTATTACCTCCGAATAAAAAAGTCCGGTTAAAGACTTTTACAAAAAAAAGTAGCTACTCTTGAAAAAACTACTTCAAAGACGTTTAAAGATTTTGGATTGAGTTTATCTGTAAACTCAATCCCACGTAAAAAAAGATTATACAAGTCACTACTTTTAAAATTATCTGCTTGTGATATGGTTCTACTAAGTAGAGTATATTGTATTTCTCCATATCCAAAAACTGACTATTAAAATAAGTATGATGAATATTGCTTTTGTTCCAAACAATAGCTTTCTCCATGCTAGTATTTTACTGTTTGGGTTTTTTATTGAGTCTAAAAAGAATCCTAGGGCAACATAAGGCATTGCTAATACAAGCAGTATATTCTGTTTTATTGCATTGCTAAATTTAAAATTTAGTAGTGCGTGAATTGCCCTTTGAGAACCACAACCAGGGCATTTATAACCTGTTAATTCTTTAAAGGAACATTTTGGAAAATAAGTATATTCAGCTGGATTATAAATTTTATAAATAATAACCAATAGTACTAGGCCTAGGAGCATAGCACCCCAGAATCTTATTTTTTTAAAATCCACTTACTGTTCCTATAATGGCGAGTATCAAATATATAACGCCTATCGCAAGTCCTAACCAAAAACTTACGCTTGTCCATTTTTTGGCATCTCTAGACGATCTATTTGCTCCTTCAATATCACCTGCATAAAAACGTGACTCCACTTTTGCCGCATTTACAATGCCAGCAATTCCAAATGGTAAGCAACAGAACAAGGTTACTAAAATGGATTCCAGCAACCATGTTTTTGGAGGTTTTTGATTATTTACATTTCCCTCTGTACTGCTTATTGAATTAGCGCTAACCACTGGTGGAGGAGATAAAACAAATAGTTCATCCAATTCTGGAACACCGCTAGCAGGCTTCCAATCTCCTAGTCCTTCAAACCATATTAGCGTTTCTCTGGAAATGTTTTTCTCTTTCAATTCTCCCAACGTGAATGGTCCAAATTTATCTGTACCATCTGTGTAAAAATACTTTTTCATATGAGGTATTTATTGTCTTTATAATCATTACCAACTTAGGCAGATTTGTATTAAAGAGATTTCTCTGATGTCCTTGAAGCCAAAACATTTTAGAAACCAATTATATACTCATTTTAAACATGTATCAACTGCTTGTATTATCTCTAACAAACCCAAACCTACTAAAAAAACGCCATTCTTCCATAACCAAACAACGAAATCCTATATGATTGAGTTAATAATTGCTTTCTTAAATATCAATAATTACGCATAAAATAAAAAAGTCTTTTTTATAAGGGTTAAGAAACTCAAAATATCTTCAACTGCTGCTAAATAAATAGATGTGCAAATGCAACATAAGGTCTTTTTAGACAAAACCGAGGCTTAAAAAATTGATTTTTAGGCTAAAGCATCCTAATCTCTAAAACCATAGAACAATTGACCAAAAAATCCTTTTGGAACCTTTTTATCTCCTGGAAAACCGAGTTTAATAGTTCCGCTATCTTCAGGGATATAATTGTAGCCAAACAAATAATCCCATAAGCTAAGGCTTATGCCAAAATTAACTCCGTATGTGCCTTTTGGCAACTTATGAGAATGATGGTATAAATGCATTACTGGATTGTTAAGAACATATTTTAAAGGTCCCCAAGATAATTTTATATTGGCATGGTTTAAATGCCCTATTGTGATTGCAAAAAAATGAACTATATAAGCTTGTTCTGGTTCAAAACCACCTAACAACATAACTCCTGCCGTTTTTAATGGTTTATACAATATATTTTCCATCCAATGATACCGTAAATGAGCAGCAAATCCCATTTCTTTTACACTGTGATGCACTTTATGAAATCGCCACAAAAGAGCATATTTATGAAGCAATATATGGGTACACCACTGCACGAAATCCAGCACTACGAAGAACACTAGCAATTGCACCCAAACAGGCCATTCTGTAAGATCTAACAAAGCAAAGCTTTTGATGGTTATCCCAGCTTTTTCAAATAATGTACCTATAATCTTATAAAACCCGCTGATAACCATAGCAAATAAGAAAAAATTGAAAAACATATAGAAGCCATCTAGCCAGAAATCCTTTCTGAATATTGCTTGATTCTTTCGCCACGGAAACATAATTTCTAAAATCCATACTATTAATGAAATCATCACAAGACCCCAAAAGTAGTTGGAGTACCATGGTACTTCCCAGAGGATGGATTTCCATGTCCACCGTACAGTTCCAGAAAAGCTATTCCAAAAGATTTCGAGATAATCCATTACAAAAATTAAATATTACTGTTTTAACTGAAAAAGATACTACTATTCTACACCTTTTCAAAGACCAATGTAGTCATACAACGCAAATCGTTTACATTGGTAGTTTTAATAGGTTCAATCAAGCTAAGCTTGAAATCGTTACAAATAGTATCTAAAATTTCTTGATTCATTAAAAAACGTTCATCACCATCTCTTAGCGCATAAATGCCATTTTGAATATGCTCAAAAGCATTGTTTGTAGCAAAACTTGAAGCCATGCGCACAAGCAAACTCCCTTTTACTTTTAAAACTCTTTCCAACTCCGATATCATTTTATAAAAATGTGCTTTATCATTAGCAAAATGAAGCACTGCAGAAGTTATAATATGATCAAAAAAATGATTCTTAAATGGCATTTTTTTTATGTCTGATTTTATGAAATTCCCTGCACTTTCAGCATACATGATTTTTGCTTCTAAAATTGCTTCCTCAGAACAATCTACCCCATAAATATCAAATTTATTATGAAAGAACCATTTGAGATTACGACCATATCCGCATCCCGCATCTAATATTTTCTGTCCTTCGCTATAACGCCCTTTAAGTATTTGATCAATTACATAAATATCTGTATTACCAATGAGTTTTGTAATCTCTTCCATGCCAACACTCTCTAAAAGTTCATAAAATTCTTAAGGCAAAGTTATCAAACTTAAAAGTGTGTTTTATAGAAAGGTTGGGTCTTACTTATAAATAGTTCCTATATAAATTGTTCATATTTCTAATGGTTACCAACAACTAAATAATTAAGTGAAGTGAAACTTATAAGCATATATATATTGAACCTTAAAATAGAAAATGTTATAAAAATATCCTCTAAGCATAAAAACGTGCTTTGATTACATGATATTGACCATTTATGAATTTAAAATATAAAATTTCCTACACTTATTCTATATTCGTTACTTGTTCTATTACTAAAGTAATTTATTGCTTTTGATCATACCAAAATAGCGATCAAACTCGTTAATAGAATAACCTGAGAGTCACGCTGAAAATCTCATAAAGAGTAAGCAACAAATAATTTATATGAAAAAAATATTCTGCGCCCTTTTTATTTTAACATCCTTTCTTGGTTTTTCTCAAGAAGATATTCCAGAAGCTGAATTTGTTGGTGAGGCATTTGTAATTCAGCCTGATAATTCTATTGTTAAATTAAAGAAAGAAACGGTTAAAATAAGAACAAGAACAGGGGTAAGTGTTTATCTTACTGGAGTAGGAAAAACAAAAACTAAGATAAGTACAGATGGCTGCTGCTCTGAAGTTGTTATCAAACCTAAAGATGAAATTAAGATTGTAGTTAAAGCAGCTAATAATGACAATGATCCTATATCTGCTATTCAGATATTTAAATTAACACAAAAGAAAAATAAAAGAGTTGCCGAATTAGCTTCTTTTGGAACTTTTAGTGGCAACGATAATAATAAGCTTGATTACCTAAAATTCAATGGAGAAAAGTATGGGGAGAATTCATATTTACTAACTATAAAAGAATTTGAAAGAGGTGCAGAGTATGGTATTATGCTTGCTGTGACCAATGTCTATGTTCAAACTTCCAATACCGTTATATCTACATTTGCTGTTGAATAAAACCTAAAGCTAGTAGACTTTAAAGCATTTAAGTAACTTGTTATTTTAAAAAGCTTGATTTCCATACTTTTAAGATGAATCCTATAAAAAGCTTCTTGTGACAGAGAAGCTTTTGAACTTGTGCGGGCGAAAGGACTCCCTTCGATTTCACTCAGGGTAAACTTCTCGTCCTTCCTATCTATTAATTGATTCCCTACAAAAAAGCCTCTCAATACAGAGAAGCTTTTGAACTTGTGCGGGCGAAAGGACTCCCTGCGATTTCACTCAGGGTAAACTTCTCGTCCTTCCCATTTTTTAAATTATTACCTACAAAAAAAGCCTCTCAATACAGAGAAGCTTTTTGAACTTGTGCGGGCGAAAGGACTCGAACCTTCACACCTCACGGCACTAGATCCTAAGTCTAGCGTGTCTACCAATTTCACCACGCCCGCAAGTGATTGCTAAGTTAATAGCTGGGTAAATTGTGGGTGCAAATATAAGCAAGATTTTGGATAAACAAATTCATTTGTAGAAAAAAATGATGTTTCTAAATACATCTTACAAGTGCTATTTACACTTCATTTTTGTAAATTTGAGCTATAATTAAATATACTCCATGGAAAATATAGATTCCTATATTGAAAATAACAAAACTAGATTTATAGAAGAACTTATTGAACTGCTCAAAATTCCTTCGGTAAGTGCTGATGCAGCCTATTCTCAAGATGTATTAAACACTGCTGATGCAGTAAAGAAAGCATTGGAAACTGCAGGCTGTGATTTGGTGGAAATTTGTGAAACACCTGGATATCCAATTATTTATGCAGAAAAAATAATAAATCCTGAACTACCTACAGTACTAGTATATGGACATTATGATGTACAACCACCAGATCCTATTAATTTATGGGAAAGTGGCCCATTTGAACCCGTTATTAAAGAAACATCAATTCACCCAGATGGCGCTATTTTTGCAAGAGGAGCATGTGATGACAAAGGACAAATGTATATGCATGTAAAGGCAGTAGAATACATGATTCAAACCAATCAACTTCCCTGTAACGTTAAATTTATGATTGAAGGAGAAGAAGAAGTTGGATCTGTGAGCCTTTCTAGTTTCGTAGCACAAAATCAACATAAACTTGCTAACGATGTAATTCTAATTTCAGATACTGGCATGATTGCCCAAGATATACCCTCAATTACAACTGGGCTTCGTGGACTAAGCTATGTTGAAGTAGAAGTTACAGGACCAAATCGTGATTTACATTCCGGATTGTATGGAGGCGCTGTTGCCAATCCAATTAATATACTGGCCAAAATGATTGCATCACTCCACGATGAAAATAACCATATTACCATTCCCGGATTTTATGATAAGGTGGAAGAATTATCAAAAGAAGAAAGAGCTAAGATGGGAGAAGCCCCCTTCTCTTTACAAAATTATAAGAACGCCTTAGATATCAAAGAAGTTTATGGAGAAAATGGATATACTACGAATGAACGTAATTCCATTCGTCCAACGCTAGATGTAAATGGTATTTGGGGAGGATATACAGGTGAAGGTGCTAAAACGGTCATCGCTTCAAAAGCGTATGCAAAAATATCTATGCGTCTGGTTCCTAATCAAGATTGGAAAGAGATTACAGATTTATTTACCCAACATTTTGAGAATATTGCTCCTAATAGTGTAACCGTTAAAGTAACCCCTCATCACGGTGGACAGGGTTATGTAACCCCTATTGATAGCATTGGATATCAGGCAGCATCAAAAGCATACCAGCACACTTTTGGTAAAATTCCTATCCCCCAGAGAAGCGGTGGTAGTATCCCCATTGTATCACTTTTTGAAAAAGAACTTAACAGTAAAACCATTCTTATGGGTTTTGGATTAGATAGTGATGCCATTCATTCGCCAAATGAACATTTTGGAATATTCAATTATTTGAAAGGAATAGAAACGATCCCCTATTTCTATAAATATTTTGCAGAAATGCACTCTTAGAAAGCAATCAATAAAATGAAAGTTCCAGAAAACTGGGAGTTGCTTAAAAAAGTTTCACACAATGAAATTAAGCCCTTTGTCAAAGAATGTTTGGAAATAAATGGTTTTTATAAGCGTTTTTATTTTTTAATTATGCTTATTTCTATAGCAACTCTCACTGCTGTAATTACATTTACCATAGTAACATACTTTACAAAAGGTGATCTTCATGGGGTTGTCCAGTTACTCTCGTCATTTTTATTTAGCTTCACAATACTTGTTCTCATTCATGAGTTAATTCATGCCATAGCATATAAGATAATGGGGGCTAAAAACGTTTATTTTGGAGGAAGTATTAAAAAATTCATATTCTATGCTGCAAGCGATCAAGACATTGTTAACGGCATTGCTTTTAGGTTCATAGCCTTAGCTCCATTTGTTATTGTTTTGGTAATTGTTATCTTACTTTATTTGATTTTTCCGGTATACCATATATTTTTTCTTACCATAGGTACACTCCACACCTTGTTTTGTGGAGGTGATTTTGCAATGGTGAATTACATTAGTCAATATCCCTTAGATTCTGTATTAACCTTTGATTCTAAAATCAATAAAGAAAGCTACTTTTATCTTTGCTCTTCCGAAAATCCAAAAGCCAAGTAACATTTTAAGTTTCCCTGCGTTGTTATAACATACATCAATCAAAACTCCCAGTTATGCTAAAACGTTTCTTTATTATTTGTTCTGGTGCTGACCTTGAATTACTTGACAATTGCTCCAATGGTGAGCAAAACAAATACGCAGGAATTGGCGCTACGGTATTTTTTACCGCAATGATGGCTTTTATTGCAGGATCTTATGCTCTTTATACCGTTTTTGACAATAGCTATATCGCCATATCATTTGGATTGATTTGGGGACTTTTAATCTTCAACCTGGATAGATTTATTGTAAGTACCATCAGAAAAAAAGATTCTTTTAGGAGTGAATTAATTCAGGCTACACCCAGAATTATATTAGCCGTAATAATAGCGGTAGTTATCTCAAAACCCTTAGAACTTAAAATTTTTGAGAAAGAAATTAATCAAGTATTGCTAGAAGAAAAAAATCAGATGACCCTAGAGAACAAAGGGCAAATAGCGGCACAATACACGCCAAGGATCACTAACTTAAAACAGGAAGTTGCTACTTTACAAGGGCAGATTGTTTCAAAAGAAGCAGAAGTAAACACCCTTTATGAAACATTTATTACGGAAGCAGAAGGTACTTCTGGTACTTTTAAACTGGGTAAAGGACCTGTTTACCAAGAAAAGAGGGAAAAACATGATGCTGCACTTGCCGAATTACAAAATTTACGTCTTGAAAATCTACAAAAAATTAAAGCCAAAGAACTAGAACTTGCCTCTATTAATAATACTTTTAATGAGAAGGTACTAAAAACTCAACCTATTATTGATGGTTTTGATGGCTTGATGGCAAGAATTAATGCACTTTCTAAATTGCCATGGTTGCCCTCTTTTTTTATTTTCCTTTTATTTTTAGCTATTGAAACCTCTCCGATTATTGCAAAATTGTTAACAGACCGTGGTGTATACGACATGAAGTTAGAAGATTACGAGAATACAGTAAAAGCCAATGTTACACAAAGAAATAAAGAACGAGCTAGTATGACCGAAGCTGGTTTTGTTATTAATGATAAAATTTACAAGGATATCACAGAAGATTCTGAATTGTACGATTATAAAAAACAAAAATCAAAGGCTGTTCTACAAATGCAGGCAGATGCATTTTACGATAGACAAAAGAATAGCCTCTAAAAGTAAATGCACCTGGCAAAGAATTGGGGGAACTTTGCAGGTGCATTTTAATAAACTTCAAAAGCAGGTTTAGAGTATATTTTAATCTGTGGTTTTATTTCTTATTCAAAAGTAGGTTAAGTAATGTTTTTGTTTGATTTATTTAGACCATTGAGCCATTAGCTAAGATGAATGGTAGTAATAGATAGATTAACATACGAATCTATTACACTGTCTCCATTCGTAGATGTTTGATCATTTTTTGTTGGGCCGCTTTCTGAGCTGCAGATAATGAATTCTTAAGATCTTTTTTTGAAGTAGCAGCAGCTATTGTTCTTCCATGAAAAAACGTGCCCCACCAATAACCTTCTAATTTTTCAATGAACCGAATTTGTAGAAGATATCCATCCTCCGTTTTCGTTTCCTTACTCCACTTATTACCATTCCATTTCATAATTGCGATATTTACAGCTACTTAACTTTATTTCTTATTACAAGGTAAATTTAGATATATGGATAGCCTAATCAGGATGTATTTCGACCAGTAGAGTTTTTGTAAGGTTAAATGGACAATAGAACGAGATAAATAGCTAAAAACAGAATACCCTGACAAGAAAAATGTCAGGGTAAACTGGTCTTCAAAAATGGTTATATGTAATCTTGATTTATTCTAATTTCAGGGTGCCGAAGATACTTGTATTTTCAGTTCATCATTCTCATTTTCGATTAATGGAATTTTTCCTACGATAAGTGGTCATTTTACGTCGATAAATTGTAAATAAAGAGAATTTTATTTCACTTAAATTAACGAATTTTTGTATTTTAAAAAGTGAATAGCTATTAGAAAAGATAAGGCTACTTATAATTATATATCCAACTATTTTTAAGTATAAGAGGACAACAATATACAAACTATTGCAAGTTGTTTGAAAGTTTTAAAAGATAGCTCTATGAGCAGATGTTCATTATAAAAATGGTATTAATTGTTGATCTCAACATTAGTTTAGTAATCTTAAATGTATAAAAAATGCCTGCTCGGATTTGGGGGGGAATCATTACCGGCAGACACTTTTTGGCGTTATATTTTAATTTAAGCTGCGCTTCTAAATACTAAGTTTTCTCGATTTGAATCTAATTTTAATACTTTGACAGTAGGTGTCTTAAATACGTTGATTAAACTATAAGCCAACCAGATATTAATTAGCCTATACGGAATTTGCAGCGCATCTTTCATTCCTAATTTAGAATCATCTGCATGTACCCATCTCAAAAGTGCCTTCTCTTTCATGTAATTCATTACATTTTTTCTACCATATTTAGATTTCATACGTAAAAATATCTCTACATCAAACAGCCATCTGCAAATAAAATCACTCTTAAATATTACTGGTATAATCTCTCTGGTAAACACTTTTGCTCCGCATTGAGTATCCTTAATGGGTAATCTTAAAATACCGTATATAAACGTTTTGATAACTTTTGAAAACAGTCCTCTTAAAGGGTTTCTTTCAATACCATTTACAGAAATACTTCTGGAACCAAAAACTAATGAAAGGTTATGATCGCTCTTTAGTTTATCTACTAATAATTTAAAGTCTTTAAAATCGGTAGAAAGATCTGCATCCAAATATCCCACATAAGAAGCATCTACTCTATTAAATAAATAAGTTGCCCCTGCTTTAACCGCTGCAGCTTTGCCTTTATTTTGTTTTATATCTACCACACTTATTCGTAGTGGAAATTTATTTTTCATTTCATTAAGAACCTTCATAGTATTATCCGTACTACCATCATTCACAAAGCATAAATGGAAGTTTTCCTCTACAGTAATAAAATCTAGAAATGCTTTTGTATTTATTCTTTTCTCTTCGTTATAACAAGGTATGATAATTCCAGTTTTCATAATTCTTTGATTTGAGGTTTATGAGGTAAAAGTACTTGGTAAAGGGAGTTGGCTTAGACTATTTTCGGTTGACAGCCATGAACCATAGACGAATTGTAACTTTAATAAGGTTAAATTCATTCCAAAGAAAAGCCCCTAGATTGAAATCTAGGAGCTTTTAAAAAATACTAAATGTAAATATTAATTCATAGGCTCAAATTGAAGTTGTTTGATATCTGTTTTAAGATCTATACCTCTAAATCTGTAGGCAAAATAGATAGCACTAATGTCTTTAAATGCCAAAACAAAATCTCTTTTACGCAATCTTGATTCACCTACCGCTTGCCAATCTTTTAGCTCGAATTGATGAATTTCTCCTCTAGAGCCTTCTTCTTTAGTTTTATTAATACATCTAATAAAAAGTTCAATATCAAATAACCATTTACTCAAAAAGGGCTTATTAAAAATATAAGGTATGATAGCTGCTTTAAATATTTTAGCACCACATTGCGTGTCTTCAAAAGGAAGTCCAAAAGTAGTACGTATGACATACTTTGCAGTTCCCGAAATCACCTTTCTAACATAAGATTTTACAATTTTGGTATTTTCCCCTCTCGTGCCACATATAAAATCACAGTTAGCAGTGTTTTCTAATTGTTGATTCATCTGATGATATTCATCTAAAGAAGTAGAGAGATCTGCATCCAAAAACCCTAATTGATCTAATTTATGATTTAAGTACAAATGCTTTGTACCTTCAAGAATGGCAAAGGATTTTCCCTTATTTAAAGAAAGATTTAATATACTTATATTTTCAGCTGATTCTTCCTTTAATTGTTTTAAAACCTTTAGTGTATTATCTTTACTTCCATCATTAACAAAACAGAGGTGATAATTTTGGTGCGTTTTAATAAACTCTTTAAAGACTTTCTTTTGTAGGCGTTTTTCCTCGTTAAAACAAGGAATAATAATTCCGTAGTTCATACAATTTTAAGATTTGGGTTCAAGTTAATTTGGGACGTACCAGATATATAATGGGGCTTAACACCTTGTACTTTGTTGAAGGGCATTACAAATATAGTTAAACAAAATTAACATTTGATATTTTTTCGATGAATGGAAATGACAACAGTTATTCGTTTTTTTTTCTTGCTATAGTTGTAGGATTAATTTTTAACGTATCTGCTATCTTCTTTACTCTTGAAACTACCTATGATGCACTTATTCATTTATTCTTTGCAGATCATTACGCAAATAATTGGTTTGAGCCTTGGGAATACAGATGGTATACTGGCTTTACGGTTATGGGGTATCCGCCTTTAGTACATCAACTTATAGCACTATTTTCTTATATGGGTGGTTTGAAGTTTGGGCTCTTCACGGTGGCTGTTATTTGTTGTGTACTTTTTATTACAGGAGTATACCGTTTTGCAAATCTACTCATGGCAAATCAAAAAATTGCAGGGTATACTGCACTTTTGGCCGCATTATCTTCTTCATTTGTAGAAACGCTTCATATTTTCGGACAACTCCCTAGCATCATGGGAATTTCTATTTTGATGCACGCTTTACCAGAAATTTATCAGTGGATTAAAACAGGTCGGTATAGATACCTTCTCACTTCACTCTCCTTAATTGCGGTAACGGTCACTTCACATCATGTGACACCTATTTTTGGAATGGTATTTTTCATTTTTCCTTTAATTGGCATGGTGATAATGGATACAGCCAGAACACAGGTAGAATCCATGCAAGAAGTAACCTTTAAAGTCTTTTTTAAAGCCTTCTTATCTCTTTTTAAACGCATCATTAGCTTTGGGATTTTATCTTTAATTATTATTATCACCTGCATTCTACCCTATTGGATTAACTCCAAAAACAATCCCATAACTCAAGTGCCTATTCCGCATGGTTCAAGGGATAATTTTTTAGAAGTCACTTCTTCTGGGCTGGTATTCTTTTTAATTCCATGGGGAATACTTCTATTCTTATTGCCCTACATTTTTTATAGGTATTACAGCAAACGATTTCTCTTTTTTGGGCTCTCTATTAGCATGCTCACGTTGCTTGGAACCGGTGGAACTACACCACTGCCAAAAATAATGCTTGGAGAAACTGCTTTTAATATTCTAACCTTAGACCGCTTTACCTTATGGGCATCTATTATGTCTTTACCTGTATTTGGTGAATTTGCATACAGATATATTGAAGGAGATCTTAGAGAGTGGATTCGTAAAAAATTTGGATCCTTATATCATCAACTATTAGGTGGTGCATTGGCAGCCGTGTTTTTATTTATGACTGTATTTACCATAAGTCTTGGATATTTTAGACCCTCACAACCACAGAAAAT
This sequence comes from Ascidiimonas meishanensis, assembly GCF_037782385.1. Classification (NCBI taxonomy): domain Bacteria; kingdom Pseudomonadati; phylum Bacteroidota; class Flavobacteriia; order Flavobacteriales; family Flavobacteriaceae; genus Ascidiimonas; species Ascidiimonas meishanensis. The sequence continues at coordinate 326,818 of NZ_JBBEXD010000004.1, forward strand.
TAAGATGCTACCTATTATCAATTTTTTAAATCAAGATGAACATGATAAATGGCGTTATCTCACCCTAGGTTTTGGAGATCAAATGGCATGGTTATCGGCACAAACTAATGCACTTACAGTAGATGGCAACTATCACTCTGCCAGAAGACTTCCTGAGTTGACTACTAGAGCAATTGAACGTCTTGAGAATTCTAAGTTTAAAGGTATAGAAGGTATTGGTTCTTTGCAGCAGTTTCTAACAGTACCAGAAAAATACAACCTAAAATATATTTTCTCAAACGATAAATTCTATGATCCTTTATTGTATTTCTGTGGGTGGCAAAGGCTAAGACAGCTAGAGAATGGAATTATGGTTTGGGAACGCCTCAATATTCCTCCACTATCCAGTATTTTGCCAAAAGACGAGGTGGCCACTCCATTAAAACTTATGTGGGGAACCATTCCTATACTTACTTTGATTTTAGCTTTTATCATTAATATTCAATGGATATGGCTGCAGAAAATTCAACGAAAAAGCACATGGCAATTAGATTATTTTAGCTTTACAACTAGTTATGACAAGTTTTCTTCAAAACTAGTATGGATTTCCAAAGTATGGGCTGTGTTTATAACTTGTATTGTAGGTTATGGGATTTTTCATTTTTACTTAAAGAACGAGGCATCCTTAACCCCTGAAAATGTTGTAAAAGCTTATTTTGACGCTATTGACTTCAAGGAATTTGAAACTGCATTTACCCTGTTAGATCCTAAAAGCGAGCTATCCATAGAAGAATATATGCTTCGTATCTCAGTGAATGATGGTATTCTGAGTTCTTATGCCAAACTGGAAGCAATTGAAATGGAAACATTAAAAAAACAAAAGAATACAGCTAATGTTAAAGTGCAGACACAATGGATTACTCCTTTGGAGAGGATTGATAAGACCTATCTAATTTCTACGGTAAAAAGAGATGGCAAATGGTATATGCTTCCAGAAGACATCGATACCGATATTCCGCCAGATCAATTCTTTATTCAGAATACTACAGGGTTCTATAACCACGGAAGAAGAAAAATAACTACGCAACAAACGCATCATGAAGATATCTTAAAACAACCTGTATTAGAAGTTCTGGAGGCTCGGCTTATCAGATCTAAAGATCAATATGTTTTAGTGGGTGAAATTCAGAATGTAGACAATATTCCTGCAGATATTTCGCTAAAAGCATCCCTTTATACCAACACTGATAAAAGACTGGCTACCTTTAACGCCAAGTATCATGTTAAGCACAAACTATTACCCAAAGAAATTAGCACTTTCAGAATAAACTTTGAAGGAATAGCCTGGTCTGAAATTAGTGACTCCATTCCTAAAACATTTAATCCTGAAGAGTTTACACCGCTATCATTACAAGGGATTCCTGAAAAATTTGATTTGTTGGTAGCTGCTAACGTAGCCACTTCTGATCTTTATAAAAAGGTGACCTTAAACAATCTAATAGTAGAAAATGGCATGGTGAATGGAGTTTTATTTAATTATGGTTTACAAGAAGTTACCATTGCTCAACTATTAATTTCTTATTTCGACAAAAATAAGAAACTCATAAAAGTAGCACATCATTTTCTTCCAGAAGGTATTCGTCCTCAACGTAAACAATCATTTAAATTTTCCTTAGCAGCCGTTTCTGATTTTAACATCGTATCAGAAGATATGAGCGCCATTTATATCAATGGCCTTCCCAATGATGAAATCTCAAAAAAAGCAGTATCAACAAGAAAAAATCAAAAACATCATTTTTTACAAAAAGTTGATTACAAAGAAGTTAAATACATTAAAATAGAGATCAATAGTTATGTAGGCAATCCTATTTAATATCCATGAAAAATTTATTTAGACATTTGTTTATTCTCATCTCCTTATTCCTGATTTTAGGAATAACCTATGCTATCTCCCTGCAGGAAATTTCAAAGCCGGTTTTACTAAACAAAACGAAGAACTTTAGTGCGGGAGAAAAAATCATCTTAAAATTTTCTACTATTTCTGATGAAAATACCTTTTTATACTGCACTTCTTCTTATGGGTCTGCATTGATTTATCCAGCTACTAAGAATAACATCACGCAATACCTAATTCCCTCATTTTTGTCTGTTAAAAGCGGACAATTGAACTGGTATCTACATCATAAAAAGGAAATACTTTCTGGTAACTTTTATATCATTCCGGATACTATTAATAAAGTAATCTTGGAAACCTACCTGGGTCCACAACAAATTTTGGCTGGAGGTAAAGATTATGCTATGATGACAGCAATTCCTTTAGACCAATATGACAATGCTTTAAAAGACAATACCCCCCTACTTTTTAAGCAACAATTTAAGGATGCCCATAAGCTTGATTCTATTTATACCAAAAACATGATTGCATGGAAAAACATCTATTCTACACCAAAGACCGGTCGTATTCTTACCACGGTAAATCATAAAAAAAAGAGTTCAAAAGAAAGGTCGCTAGAGGTATTTCCTTTTGTTGCAACTGATTTTTCAATTAAAGCATCTCGTACACATGAATATGCAGATGGAAATCAAATAACAGAACTTACAACCTCTATTATTAAAGATACTTATGGAAATATTGTAGCAGATGGTACCATGGTTAACTTTTTAGCCACTAATAAAAAAGGATTTCTAATAAGTGTACCATCAAGTACGCTTCAAGGAGTGGCTACAGGTAAACTATTACACCCAGAAGAGGCAGATACCCTCTCTATAAAAGGATATATAAGAGATCTTGCAGAAAGTAATAAAATTACGATAATCTATCAGCAAGCAATAAAAGATTTTGATGTGACGCTTTCAAATAATGGTTTCAACATTACAGTAGGGCCAATTAATAGTTTTATGAATCAATTAGTTCCCGATGGATTTACCGTGTATTTACAATGCTATGATACAAAAAAAATACTCTTTAGCGATCAAAAAACAACCTCCAGGGGTGAAACGAATTGGGTTTTAAAGCCAGAAGATTTTCCCAACGGGATTTCCAAAGTTGTGATTAAAGTCGCAGGAATAGAAAAAAGCCTCAAACCTAAAATTAATCCATGAAAATAAACATCAATATCTATAGAGCAGGGCTTCTGATTTCTTTTGTAGCAATCAATATTTTAATAGTGGTAGCTATTAGCAATATATTGTCTTATTTGAATACCGGAGCAGAAAGGTCTTCTATGTTGCATACTAGTATTGACAAACAACTAGCATATCAACCAGAAGTAGAATGGCAACCATTAGTTAACGAAGGCAGATCTATGGAGTCTCAAACGCTTCAGCAGATTGAAAAAGATTATTTAAATGCGTGGTACATAAGGAATGTAGCCTATTTATCAAATAAAAAATATGGAATTAAAGATTTTTATACAGATAGTGCTCGAGTTAATCTTTACAAACAAATAGACTATCAGGTTAAGAACAATTTGCATATTGAAGGAACTACAATTGCACATCATCCAGAACTTTTATTTTACAGTGCCGATGGACAAATGGTTGTTATAAAGGATAAGGGAGTACAACGTTATGAGCGCGTTTTAGATCGCAAAAAAGTACTTCTAGAAAACTCTGAAAAAGATGATTTTAAAGCCATTTTATTACTTGAAGATGGATTTTGGCGCATAAGACATTTGGTGAAAGAAAAAAATTCGTATTCAGAAAATACGCTTCAGGAAAAAGATCGTATTGTAGTTAAGAATGGGGCTTTTCTTATTAATGAGCAGCCTTTTCATTTAAAAGGAATTAATTATTATCCCGCAAAAACACCTTGGGATCTTTTTGGTAAAAGATTCGATTCTACTATTCTAAAAAAAGACTTTAAACTTATCAAATCTATTGGCCTAAATAGTATCCGAATATTTATTCCCTATGAAAATTTCGGAAAAGAAAACGTGCACCCTAGAAAGCTAGAGAAATTAAAAATAGTATTGGATTTAGCACAAGAAAACGATATTAAAGTGGTGCTTACACTATTTGATTTTTACGGTGATTATTCTGTACTCAATTGGACTTTAACGCATAGACATGCACAACAAATTGTTGAAACACTAAAGAATCATCCTGCTTTGCTTGCGTGGGATATTAAAAACGAACCAGATCTTGATTTTGAGTCCCGAGGAAAACGTATGGTATTAGCTTGGCTTAAAAATATGATTAAACTTATCAAATCCTACGATAATTCTCATCCAGTTACTATTGGATGGGCGTCTCCTGAAGCAGCCATTGAGCTTAAAGATCATGTTGATTTTGTCTCTTGGCATTTTTACCAAGACATGGGAAAATTAGAGAATGCCTATTCCAAATTAAAAGTTGCTACCTCTGGAAAATTATTAGTCTTACAAGAATTTGGCCTTTCCTCTTATAAAGGATTTTGGAATCCTTTTGGATACACCGAGGAAGAGCAAGCAAATTATCACCAGAAAATGCAACAGTTTATAAAGAAAAAAAAGATTCCTTTTATGTCTTGGACGCTGTATGATTTTGAAACTGTTCCAAAAAACGTTGTGGGTAGATTGCCCTGGCGAAAACAACAACAAAAGCATTTTGGATTTATCACGAGCGATGGCATTCCAAAAGCTTCATTTAAATATATAAGCCATGATTAAAATTATTAGACATGTTCTACTGCTTTTTTAGAAGATGCATCTGATTGTAATCTTTCAAAATGTCCCAAATAAATTTCCACAATGCGTTCCATTGGTAATGAACATGCCGCTTTATAATTTTGCTTTCCAATGGAAATACGTTTACCATCATTCGTTATTACATTTTTAATGGCACTCGCCAAAGAAATAGCATCTTCAGGAATAAAAAATTCACCGGAATAGCCTTCATCACGAATGAGTGTTCCAAGATCTGAAAGATCTGGCAGCACAACAGCTTTCCCATAACTTCCTGCCTGATGTAAAACACCAGAACTACCAGTAGTTGAGGTATACGGAAATACAACTACAGCACTATCTGAAAAAATACGGGGCACGTCTGCTTCTTCCACGTATCCAGTAAATCTAAGATTTGTGAGATGGGGATATTTTTCACTTACACTTTCTAAATATCCGGGAGTATTTGGACTATCTGTTCCTGCAATAACAATTTCAATATTATGTATACCTTGTTGCATCAATAACTCACATGCATCTATAAGAACTTCTACTTTTTTATAGGTTCCAAACTTACCAAAAGCCATTATTTGTTTTGGTCCCTGAGGTAATTTATAATCTGGAGAGGGAGGAGTCTCAAAAGCACCATGAGGAACCAAAACTACTTTTTCAGTTTTATATTTTTCGCTTAATATGGTGACATATTTTTGAATGGTAACTGCTACCAAATCAGAAATCAATAAAAAACGTGTGAGTGTAGCTCCTATGAAGTTATAAATCCATTTTAAAATAGGGTTCTTAGTAAAACCTGCATTTTCCAAGTCTACCCGTTCTAAAATATTATGCAAAAGTACAATAGTAGGTATCCCCCTTAATTTACAGAGTGCTGGAAAAAGTAATCCTAAAGCTGCTGGAATTTTTTTATCTCCAAATTTAAGAAACTGGAGATTAAAAAGCACTCCATCTGGTCTCGTTTGTGAGATTGCCTTCGTCATAGTCAGAAGGTTCTTATGACTATTGAACTTCCAACAATTAACAACCGTAATCTTACAATTACCCTTAAAAATAGGTAGTTCCGTTTCCTCAGGGTCGGTATCCGTTAAAAGAATGAGTTCTTCTACCGTTTCATTAGCAGCAAAATGTTTTACCAAATGATATCCATATTCATTAAGGGTAACCTTGCTGGGGGGTAGGGCAGTTACAAGAGCAAGTTTCATAAGTAGTTGTTTTATATAAAATTTGGGTTTATTAATTAAGATTTATTTTTATTTTCGTTTGAGCCGTCTAAAAGACTAGAGTTTCTTAAATGAGAATCAACATTAGCATTTAAAAAAAAAGAAATCGTTTTTTATCTGTATTCAATTGAAAAAACACTAATTGAAGTATAAATAATATTGCCATCGCTATAATTTGAACATGAACTACTTGTTCAAGGTTTTTGTGAAACATTGCAATTAATACTACTTGTGTTAATCCCATGAGGCCAGATAGTATTACAGGAATATATTTATCTAATGAAAGAAAGTAATAACTAAAAATATTAGAGATTGCAAACAGCGAAGTAGCAATCGCATACATCCATAATAAGTGAGCCATTGAGAGATATTGCTTCCCAAACATTATACTAATTATAAATTCTGGTATCAAGGCACAGGCAACCACTATTAAAAAAGACAATATAGATACCGCCCCTACATATTTAAACAATTCTCCACTATGTGGTTCTCCATCTTTCTGTTTTTGCACCACAGAAGGAAGTAGTTGCATGACAAACATCCAGGCAACAAAATAAACTACACGACCAATTAGGGCTAGAGAAGCGTATAAGCCTGCTTCCAATTGCGAAAAATAATGCTTCACCAATAGGATGTCACTATTATTAATAACAATTTGGGTCATCTCATAAAAAGCAGTAATGAGAACAAACATAGAAATGGTCTTTTGTTCTACTTTGGTCATTTTTCTTTGTAAAATTCCTTTGTTTTTTGGCTTTCTATCCATGGGAAAAAGACCCATTACTAAAGAGCATAAAATTCCAATTGATACTATCACAGCGGTACTATTAGTGAATAACCATAGTAAAATAAGAGTAATAAGTAATCTACTCCACATTTCAGACTGGTAAGTCATGCTTAAAGCAACAAATTCTTGCCTTCCTTGAAAAAAACCACGATTTACACTTAACAGGAAATAAAGAGGAACGCCAAAACCAAATACTACAAACATACTTGTAGTGTCTGTTTGAAAGAGCATCTGTAATTGATTGGAAAAAACAATAAGAAGTAAACCTAAAAATAGTCCAATGAAAATTGCATATAAATACATCCTTCTTCTAAAGTCTATATTAACATTTTCTGGCAAAGTAACAGTAAACTTGGCAGTGGCTAATTGAAAGGTCATTGCTAGAAAAGACAGAATTAATAGAAGGGTAATCATTAAAGCTGCGTCTGCAAATGCTTTAGGACCCAAAATTCTACCCAATAATAGGTTATAAAGATAATTCCCTCCATTAACGACAAATACAGATAGCATAAAAATCTGAGATGAAGTTATTCTAGCGGGAATCGCTTTAAAAATGGTCATTTTCATGATAATTTCAAGGTTTGGGATTTCAAAGATGCAAAACGTGAATGAAAAACCTTTCAAATTTCGATGAGGGGTCGATATCTGTAGACGAATGTTTGCCGGCGAATGCTTAAATTGCGATTTGAAAATTCCTACTTAATTTCACCATGACAAAACAAATTATCTGCTTTCTTTTTTTTGGTTTAGTAATGATTTTAGGTTACGCCCAAAACCCACTTCAAAAAGGTTTCTCTTATTTAGAAAATGGCAACTATGCCAAAGCAGAAGTTTTCTTTAAAGGAATTCTCAAAACAGACCCAGAGAATAAAACAGCCTTACTTTGCTATGGAAGAGCTGTTGGATTAAATGGCAAGCCAGAAGATGCCATTACCATTTTTACTCAATTGCTAGATAGGTATCCTGATGATTTTGAAATACAGCTTAACTATGCAGAGTCTTTATTATGGGGTGAACAATATGATTTAGCAGAAAAATATTATATAGATTTGGTTGCTTTGCAGCCAAATAGTTTTCCAGCTTTGTTAGGCTATGCCAATACCCTGTCTAATCTCAAAAAATACGAATCCGCATTACTCTTGGTGAATAAAGCATTAGCGGTAATTCCTGGAAATAAAAATGCTTTACTTTCTAAGAAGTACATTCGTCTTGGCTATGCAAATCAATTTAGTAGTAATCAGCAATATGATAGAGCATTAGACATTCTTAGTGAGAATCTTATAGATTTTCCAAAAGATAAAGAAACACTCTTAAACATTGCCAATATATACCTGATTACAAAAAACATTGAAAAAGCTAACAGTACCTACAAAGCACTTGCCATTAATCAAACAGATTCTATTATTGCCTTGAATGGAATGGCTCTGGCAGCGCATATTAACAATGAAGATAAAAAAGCATTAGACATCGCAAAAAAAGCATTGGTTCTCTCAAAAAAGATGAAAGAAGGAACGCTCTTAGAACAAACGCAAAATAGATATGCTCAAGCACTTATTTGGAATAGAAACTATTCTAATGCTGAAGACTATATTGAGGTATTAGCCAAAAAATATAAAAATGAAAATTGGCTATTATCTTTAAAGGCCACATTAGATTTGTATAGAAGTAATTTTAAAAAAAGTATTGAATACTACCAAGCAATGCTTGTAAATGACAGTACTTCATTTGATGCTAACCTTGGGGTGGCTAATGCTTATAAGGCTCGTGACAATACAAAAGCCGCCTACAGAGCTGCATCTCAAACGTTGAAAATCTATCCTAATCAAAAAGATGCAGTTAATTTTCTTGAAAAAATCGATTTAAGCTTAACCCCTCTTCTAGATCAAAAGGTTGCGTACACCTTTGATAATGGTAATAACACTGCCATTAGCACTAATACCAACGTACAGTATCCCCTAAGCTATAGGTTGACATTAACGGCTAATTTTGATTATAGAAATACCCAAAATAGCATTACTGATAATGAAGCTTCGGCCTATTCTCTTAATACAGGACTTGCGTGGAAGTTACTTCCTGGATTTGTAATGAATATGAAAGGTGGTTTGTTAAAAGCAACCTCTTTTTCAGGTGATTATACCGCATTTATAGGAGAAACCTTCGTTAATTTAAAATTGTTGAAACTTCAGGATATAGAAATAGGTTATAAAAGAGAGGTGCAAAATTTTAATGCAGACCTATTAAATCGCTCCATTATTTCCAACAATTATTATATCAATCACAACTTGAGTAGTAATTTTAATTTGGGCTGGTTCACACAATATTTTTTTACCTCTCAAAATGATTCAAATGAGCGGAATTTATTTTTCACCTCACTTTATTATACCATTTTGAGGAGTCCCGTATTAAAAACCGGGTTCAATTATCAATACATTGCTTTTAAAAATCAGGTGCCAGAAATATACTTTAGCCCAGAAAGATTCAATGCAGTGGAAATTTTTGCCGATTTTCTTAAAACGGAAGATGCAACACTTTCTAAAGAGTGGTTTTACCAATTAAGTGCAGCAACAGGATTTCAGTTCATCGAAGATCAGAAAAAACAAAGTACCTACAGATTAACTGGAATCGTGGGCTATAAATTCTCAGATAGGCTGCTCACTTCAATATATGGGAAACACAGTAATATTGCTTCGGCTACCGCAGCGGGTTTTACTTTCACAGAAATAGGCCTTCAGTTAAAGCTACTTCTTAACAAAAAACCTATGTTCGCTAGGGATTAAATTAATCAGCAGCTAAATGAATATTTATTTAATGATGTCTTCATATATTTTTTATTGTTTTGAATAAAAAAAGGTCATCCATATGAATAACCTTTTATTTATATAATCTAGAAATACTATTTTTTTTCTAAGTACTAGGTACGCTACTATTTAAGCTACTGACTTAGTCTCCATAACTTCATTTTCAACTTCTTCTGAACTAATATTAGAAAGAATATAATCAGCTGATAATTCACTTTTTTGGGTAGATTTTTTACGGCTTAAGAAGTGTGAACCGATAAAAAAAAGCGCATAGCACGCAAGTGCGATAAGGTAATTTTCCATGATATTAAGATTTTAAGGCGATTGCAATATACAAAAAAAACTGTTTTTATAAACTTTCTAGACAAAAAAATTATTTAACAATAAATTTTCCGGTACACACTTCACCTTTGATGCATCTAATTATATACGTGTAAAAACCAGCGTTCAGATGTTTTGGATTGAAAATAAATGTATTTTTATTTCCTAATTGGTAAAATTTACCCAATACACTCCTGCCGGAAAGGTCAAAAACCTCCATATATATAGTTTCAGATACAAACGGGATTTCTATATGGGTTTGTGTAGAAAAAGGGTTAGGATAATTAGATGCTTTCTTAATTACATCAAGAAAAACCTCTTCTTCAGACGCTACGTTTTGATTCGTAAAAGCCAATTTTGAAACGTTCAGATTGAATTCGCTGAAATTCATATAATCTCCTTGTACCGAAAAAATAACAGTTCTTATTTTTTTAATGGAATTTCCATCAAGTCCGATAAAATCTGTAAATGGAATTGTAATTGATTTCTGATTTTCATTCGGGAGAAGCGCATAGGTAAGTCTGTCTTCCCAATTGGGAGTTTCATCAGTCAACAGAATTACTTCTACTTCCTTATTATTCTGAATTGTAAAAGACAGTTCATCATAGTTTTCTACATTCAACAATTGATCTCCAGGAAGTAATGTTCTAAAAACATTTACAGTACCCATAACCTCCCCGGAAGCACTCATACTTCTCTCCACTTGATATATTCTCTCTGAATCGATAGTGTTTAATTTGCGCTCAGCCATTATTTCAAACTCAGTAATGCGTGTCTCTTCAGCATTGTAATCAATACCCCATGGGCCATCTGCAAGATACATGGCATCATATACACTACTGGTATCTGTAATTAATGCAAAACCAACATCAAATAAGTTACCTGTATTAATCACTACTTCTTCCCTATAACTACCTGTTAACGGAACCGACAATTCCATAGAAATCTCATCAGATAATTCGGTTTCTCTTTTATTCGCATTGAAAAGAACAGAATTTGTAGCTATTCTATTTATTAACTCCAACTTAAGTTGTCCGTTTTCATATTTCCCATTGCTTATAAATACATCTGGGATTTGTTGTGCTACTTGATTACTTTTAATTGTTTTTTCTTTCGCTAATGCAGTTAATATATTGCCTGCAACGGTGCATACCTGCGGCATAGACATACCCCATACCTGAAAATTTCTATAATTGCCGCCAGGATACTTCTCAATATTCCAAAGGCTATACAAATTATAATTAGACCCATCGTCTAGAACAGAGAAAGTTAGCGCGTATTCTGTCTCTCCATTTGCTCTTTTTAATTTAGAATAAATAATCTTATGACCTTTTAACGAAATGGTTCTAACATCTTCTAATTTGGAGCTGTTCAATCTATCACAGATTACCTTTGAATGATCATAAACCGTACTTTCAGTAAGAGTTGCTAAAGCTGCTAAAACGCGATTTTCCTCTTGATAATAGTCTATAGAGAAAACCTCTTTTGCATTGGTAACACCTACCAAGTCTTCAGGACTAGATTTATAAGGTATTTCTGTTCCATAAAACCCCGTTTCAGGAAAATAGTGGTATAAATTACCCTCTGTTTTGGAAGCTCTATAGGTATCTTTTTGAAAAACAGTTTGAAGTTCTATAGCATTCGCAGCTGTTTTATTTTTTACACGCTCAAAATTTCTTTTCGCTATTAAAGTTGCTAAATCTCCATTGCTTTCCAAACCACCATCATTTCCCGAGGTCACCGGAGTATAGTCCGTAATTAAACCTAAATTCTCATTATTAATCGCTCTGTAAGGATTTGCTGATACATAAAACAAAGCGTCATTAAAGTCATTATCACAAGATCCATAATCTCTTCGGATATCTTCAAAACCCAAAATAATTCTTTCATTTTCTGGATCGGCTAATAACACATTGTGATATCTTAAATTAGGATCTGCTTCTGGATTGAAATCAGGGTCTGAAAATAGTTGCCAACGGCCATAACCCACGCTTCCATTAGACCATGCGTCTGCTAGTAAAACCCATCCAATTCCTGTATTCGCTTCAAAACGGCCAATTTTTACTTTATTCCCAACCTGCAAACCACCTCCACTGCCTTGCGCACTTACATTAGGAAAAATTATTGTAATATCTTCAGGAGCGGGAGCCTCCGTAAGCGGGTCATTTATATTATAAGTATAAAAACCCAATACGTTTTTATAGCCAGCCCCCTCACCAACAAATGTCACCCAAACATCTGCTGTCTCAGTAACAATAATATCGGTATCGTACCCCGATGAAATGTATTGCGGATTGTAATCTGGTACTGGAAAACCTTCGGGTAGAGCAAGCGCAACGGCATCCAAAGTTTCTTGATCTACAATATCATCTTCAACAAGGTAAAGAGGTGTACCATCCGAAGTATAATTTCCTAGGAAATTGTAATTCTGCGCATTCAAAGAAACCACTATCAATAAGAAAAATCGTAGGATAAATTTTTTCATCTTTTAAAATTTGGTTTTGTAAAAGTATCAGCTAAATGAAGAGACTTGTGATATTTTTAGACCAATTGATGGTTTTCCTTCGATAAATGGTGTGTAAATTAATCCTTACAAAAGATTCAGGCGCTTTATTAATTCTGGTTTACTAGAACGACTTACGGGAATTACGCTTTTCTCAATAAGCACACTATTGTCTTCAATGTCAATTATCTTCTTGAGGTTGATGATGTAAGAACGATGTACCTTTAAGAAAATACTGTCGGGTAATTTTTCTTCTATTTTCTTCATCGTAGAATGCACTAAATAGTTTTTAACCTCTGTTCTTATATTTATATAATCACCCTTTGCTTCAATAAAGAAAATATCTGGCATATTAATTTTGATGAGTCTCCTATCAATATTTACGTATAAATCGTTCGCAGAGTTATCTTCTTTTTCTGTTTGAGTTCCACCTTCTTGTTTTAATGGTTTAAAATTCTTAGCTCTTTGCACAGATTTTAAAAAGCGCGGGAGTGATAAGGGCTTCACCAGGTAATCAACAATACATTCATATTCAAATGCATCAATTGCGAGATTACGGTCTGAAGTAGTTAAAATTATTCTAGGTGGATTTCTTAGTGATTGAATAAAATCAAACCCTGTAAAATCAGGCATATGAATATCTAAAAATATAAGGTCAACCTCATGTTGATTGAGAAATTTCATAGCCTGTATAGCATTTGGAAATTCTTCCAGTACATTTAAAGATTCAACACCTTTAGCCAGCTGACCCAAAATAGCTCTTGCGGCAGCTTCATCATCAATAATAATACAATTCATTACGTAGGTTTTAGAGCTCTACAATGAAGTCTTCTATACGCTTCAGCAAAGTCTCAAATTCAACTTGTAAATTATTGTCGGGGGTTAAAATCTTTAGACTATTTTCATATTTTTCAGCTATGAAGTAGCCCTTTTCGAGGCCTAAAATACTAATTTTATGCTTAAGTTTATGAACGATTTCAGCAGTTTCTTTTAAATAGTTTTCCTGCCTCATAGAATGGTATAATCTTTTCTCTTCTGGAAATTCTTTTTGAATTACGTTTATTAGTTTCGTTCTGAACTGGTTATCATCTCCTGCGAGTGATTCTATGTATAAAAGATTAGGTAATTCTGTCATATTTCTTTCTTTAAAGTAAAGACTACATTAGTCCCTTTTTCAGGGATCGATTCAATATATACATCCCCATTATAGGTTTTAATTATCTTTTTAACAATAGCCAAACCTATACCGCTGGAAGTACCTGAACTATCCAATTTTTGAAAAATATCAAACACTCGTTTTAAATATTTCTCTCTTATTCCCTGTCCATTATCAGACATTACGAACTTATGATAGGTGCCGGTATCTTTATAATTGATTGTAATACACCCAGATGGTTTGTCTATTGCGTTAATAGCATTGCTAATCAGGTGACTAAAAAGTTGCTCTAAGGCATACTTATGACCCAAAATAACAGGAAGTTCACTGCTAGATTCTATTTTTATGTTAGATGGAATATCTAAGGTTGACAAAACCTCTTTGAGCAAAGCTTGTATTCCTACTTTTTTTTTAGCCTCTTTAATTTTATCAATCTTCGTATAAATAAGAATTCCTTGAATCAAGAGATCCATTTTTTCTAGATTATCACCAATTAGAGATAAATTATTTTGAGCGTCGCTTGGAAGTTCACCTCCATAATCTTCCTTTAACCAATAGGTAAGTGCATTAATATTTCGCAATGGTGATTTTAAATCGTGAGACACCATATGCGCATAATTATTTAGTTCTTGGTTCTGCTTTTCAAGATTTATTAATAAATCTTGTTGTCTCTCGTAGGTACTACATGCTTCTAAAGAAATTGCGAATTTTGCTATTATTGGCTCCAATTGCGCAAGTTCTGATGACGTAAACTCCGTTTTTTCACTGCTATGCAAAAACAATAAACCTTGATTACCCATATAAAAAACAGCAACACATCCTCTTTCTACAGCAGAAGGTGCTATTGAAATAAGTGTTTGATCTATTTTGTAAGAGACGGGTTTTTGTTTACTAAATAGCTCTTTTAAGAAAGCCTTATCTATAACCTTATCTACATTCCTATCTGGTACTGGCAAGGAATATGGAACAATACATTCTCCATTTTGGTCTGCATATATCCAACAAGCACTCAAATTTTTTCTTGCCAATAATTGTTTTAAGAAAAAGTCGCAATTTTCCTTATACGATAATGATTTTCCAATAGCCATTGAAAATTCGTAAAGTTGAAGTACTGTCGCTATATGATTTGTGGCCTCTACTTTCATTCAAATAATCCAATTACAATGGTTTTATTATAAAACTCTAGATAGCCATTGCCTTGAGAAGATATTTCTCCTAAGGTTAAAGCCCCATTAATTTCACTTGGTTCATGTGCTTCTAATAATACTTCTTCTACTTCTGCTAGCTCCTTAAAAAAATTATCTTCCAAAAAAAGTGCCCTAGAAATACAATCTATAATAAAGGCCTGTTTAGGGTTTTCGATTCCATCAGCACTTGATTGTGCAGCTTCTTTTGCCGCTAGAATTAACGTATTTTCTTCACCCCAAAGAATATCTAGAATAGTATTTTCTGGAACTTCACCAACACAAATTAATCCACCCGATTCATCAATACTAATTGGATCACGTACTACATATTCTGCTCCATCCTTTAAAATCCCAAAAGGGTAGGCTTTAGCAACACTAAAAAAATTGTCTTTTTCAACTTTTATATCGCTTTTGTCTTCTAGAGCTGCTTTATAAATCCCAAGTGCATCTTCCCAATTGAGTTGGTTGATTACATTTCGTGAAGTTCTTGTAGCAATAACTGGACCGGCAATCTTTTGCCAACCGTGTTTTACTCCTACGCTCACTTGTTTCTTTAATAGCATACAAACGGCTGCATTTTGAAATATTCCTTCCTTACTAAACACAGAAGGTCTCTGCTTAAGAGATAGACTTCCTGCACCTCCACCAAAATAAAATATTTTACTCCCAAATTGCCGATAGAGCTCAGATAAGTAATGTGAAATATTTGGAGCTAACCCATCTACGAAGGTAAGCATGCAATAGCTTGCATTTTTATCAAGATCTTTTGGGGGTATTGTAAAATTCATAGAATCCATATGCTTTATCATAAAAATTCCATCCTCTACCAATGAATCAAAAAAACTAACCACTATACCCGTATCAAAAACTTGTTTTCCATGAATAACTTTTGGAAAAAAACCACCTGCAAAATTTGTTCCTCTTGCATTGAGCTCATCTATAAGAATTTCAATATTTATATCCGTATGCTCTGCTATACAGATAAGCACAGCATCATCATTTGCCTTATCACTAATGATATTTGCTACTAATTTTGGGTCTGTTACTTCTATATACATAATTGATAAGATTATTTTTTAATGGTCACATAAAAAGTAGTCCCTTTATTTAATTCACTATCAAGCCATATACGTCCATCGTATTGATCAATAATTTTTTTAACTATTGAAAGCCCAATTCCAGTAGAGTCCTTATGGTTTCCTAAGGATTGAAAAACCTTAAATATTTTTTTATGATATTCTTCTGGTATTCCAATACCATTATCCTTAATAGCAAATTCCCAATATTTTTTCTTCTCCTTGCAATACACTTCTACCCTACCATCTTCCTGATTAGCGTAATTAACGGCATTGCTTATAAGGTTTTGAAAGAGTTGTTGCATTCTTATAGGATCTGCCTTAATCACTGGCATTTCATTTACAATTTTCACTTTAACATGGGAGGGAATAAAAATAGTTCTTACAATATCTTTTAAAATTTTATCAATGGCCACTTCTTCTCTAATATGTCTAGAGTTTTGGATACTTGAATATCTTAAAATACCATCGATTAAATGATCCATTTTTTGAATTTTCTCCTGCATCATCTTCAGGTTATTTCTACCATTTTCATCTAATTTTTCTTCGTAGTCTTCATGTATCCAAGAAGCCAAAGCACTTATGCTTCGTAAAGGTGACTTTAAATCGTGCGAGACAATATGTGCAAATTCTTTAAGTTGTTCATTGTTAACCTCCAGTTTTTTGAGCAACTCTACACGCTGTTGTTCTGCTTTTTTACGTAAGTTTAAATTTAGCACATGCCGCAATTTAGCCGCTGCTAAATTGGCAATGCTGATGAGTGTTTCAAGATGTGAATTGGTAAAATAATTTTTAGAAGAATGTTCAGAATCAATAATCCCAATGACTTTCCCTTCTGAGATTATTGGAACTGTTATTTCTGAATAATTCATAATCTCATCTGGAATATAACGGCTATCTTTTGATGTATCTGAAACTATTTCAGGTTTTCCTGTAAGGGCTACCGAGCCCACAACACCCATACCTAACTTTATTCTCATTTGAGGTGAATAGCCTTCTCTTTTTTCTTTTTTTATTCCATAAGCTGTTGGAACTAAATACTCTTTATTATCATCAAATGTATAGATAAGACAATCCTCGAAACCAAAAAGACTCATTGTATTTTCTGCTATAATCCAGGTAATTTCTGTAAGATCTGTTTTACCAAGAATAGAAGACATTATACTATTAAGTACTTTGAGGGTAGATGATTCTTTAATTTGATTAGTGATATCTTCAATCATCCCTACTTGATACTTCTCATTTCCATTATTATCTAGGACAGAATTAACAATTGTGCGTCCTATAAGAAGAGAGCCATCTTTTTTTTGATAGGTTTTTATCTTTGATTTTCCAGCAGATGAATCTCCATGTGTTTTATAAAATTCTTCGGAAATAGCAGGAATCTTAGTTTGCACGGCAAAATCACTAATATTCTTATGCATTAAATCTTTAGATTCATAACCCAACAGTTCTTGAAAAGCATTGTTTGATTTAATGATATAACCATTTATGGTAAGGAAGATACCAACAGGAGAATTATCAATAATAATATCTAATTCGCGTTTTTGCTCTTCAAATATTTCTTTATTAATGGTCTCTTGAGTAACATCTCTAACAATTCCTTGTGCAGCAATTGGTTTTCCTTCTACATTATAAATAATACTACAATTAACATGCACCAATTTGGGTTGTTTGCTTTTGGTAAAAATACGTGCCTTGTAATTTGTGTAAGAACCCTTTTTATATAATTCCTGAAACACTTTTGTGGTATATTCCAGATCATTCTTATGCACCAAAGACAACAAATTAAAAGCCTCTTTATTTACATCATACCCCAGAAGGTCAATTGCGGCATTATTCATTCTTAGCACATTACCAGATATATCTATAACAACATAAGCATCCACAATATTTTCAAAAACTCCTTCTAGTTCTGAGGTTTTCTCACTTAATTTGCTCTCTAATTTTGCGTTTACCTCCTGAAGTTGCAACGTAAGATTATATAATTCCAAAGCTTTATCCTCCAGAATTTTTTCTGCTTTCTTTCTTGACGCTTTTTCTCTTGCTAGCGCCCTCTTATAAATGTCCTCACTTATTTTATTCATTCAAGATTGCTTCAAACTTTACCCGTTTGCCAAATTTGTCTAAGACCTCAAAATTAACAGTAGCATTTTTACCATAATGTTCAAATGTTTTTTCCATAAGTCCTTTGGCAAACATATATAAGCTCCGTTCAGATTGATATATCATAGTTATTTTAGTATCGCTCTTCTCTATAACATCAAAAGAAGGTAATTCTGCGTCTTTATAAATCTTTCTTACATGAACATGGATATGACTTTCAATTGCATTTAGAAGATCTATGGGAGATGTATACATCTCAAAAATATTGGCATGACTTTCCACTAACTTTTTGAAAAAGTAGTGTCCGTAGGCGTAGATAAGATTACCTGCGGCAATATCAGACTTCTCACTTAAATTGTGAATTAACTCAAACATTTCTGCAGCATCGTAGGTACCTACTGCTGTATAGATTGCTTTCGATTTAAGATTAGAATTTTCAATTATAAAATCAAGAGTTTCTAATCCGAATTTTTCTTCGACCATTTCAAGAAACTCCGTAAATACAATACCTTTCATAGCTCAAGTTTTGGGGCTTAAATCTCATTAAAGGAAACTAGTTAAGCAATTTTTCTAAAATTTAATGACTTATAGCAACAAGTTATGCTTTTATAAGTTCATTAGAATCCCAATAATCCAAAATAGTCTTTAACTTTTCAATATAGTGTTCATATTTCAAAGGTTTTAACATATAACCCGCAATACCAATCTCATAGCACTCTTGCAAATCCTGCCGATTACTTGAGGTGGTGAGAATTATACTTGGTATATATTTAAAGACTTTATTTTCCTTTAAAATTCTCAGGAACTCAATGCCATTCATTTTTGGCATGTTTAAATCTAATAAAATTATGTCAGGTATTACATCATTATCTTGAAGAATTTCCAAAGCATCTTCACCATTACCAGCCTCGATAATATTATGTTTAAGACCTAATTTAGCTATTGTGCGATGTAATTTCATTACTTCTATTACATCATCTTCTATGAATAGTATATTGAGCGCCATTGAAAAAAGTTTTTCATCAAGGTTAAAATTCGCATTTAAAAGATTATTATTTCAAAGGCTTCGATTAATCTATAGTTACTATAGGTGAAAGGTTGATTTTAATCGATGAACAGTATTTATAGAAATCTTACACTCAAACAAAAGCTTACTAAGTAAATCTATTAGGACAAAACATTCGTAGATCCATACTAGTTTTTTGTTTATTGATTAATTCGCATACAAGTTTTCCAGTAGCAGGGCCCATACTCCATCCCATCATGGCATGACCTGCTGCAACAACCAAATTTTCAAGAGAAGAAACATAACCAATATAAGGGAGCCCATCTGGTGTTATGGGTCTTAACCCACACTTTGCATTTTTTAATTCTGAATCTATAAGATTAATTTGTGTGTAATAATCACTAACTGCATTAGAAATTGCTTTTACTCTTTCTGGTCTTATAATGGTATTACTGCCGGAAAACTCCATGGTTCCAGCAAACCTAGTAAAACCTATCATAGGAGTTACCGCTACTTTTGATTCCATTAATACTGCCGGATAATTAATACCCAAATCTCTTGAGGAATTTATGCTGTATCCTTTACCAGGCTGTACTGGTATTTTCAATTTTAATTTGTTCCCTAAACTCCCCGTCCAAGATCCAGTTGCCATCACCACCTCATCTGACAGATATTCATTTTTATGAGTAACTATTTTGGTAACGACGTTCTTTTTAATTTCTAAATCAATTACTTCTTCCCCAGACACTATTTTCACATTATTATCCTTAAGATAAGTAATCATCTTAGGCATAAACTCATTAGGAGTAGTATGTGCATCACACTTATACAAAAATCCGCCTTGAATTTCATGATTTACTGTAGGTTCTAGTTGAAGTAATTCCGTCTGATTTAGTATCTGAACATTTAAGCCTTCGTTTTTGGCTATTTTAACTACTTCAAACTCTCTATCTGCTTCTTTTTGAGTTTTATAAAGCATCAATAGGCCCTTTTTATCTAATTGAAAAGTGCCGAGATCTTCAGACATTCTTATTTGATCGTATAAGCTTTTACTCAATAAATTAATTTCCTTGATAATTGGTATCGCTTTTTGTACTTTTTCTTTTGTTGTAGATTGATAAAAATGATAAGCCCATTCAAAAAAAGTGAGATCAAGTCTAGGCTTTATATAAAATGGACTTTCCTTCTTTAGCAGAGAGAGTAGTCCCTTTTTTAGCATTCCAGGAGATGCTAACGAAATGAGATGGCTAGGAGTTATATATCCAGCATTTACATAAGATGCTCCTTCATTTAATGCTGATTTATCAATAACTGTTACGTTGTAACCTTCTTTATTTAGATAGTAGGCAGTACACAGCCCTATAATTCCTCCTCCTAAAATGGTTACGGTTTTCATTTCTACAATTTAGTATTGATTCTGCAATCTCACACAATATTCATTTTTTTGAGTAAAAAAGAAGCATTCATATTTTTACAAACTCCCTTTTTCAAGCGATAGTCAAAATAGAGCTCATCATTGTTTATTTCAGCATCAAAATAGTAATTTTTTACTTGCGATAAGTTTTCTTCAAGCTCGCATAAACTAAGGTCATGAGTGGCTACAATACCGGTAATTTGAGCTTGCACCAGTTTTTCAATAAATTTTTTAGATCCGTTTGCCTTATCTGTACTATTGGTTCCTTTTAGAATCTCATCTAAAATGACAAAGTATTTTTCATTCTGAATTGTTTCTACAATAAATTTTAATCGTTTAAGTTCAGAAAAAAAGTAAGACTCATCATCCGTCAAAGAATCACTGGTGCGCATACTTGTAATGAGTTTTACAGGATGATAACTAAACTCTTCTGCACAAACTGGAAGTCCTGCATTTCCCATGACTACGAGTAAAGAAACGGTTCTTAGAAACGTACTTTTCCCAGCCATATTAGCACCCGTAATAATAAGAAACTGTCCTTTTATAAGTTCAAAGTCATTCTTTACACTTCTACTAGAATCCAGTAATGGATGTGATGCTTGAAGTGCTCTCATCTGTATTTTTTCTTCTGAAATCTTAGGAAAACAATACTTTGGGTGATTAAACACAAAATTTGCTAAAGAATTGTGAGCATCAAAAAAACGAATTAGATCAAACCATTTCTCAACCTCACTACTGTAAGATTTAATCCATTCTTCAATACGTCTAGATTGGTATAAATCCCAGAGCAAAAAACCATTTGCCAATACTCCAAAGAGCATGTTATTTCTTTGATCTAATGAATTCAATGACTTACTAAAATCTTTTAATACAATTGAGGTTTTGAATGCTCCTTTCTGGATAGAAGCTAGTTTGTTGTTTAAAATAACAGACTTAAATTCTTTATTCTCTAGTAATTTCATTAATTGATGATACTGATCAAAGGTACTTTTAAGCTTTGTAGTATGTTCAGACAACTTATTAACTCTTTTAAAAAAACGACCTGAAATACCCAGACCTATAAAAAACCAATACAACAGAAATCGTTCATTTATTAAGTCTGATGCCGAAGCTATTATTAAAGCTATCGACCCCAAAGAGAATAGTATAGAAAACATCTTTGAGCGGACTGGTGTAAATGCTTGATAGCTATTTATCCATTGCACTACCAGATTTGAAGAAATCTCAGCCTTAATCATTGAAGCCATTGCTGCAAACTCCTGCCGCCAATTTGATTCTTTTGAAAGCTCATGCAACGCTTCTTGCCTATTTTTAATGTTTTCAATATCATTGGCCATTAGCAATTCTGCAAGTTTCTCTTTTCCCTCAGCTAAGGAGGTACGATTCAGATATTGAAAAAAAGAACCCTTACCAAAAAGGTCTATATCTTTTGAAAATTCATGTGAAGATTTTAGAAACTCTGATCCGTTTGAAAGTTCTTTAAAATCTCTATTTAAAACTTTTAATTCAATTGTATTTATTTCTATAAGCTTCTGTGTTTTTTCGTAGTAGTATTTTAAATCTATATATTTTGATACTAAAAATAAAAAAAGAATACATCCGGGTATTCCTAGATAAAATAACGATCCTACTCCGCTATAAAGCCAATACATAGCCAAGGCGGTTGCAAGAAAAACCAATAAGCGTAATAGGCTCAAATTTCGCAAACTTCTTTTCTGAATAATCAATTTATTCTGAAGCGTTTTTAAACGGGATTTGTAATAATTAATGGGAGCTTCTATACGTTCTCCTGTATCTTGAGTATAATTCATAAATTTTCTAATTCTCGCTTTAGCTTTAAAGACATCCCTTTTACAACCAAATCATATGAATGATCTATCAACTCCAAAATTAAGTGAGAAGGTATTTCCCCAGATTGGAGGCTAAGTGTATTCCAATGCTTTTTACTCATATGGTATCCTCCTGTAATACTTTCAAAAGAAGCTCTTAATTCCATAGCATAGTCTGGATCACACTTAAGATTGATAGAAGCCTCTCCACTTTCCCAATTTTCTAAAGGTAAGAGAGCAAACATTTTACCAAGTACTTTAAAAACCAGCGTATCCTTATCAAAAGGAAAATCTTCAAATACACCCTTTTTAGCCAAACAGTATTCTCTTATTTCGTCAAGATGCATTCGCTCTAATATTTTAGCCTATAAATTTACATTAATTAAAGAAAAAATGAACTTTATACCTATTGACTTTAGCTACCAATATATTGGTTATGGAATTGCTGAAATTACCTGTATTCGGTATTTTCGAATAAAAAGGAAGTAGTCTCCTTTATTCTTCGCTCAAAATTTTTTTGCTTTTTGGATCTATAGTTAATGCAGAATAGTCTAATTTCCAACCAATGGTTCCCACAATATTTTCCATAAGCAAAATAGCTTCTAAGGCTTCTTTTTTTGCTGTATCCATTAAGCTGCTTTCTGGGATTTTATCTAAAATATGCTTTTTCGCTTCTTTATTGAGTGCCGTTAAATCTTCTGATGCAAATCTATTAAATAAACCATCTTTAATATCATAATACTTCAAATCTGGCTCTATAGTTATCACTTCTGGTTGTGGAAAACTGGTTACTATAATGGTTTTCTTTGCCAGATTTGCATGCATCTCTATTTTTTTCATGTCAAAACCAATATGAGTTTTAGCATTAATAATGATTAAAGCTTTCTTTTTACTAATGAAAAGATTCATGAAATGAACTTTGGTATTTTCGTAATGAAAAATCTCTGCAAATTCTCCTTCTACAGTAATTAATTTACAGACTGTTCTTATTTTTTCAAGAAGAATAACAGATTGCTTCTCTGTAAGTTCTTTGTTTTGCCGTTTTCTGAATAGAGAGAATATCCAATACATAAATATGGCTCCCAGCAATAGACCTAAAAAAGCAATTAACAAATCCTCCATGTGTCAAATATACTAATGTTCAAAGTAATTTATACAATATGGGTTTGCTGGGAGTTGCATCATTTTCAAAAGGTGCTATCTGTAAATTTAGCAGGTACTCTCCATCTTTAATACTATTGGCCACATAGATAAATTCAGTTATTGTTGCATGTGCTCTTATTGTATTATAATAATTCCAAAACGCTTTATGCGCTACTAATTTACCTTCGTCCTTTTCTTTATCCACCGAAGGTAAATCTATTAATAAGTGCACTACACCTATTTCCCGCAGAAAGATGGCGGTTTCTTCTAAAAGATAAGGAGGGTTGGTATTTGAATATTTTCGCGAATGCTTTTCTATCGTATTTGGTAAAGTTCTTATAATCAAAGCTTCAGGCGCTTTAGAAAGCAACGCTTTTTCAACCTGTTTTTTCCCTATTACATAATCGTTTTTTAATTTTTCAGGAGCTATTGTAATTACCTCAGCTAAGAAAAAAAAACGAGTTAGTACTTGATTTACAGGATAGACTTCTTTAGTAATATGACCTACACTTTCTGTATGTGTACCGTGAGCATGCGGATTGAAATTGATGGTATTAAAATTAACAGGAGAACCAGCAGCTACACTCCCAATAAAGTTTCCATCTTCTACTGGCACTATGCTTGGAGGATCCAAATACCATGCACCAACGTTTTTTTCTCCCGATCTTAACGGCAAAGAAATATCTAACGGTTTAGAAAAATCTACCTGATAGCTATTGTTTTTTATTTGAAGTGTTCCTTTCAAACTAATGGCGTCTATTTATTATTTTGATTCTAAATTAAGTAAAAAGAGATCACTTGCGATACCATCGCTTAAAAATTTACCTTTTCTAGAGGTTCTTAGAATATCTTCATCCAGATAAAGATAATTATCTAACAGATACTTTTCTGCCTGTTTTAATAAGTATTCAGTATAAATATCTCCAAATTTTTCATTTACGCGTTTCAGTGAGACACCCCATTGCGTTCGCAATCCCGTCATTATATATTCATTATATTGATCTGTCAATGAAAGTTCTTCTCTTTCAGAAGGAAGTATCCCTTGTATCATTTTGTTTACATAGATACTATTATTAGCAACATTCCAGCTTCTTCCAATGCCATCATAACTATGGGCAGAAGGGCCAATACCTAAATATTTTTTTTGCTGCCAATATGCGGTGTTATTTTTACTGAAAAAGCCTTCTTTTCCAAAATTAGAAAGTTCATAATGCTTAAAATTCTGAGCTTCCAATAACGCTACTAACAAATTAAAATGCTTGTTAGCAACCTCATCATCCACAGGCGCAATCAAACCTTTTGAAATAAATTTTTGAAGTGCCGTATTTGGTTCTACCGTAAGTGCATATGCAGAAATATGTGGAACTGAAAAAGAGAGTGCTTTTTGTATATTCTGAAGCCACCTTTCCTCAGTCATTTGTGGAATTCCGTAAATAAGATCTATGGATATATTGGTGAAATATTTGGTTGTTAACTCCAAACAATGAGCCGCTTCTTTTGCATTATGCGCGCGGTTCATTAACTTTAAATCTTCTTCAAAAAAAGATTGAATTCCAATACTTAATCTATTGACCTCACTTTCTGCAATCTCTTTTATTTTGCCTTCAAAAAGATCATCCGGATTTGCTTCTATGGTAATTTCAGGATTTGAGACTACGTTATAATTCTTATGAATAGCCTCTACTATTTCATTAAGCTCATGAACACTCAGCAAGCTTGGCGTACCCCCACCAAAATAGATGGTTTCTACTTGGTCATTTTGTAATTCATTTTTTCGTAAACTTAATTCTGTATGAATTGCTTGTAAAACCTCGTCTTTCTTTTTTAAGGAAGTAGAGAAATGAAAGTCACAGTAATAACAGGCCTGTTTACAAAACGGAATATGAAGGTAAATACCACTCACTTTTTTATACGCTTTTCATTTTGTTTCACAAAAGCTCCCCAACCCGTATAACTTTTTCCAATTTCTGTTTTCCCTGCATTATAAAAATGACAAACGGCGGCAGCAAGTCCATCTGTAGCATCTAAATTTTTAGGAAGGCTTTTTAAAGATAATAGGCTTTTGAGCATATTTGCCACTTGCTCTTTACTGGCATTTCCATTTCCGGTAATGGCCATTTTTATTTTTTTTGGTGAATACTCCGTAATAGGAATTTCTCTGGATAAGCCTGCTGCCATTGCAACTCCTTGTGCTCTTCCTAATTTGAGCATGCTCTGTACATTTTTCCCGAAAAAAGGTGCTTCTATAGCAATTTCATCAGGACAATGGGTGTCAATTAATTGAATAGTGCGCTCAAAAATTAATTTTAACTTTAAATAATGGTCATCATATTTCTGCAGCTGCAATTCGTTCATTTGCAGAAACTCCATCTTTTTGCCTACTATTTTTATCAATCCAAAACCCATGATCGTAGTTCCTGGATCTATTCCTAAAATAATCTTTTCAGCTTTTACCATGTATTTGTATTCTAACAAATTCAAAAGAAGAAAACAAGAAGCAGTTTAAAATTGATAAAAAATATGGTAATTTGCAGGCATGCCTTCGTCTTCATACAAAACTAAGCATTTCTTATTCCAAGCAGCAAAACTTTTACTGGTAATTGCATGTTTGTATTTTTTATATGAACAGATCTCGCGAAGTAAATCCTTATCCTCTTTAAATTTAAAAAAGTTTTTTTTTGAAGAAGTATTTTCTGTAAACCTAATTGTCATTCTAATACTCTTCTCTTTAGCCAATTGGAGTCTTGAATTCTCCAAATGGAAAGCACTAATTACTCCTATTCAACCTATTTCATACCAACAATCAGCACGCCAAAGCCTTAGCGCTTTTGTATTATCTGCTTTTACCCCAAATAAAATTGGTGAATATGGAGTACGACCTTTATTTTTTGAGAAGTCTTACAGAAAGAAAATAGCCATGCTTACAGCAATACATCATTTTACACAAATGTTGGCTACACTTATTTTTGGACTCCTTGGTTTTTTATTTCTTTTTATCAATTTTCCGAAGTTATATCAATATTCACATCCTTTAATTTTGCTGGCAACGCTGTTTATTATTATTGGTGGTTTTGTTTATTTTAATACTAAAAAACAATGGATTTCTATTCCTTACTTTACAAAAGCAATAATGTTTATTTGTAATTTAAACAAGAGAGCATATGCCAAGAATTTTAGTTTTTCCTTGGCACGCTATCTGATTTTTTCGCATCAATTTTTATTTCTACTGTATCAATTTAATCTTTCCATACCTTATACAGAGGGTATGGCTGCCATTGCTACTGTATATTTATTAAGTTCTATTTTACCTGTTATTTCATTTTTTGATATTTTAATAAAGGGGAGTGTAGCCGTATTTGTTTTTGGGTTCTTTGATTCTTCTGATATAATCATCTTAAAAATAATAGGACTTATGTGGATTTTTAACTATTTGATTCCCATAATTATTGGTATTATTACAGTTATTCAACTAAGATATCCTATTCATAAAGAAGCATGGAAAATATCTTAACTATTGCTGCTTTTGTTATCTGCTTCGCTTATGGATTACTAATTATAGGTTTTATAATTGGTAGCTTTAAATTAAGATCTGATGCATTAGAGGCTTCTGAAACACTTCCGGAAATTTGTTTTTCAATAATTGTTCCCTTTAGAAATGAAATAGAAAATATTCCTATTCTAATAAATAGCCTTATTAAGTTAAACTACAAGCATCAATGGTATGAATTGCTTTTTGTAGATGATGCCTCTAAGGATGGCTCAGCAAATCTTATTCATTCTCTTTTAGATAAATATCCTCAACTAGATTATAAGATTTTAAACAATCATCGTAAAACGAGTTCTCCAAAAAAAGATGCCATTACTACTGCTATTACCACTGCAAAGTATGAGTGGATAGTCACAACAGATGCAGATTGTAGAGTACCCTCCAGATGGTTAGAAAGCTATAATAAAAGTATTCAGAAAAATGACCCAGTTTTCATTGCAGGACCAGTTACTTACTGTATAAGAAATAGATTTCTTGAACAATTTGAGTTACTAGATTTTTTAAGTTTAATGGGGAGTACTATGGGAGGATTTGGCATTGGCTATCCATTTCTGTGTAATGGAGCAAATCTTGCCTATAAAAAGAAGGTTTTTTTTGCGCTAAACGGGTTTTTAAACAATGCACATATTGCCGGAGGAGATGATATTTTTACACTTGAAAAAGTAAAAAAGGCTTACCCAGAGAAATTGGTTTTTTTAAAGCATACAGATGCTATTGTAACAACCTTACCACAAGGGAATTTAAGAGAATTGCTGGCTCAACGGATTCGGTGGGCTGCAAAAGCTTCAGCTTATAAGAATAATTTTGCGATTTTAGTTGGAAGCATTGTGTTTGTAATGAATTTATTTTTAATAGTTTTAGTATTTCTATCGGCATCAAAAACTATTAATTTTAATCTGCTAATATGGGTTTATTTGCTTAAGTTCAATCTCGATTTTTTATTGTTATATCAGTCTGCTAAATTCTTCAAACAGGAGAATGAAATGAAAGCTTATTTCCTAAGTAGTGTTCTATATCCTTTTTTTAATGTGCTGGTTGCTTTTCGGTCTTTTTTTGGTGGTTATAGATGGAAAGGAAGGTATTTTAGAAAATAATAATGAAGATTTATGATTCTTTAAGCCTGCTGTCAAAAGTAAAACGTTCTGTTTTTACTACTTTAATTAGAGTAGCGTCTAAATGCAACGGATTGATAATATAATTTGCCTCTGGTCTTACAATTGCAGAAGGCACTTTAAGCACTGCAGCTTTTGAATCTTTACAAAACTTAGTGAAAATTTCTTGGGTATCATTATTATATGGGAAACTATTCCAATTTGCTGGAAGTTTTTTTTCTTCTATAATTTTTATATCATCGGGTATTTCTATATGTGCAATAATCCGATCATTAGGAAGATCTTCTGTAATATCCAGATGCATTACAACTTCTAAATAGGCTAAAGAAATATTTTGAGAAGTGTATACAGCTCTAGTTCCAATTTTATTCCACCTACCTCCTACTTTTTCGGCACCAATACCAGAAAGTAATTCATGTTTTCTTTTAATTCTGTCTATTCTATAAACAATCATGCAAAAATACCGTAATCTATACGCTCTATTTCATTGAGAACTAATTGTACCCCATAGCTGGTATCAAGCAATGAAAAGGGGGTTGTACCGCCAATAGCAATGTTACATTTATTAAGCCATCTGGTAAACTTTTTTTCATCTCCAAAGACTTCAAAACCTTTTGAATACACTTCTGCTATCTCAAAAAGGCGCTCACTTACTTCTTTATCATAATGGTTTTTCTTTGCTAATGTAGAATATGATGCGGGTACAATTTCTGAAATTTTAGTAATAGGAAGTGCTACTCGCAAACTAAATTTTTTAAGATCTGAGCGACTTACACCACTTCTTGAAGCATGAATAATTTTTAATTTAGTTTGTGGAGAGCTACTATTGCCGTCTACAAAATCTGTAAGTGTAAAAGCTTCCATATAGGTAAAATTACATATGTCACTATGTAAAAATACACAATTTAATTGAGTTTACCATAGATGTCTCTACTTTTATTCTACATGAATAACCACTGGCAACCTAAATCGCATCCCTACAGGTACAGTCTGCGTAGTATTTTTGGAAGCTGCATTCTTTAAAGCTGGGAAAATTTTTGGAAGTTTTTTTAGAGATGTGCTAAAATGATCGTGTAGTGTGGGAATTTCTTGTTGTACTAATCTGCTTTGTTCAATATTCAAAATAGATACTATTCCCTCATGATCTACTTTTAATTCTAAAATTACAGTATCATTAATTTCTCTTTTCACCACAATATTCTCTGCTTCAAAAGCTTTCATAATATGATCTGAAAAAGTAATTTCAAAACAATCCTTTTGAGATTCTTTATTAGCCATCTCATCACAGCTTTCAAATAAAGGAAAACGATCTACCCTATTCCAATTAATTGTATCTATTCTTTCGGAGGCTATTTCATCTGCGGATGGAAAATTTCGCTGTAAAAAAGATTCACAACTCTGTAATGAGAGCAGCAAAACAAAAAGAATTAAAACCTTACATCTTTGCATTTATACAAGATACAATAAACGTTATAAATTTAAATAGACAAAGCTTTTATTCTAAGATTTGGAATGTTGGTAAAGATATTAAAACCAAACAGTAAATAAAGCAGGTGTAACAAACTTTGATTAACTTCGTCTGACTTAATAAAAAAAATGGATTTATTTCTCATTGTTTTGGGCTTTTCCTTCGTTTTTCTTGGTTTGCTAGGTAGTTTTTTGCCTGCCCTGCCTGGCCCACCATTAAGTTGGGTAGGCCTTCTTATGATTCATCTCACTTCTATTATCCCTATAAATTGGTGGTTTCTGGGAATTACATTTATTATTGCCTTAATTATTTTTGTATTAGACTATATAATTCCTGCTATGGGAACCAAACGTTTTGGAGGAAGCAAAGCTGGAATGATAGGCACTTCTATAGGGTTAATTGTTGGTTTTTTTACTCCTATTCCTTTTGGTATTCTAATAGGTGCGTTTTTAGGAGCTTTTATTGGAGAACTTATTAATAAGGCAGATACCGGTGTTGCAATAAAAGCTGCTTTTGGATCTTTTCTAGGTTTTATGACTTCCACTTTCATTAAATTCATTGTTTCCACTATTTACTTTGGGCTTTTCTTTTTCAAAATTTGGGAGTATAGAGACCCTGTGCTTTCTTTATTATCATTCTAAATTTTACATAAAAAAAGCCCTTTAAAAAAGGGCTTCAAAAATAGTTAAAGTGTAATTAGAATTATAAGGCACATGCCGCTTCATAATCGATATATTCTGGATAATGCTCTTTACCTGAGCAACCGCAATATGCACAATTTTCTTTTTTATCGATATCAAACATGTCAAACTCCCAATTTAATGCGTCATACTTAAGGAGTTTACCCACTAATAATTCACCAAAACCGGCTAAAATTTTAATTGCTTCTGTTGCACACATGAGACCTACCATTCCTGGTAAAACTCCTAAAACACCTGCTTCTGCACAAGATGGTGCTAATTCAGGTGGTGGTGGTGATGGGTATACACAACGATAACAAGGACTATTTTCTTTTTCAGAATCTGGCCAAAAAGTAGCTACTTGTCCTTCAAAACGAAACACAGAACCATGTACGTTTGGCAGCCCTAATTTTACACACGCATCATTGATTAGATATCTAGTATTAAAATTATCTGTACCATCTAAAATAATATCGTAATCCTGCATGATACGCTCTACATTTTCCTTTGTAAGCATTTCATCGTAGGTATTAACGGTAATCCCTGAATTTAATGCCTCCAATCTTGCTTTTGCAGAGGCTACTTTTGAGGTACCAACACTTGCCTCCGTATGCAAAATTTGTCTTTGCAAGTTTGTGCTATCCACTATATCATTATCAATAATACCAATAGTTCCTACTCCTGCAGCCGCTAAATACCAGGCAACTGGAGAACCTATACCACCAGCACCTACTATTAAAGCACGGCTTTTAAGTAATTTAAGCTGTCCTTTTTCACCTACTTCAGGAATTAAGAGATGTCTTTTATATCTTTCCTGATCTTTCTCTTTTAAAACTTGAGGAGTTTCAAAAGGCAAACCGCTACGTTTCCATTCGTTAAAGCCTCCTTTAACGGAAAACACCTTGCGATATCCCATTTGTTGCAGACAATCTGCTGCAACAAGTGATCTTCTGCCTGATGCACATATAAGTAAAATAGGATCTTCACTGTCGCCTACAAATTGATCTACCTGCATTTCCAACATTCCTTTAGGCAGCAAAATTGCTTCTTTAGGACATCCACTTTTTGTTTCATCTTTTTCTCTGATATCGATAAGACGAACATCTTTTTGCTGTAATTCATAAGCTTGCGTTACAGAAACTTCTTCTACAGACTCCCGTAATTTGTTTAGATAATTGTTTACTTCTACTAACATAATTAATTGTTTAATCCGGTTGGTTTATGACATGAATAGCATTGATATGCTCTTTTAAAATCTTTTGAATTGATAAATGTTTCTAATGCTGGTTTTTGAATGTTTGTTCTTCCTTCTTTAAGTTGTTCACTATATTGTTTTATTTCCATGAGTTTTTCTTTTCTCATTTCAAAGGTGTAAAGATCATCCCAACTTTGAAGAATATCGCTTCGTTCTGTTTCTATAAAATTACTAGCACCTTCAAGTGTCTCTATATATGTATCTAATTCTTCTATTTCCGCAGTTCTAAATTCTTCTGTAGTTTGAATATACCAATCCATCTTTTTCAGATTCAAATCAAATCGATACAAGGGACCAAAAATCTCCGGATACAATCCGCCCAAAGGTGGTAAAGCCCCTGGAACTAACCTTGCATTTACATTCAAGAGTAATTCATTCATTCTAGGGTTCTTAAACGTATTGAGGCTATCTTTATAATTAGTGAGTGCAACCATAGACATTAAAACATTCCAGTCTGGAAGTAAATCAAAATCTACCAGTTGAACTCCTACATAGTCAATCACCTTATTGTGAATTTCAGGATCATTTGCTAAACCTCTATTTTTAAGTCTTCCTTCTACTTGCTTAATTGATATATAAAACCCAAAAGCTTTGTCATTATATCGATTAATCTGATAGGCTAATTCGCTTACTCTAGCCGCCTCTGCCATCATAGCTTCCAATTCTTTTTGCTCAAAATCTGGGGTGGAAGAAGCCAAACCCGAATAATATCCCGTGTCAGGATTTCCCATAATATCTTTAAAAGTAAGATATTGATCGTTGTGTGCGCCTCCAAGCGCTAACATATAAAATGAATAATACATTCCTGCCAGACGCATGTATTCTAAATCACTTTCACTTGTATATTCATCATTTAGGTATCCTTCTTCAAGATTTTGATATGTATTTGCCAGTTGGCTTCTAAATTCTACAATATTTCCAACTACCTCTGGTGATTCAAAATTTAGATTTTCAAAAAATGCTGGCCGAATTTCACTTAAAAAAAACAGCGGTTCTTGATCTTCTGTTTCGTTCTCGCAGTTTATAAATAGAAAAATGCTTAGTATTATAAACCCTATTCGTTTTAAACGGTTTATTGTTTTCATAATCGAAATAATTTAGTATTAATAAATGTATATCACTAAAAATAGAATACTTACAACCATTTAAAAAGCTACTAGAACTTATCTATTTTTAATCCGATTTGTATGAATAGGGGAATCTAAGTTTTAAAAAATTAATTAATTAATCCGGTTGGTTTATGACATGAATAGCATTGATATGCTTTTTTAAATTCGTTGGAATTAATAAATGTTTCTAATGCTGGTTTTTGAATGTTTGTTCTTCCTTCTTTAAGTTGTGCACTATATTGTTTTACTTCCATAAGTTTTTCTTTTCTCATTTCAAAAGTGTAAAGAGCATCCCAGCTTTTAAGGATCTCACTTCTTTCCTTTTCTATGAAATTAGTAGCACCTTCCAGTGTTTCTATATATGTATCTAACTCTAGTATTTGTTCCATTGTAAATTCTTCTGTAGTCTGAATATACCAATCTATTTTTTTTAGATTCAAATCAAATCGATATAATGGACCCAAAATTTCGGGATATAACCCTCCTAAATCTGGCAATAAACCAGGAACCAATCTAGCATTGACGTTGAAAAGAACATCATTCATTCTCGGGTTTTTAAATGTATTGAGACTATCTGCATAATTTGTAAATGTTACCATAGCCATTAAAACATTCCAGTCTGGAAGTAAATCAAAATTTACCAATTGAACTCCCACATAATCAATTGCTTGATCTTGAGTTTCCGCATCATTAGCCATGCCCCTATTTTTCAATCTTCCTTCCACTTGTTTAATAGATACATGAAAACCATAGGCTTTATCATTATACCCGTTAATCTGATAAGCTAATTTGCTCACTCTGACTGCCTCTGCCATCATTGCTTCCAACTCTTTTTGTTCAAAATCAGGAGTAGAAGAAGATAAACCTGAATAATATCCTATTTCAGGATTACCCATGATGTTTTTAAAAGTTAAGTATTCATCGTTATAATTACCTCCTAATGCTAACAGATAAAAAGAATAATACATTCCTGCCAGACGCATGTATTCTAAATCACTTTCACTTTTATATTCCTGATTCAGATATGCTTCCTCAAGACTTTCATATGTAGTTGCTAATTGCGTTCTAAATGTTACAATATTCCCAACTACTTCTGGTGATTCAAAATTTAGATTTTCAAAAAATGCTGGCCGAATTTCACTTAAAAAAAACAGCGGTTCTTGATCTTCTGTTTCCTGCTCACAGTTTATAAATAAAAAAACACTTAGTACTACAAACACAACTTGTTTTAAACGAATTATTGGTTTCATAATCGAAATGATAATTTAAATATTAATAAAGATGTACATAATTAAAAATGGAACATTAGCAGCCATTTAAGAAAGCTACAGGACCTTATCTATATTTTAGTTTGATTTTGAATAGAACGAATTCAATGGTTAACAAACTACCAAAAGAATTTTTAGATTACTTATCCATACTTCTATGGAGATTTAGCTAAATGTTATATTTCACTATAAAGATGTTAGAACATCATTTCCATAAATATTAAAACTTATAAAGTAATCCTACCATAATTTGATGGTCCAGAAATCTATTAAAATCTGAAGCCCGTTTTCCAAAATTCTTGAGAATAACTGAATGTAATTCTAGCTCTGGTGTTACATTCCATTCTATTAAAGAAGAGAATTGACTGCTATTATCATCTAAAGCATAAAAATATCTAAAATTGAAATTTAATTGATCAAACACATCATTTTGCCCTAACTGAGAAAAAATATAATGTCTTCTTATATAAGGCATCCCAGTATTGATTCCACGCCCAAGATTTCGATCAGAAAGTACTCTTGTAACTCCAAAGTTATAATCTACTGATGAAGCAATTACTTCTTGAAAAAGGTCAAATTCTTCATCATCATATCCTTTTCCATTATAGTAATATTCCAATTGCAGTGTAGGCCCAATTTTAAAGGTATAGGATGCACCTGCTAATGCTGTAAAAAACACTTTTTCATTATCTGGCCCATTTACCATATCATATGCGATAAGACCTGTACTATTGCCCGTTACAGGATAAAATCTATTAGGGTTATATTCTACAGATCCATCTATCCAAGCTACCACAGCCTCACTAACATTTTTTTGTCCATAATACCCAAAATGTACACGCTCATCTTCATCCATAGATAAGATTGCACCCAAATTATCTGAGTCTCCATAATACTCTGCAAAGAGCGCATAACGTCTTTTAAACTCAAAAAATGGTTCTTGAAATATAGGCGTTTGTCCCTCATGGAAATTTACCATTGCTGAGAAAGACCAACTATTCTTTGAGTAATTATACTCTACAAAATCCATAGGCCTAATTTCAAATTTAGGATTTAATCTCCCTGGATCTATGAAAAAGGGATTACTGGGATTAATAAACACAGAAGAACCAATATTTTTCAAGTATCTTCCTGCTATCAAATAAGAAGATTGATTGATATACCATCTTAATTTCAATTCTTGAAAAAAGAATTCTGCCTCAAAATCATCTTCGCCTGATTGATTGCTTGTATTATCTACTATATCTAGGTTTACTCTAGGTTTTATCCAGATTCCAAAATTTTTATTGGTGTATTTAAATTCAGGACGAATATAAAATCCTCCGTCATAACGACTTAGTCTTGCAATACGATTTTCCGGATTTAATGTACCAGCTTCTTCAGCAAATTCTGATTGCCTTGCAAAAGCTAGTAAGTCTAAAGACCATCTTACATTGTCTAGAATTTTTGTGAAAGACGAAGGCTGTTTAACTGTATCTTTACTACTTTGGTAAATTTCATCCTTTTCATTCTCTATGAGTTCTGACGTCAATTGCCCAAAGCTATTTTGTACGAAAAGAAAGACGCTAACTGCTAAGGTAAATTTTAAAACTTTCATCTAGTCAAGTAACCTGTCCTTTTGAAATTTAGAATTATTAAAATTCACAAATTGCGCAGGCTCTATATTTAAAACTGTTTTATCTTCTTTGTTTATTTTGTCAACAATGACTATGTTGGATATATAAGAATATTCCTTTTTTTGAAACACCACTTTATTTTTATAAGAAAATGAAGCTTCTTTTATAAGTTTTTCAGATTTACCAAAATATTTTGCATAAATCCCAAAATTTCCATCTTTGGTGATCCAATATTTTATTTTAGGATAACTAACCAAATTTGTTTTCGCTTCTAGTGTCAAAACCCAACACTCTTTTCCCTCATGTGTACCAGAAATTGATTCTATGATAGCATAATCTTTGTAATAATTTGCTGTAGAAACATCTGCATTTGAAGCTGATCCAGTAAGTCTCTGTCTACTAGAAATGGGCACAGGGCTTCTAAGACCTTTTCTCATAAACCACATACTATTATCTCTTACTAGCAATTTTTGACCTACATATTTTCTAGGTTTGAGAAAAGTGATGAGCACGAATTGATTATCGTCATCTGATGTGGCTTCTACCATTAAGGAAATTTCGTTTTTCAAACTACCCTTTTCTATATTTTGAACATTAAGATCCCACATCACTCCAGGCACTTGCCCCCCTCGATAAAAATCTGCTACTTTAAGTACTTCACTCATATCTGGCGGCGGTACCGGTTTCCAGGATACTAATACTGTAATGAAGAAAATTAGGATAAACGATCTTTCTATAAACTTATTTATCATGATCTATTTTTAAAATTTGTTTTTATGATTGCTTTCTTCTTATGTTTTGACAATGCTAATCGTCATAGCAATCCTATATGACGAAGCCATAATCCTGCCAAAGAAGCGATAATCCCAAACGAAAAAGTACCTACAGCTCTATACATATAAAATTTATAATGCCTGAACGCTTCTTCGTGTGTAGCCAATTGCATTTTAGGCCAGGTAAAAAAAGTTCCATACAACGTAAAACCGGTCATAAACAAGAGACTCACGATTTTTATTACAATAAGAACGGTCTTAAATGTATCTGTTGGCGGTGAAATGATTACGAGTCCAATTCCTGAAAACCATAGAATTCCAATACCAGTATATACACTATAGAAAACACGACGTCCTTGTCCAATTATAAATTGAAAGGGAAACGTTCCTTTTTTAACGCTTGCCCTTGCAGCTGGCCAGTCAATAAATGTTCCCATAAAAACGGATCCTACCCAGACTATTGCTGCAATTACATGCATGTTTATTAATACAATTTTGAACATTTAATTTCTTTATTAATTAGCCCCCTGCTCTTGATAATAATAATGAAATTTGATCTCCATCATTAATGGTAGAGTCCAGACCGTTTAGAGATTCAATATTTTTCTTTCCTATAAAAATATTTATGTACGGGCGTACCTCTCCATCACTTTCAAAAAGTCTTTCGCTAACATTACCATAAGTGGCATCTAATTCATTAACAAGATCTGAGAATGAATTACCCTCAAAATTAAGCTGCTTAACATTGTTGATATATTTGGAAAATTGAGTTGGAAATTTCAATGATACGTTGGTTGTTTTCATAATTATAATTGTTTTGTTTAATTAATTTTGAGTAATGAATCTACTACAGGTTGTCTTGAAATGCGTCTAGATACCGTATAAGAAGATACCAGTGCTGCAATAGAAAAAAGTACTGTAACTAATATTATATTAAATGGTTTAAATATTAAAGTTATAGGCACTGGAGCCGAACCTACAGGAGGTATAAACGAAACGTCAAGAGCCTGCAAAAGTCCAGAAATACCCAGTAAAATAGGAACAGCCACTAAGCAACCTAAAAACGCCATTACCAGTCCTTCAATACAGAAAATAAAAATTACCTTCTTACGTAACATTCCTATAGCTCTCATTGTTCCAATCTCTCTTGTTCTTTCTGAAACTGCCATTTGCATGGTATTTAAAAGAGTAAGTAATACTACTACGCTTATAATCGCCATTAACACTCTGAATATTATACCAAACATTTTAGTTACTCTACCATAAAAAAGCGATAATTCTTCCCAGTCTTTAGCTTCAAGATCATGTCCTTTTGCTTTAAGTGAGGCCAGCAATCTTGTTTTTACTTCGTCTAGCTTCTTATCATCTTTTACCGTTACTACTATTCTCTGCGCTCCATCTGTATCATACAATTCTTGTGCCAAGTTAAAATTCGTCAATACAAATTTGTCGTTTGTAGCTGGGTTACCAGTATTGTATACGTCTATAATATCCGTATCTACTGCATTAGCCATTCCGTCTTTTGTAGTTGTTAATAGGGTAAAATATTCTCCTTTTCCCAGCCCTAAATTTTGAGAAAGTTCAGAACCAATAGCTACTTCTGTTGTAACTTTATTCCCTGTGCTTATAGAGATTGCAGTAGTTGGTTTTGTCCTTCCATCTACTGGCGTATTCATTAGTTTCTCATCATCCTCAGGAATAACTCCTTCTGTAATAAAAATAGTAGATGCCTTACCGTTACTAGCAATACCAAATAAACTTAATCGTGGTGTAGCTAATTCAACTTCTGGATCATTCTTTATTACTTCTAGAATTTCATCAAGTTGTTTCTTGTTCCATAAATATTTTTCAGGTTCCATTTTGTTATTCTCAAAATAACCTTCCTGTGCAAAAGTTAAGTGTCCTAATTTTTCAACAATAATGGCCTGTTGCTTAAGTCTTGAAAATATATTAGTAACAACACCTCCTATGACTCCCAAAGCAGTAAACCCTAAACAAATGGTTAATATTGTTACTACTGAACGATTACCGTGCCGTTTAATATTTCTTAATGCCAGTTGTAAATAATTCATGATTAGTTTTGGTTATTTTTTATTAATCCGTCTTCTATGTTGATAACATAGTTTACGCTGTCTATGACTCTTGGATCATGGGTGGAAAAAATAAAGGTGGTGTTCATTTTTTGATTTAATTCTCTCATGAGTTCTATAATACCCATACCCGTTTTAGTATCCAATGCTGCTGTTGGCTCATCTGCGATTACGATTTCAGGACTTGTGACTAATGCTCTTGCAATAGCAACTCGCTGTCTTTGCCCACCACTTAAATTACCAGGTCTATGGTTTAGATGCCCTCCTAATCCAACTTCATTCAAAATTTCTTTAGCTTTTTGAATACTTTCTTTATTCTTAATCTTTCGCTGTACTTGCAACGCAAAAGCTACATTCTCTGCAGCACTCATTACCGGTATCAAATTATAATTTTGAAAAACAATACCTATTTTTTCATTACGAAATTTGGTAATTTTATTGTCCGAGAAGCTGTGAACATTCACACCATCATACTGTATACTCCCCGCAGAAGGTTTATCTATAAGGGTGGCTAGGTTTAAAAAAGTACTTTTACCACTGCCAGAAGGTCCAGCTATTGCAAGAAATTCTCCTGTATTAATTGAAAGACTAATTCCTCTCAATGCCTTTATTTTTTGACTGCCAAGCGTATATGTCTTTTCTACCTTCTTGAACTCTAAAAGAACCTTCTTTGTACTTGCAAGAACTTCTTTTTCTTCTATTTCTGTTTGAATCATAATTAAGTATCTCTAGTTATTAATCAATTTATTCTGCGACTACATTTCAGTATGTAAGATACTGAAATGCTCTTTTTTCTTTGTTAAATAACGAAGAAAATTAGCTTTCTATCATAATTTTTATCTTATCCACATAGTAAACTAGTTTATTTTATTTTTTATGAAATAATTTACATTTATACCTCTAATTTAATAGGAATATCTGTTACGAATCATCGGTATTCTTTTAGAATAGATTCGTTTTTATCCATAAAAAACATTAAACCAGCCTACCAAAAAAAGAAATTTGATTCTTTTAAAGTGATCAGATTCTTTTCAATTTTCAGAAAAGCAATTGCAGTAATAAATCGAAATTTCAATTAAAGGTAATTTGCTATTTATACCTACACCGTGGCTGCAAGTGCTTTATATTCTTCAAGTGCAGCCAGCATTGAATCTGGAAAATGAACTGGCACCATCATGCCATTTTCTTCACGCATTGCCGCAGTGGCCTGATGTCCTTTGCAAACAAGTGTTAAGCTTCCATTTCCCTCGTCTTTGTAATATTGAAAATTCATCATGAGTCTACTTGAACTTTGTGCTTCTAAAGACATTCTCATAACGACCTTATCAAAAGCAAAGAGTTGAGATACGTATTGGGCACTCAAATCCAATGTTATCAATCCGAGTCCATCATTAATAGCATCTACTACATCTGGGCAATACTCGTGAATAAACATTTCCCGGCATTTACCTTGCCAAACTACGTAGTTGGCAAAGTAAATATTTCCTACCAGATTTGTTTCTTCAAAAGTGGTAATAAAACGGTACTCAAAATAAGCGCCTTCCGGCGTTTTGATCATAGGCATAGTAAAAAATATTTTAATTGTTATTTATCCGCTACCGCAGAAAGTTGAGCTATTTCTAAAACATAAGTATCCTTGAGTCCAGAAATATGCAATTGCGAATTGTGATATATTGCTTCGTGCATACTATGGTTTTCCATAGCGCTTGAAGCCTCTCTTTTAAGAATAATAGAAAATCCATTCAAATCAAAAGTACCTAGATGGGTATCTCCAGATGCATTCTCAACAAGATCTTCGCATTGTTTTTTGGTGAACTTAATAGATTTGTCTCCTGTCAAAGTAAATAATTGATATTCTATGTACGGAGCCAATAAATTAAGATCCCATTCACCAGAGAAGGCAGTACCAGAAACTTTAGTAAGCACTAACTCCTTCCAGTATTGTTTGATTTCTCCTTTTTCGTTAAAAATGTATACATTAATAACTGTTTCATTCTCAACTTCTCTAAGTTCAACAGTATGAATGAATAATGGTCCTTCAACTTTTGCCGAATTAATTTTGATACTGCTTGCACTTGTGGGTAGTAAATTAAATCCAGGTCTACACGCTTGATGACAGTGAATAGCAGCATCATTCAAACCAGGATCTCCTAACGATAGTATCGCTGGCAAATAATTACCAAACCATTCATCCTTTAAAGAAGAGTTGGCAGCTGCCAAAGAACTTAAAGCATCTATTTTCTTAAATCCATTTATTCTTCTAAAAGGACCATGATGAAAAAGAAGATCATCGTAGAACTTGGTTCCTACTTCCAAAGACAACGAAGCCTCATCATTCGCAAAAGTAGCATCTATAGTAGCATCTATTGAACTATTAATTAACAGCTCTGCTTCAAAGCAACTTACTTCAAAGTTTGAATCTTCACTTTGAACTATTGCTTTAAATGCTGTATCTGAAGTTCTAGTGACTATAAACCGAACGATATTTGTATCATTCTCAGGTACAAATATTGATTTGTTTATTTGAAGATTTTCAAAATTCACACACTCTCCTTTAATACCTGTTAGCGCTTCCAATAGTTGCGCCATTCCTTCTAGTATCATGACTGTTGGGAATACATACTGACCTTGGAAAACATGATTCTTAAGATAGATATCATCATTTAGATTAATATGAACTTCAGAAATTATTTCAACACCAGGAACATAATTCTTCACTTTGGAAACAAATCTTCCTAGTGGTAATTTTTCCTTTTTATAAATAAGTGTTGGAATGTTTCCAAATCTTCCGGAAACCACTAATCTTTTTTCATTAAAATCTGGATCACTTATGGTTGCTTTTAATATTTCTAATCCATTCTTCACAGGAATAGGCCATACTCCTTGCTGTTTAAGACTATCAATACTATTAAGAGATACGCCCATACCTGTTTCATCCCAAACAGACCATTCTAGCGTGAAGCATTTGCAATGATCATTTTCTGCTCCGGTAGCTTCTATCAATCTTGCCAATTGATCATTTGCCCAGGCATAATCTGCATTACCCTGCATTCCACTTTCTGCAATTATAGAACCATACCCAATCAAGTATTTTAAATCTGTAAGGTTTATAGCATTAAGCACATTTTTTAATCCCCCTACCTTCACACTCTCTGTGCGTTTAAAATCTTCTGAAGTTAATAATTCTAGTCTTTTTGGATTGTTTAAACCAGCTCCATGCATTAACATGGTAATCTTACCAAGATCTTTAATTGTCTTATCTATAGTCTTCTTAACAGCGGTTTCATCACAAACATCTGTACTGTAATATTTAAAGTTTATGTTCTCTATTTCTAAAAGCCTAAGATTTTCAGCTAGCATTTCATCTTTTTCAGGTTTAGATCTACCCAAAATTGCAATGCTTGCTCCAGTAATATTAGAAAGCTCTCTTACAGATTCAAAAGTGATTCCTTTTCCTCCCCCAGTTGCCAATATAACATCCGATTCGGAAAGCGCTTCTTTTAAATTTTTGGATTTAGGGAGGTAGAGCTCATATTCAGACTCAAACCTATTACCCAATGAATCATAAATGATTTCTTTATAACTTGAAATAGATTTGATCTCATTTAGTAAGTGATCAACAGTTGATTCAAGGTTTTCATGTAACTGAAGATATCTCGCGGCTACATCTGGTTGTTCTTGATGGAATGATCTGAACACAGGTCTCAAATCTCCTGTTCCTTTTTCTTCTGAAATTTCAACTAACATAGCAAACCTTCCATTTCTTATAGTGTCAGATTTAAGCCAATCAACAAAAGTGTCTAGAACTTCTGCTGCCTGAGAAGATTTATAAACAAAGACGTTTCCAGAGCCTGCTTTTATTTCATTAGTATTAACTGAATGCTCAAAAGATTTTTCAAGCCCCGTATTTCCAAAAAATTTAATATCTCCTTCACCGTTATCAATAGTAATATTGAGAGGTTTACTTGCAGAGTTTATCCTTTTAAAACCATTTGTCCAATTTGGTAAAGATTCAAAGTCTACTGTATCTTTTGCTTTTTCTGTTGAACCTCCAGACTCTCCATCAAAAATTAAAGCACTAATTTCTTGAATGGTTCCATCTGCATTGGCTTTAATAGACGCCGCAGAAAATACTTTATGACTTTTATTGAATTGTTTGGTTGCAATAGAAATAATCTCTGTAATTGCTAATGAATTAAGGTGCAATTGAGACATAATTCTATCGTCTGCATTAATAGCTTCCAACGGCAACTCTGTCTTTACACTAATCAAATTTTTGAGTTGTTCTGTAACTCCATCTACATTTGAAATTGTTCTTAAATCCTGTTCCTCTTCTACTACGGTTTGATTAGCTTCTTCAACTGTAGGTGCAGCTTCAATAATTGATCTTATGATAGTGCTTTTGTGATCTGTTTTTTCACAAGGATTTTCTAGCACGTCCAACTTCCATTCTTCTACATCTATTTCTCTAAAAAATCTACTACCATTAAGCTCTTCAAAAGCTACATCACTACCCGAGATATAGGCTATGGATAGTACGTTTAAAAAGTCTCTTAATGAATCTGCTCCAAAATTGAGTGATATCACTTCCAAATCGTCATAATCTCTAAGCGATTTTGACAGTGCCTTACCTGGGCCTAATTCAATAAGCACTTTTGCTTTCTTAGTTAATTCATCTATTGCCTGCGTAAATTTTACAGGCTGTTCTATCTGACGATAAAGATGTTCTTTAAAATTTACTTTTTTACTTACTGCATTACCAAAAACTGTTGAGAAAACATTTTTATTTATTGTGTTGTAATCAAACTTATCTAATTGTTTCTTGAACTCTAATGCGGCATTTTTCATTAGAGGCGTATGAAAGGCATGAGAAACTTTTAATTTTACGTTATGAATGTCTTTATCAAAAGCCAATTCTTGTACTGCATTAATCTCGTTTTCTTTACCTCCAACTACAAAGCTATTTTTTCCGTTATAACCAGTTATGTTTACATTATAGTTATAGATTAAATTTTCTACTGTACGAAGATCACAATGCAGTGCTAGCATTGCTCCTCCTGACTCCCCATGAGCAGACATTGCTTCTCCTCTTGACCTCGCCAATTCTCCAGCGGTTTTATCGTCATAAACTCCTGCCCAGCTTAACGCTGCGATTTCACCAAGACTATGTCCAACAGCGCCTACAGCATTAATTCCATAATAATCTAAAAGCTCTACAGATTGTAAAGATCTTTGTACTATAGCAGGTTGTGCAACTGATGTGTCAGCTACTTCACCTTCATAATTAAATTCTTCCGTTTTTGTCTCAAGTATATCTTTACATATATTATCAAAAGCACCTAAATTTTGATATATAGGAGCTCCTTGACCAGGAAATAAAAATCCTATTGGTTTGGTTTCTCCTTCGCTATCAAAAAATATTCCTTTTTCCGTTTCAATAAAACGCTTTTTATCTTCATCTACGACTTCTTTTAGTAGATTTAGATTATCTAACAATTCATCTGGAGTTGATGCAACTATAGAACAATTCCATTTTCCATGTTTAGCATGATGTTGGGAAATTGTGGCTGATAAATCAATGAATTCTGCTCTTGAAATATCTTTCGCCAGTTCTTGTAATCTATCAATCTTTTTAAGGAACATCTCTTTACTAAGAGCACTTATTGGAAAAACTTCGCAATCCCTAACAGATTCTGAATATTTTTTGATTTTCTTGTTGATTTTACAATGCTTCTTAGTGGTAGCAGCTTCTTCTAAAGTAAGATGTACATTAATGCCACCAAACCCCATAGAAGATACTGATGCTCTCATTGCCTCTTCCTTGTTATAAGCTATTGGCTGTTTTGCCAGCTGTAAAATATCGCTATTATTTTCAAGTACATCATGAAGCCCAGAAGGTTTTAAAGAAGCTGGTATAACTCTTGATTTAAGAGAAAGACATACCTTAATCAATCCCGCAACCCCAGCAGCAGCCTTTGTATGCCCTATAAGATGTTTTACGGAACCTAAAATTGCTGGATTTCCTGCCTTGTTATTTTTTTTAAGGGCACCTGCTAAAGCTTTTAATTCTACTTCATCTCCGAGTGCGGTTCCAGTACCATGACCTTCAAACATTGCAATAGAACCAATATCGTAGCCTGCGCGTTGATAAGCTCTCTCAAATGCCATTTGTTGGGTTTCTGGTTTAGGTCTTGTAACTCCCCCGTTTCCATCTGAAGAAATACCCCAACCTCGTATTACACCATATATATTAACACCTCTTTCAATAGCTTCTTCTTCATTCATTAAAACGACTACTCCACATCCTTCTCCAGGCCA
This sequence comes from Ascidiimonas meishanensis, assembly GCF_037782385.1. Classification (NCBI taxonomy): domain Bacteria; kingdom Pseudomonadati; phylum Bacteroidota; class Flavobacteriia; order Flavobacteriales; family Flavobacteriaceae; genus Ascidiimonas; species Ascidiimonas meishanensis. The sequence continues at coordinate 371,237 of NZ_JBBEXD010000004.1, forward strand.
AAATCCAGAAGATTTTTTACTGTAGACTTCCATTTCAGTAGCAGCCAAAGCTCCATTTCTCGCAAACCCAATAACCTCAAAGGGATCTATACTTAAATCAATACCCCCAACTAAGGCAACATCTAACTCATTATTAACAATAGAATTACATCCATTTACAAATGCTAATAAAGAAGATGAACATGCGCCATCTACAGTAAAACCGCCTCCGTTAAAATCAAAATAATTACAAATTCTTCCGGCAATAGTATTACTCAAACCACCTGCCAGTGTGTCGGCTGTTGGCTTAGGGAAAGGTTCTTTATAAACTTTCTCGGTACCTGTCAAAATCTTAGTGATTTCATCCCTACTATAATTCATTGCCCCTAACGTAGATTCTAAGACCTTAAAAACATAAGGCCATCTTAATCTCATAATATTAGCCCTTGTGAATTCTCCATTCAGAGAATTTCCTAAGATAACCCCTGTTCTTTCTTTATTAAGGCCTTCGCCGTTTTCAAAACCAGCATCTTTTAATGCGCCATAAGCTACGTCTAAAGCTAACCAATGCGCCATATCTGTTTGCTCAAAAGTTGATTTAGAAACCTTGTATTTTATTCTGTCAAAATTATAGCCTTGTAAGACGGAAGCCTTTTTTGAATAGGTATAATCTATATTAGATTTATCTTCAGAAAAGTAGTAGTCAAGATTCAATCTCTTGTCGGGCATTCTTCTGAACTGTTGACGCAAAGAGAGTATATTTTCCCAGTATTGCTCCGGATTGTTTGCTCCCGGATACCGGCAATCCAAGCCTACGATGGCTATTCCTTTATTAGTCATAATGATTTTTTATTAAGTTGGTTAATGTATCTCCAAAAATTGGAGAATTACAGTGCTTGCTTCTACGTGTAAAAGCTTGAAGTTTAAATACTACTCTTATCCTTTTAGCTTGTCTACATCATTGAAAAAGTAGTTACTACTCAAATAGCTAACCACACAATTTTAGTTTTTAATGAATTGTATTTGAGTGAGTTTATTGAAATAAGATGTCTGCTAGGTTGCCATTACTATACCATTGCTCTGGCCAAGTCTTATCTTACCACCTCTTGAAGATGATGTGAATTTACATTGGCCGTCTCATGATTTTCACGAACCCATTCCCGGATGTTTTCCATGAATACCAGAAGTGAATGTTTTCCGTTTATATATCTTTTCCCATTTAGATTTTCTTTGGTGATGGCAGCAAAAAGATTACACTCTTTAACACTTCTTCCGGTAAGAATTCGTTCTGTAGAATCTGATGCATGTGGATTTCCAGCTATATCTCTTGTATGGCAAGCCAATATAGAGCCTTCTCCTAGCATATGACTTAGGCTACCTGCCAATTGTTGCAACTCTTTAATCTTAAGTTCAGAAACACCACCTGCGTAGGTTGCTGCTAATCCAACCCCAGACCAAATTGCTCCTTGTCTTTCTTTCGGGAAGTTGGATATTGTTTTAGCGATACTAGACGGTACGCCTCCATTATAAAACCAAAGTGCTCTACCTATACCATTATCATAACATTCAATATAGAATGGATCCTTTTTTACACTTTTAGGCATATACATATTTTTTAAGGTCTTTTTAGGTTTAAAATACGCATAATAAAAACCTAAGCCATTTAAAATAAGTAACCCACTAGTAGGGTCTGCTTTTTCTGCAAACTTTTCAAATGGAAGATTGAAAAATACACCGCTAGCGATACCAGCACCTATATAGGACATGTATTCATGATTTTTTCCTTTTCCTTTTATAAATCTCCAGAATCTATCTCTATTAAAAGGAGAGAATACATCTAATGTGTATAACCCCATTCCAATTCCTTCATTAAAAAAACCAACTAATTCTTTCTTGATCGTTTCTGTATTAGTTGTTAAGTCATCAGATAGTCCAGTTTCCAGTGCAGTATTATATCCACTCACTACTGTTTTGGCTACCAATTCAAGTCTTGCTTGTGCTGGTGAATCTTTTTCAAAACCTCTAAGCTTAAAATTTGCTTCAGATAGCGGTAATGCAAAAAGCATTCTTCTAATTATATTTAGCTTGCTCATTATTTTTTATTTTTTAAATTCATTTTAACGTTCTACCAATTCTGGTTGTGTAATTACAGGTTCTTTATAATCTACTACACTCATATCTGGAATCAACTCTGTCTGAAGTATAGGATTTAAAATATCTTCTTCTTGTTTCTTAGAAGTAATGTCTAATATCCAGAAATAAATACCTCTTGCGGTACAAACTGAAGCTAGCGCAAAGAACAATCCAAAAACAACATGCAATGCCATTAAGGCTCCATAAGCAAAGGCTACTGCTAAACCAAAATAAATTTGATTCTTAAACTTCATTGGAGTTGTAGATGGATCACTTACCATATAAAATGTAAATAATAAGAAAGCTACTCCTGTCATAGGGCCTATTGCTGCTATGGTAGCTGTATCCATAAGGTTTGTTCTCACAATTGCCTGAAGAAGAAAACCGCCTAACCAAGCAAATATCAAAGGCATCTTTTTGGTATATTTTGCATTTAGAAAAGATCCTAGAGTAACAAAAATCACTACCAAAATCCAATCACCTATACCGGAAACACTTTCTGTAAACTGATAAGGTGGTGCAGAGCCAACCCAAGGAAAAGCGAGAAATGTTAATGCAATTCCGGTGTTAGAAGGATTCAAAAAATGCTTAGATCTTCCCTTCATATTAACTCTAAATATAGTTTTAGAAAGCAACGCTGCTGCTACTCCAAAAACTACTGGCATCAAATTAACATTTGCAAAAATCAACATGGATACTGCCAGGGAACTAATGTGTGCTGGAAGCAAAAAAGTGAAGAAACCTACTGTGCCCCCCGTCATAAATGCTGGCTTTCTCTTATCTACAAAAGCCTTTACCGATTCAATCGTTAATTCTACACTATAACCTGTAATAAGTGCTATAATAGCATGGGCATAAGATTGCTCAAATCCTAAATAGAAATGACCTGCAATATTTAAAGCGGTGATAGCCGCTGCAAACCTAAGAAGTGCGGGTATCCTTTTATCTGTTTTTTTCATTGTTTGTAAGTTTTAGTATTAATTGGTTTGTTTATTTAATTTATAAAGGAAGTATGATATCATGCCATCCTGGTTTAAGACTTAATTCTTCTTCTTGTAAATCTCCATTTCCATCTCTCCAAGAAAGTGTCACCTTTATATCTTCTAGTTTAGAATGTTTACCCAAACCAAAATGAATATCACTGCTACTTCCTCCTGCGTGTCCATTACCCCCATCTACAAAGGCTATTTGTTTGGTTCCATCTTTAAGTGTTAATTTGGCAAATGCTCCTAGCGCATATCTTCCAGGAATTTTTGAGTCTACCAAAACTTTTGAAGTAGCTTCTTTATCTATTGGGAATCTTATAGAAAGACCTAGAAATGAATTAGGATTTACTCCTGTATTTTTATAAAGCTTAGAATCTTCCCACTGATTGGCCGATACAAAGTCTAGTTTTCCATCGTGGTCAATATCCGAAATTGCAATTCCTCTTGTGATTTGTGCATCGTCTAGTCCCAGATTCGCAGCAAGATCATAATATTTTCCAGTGGAATGTTTTACAAAGAATGGAATATGTGAATCCCCTGAAACGTCATCGCCTGGCACTAATTTTGGCCAAAATTTTACATTTGTTAAAACCTCATCATTTGAAGTGGCTAATTCCTGTAATTCTGGCCATCTATCAACATCACCTTTTACAAAACCTGTTCCTTGAATAGCCTCTTTAACACCGTCATTATTGAAATCAATTAGTTTTGCTTCCCAAGCCCAAGAACTTCTTGAAAGACCTAAGACTTCACTTTTGTTCTCAAATGGTGCGATTCCTTTATTTATAACATCTGTTTCACCAGTATTTACAAAAACAAAGTGACTTTCATGCAATGCCCAATCATCTGCAATATTACTTACATATATATCCATTAAACCGTCTCCATTGATGTCTCCAAAATCAACTCCCATTCCTTTAAAACTATCTAAACCTATTACGTTTGATCTTGTGGTAGTAAAGCCTTTTCTTCCTTTCAATTCCGTAAATTTCAAGTTTCCTGGAGTAGATTGATTCAATAGAAGTTTATCCGGCCCAAAATCGTTAGCCACATAAATTTCTGGTAAAAGATCATTATTAATATCTCCTGCTGCTACTGCAAGTGTCCAATCATAAGGATAAGGCAAGTCATCAGACCAAGTAGTATCTTCTTTAAATACTACTTTTCCATTTTTGAGTCCAGACCAAAGGAAAATTCTATTGCGTCCTCCGTTATCTCCACGAGACATTGAATGTTGCATGATCTGATCTGTGTCTGTAGCATCAGCCTCTAAAAGTTTAGACTCATCTGGAAAATAATTTCCTATCAAAATATCAGGATATCCATCTCCATCAAGGTCTGCAATAGTAGCTGTTGTTGTATTCCATTTTTCACCTTCAATAAGTTCTGCTTCTTCAAAACCATTTTCTTTTTGATAGAAAATAACAGGCGTTCTTCCTAAATAGTACACCAAGAAGTCCATTTTCCCATCGGCATTAAAATCATTTGTTAAAACACCCGTAGCAGCCATAGTTTTGGTGTTAAATGGGAGTTGTGAAACTTCCAGCTCAAAAGGCATAAACCTATTTCCAGTACCTGTTGCCGGAGATACAAAAACCTTATCAAATCTTGGATCCACATGTACAATATCATTGGGTAAGTTATCTCCATCAAAGTCAGTAATTGCAACCGCTGCGCCTACTGAAGATATCCATGTAGATATATCTTTGTATTGTGGATGTACGTCTCTTACTACTTTTGAAGTAAGCCCTTTGGGATAATACAATATACTTCTTTCAAAAGCGAACTCTTTGGCAAGTTCTTCACGTTCAGTCAAACTAATGTCTGATGGAATTGTGAATGCATAGATAATAATTAGAATAAGAATCGATACAATTCTTGGTGCCTGTTTCATGATTAATAGTTTAAAAAAGTTAGTGTTTGTTCTAATATCAATTAGGTTTGATATTTTTTTATCTAGAATACTTGGCTACATAAATTTTTACGAGCCTTTTTATCAAATTTTAATACTTAATTTATAGATAGGAATTGGTCAAGATGTTGTTGCCAATTTAACTTTTGATTTTCTGGTATTTTTAGAGAGTCTCCAAAAGAAAATAAATCCTGTCAAGATTACACATATGCTCATGAGAATTTGAAAACCATTAGGTTTAATAATAAACAAAGCACCTATAAACTGAATTAGAATAATTGAGTATAGTAATGTAGAAATAAATTTTCTGGATACTTTACTAATCAAAAATGCACCTAGAGGAGCAAATATGATGACTACTGGTATAGAAACCATCCAATATTCAAATGCAATTACTTGAAAGTCTTTCATTATAAAAGCATGAAGAAAAAATCCAGCAATAGTATTAATGGTCATTAAAACCACCGAAGTTGGTGTTGCTACTTTTTCGCTTAATCCAAAGAAAAGAGTCAGTAAACAAAATGTGAAAATATCTATTCCGTTTCCAAAGATTGATGTAATCATACCTCCAATTACTCCAAAAAGTATAAGTTTAAAGACATCATTTCCTGTCAAATCACCTATATTTTCAATAACGACCCGATTTTTTACAGAATTGGTTAAAAACAATGCAAAACCAAAACTTAACCAAAGAGAAACAAAGAGCAGTTTAGTAAGACCCGCCTGTAGCAAATCTACAATAAAGTAAGCTCCAACTATTAATCCAATTATTCCACCAATACTAGCATATATTATTGCTTTTACTTCTATTTTAATACGAAGACCTATAATCATAAGACTTGCAGCAGTCATACCAATACTTTGAATAGCGTAAGAAAAATTTCTGGCTACTCCTGGTGAAACATCCATTAAAAGAGTAAATACAGGATATGCAATAGCTCCACCACCTTCTGAACTTGCCCCCGCGATAAAAGAACCAATAACCATCGTTAAGGTAATAGCCCAATGTTTAATAAATAGCCCAAATCCTTGATTTACAATCATATAAAACAACCAAGACAACATTACTATCGAAAAAAAAGACAAAAAAATGCCGGGTAATTTTTTTAAAAATACCATATTACTTACTCAATAAATTAAATGAAATACTAGATTGATAAGCTCTTAGAGCTTGAGACTGGAACTTTAATTGTGTCTAGTTGATCTGGGGGTAATGTAGCTAAAATATTCTGTCCAATAGAATTAAGTCGGACAAGTACTTTACGTTCATTGTTAACTCTAACCACTTCGCATCTGAGTCCTTTTAGAGATCCGTCTGAAACGACGCAGCGGTCTCCTGGAACAAAATATTGATTTGCTGTTTTAATATTATAAATATTATTGCAGTCTGTTAAAAGACGTATTTGGTCAATTTCTTCATTTCTAGCTCTAACATACTCATTATTAAAACTTAAAAATGTGCATACACCAGAATCATTTTGTGCTACGTAGAAATCCTTTTGTGTATTTAAATAAGCAAAAACATAAGATTTGAACAAAGGTTCAAAAACTACCTTCTTTCTATCACTCCACTGATGAACAGATTTTAATAAGGGTAAAAAAGATTGAATCTCTTTTTCTTGGAGCGATTTATCTACCCTCTTCTCCATTCTTGACTTAACATAAAGAACATACCAACCTTTTTTGAAACTTTTCATAGGACAAAATTTAAATTTGAAACAAACTCTTATGACAATCTTACTTGTTATAGGGGAGTCTTTGAAACGTAAAAAGGGGGAATTTCTTACTTAAATATGGCTTCGCTTCCTCGAGTCACATAACTCGAAATCTGATTTATTAAGATGTAATCAATCGCCAAATGTTGAAGCGAAAACCTGATAACGAATTACCTGATAAATTTTCTTAATTCCAAATGATATTTACGGGTGTTTTCCCCTTTTTAAAAAATTCACTGTTTTTACTTTTAGAAGAAAAAGCATTTAAATAACTGTTAATCAGTAATTTAAATACCTTAAAATGAATTTCATAAAATGATGTTAAAATGAGTTTTGTTAACATATTTTTAACATTTAAAATTTGGAAGATATTTTTTTGTTCAAATTTTCGTGAAATATCGGTAAACAACTTATTGTGTATTGTAGAGACTAAGTTCCATAACGTTAAACAAAAAATAGTCAAAATCTTAGATTTCCTAGCATTTTACTAAGCTGTAGTCCAATCTTTCACTACATAACAGAAAAAAGTAATCCTGTAAGAATAAAAATTTGTAAAGAAATAGTTCTAATAATTGTTAATTCCTGTTTTTAAAATCGTAAATTCTTAAAGTATGAAAGATTTTTTGACCAAAATTTTAAAAATTAATTTAAATAAAAAAAGCCCTCCAAATCCCTTAAGGTTCGGGAGGAAAGCTTTTCATTGGTTTAACTACTAAACCTAAGATGAATTTAATTCATCTTACAACACAACTTCTTATTAAGAATGAAACTTTTATAAGTCTCTATTTCAACATCTCATATTTAAATATAACAATACCTTGTATATTTCTTTTGACTTTTTCTATTGCACGAATCCAATAGTAATCTTTAAATCTTATATGATTTAAAATTGCAAACAAATATACTTATATTTTGATAGTAACGATGATTCTTCAGAAAATAAAGAAATTTGGTAAAATACCATCATGACTACCATTTTATATGCCATGTATTCAATACACAACCCTAAATAGATTATAATTTTGGATTTGGATAATTGTCTGATTGATCTTCTATAGTGCTATCTAAACACGTAAAGTCTTTTTCTACTAGTAGTGATAAAGCGTTATTATCATTCCAATCTACTTCATTACTAAATCCTACTCTATTACTAGTAGCCCAAATTGTGCTTTGGGAAGAAGGAAAGTAAATAGTAATTATATCATTTATGAAATCTGCATACAATTCAGAAATACTATCTTTTGCTTTTAGGCGGTAGGTAAAAACTTTGTTACCAAAATAGGTATGTTCTTCATAAATTCCGGTTTTAGCAAAAGTTTCCACTTCTGTTTTTGTAAGTCTAAAGCGAACCGAATTACCTTTAATTCTAATCTTCATGATCATCCTTTTTATTAACTAGCCCTTTTGTAAACTCATTTAACGTTTCTACTTTCTCCTCAAAATCACCTTTAATAGTTTTTCGGTATTCATTTAAATTTTTCACTAGATCATCAATATTTTCTGGTATTACATCCTCAAAAAACTGACGTAGTCTCTTAGCGGTTGTAGGAGACTTACCGTTTGTTGAAATAGCAACTTTTACATTTCCTTTGGTTACAATACCTCCCATATAAAAATCACAAAATGGTGGATTATCTGCTACATTTACTAAAATAGAACGTTTACGGCAATCGTGATATACTTTCTCATTTACCTTAGGCAGATCTGTAGTAGCCACGACAATGTGTTTATTCTTAAGATATTTTCTTCTGTAACGTCCTTTATACATTTTTACGCCATGCCTTTGAGCTAGTTCTATAGTCCCTTCTCTATACATAGGCGAAATCATCTCTACATTGGCATTAGGACTTGATTTTAGCAGAAAGGTAAGCTTTTCCTCTGCAACATTCCCTCCGCCTACAATCAATACCTGAAGATTATTTACCTTTAAAAAAACTGGATATAACTCATTACGCTCCATTTAATACTGCTTTTTTAAGATTATAATTTATAGTCACTCTTGTGCCGTTATTGGGTATGGAATTAATAAATAAACGCCCATTTATGTAACTAATACGTTCTTTCATAAAGAAAAACCCCATTCCTCCATCACTATCATTTTTAGGGCCTCTACTTAATATAGAAGAATCAAATCCTATTCCGTCGTCATCAATAACTACACTTAGTATATCATCTTTATAATTCACTGTGACCAAAATATAATTTGCTTGGGCATATTTAACGGCATTATTAACAGCTTCTTGTGTCACTCTGTAAATATTTGTTTCAGCTAAAGAATTAAATCTAATGCTTTCTTCAGATTTGTTTTCAAATAATATATTTTTTCCCGTTAATTTACTCAGTTCCTGAGTCATTTTTTGTAAAGCAGGGAAAACCCCATGATCTTTTAACTCTGGTGGTGTTAAATTAAAAGTAGCAGTACGAACTCCTTTTATTAAATCAGAAGTAAGTGATTTTAAAAATGCCAATTTTTCTTCAGATTTTTCTTTGTTATCTAAGTTAACAGATTCTATATTAAATTTCAAGGCAGTTAACATCTGGCCAATTCCATCATGAATATCCTTGGCTATTCTTTTTCTCTCTTCTTCTTGTCCTTCAACAATTTGACTTGCCTGCAATTGTTTCTGGCGAATGCTCTCCTCATAGTTTTGTTTGGTGAGTTCTTCTATTTTTAACTGATTTCTTTTTCGTTGTGTTATATCTGAGCATAAAATTAAAATACTTTGTTCCAGACCTGACTGATGCATTGGAATAATAGACATATCCAACCACAAATCAATACCGCTTCTAGTCTTTACTTTTATTTCTTCTGTTCTAATATTTTTTCGTTTGCTCGTTAGAATTTCACGTAAATATTGCTGTTGACCTTCATCTTCTGTCAAAATCTCGGATAAGGGTATATTTAGGTTAGTACTGGTTTTTTCTAAAAGATTTAAAAACTTCCTGCTCATAAAAACTACTGTTCCGTCATTTCTAGTACTCGCAAACAGCGCAGCATTGTCAATCACAAAATTTAACTCTTGTAATTGTTGTAGCGATTTTTCTTTTTCTAAAAATAATTGTTTTGCCGCCCTCGCACTATTTTCTGAATCTTTTTGGCTCTGTATAAGATTAGATATGGTTTGACGAATTTGAAGTGAGAGTGGCCTAAATATAAATACTATCTCCAGTAACAAAATTAAAAGTGAAAATGAAAATAATAAAATCTCTTTAAGTTTTAATTGCTCTAGTTGCCTTTTGCTTAATGTATCATACTTATTGACAATGGCATCCATCTTACTTAAAAAAACAGGTTCATTTAAAAGCAATAAGTCTATATTTTTTGAGATTAAAGAACTGTCTTGAACACCATTTAATATTTGTTCTGTGGCATTTACCATAAGCTTATGGCGAATGTCAAGTTCATTGAAAAGTGTTAAGATCTCAGGATTTTTCTCTACTGGTAATCCCATACTATCATTGCCTTTTACAAGACCTTCATGTGATACTTTCCATAAACGTAACGTACTTTTTAAATCTTCCAGTACTCTTAATTGTCTAATTTTATCCCAATCCTGTATTCTCAAAAGAAGTGCTTCTTTGACTAATTTCTGACTAAGTGCACGTTGTCTACCTGCGACATTGATTACACGGGAATCATTTAACTGTGAATTAAGGTGCTGTTGAATTAAAATTTGAGCAATAGTGATCGTCATTGCAATAGCTAAAATGGCTAAAATATACCATTTCTGAATTCTTAGAAAGGTAGCTGCATCTAACTTGATTTTTTTTGTAGAATTCTGCATACCATTATCTTCTTATTCTTTGAAAAATTTATTGGCTAATCGCAATGCTTACTAACTCCTTTGCATGATTAGAAAAAGCTATATTAAGTGCTGCTTGATGACCTTTATCTGACATTTTGATCCATGTTTTACGCAAAATATCTATCACTTTCTCATCATTGTGTTTTTGAGTAAATGGCTCTAAATAATATTGAAGAAAAACTAAACAAATAACATCTTCTAGGGTTTGGGTTTCTTTGCTTTTCTTTAGTTGTTTTTTTAAGAGAAGAAATTGAACTTGCGCTATTATATCTTCATCATATCCCACTTTTTGGAGAATTTCTTTGGCCTTTTCTGAGTGAAATTTTTTAAGCTCTTGTCGCCATCTCAGATACCCCGTTCGGTTCATCTCATAAGAATCTCTTGCTATTTGCCATCTACAAATATGCTGGCACCTTGCGGTAAGCTGCAAAGCTTCTGAAGCGTCTGGCTCAAAACTATTAAGTGTTTCTGTCATTCTAATAGCATACAATACTTCTTTTGCATACTTTTTCCCTTTTACCAGCTCTGTATTTGGATCTTTACTATTTGCTTCATCAAAAAGTCGAAAAGCTTCTTTCAATAAATGATTTCTGGTGGACATTGCTATTGTGTGCTGATTTTATTCTATAAAGCCAAGATACACAAAGTTGTCCATAATTTTTATAGGATAGGTAGCAATTGCATCTAAACTGCCATTTAAATTTTCACCTGTTTTTAGAGAAAACGTGTTTTTATGCAATGGGCACGCTACTTTAGGTTGTTCTCCTTCCTCTCCTATCATTCCTCTAGAGAGTACCATTTCCATTTTATGTGGGCATAAATTTTGACAGGCGTACCATTCTCCCTTGCGCGTAAAGTTAAAAACAGCTATCTGCTTATCTTTATATTTAACGCATGCGCCTCCATTTTTTGGGAATTTTGACACTGGTGCCGCCTTAAACCAAACTTTAACTGCCTCTGGAGAGATTGCCTGATACGTATTTAAATCTGAAAGTGCCATTAAATTAGTTTTTATTGATTAGTTAGTTACGACCAAACCTTTGGCATTTTTTGTTCACGAAGTGCTACAAATTCAATGTTTTCATCTAGATCATCCGAATTCACAAAATGAGTATACCGCTCTCTTATTTCTGGAGTTTCTACTGCCTCTTTCCATTCACATTGATAGGTGTCTCTATAAGACTTCATTTCTCTATCTAGCTCATCGGCTATTCCAAGAGAATCATTAATCACTACATTTTTTAAATAGGTAATTCCTCCTTCTAGTTTTTCCAACCAAGCCGCAGTTCTAACCAAGGGTGCTGCAGTTTTGATATAATACATTAAAAAACGATCTACGTATTTAATAGCAGTCTCTTTATCTACTTTTTCCACCAATAATTCTGCATGTTTTGGATTGGCTCCTCCATTACCACAGACATAAACATTCCAACCTCCTTCTACGGCAATAAAACCAAAATCTTTACAACGTGCTTCTGCACATTCACGTATACATCCAGAAACCCCCCCCTTCATTTTATGAGGCGATCTTATCCCCTTATATCTATTTTCAATTTCAATAGCAAAGCTTACACTTTCATCCATTCCATATCTACACCAGGTAGAGCCAACACAACTTTTAACTGTTCTAAGCGATTTGCCATAAGCATGTCCGCTTTCAAAACCTTCTTTAATTAATTCTTCCCAAATCAATGGTAATTCATGCAGCTGTGCTCCAAACATATCAATTCGTTGGCCTCCGGTTATTTTAGTATACAGATCATACTTCATACCTATTCTTCCTAATGCCATTAATTGTTTGGGAGTAATTTCTCCACCGGCAACTCTTGGGACAACAGAATAAGTCCCGTTACGTTGAATATTGGCCAAATATCTATCATTAGAATCCTGAATAGTTTCTTGCACATTTGCTGTTTCATTATAAACACTAGCAAAAATTGCTGCCACTACTGGTTTGCAAACTTCACAGCCATGACCAGATCCAACCGTATCTAAAAGTTCATCATATTCTTGAATATTTCTTAGCTTCACGATATCATAAAGTTCCTGACGGGAGTAATCAAAATGCTCGCAAATACGAATCTTAACAGTCTTTCCCAAAGATTTCAAACTTTCTACCACCAAATCAGAAACCATAGGTTTACAACCTCCGCAGCCGGTTGTTGCTTTGGTAGCTTTTGCTATTTCCTTAACAGTTTCATTACCTTCATCAATAACAGCACAGCAAATGGCTCCTTTTGTAACAGATTCACATGAACATACAACGGCCTCATCTGGCAAATCCATCGCATTGCCTAAAACGGCACTTTCTCCATTTCTAGAACCTAGAATTAAATCCTCAGGGTTCTCTGGAAGGCTCATCTTGTTTTGATATAATTGTAAAAGCATATTGTAATCATCAGCATCGCCAACAAGTATACCGCCAAGGAGTAACTTACCGTCCTTGGAAATATTTATACGTTTATATAAGCCTTTTAATTTATTTTCAAAAACAATTGCGTGTCCTTCTTCTTCTGAAGTAAATGGATTTCCAAAACTAGCAACGTCTACTCCTATTAATTTTAATTTGGTAGACATATCTATAGCATCCTTCATCTTAGTTTCCTTCCCAAGTATTTGGTCTACTGCAACCTGAGCCATTTCATATCCCGGAGCCACCAGTCCATATATCATTTCCTTGTACAAAGCTACTTCACCTATAGCAAGTATAGATGAATCTGAAGTTTTCATGGCATTATCTACTACAACTCCTCCCCTTACACCTACCTCTAGCCTACAAGCCCTTGCAAGTTCATCACGTGGTCTTATCCCAGCAGATATGATTAACATATCTACATTTAAAGGAGCTCCTTCCGAAAATTCCATTCCCTCAATACTGCCATTACCAATTATTTTCTTGGTAACCTTGTTGAGATGAACATGAATTCCCAACTCTTTTATCTTACTTTCTAAAACTTTACTTCCATCGTCATCTAATTGTCTTGGCATTAAACGAGGGGCAAACTCAACCACATGTGGCTCCAGCCCTAAGTCTTTAACTGCTTTAGCAGCTTCTAATCCCAATAATCCTCCTCCTAATACCGCAGCTTTACCACCCTTTACGGTGTCTGCAAACTTCATGGTTTTTTCAAGGTCTTCAATTGTTCTATATACAAAAACACCTTGTTTTTCAACACCCTTTATAGGAGGAACAAAAGGAGCAGAACCCGTAGCTAAAACCAAGTAATCATAAGCATATGTTTTATTACTACTCGTAATAACTGTTTTACTAGCTCTTTGAATACCTACCACCTTCTCATTTACATACAATGTAATTCCATTGGATTTATACCAATCAAGAGGTGCCAACATCAACTTTTCTGCGTCTCCTTCTTCAAAATACTCACTTAAATGTACACGATCATATGCCGCTCTAGGTTCTTCTCCAAAAACAATCAAATTAAAATCTTTTGATTTTTCTGAAGCTACAAACTTTTCACAAAATTTATAACCTACCATTCCGTTACCTACTACTAATATATTTTTCATTGGGTTCTTCTTTAAGTAAGACTTTACAATATTACGTATTATTACGTAATTTATATGTACGTATATCAGAATAATTACGTATTATTGTTGATGATTTAACAAAAGTTTTACCTAAATAATCAAAATGAAGCAATCCATAAAACAACCAAAAGTAACCTTGGTAGGTGCGGGACCTGGCAGTAAAGATCTCATTACAATAAGAGGTTTAAAGGCTATTCAGCAAGCAGATGCAATTTTATACGATGCTTTAATAGATAGCGACTTATTACTCGAAGCTGCAAGTGACATACCCAAGCTATACGTAGGAAAAAGATGTGAAAAACACTCGCGATCTCAAGAAGAAATCAACACTTCCCTTGTAGAATATGCTTTGTCTTATGGTCATGTAGTGCGTTTAAAAGGAGGAGATCCTTTTGTTTTTGGAAGAGCCTCAGAAGAAATTGATTATGTAGAATCTTTTGGAATACCAGTAACCGTAGTTCCTGGTGTATCTAGTGCCATTGCTGTGCCCTCAAGCCAAGGCATACCTCTTACAAAAAGGGGAACCGCATCTAGTTTTTGGGTAATGACAGCCACTAAAAAAGATGGCTTTTTTTCGGAGGATCTAAAAATGGCTGCAAAATCTTCAGCCACCTTAGTAATTTTAATGGGCATGCGGAAAATAGTTGAAATAGCCAAGGTAATAAAAAACTTTCGTGGCGGACTCACTCCCATGGCAATAATCCAAAATGGGACCTTGAAAACTGAATCCTGCATCACCGGAACCTTAAATAACGTACAAAGCATCTATAATAGAATAGATATTTCTCTTCCCGGAATTATCGTTATTGGTACAGTTGTAGCAGAACACCCCACTTTTTTTGAAGAAGAAGTACAAAGAGTTCTACATTCTACTCTTTAATCTCGAAAGTACTACCTAAAATTCCTAATTTAAGGGATATAAACCCCTATCTATAAGCTTCCTCCCCTTAGTGTATTTAGTTTTTCACAATACACCACACCTATTTTATCAATCTTTATTTTTCACAAAGAAAAAATTCCTATTATCATAAAAATACTTAGTTATTAAGGATTTTTATGATATTACGTATAGATACTTAATTATAAATGTATTTTTGTAGTATCATCTGAATATAAAGACTAGTATTATGCAAACTATTCATTTCAAAGCTTACGATTATAAGAGTATTTCTTCCAAAATATTCCCGATAAACGCTGTTTCTTGTTTTGGATCGTTCAAAATAATCCCTTTCAAACCTCATTTATTAAAGGATTTAAAATTAACCTATAATCAAAAATAGTAGTCCCCTTTTATGAACAAAGTCTGTATTGAATCTCTTGGTACTGTCACTGTTATAATTAAATATTTACGATTTGAAAAATTTTAATACATATGAGTCACAGATAAGAAATCAGTCAAAAACTATGATTTCTACCATAGTCTCTTGTAAATTATGTTCAAATGAATTATGTCTGATTAAGAAAAATATAGATTCCCCTATAATTTCAAGGTTCACAAAATTAAAGAATGATATTCGTTGTAAAAAAGGGCAACAATTTATACTGGAAGGAGCGCCAGTAAACGGTCTTTTTTTTATTTTAAAAGGCACTGTAAAGGTATTTAGAACTGGGATAAATGGCAGAGAACAAATTGTGAGATTTGCTAAAAAAGGAGAAATAATTGGTCACCGGGGCTTTGGAGCTACAGAACAATACCCAATTGGTGCCATTGCACTTGAAAATAGCGTTCTATGCTATTTTTCAAAAACTGAACTTCAGGAAGCACTTAAAAGTGACTCCTCCTTTGCATACGATTTCATGCTTTTTTATGCCAATGAGCTAGATAGGAGTGAGGCAAAAGTTAAATCACTTTCACAAATGACGGTTCGAGAAAGAGTGATTGACACCCTTCTCTATATTTACAGAAAATTTGGACAGCGCAATGGTTTTTTAGACTTACCGCTTAGTAGAAAAGAATATGCAGATTATGCAGGAACTACAGAAGAACAAGTCATCCGCATTTTCTCAATGCTTAAAAAAGAGAAAATTATTCTAACCAATGGCAAGAAAATTGGAATTCCAGACGCTAGTAGCTTAAAAAAAGAAATAGCTGAACACAACTTCTACCTAGACAGCTAATGCCACCTACCCACTTTCTTGAGTAAACATACGTAGTTTTACTCGATTAAACTTAAAAGCTTTAAATATATATAAAATACTAATAAACAGTTAATTATATAAATAACCTGTTTTTTTATCATATTTTTTTATGTCTTAAAAACAGGCAATAACATGAATTATACACATACAATAATCAAATTAATGCCTTTACATTTGTTATCAATAAGTATTAATACGTAGAATAATTAATAAAATAAGAGTATGAAAACAAGTATGACAAAAATCTTCGGTTTTCTTTTGATGACAATCACACTTATAGGTTGTGGTGAAAAAACAGAGAAAAAAGCAACCGATTTGGTAAAAGTAACGCCTGAAAGCACTTCACTAGAAATTGAGAAACCTCAGTTAACATTTGGTTTTATTAAACTAACTGATATGGCTCCTTTGGCTATTGCTAAAGAAAAAGGTTTCTTTGAAGATGAAGGTTTATTTGTATCTGTAGAAGCACAATCTAACTGGAAAAATGTTTTAGACCGTGTGATTGATGGTCAATTAGATGGATCTCATATGCTAGCAGGGCAACCTATTGCAGCAGGAGCAGGATTTGGAAGACAAGCAGAATTGGTTACTCCGTTTTCAATGGATTTAAATGGAAATGGAATTACGGTTTCCAATGATGTTTGGTCCAAAATGAAACAATACATACCAAAAGATTCTGATGGGAAACCAATACACCCTATTAAAGCAGACGCTTTAAAACCAGTTATTACCGATTATAAAAATAGCGGGAAGCCATTTAAAATGGGAATGGTTTTTCCAGTATCAACACATAACTATGAAATAAGATATTGGCTGGCTGCTGCAGGCATCCATCCAGGAATGTACACTGCAAGTAATGTACAAGGACAAATTGATGCAGAAGTTCTCTTATCAGTAACTCCGCCACCACAGATGCCAGCTACGTTAGAAGCTGGAACTATTTATGGATACTGTGTAGGAGAACCATGGAATCAACAAGCCGTCTTTAAAGGTATTGGAGTACCAGTTACTACCAATTATGATATTTGGAAAAACAATCCTGAAAAGGTTTTCGTGATGACCAAGAAATTTATCGAAGATAACCCAAACACAGCCGTTGCGGTTACTAAAGCTTTAATCAGAGCAGGAAAATGGTTAGACGAGCCTGAAAACAGACCAGAAGCAGTAAAGATTTTATCTATGTCACAATATGTAGGCGCAGATGAAACAGTACTAGCAAACTCAATGACGGGAACTTTTGAATTTGAAAAAGGAGATAAAAGATCCATGCCAGATTTCAATGTATTCTATAAATACAACGCAACGTATCCATTCTATTCTGATGGCATTTGGTTCCTTACTCAAATGAGAAGATGGGGACAAATTCCTGAGTCTAAACCTGCATCTTGGTATTCTGAAACAATTAAAGACATCTACCGCCCAGATATTTGGAAAAAAGCAGCAGAATTACTTGTTCAAGAAGGACATATTCCATCATCTGATATTCCTAAAACCGATGGTTACAAACCAACAACATCTGAATTTATAGATGGTAAAACATATGATGCTAAAGACCCTCTTGGCTATATCAATAGTTTTAAAATTGGTAACAAAGAAAATTCTTCACTTTAAAATTAGAAAACATGAAACAGAGTGTAACCGTCAAAGAAGCGCCTGTAAAATGGAATATCGCAACAAAATTTATTTTGTCTAAACTAAGAATGAAGACACCAAAATTTGATTTAAAAACTGCTTTAAAGAAGCTCTTGATTCCTGTAGTCTCTATTACAGCATTCATTGGTATTTGGCATTTAAGTGCCGATCTTTTAAGGCAGCGAGAAATTGATTTTAGAGTAGAAAAAACGATGCAAGATCAAGGTCTAGCGGCTTCAGAAGCATTAAAATCTTGTTTTGCAAGCAATGGAACCAGCTGCCAGACTAATACCCTGCCGTCTCCTGCGCAAGTATGGGCATCGGTACAAACATTAATTGATGATCATTATGTCATTAAGCAAGATAAATTAGATTTTATTAATAAAACAGCAGCGGTAAATGCAAAACGAATGGATAAGGGACAAACCGCTATTGTTTATACTGGTAGACCTTCTTTTATAGATATTGTACTTACTAGCTTAAAAACTGTTTTTGCTGGTTTTCTATTAGCGCTTTTTATTGCAGTTCCTTTTGGTATTGTAATTGGTCTTAGCGAAACACTTAGAAATGCAATTAACTGGTTTATTCAAGTATTTAAACCCGTATCACCAGTAGTTTGGTATTTATTGGTGTTTATGATTGTAAAAACCCTACTTATAGGGACTAGCTCAGACAATTCCTTTGTTATTTCCTTTATAAGTGTGGGTCTGTGTTCTATGTGGGCTACCTTAGTGAATACTGCCATGGGGGTATCATCTGTAGACAAAGATTATATCAACGTAGCAAAAGTCCTTAAGCTTAGGCCTCTTCAAAAAGTATTTAAGGTAATTCTACCTTCTTCCCTTCCATTAATTTTCACAGGGCTGCGTATTACATTATCTGTTGCATGGATGGTACTTATAGCGATAGAACTTTTGGCACAAAGCCCTGGTCTAGGACTATTTGTATGGGAAGAGTTTCAGAACGGTGCAAATGACTCTAATTCAAAAATTATTGTAGCCATGTTTGTTATTGGAATTATAGGGTTTTTATTAGATAGAATCATGCTCACTATACAAAACGCGGTTTCCTTCAATAAAAACGCAACCGCCTAAAACAAAACTCCTATGGCATACTTAGAATTAAATAACATTTACAAAAACTATGGAGAGGGTGACAATCTCACTGAAGTATTATCAAATATTAATCTTTCCATAGAAGAAGGAGAATTTGTAGCAATCGTAGGGTTTACAGGCAGTGGTAAAACCACCTTAGTGAATTTAATTAATGGCTTGCTACAACCCACAAGTGGAGAAGTGCTTTTTAAAGGAGAACCAGTTAAAGGCACCAGTCATGAACGTGGTGTTATCTTTCAAAATTACTCATTGTTACCATGGCTAACAGTAGGTCAAAATATAGCTATGGCGGTGCGGGAAGCATTTCCCAAGGAAAACAGTAAAACCATAAAGCAGAGAGTAGCAGAGTATGTAGAAATGGTTCATTTAACACCTGCAATGAACAAACGTCCAAAAGAATTGTCTGGAGGAATGCGGCAACGAGTAGCGGTAGCAAGAGCATTAGCAATGGATCCAGAGATGATTATTATGGACGAACCTTTGGGAGCCTTAGATGCTTTAACTCGTGGAAATCTTCAAGATGAAATACTCAATATTTGGAATAAAGATAAAAGAACTGCCCTCTTAATAACCAATGATGTTGATGAAGGAATTTACATGGCAGACAGAATTATACCGCTTCGTCCCGGCCCCAAAGCAACCTTAGGTCCAGAGTTTAAAATCAATATTGATAGACCGCGTGATAAAACAGCATTAAACGACAACCCTGATTTTAAGAAAACAAGAAATGCAATTATTGAATACCTCATGGATATCGGGGAAGAACGTAAATCTGTTTCTAAAAAAGTCTATCAACTACCTGATTTAAGACCAAAAGACTTTGTAGCCTAATCTTTAAACCAAAAAGTATGAGTATAGAAACCTTAGAAAAAACTGTGATTGAAGAAAATGCAATTGCATCTTCATCAAACGTAATGCTGGATTTAAAGAATCTCAAAAAGGTATACCCAACTCCAAAAGGAGATTACGTAGTACTGGAACATTTGAACCTTCAGATAATGAATGAAGAGTTTGTAACCATTATTGGGCATTCCGGATGCGGCAAAACAACCATGCTGTCCATGATTGCAGGACTCAATCCTATCTCCGAAGGAAACATATCGGTACTAGGAAACCCAATAAAAGGACCTGGCCCCGATAGAGGGGTTATTTTTCAGGCACCCAGCTTAATGCCGTGGATGACCGCCTTGCAAAATGTACTTTTAGGAGTAAATCGCGTATTCCCGCATGCCTCTAAAAAACAAAGGAAAGATATCGCCAAATATTATCTGCACAAAGTAGGTCTTGATGGAGCCTTTAATAAAAAGGCAAATGAACTCTCTCAAGGGATGCAACAACGTGTTGGAATAGCCAGAGCTTTTGCCATCAAACCCAAAGTACTATTACTGGATGAGCCTTTTGGGATGTTAGATTCTCTTACCCGAGGAGAATTACAGGATATTCTTATTGAAATTTGGAATAAAGAAAAAATTACCGCAGTAATGATTACGCACGATGTAGATGAAGCCATTTTCTTAGCAGATCGTGTTGTAATGATGACTAGCGGACCTCGAGCCAAAATAGGAGATATCCTAGAAATAGATTTTGAAAGACCTCGTACTCGAAAATCGGTATTAGAACATGACGATTATTACCATTACAGAAAACATCTCATTGATTTCCTAGAACATTAAATAATTACCAATTCTAAAAATAAAGATTATGAATAAGAATTACATACTGATTGTTTTAACCCTTTTTTGGATGACAACAGCAACCTCCCAATTTGTATTAGATGGGCAGTTTAGACCAAGAGCAGAATACCGTAATGGCTTTGGAACTCTAATAGAAGATGGAACCGACCCCGGTTTTTCTGTCGCAACAAGAGCGCGTTTAAACGCTGGATACAGTTCAGAAACTTACAAATTTTATTTAAGTATACAAGATGTAATGGTTTGGGGTGAAAACAGGCAGATTTTGCCAAATGATCAAAACAACTCATTTGCTGTTTTTGAAGCGTGGGCACAACTTAATTTTGGATCCGGATGGTCAACAAAATTAGGTAGACAAGTACTGTCTTATGATGACCAAAGAATTCTTGGTGGTTTAGATTGGGCGCAGCAAGGTCGTAACCATGATGCCGCATTGATAAAATATTCTAAAGACAAATTTATCCTTGATTTTGCATTTGCTTTTAACCAAGATTTCCCTAATGTCGGAGGATTTCAATCTGAAGGAAACACTTTTAACACCACTGGTTTATTCACGTATAAAACCATGCAAATGATTTATGCAAAACAAAAGTGGACGAATTTTACTGGAAGCCTACTATTATTAAATAATGGTTTCCAAAATTTTGATGGCGCAGGTGATGGAGATGGAGTGAGCAATCTACAAACCTTAGGAACTCATTTGGTTTATGACAAAGGTAATTTTAATGCAGCATTAAATGCCTTTATACAAACAGGAGAACGCCAAGGAGAATTAGATGTAAAAGGCGCTTATCTATTAGGGTTGGATCTAACTTACAAAGCAACTAGCAAAGTAAAACTCACCGCAGGAGTAGAAGTGATAAGCGGTAATGACGGTGGTGCAAATGAAACGGGGGCTTTTTTCCCACTTTATGGAACCAACCATAAATTCAATGGTTATATGGATTATTTCTACGTAGGTAATCACGCTAACTCTGTAGGGTTAGTAGATTTCCATTTGGGAGCAAACTTTGACCTTGGAAATAAATCGAGCTTGATGGCCAAAGTGCTAAATTTTAGCGGAGAGCAGGATTTACCAAGTGGAGAGAATGCTTTAGGAACCGAAGTTGATTTGGTATTCACAAAAGGATTTAAAGGTTTTGCACTCAAAATAGGGTATTCTCACCTATTCCCGGCAGATGGTATGTATGAATTAAAAGGAGTTGCAGAAAATGTAGCTGCTGACACTCAAAATTGGGCCTGGGCAATGTTAATTATCAAGCCTAAGTTTTTAAATACCAGTAAATAAGAGCGTATATTTCAATAGTTTAAAGTTAGCTCTACTTGAAACAAAAAATTGGTTAAAACTCTAAAATTTAAAGGTGATCACCTCTTGCAGTAGTCTAATAATGTATTAATTTTGTTTGAATGGAACAACACACTATAAACGATACCATTCAAATTGTTTTAGCAGATGATCATGCTTTAGTGCGTGATGGTATCAGAGCTTTACTAGAAGAAGAGACAGATTTAGAGGTGATAGGAGAAGTGAGCAATGGGAAAGAAGCAATAGCCTTGGTGTTGGAAAAACAGCCCGACATTTTAATTATTGATATAAGAATGCCAGAAATGGATGGTATTCAAACCGTTGAAAATTTAAATAAGAATAAAACTGATGTTAAGTGTATTATTCTATCCATGCATGATTCTGAAGAATATATTTTAAACTCAGTTAAAGCAGGTGCATCAGGTTATTTACTAAAAGATACTGATAAAACTGAATTCATTAAAGCCATACATGTGGTGAGTGAAGGAGGAAAATATTTTAGTGGAGACATTTCAAATGTGTTAGTAAATAACCTGTTAAGCCAAGAGAAACAAACCAAAGTAGAAGAAGTAACTGAAAAGAGTAAATCAAATCCTTTTGATTTGACAAACAAAGAATTACAAGTTATTAAATTGATACTTGCGGGCTATACTAACAAAGAAATCTCCGAAAAACTTGAAAAGAGTAAACGCACTATTGAGACACATCGTTTTAATTTAATGCGTAAGATGCAGGTGAAAAATTTAATTGAACTTTCAAAAAAAGCAAGTGGTTTAGACCTTAATTAGGGAATATAGACTGCCCCGCTATTTTAATCTCATAAATTCTCCCTGAATTAATTATCAGTCTGATAATTATAAGCCTTAGTATTATTAAATCTTTACCCCATTTTAAAGGGTATTTTTTTAATTTACTCTTGTAATTAAATAATGTAAAGAACTTCTTTGGTAATGCATAAAAACAAAAGTTTTAATACCATTTGTTCATATTGTGGTGTTGGATGTGGAATAACGGTAACAAAGGATAATCTTGGCACACTGGTGGTTACAGGAGATGAGAAATACCCTGTCAATAAGGGAATGCTATGTTCAAAAGGTAAAAATTTAAACTACGTAGCACAAGATATAAGTGATAGAATTTTGTATCCAGAAATGCGATGGAGTCGCAATCATCCCTTGCAACGTATTACCTGGGACATTGCTTTTAAAAGAGCCGCTTCTGTATTTCAAAGCATCATTGATAAATTTGGGCCTGATAGTGTAGGCTTTTATGTTTCTGGTCAATGTCTTACAGAAGAATACTATTTAGCTAATAAAATCACCAAAGGATTCATTGGAACCAACAATATAGATACCAACTCGCGCTTATGTATGAGTTCCGCAGTTGTTGGATATAAAAAAACCTTAGGGGAAGATGCTGTCCCCATTGCTTATGAAGATATTGAATTGGCAGATTGCTTTTTGATAGCAGGTGCAAATCCAGCATGGTGTCATCCAATTTTATTTAGAAGACTGGAAAAACACAAAGAAGAAAATCCAGATGTAAAGATTATAGTTGTAGACCCAAGAAAGACCCAAACATGTGCTTTGGCAGATGTCCATTTGCAGATTTTACCCGGTACTGATGTTATTCTTTTCAATGCAATAGCCAGATGGCTTATTGAAAGAAAAAAAATTGATCATACTTTCATTAAAAAGCACACCTCAAATTTTGAAGCTTGCAAACAAAGTGCTTTTCAACTTACGCTAAGTCAGGCGGCAACTAAATGCGGAATTACCAAAGACGAAATCAAACAAACAGCAAGACTAATTGGCAACGCTCATAAATTTATTAGCATGTGGACTATGGGGTTAAACCAAAGTGTTATTGGCGTAGATAAAAACCTCTCTTTACTTAATATTTCACTACTTACCGGGCAGATCGGAAAGCCTGGATGTGGCCCATTTTCATTAACAGGTCAACCCAATGCAATGGGAGGAAGAGAAGTTGGGGGAATGGCTAGTCTTTTAGCTGCTCACAGAGATTTAAACGACCCGAAACACCGTAAAGAAGTGCAAGAGTTTTGGGGAGGAAAACCTATTAGTAAAAATGCGGGCTTTACTGCAACCGAAATGTTTGATGCACTTGAAAATGGTAAATTAAAAGCTATTTGGATAATTTGTACCAATCCGGTAGTGAGTATGCCCAACGCTCGTAAAATTGAAAAAGCACTAAAAAAAGCTAGTTTTGTAATTGTTCAAGATATTTCTCATAACTCGGAGACCACTAAATACGCAGACCTATTATTGCCAGCAGCTGGATGGCTGGAAAAAGAGGGAACCATGACTAATTCAGAGCGAAGAATAAGTTACCTACCTAAAGTAATGGACGCACCGGGAGAAGCCATGCCAGATGTTGAAATACTATGGCGTTTTGCTCAAGAAATGGGCTTTAGGGGGTTTGATTATAATTCTACGAGTGAAGTTTATGATGAATATTGCCTAATGACCAAGGATACCAATATTGATATTTCTGGACTCTCCTATGATCGTCTGAAAAAAGAAGGGAGTTTTCAATGGCCTGTTCCCCACAAAACGCACCAAGGAACATCCCGGCTTTTTGAAGATCAGCAATACTATACCGCAGACAAAAAGGCGCATTTTAATGCACCCAGAAAATTATACAATCAATCTGAAGAAACAAGTCTTGAATATCCGCTAATTCTAAATACAGGGAGAGTGCGAGATCAATGGCATACCAGAACTAAGACAGGAAAAGTAAAACGATTGCTTACTCATATTCCATCTCCCTACTTAGAAATGAATAAGGTAGATGCGTTTTTGCTAGGAATAAATGACAATGATATTGCAGTCATAAAAAGTCGTAGGGGAAGTGTCCGGGTAAAGGTTAAAATAAACTTTGATATTAGAGAAAAAGTGGTCTTTTTACCAATGCACTGGGGTAAAATATTGAATAGCGATTTTAGTAGAGCGAATAACCTAACGAACGATTTGGTAGACCCTATCTCTAAAGAACCCGATTTTAAATACTGTGCTGTACGTGTAGAAAAATATCAAAAACCAAAACAGAAAATCATAGTGGTGGGTGCGGGTGCAGCAGCCTATAGATTTGTAGTATCATACAGAGAGAAAAACGAAATAGATGAACTGCATGTATTCTCCAAAGAACCCTATCCGTTTTATAATAGAGTATTACTCCCAGAATATGTAAATGAAGAACTTCCATGGGAAGCTTTACAAAAGTTAAAACAGGGGGAGTTAAACAAACTAGACGTTACTTTATATGCCGGAAATGGAATTGCAGCTATAGATGCTGAAAAGAAAATTGTAAAAGATGATACTGGTAAAGAGCATGCATACGACCTATTGGTGATGGCAACTGGCAGTAGCGCATTTGTACCAACAGAAGTTAGAATGGATTTACCGGGCAGATTCACCATGAGAGAACGTAATCATGCTGATAAATTAAAGCGTTATTTACAAGAAACAGGCTTGCCACCATCACAACAACATGTAGTAATTGTTGGAGGTGGTCTCTTAGGCTTAGAACTCGCAGCATCACTTAAAAAAATCAATATTAATATAAGTATTATTCAGCGTGCACCCAGATTAATGGAAAGACAACTAGACCCTGTTGCTAGTAGGTTACTTGCGGAAGACGTGGCAGAGAGAGGTATTCAGGTGTACTTTGATAATGAAGTCAGCACCGTTTTTGAAGAACCAGAAAGTAACCAAACCATTCAAGTAACTTTAAAAACTGGCCGAACCATTACCTGTAACGCCATTGTTTATGCTATAGGAACAAGACCTAATATAGCCCTTGCCAAACAAGCAAATATTGAAACCCGAAGAGGAGTTGTAGTCAATTCTTATTTACAAAGTAGCAACCCAGAGATTTTTGCACTTGGTGAAATTGCCGAATTTCAAAATTCACTCTTTGGAATTACTTCTGCTGCAGAACAACAAGCAACTATTGCAGCAAACTATATTTTAGGAGACCTGAGCAGTATCTATACGGGCTCTGTTTTAATGAATATTCTCAAGTTTGAAAACTTAGATCTTTGTAGTATAGGAATGGTAAACACACCTTCAAAAGACGACTCTTATGAGGAGATTATTTTAATGGATGTGCGAAAACGCTTTTATAAAAAATGCATTGTAAAAGACGATACCCTTAAGGGAGCCATTTTAATGGGTGACAAAAATGAATTTGCAGAATTTAAGCGCCTGATCGAAGAAGAAATAGAGCTCTCAGAAAAACGGGATGAACTCTTACGTGGAGTCTCTAATTCAGAACCCATGAAAGGAAACCTTATTTGCTCATGCAGTCAGGTAGGAGAAGGCAATATTAAAGATGCTATTTCAAGAGGCTGTACTGATTTTGGCAAATTATGCTCAGAAACTGGAGCGGGACTCGGATGCGGTAGTTGCAAACCAGAGGTGAAAGCCGTTTTAGATCAAGAACTTAAAGCCGTAACTACGTATTAGGGAAAATTATGAACGACGATTTATATAGAATTTTATTCAAAGGAGGCATCACTTCTCCAGGTGAATTGAAAGATAGTATTGTTATTTTGGAAGAACTTGGATTGACAGAAATTCATCTCGGATCAAGACAGGATATTTTATTCAAACTAAACGCCGAAGATCCTAAAGTTTCAGAATACATTTCAAAAGTAAATACGCATTTAATAAGCGACAGAAGCTACCAAAATATAGTTTCATCTTATGTTTCTGCAGATATTTTTGATATGACCTATTGGCTTAAGGGTTCTACATACCTGTATATATTAGAACGTTTTGATTATCTCCCAAAACTCAAAATCAATATCACAGATCCCAAACAAAGATTGGTCCCAATCTTTAATGGAAATCTAAATTTTATTGCCTCCGATCAAGAAGATTATTGGTACCTACATATAGATCTTCCAAACTGGAAAAAAGCAGCTTACTACCCTGTTTTGGTCTATAGTTGGGATATTGTTAGCCTGTCAAAAAAAATTGAAGAGGTTTTTGAAGAAGTAGAAGACATAGAGTCCCTGTTTTTTATCTTAAATAAAAAATTAGATACCAACAATAGAAGTATTAACAAACCTTTGGAGGTTCCCTACCTCACCTTTCCTTATTACGAAGGAGTCAATAGAATGGGATTAGATCAATATTGGTTAGGACTTTATTGGAGAAACAACAGGTATGATCTTAAATTTTTAAAAGATTTTTGCGGATTTTGCTTAGACAATAGCATTGGTAAAATTTCTATTACCCCTTGGAAATCTCTGATTGTAAAAGGAATCAAACAAAACAGTAGAATTGACCTGGAACGCTTTTTAGGGCAATGGGGTATTAATGTGAGGCATTCTCAATTAGAGATGAACTGGCATCTACCAGTAGATGATATGGAAGCATTAGAGTTAAAGAAACTCTTGGTAAGAAATTTTGATCAAAATGATATTAGCACTTACGGGCTCACCATTGCAATAAGCAATGATGTAGGCAAGAGATCACACTTCTCCTCCATAATTATTGAAAAAAACACCCCTTCAAATATTCTAAAAGATTTTGAGGTAAGGCCAACTTTTAATGTTCTTCATTTTGAAAACTTTGATCCCAACACCAACCAATATATTTCTTTTGCGCAAGATGTAGACAAAATAGAATTACCAGGCTTGCTTATGGAGCTTTGTAAAAAATATTTTGATCAATTAGGTAAGGTTACAAAAAAAGAAATTAAAAAATTAAAGACTCAGGAAGACCTAAATGAAGTCTATCAATGTGATGCCTGCATGACCATTTACGATGAAAGAATAGGTGATCCACTTAATCAAATTAAAGCAGGAGTCCCTTTTGAAAAACTTCCAGAAACCTACAGTTGTCCCGTTTGCGCAGCTAATAAATCTGCATTTAAAAGTACGTTGCTACAGTTGCATTCCTAAATAGTTTTAAGAAATAACAATACACTCCTAATAAGGTTAAATCACCAAAAAACAGAATCAGATTCGTTTATTTATGGATATCTTTATTGCCTATCCATTTTGAAATATTAAATGAAGTTACATTTGTCCTATTTGAATAATTCAGTAGCATTTGATTTCAAGTGTAAATCCATTTGAGGAAAAGGTATTGCAATATTATTTTTAGCAAATTTTTTATTGATAATTCTACGGATATCACTTTTTATTTTTTCTATCCCGAATATATCTTCACTATAAAACAAAACCTGAAAATCTAATGATGAATTTCCAAAATCCATCAATCGCGCTTCCGTGAATTTCGGGTTAGAGATTTTTGGATGCTCAAGGGCACTTTCTTCTAAAATTTTTATCACTAAGTCCACATCACTACCATAGGCAACACCCACATTAATTTTAAAACGCGTCATCTCCGCTTGATGACTCCAATTAATTACTTTGTTATTTGTAATTAATGAATTAGGAATTATAACAGAAATATCATCTCTATTTAAAGCTTTAGATGTACGCAATCCAATACTTTGAATTTTTACTATATCGCCATCTATTTCTAAGATGTCATGCATTCTTATAGATTTTTCTGACAGTAATATTATACCAGACAAGACATCGTTAAATGTTTGCTGTAACCCCAATCCTACGCCAACAAGTAGAGCAGCTGACCCAGCTATCAATACAGTTACGTTAATACCAATAGTTTCTAAAACCAAGCTAACTGCAATGACCCATATTACGTATTTAATGATTTGAAATAACGCATAAATATTACCTCTATCAAGCTTATTAAACTGACTTTTACGAAAAAGTGTTTTCTTGATTAACCATAATACCAATTTGGTAACTAGAAAAATGAATAGAATAGTTAACAATGTATAAACCCGTATTACATTCTCTCCTAATATAATTAACTCAAATTCCAGAAATTCCCTTAATGTTTCCATTTGTTCTTTTTAAATGCTTTTTTGTAAATAGTTAGATTATTCAAGGTATTAAAGCCACTTTCGTTTTCTAAAATAGATAAGCATTGCAATCGCAATGAATATCATTACTCCCAACATTATAAAATAGCTGTATTCAAATTTTAGTTCAGGAAGCACCTCAAAGTTAGTCCCATAAATACCCGCAATAAAAGTTAAAGGAATAAAAATAACCGAGAAAATGGTTAGAAACTTCATTACATCATTCAATTTACTGCTAATGGTGGTGTGATAAATATTCAACTGATCTGAAAGAATTTCTCGATAGGTTTCTGATGAATCTATTGCCTGACTAATGTTGTCCAAAAGTTCTTTAAAATGAATTTGCGTGCTTTCATTAATCAATTCTGATTCCATCTTAGATAAAGTCAAGATCATTTCTTTCGCAGGATTAATATTTTTTCTCAAAAAATTCATTTCTCTTTTGTACGTGTAAATTTCATCTATAACGCTTTTCCTTGGTTCCTGTAACAAGGTTTCTTCTAAGGTTTCTATTTTCTCTCCTAGAACACCTATAATATAGATATAATTGTCTACCACTATATCTATTAAAGCAAAGGCCAGATAATCTGTGCCACCAGTTCTAATTCGTTTTTTACCATTTCTAACCCGCTCCCTCACAGGTTCAAAGACATCTCCTCTTTTTTCTTGAAATGATAGCAGAACAGACTTCGTCAAGACAATACTTAGATTTTCAACGGAGATACGTTCTGTATCTTCATCTTGTTGAAGCATTTTAATTGAAAGTAAAATACAGTTACTGAATTCTTGTGCTTTAGGCCTTGTATGTACATCCATAACATCGGCAAGTACTAGCTTATCAAAATTAAATACTTCAGCTATATCTTCAATTATTTTTGCATCATGAAGACCGTCAATATTGAACCAGGTAACCGTAGGTTTTTTTTGATGATTTACAATGACCTCCACTTTATCGATACTATTTTCCTCTAAGTTTTCTTCATCATAATCAACTATCCTAAGAAGAACCTTATCCATTTTTTGGATACCCTTAAAGGAGATATCATCTGGTGAAAGACCAATATCTTCTTTTCTTTTTTTTACAAATCTTGCCATACTAATAGGTTCTGTTAAAATACTTTTTACCTTAATTTTCATATCAAATCATTTAAGAATACTGCTCTTAGACTAGAGGTAACTCATAAAATCTAATCTTTTGAAATATGAAGAATCCCATCACCTTGATTGACTATTGGGGAATGATTAACACATATCACATATCCTGAAAACACGGCCTTTATATTTTTTTCAAACGAACCAAAAGGATCAGAGATACTGCCTAAAACATCTCCAATGTTTACCTTACTTCCTAATCTAACGATAGGGTGAAACATACCTGAATATTTAGCCCTTACCCAAGCAGATTTATTGATGATTTTAGAGGTGATCATCTTATTCTTCATTAATTTTAACTCTTCTTCAAAATTCCTTATACCTAGATGCTGCATTACCCTCATGGTTCCTGCCACTCCAACTTGGGTTACTTTTTTGTTTATATGCAAGGACTTTCCTCCTTCAAATAACAATGCTTTTTTATTGAGTTTATGAAGACTTTCCCTAAAAGATTTATCCCTGTGCCCTGTCTCAATGATAAATTGAGGTTGGAATACTTTTGCTAACTCTAAACCCTCTTTGTCTCCTTCATTAATTCGTACCTGAGGGATATTAAAACGTCCATCTCCTCCGGTATGAAAATCAATACAATAATCTACTGAAGGGGCAATTTCTTTAATAATATGATATGCAAACCTACTCGCCAATGAACCGCGCGGGCTTCCAGGAAATACCCTATTTAAATCCCTGCCATCTGGAAATTGTCTTTTTTGATTTAAAAACCCAAATACATTCACTACTGGAATACAAATGACCGTCCCAAATTCAGGTTTGTTGTATTTTTTGGAAATTAATTGTCTGACAATTTCGATACCATTTATTTCATTGCCATGAATTCCCGCTGTCATCAATAATACCGGACCCTCTTTTTTACCCCTTTCTACAATGACGGGTACTTGAATTTTTGTCTGTGTATGTAATTTAGCAATATCTAAATTGAGCTGTACTCCTTTTCCATTAGGAATTATATGACCTAAGATTTTTAATTTATTATTCTGCATTCCGTTCTACATATTTAATAATCTGACCAGCAATATCCTTTCCAGTAGCAGTTTCAATACCTTCAAGTCCTGGGGATGAATTAACTTCTAAGATTAATGGTCCACGAGCAGATTGTAAAAGATCAACTCCAGCTATCCCAAGACCCATAGCTTTTGCTGCCTTTATGGCTGCATTTTCCTCTTCATCTGAAAGCTCTACAATATTCGCAGAACCTCCTCTATGAAGATTTGAACGAAACTCACCTTCTTTACCTTGACGCTTCATGGCTCCTACCACAACACCATCAACAACAAATGCCCTAAGATCTGCCCCTTTAGCTTCTTTAATAAATTCTTGTACAATGACTCGAGCCTGCAATCCATTGAAAGCTTCTAGTATAGATTCTGCAGAATTCTGATTATCTGCAAGAACAACACCAAGCCCCTGTGTGCCTTCTAATAGTTTAATTACCACTGGTGCACCACCTGCTTTTTCAATAATAGCACCTACATTTCTAGAGTAATTGCTAAAAACCGTCTTTGGCAGCCCAAGACCTGCTCTAGACAAAATCTGAAGACTTCTTAATTTGTCACGAGAACGCACCAACGCTTGTGATTCGATAGCGGAAAATACTTTCATCATTTCAAACTGACGGACCACGGCAGTCCCATAAAAAGTAATGGAGGCTCCAATACGCGGAATAACTCCATTTACACCCTCTATTTCTTTTCCTTGATAAATAAGACCAGGTTTCCTTTTCTCGATAATAAGGTCACATTTAGAATGGTTTATAATTTGCATTTCATGACCTTTTTCTGTCCCAGCCTGAATAAGACGTTTGGTAGAATACAAATTTGGATTTTGTGATAGAATAACAATTTTCATTTAGATAGTATTTATTTTTAGCTACAATAGTTCTTTAAAACTAAGCGGGAAGACTTCCCGAAATAATAATTTTTAAGATACGTACAATTTTTTGCAATGAATCATTCTTGAAAGTGAGAAAAATTAATATTATTAATGTGAATCCTATTTATGAAAAAAAAGTTAAAAATATTAATAAACCTAAGTTCGATGTAAAAAGAACTACTTTTTCTATAGATGTTTTTCTTTTCCGCAGTGTAGCAGGTCTTTTCCGTTAAAAATTTTTGAAACCCCGATCGTTCGGGGGAGAAATGTAAATTCATGAACTCCTTTACAGAAAATAGAACTTAGTGAACTAAAATTTAGGAAAATGAATGCGGTTTTAGCCTTTTCGGCTAAAAACACCTCTGGAAATCGAAGATTCATGAATTCCTTAACGGAAAATAGAAATGACATGAACTAAAAGTGCACCCGACTTCCTTCGGAATTCTTTTGTTTTCCCCACGCCGCCTGGCTGCTTCACTAAAAACAGCTACTAGCTATTTTCTTTACGTTCGCCCCTGTGCGAGCACAGAAAATGAAAATAATAATCTAAAAATAAGATTGTTAGATTAAAATGGTTTAAAAATTTTGAAACTATATTTTATGGAGGTTATATCGAACTCACCTTAATAAGGATTATTAAAAATAAATGCATTACAATTTCTTTAAAGACTTGTGCTAAACCAAAAATGTATTAACTTTAAAGCTGTTAAATTCCAGACACAAAACCTTAGGGATAAGTAAATTGTTGAAAATATCAAATAAATTTAAAAAGACAGTACAATGATTAGAATTGAACCTTATAAAAATATGAACGCAGCCATTCAAGCTCTTGACAACGGAGGTAGGTTTTATAAAATACAAACTAAGGCAAATGATGGAATAATAGATGAATCTGAATTGGAAAACGTTGGAGGCACTTTTAAAGACAAACAGGAAATGATACTCTTCCTCCAAATGTCACTTATGAAGTTGGAAGAATCAGATAAAACAGCAATTTTATCAAAGTTTGATAATGAATTAAAAAGTACTTACGAAAACCATAAACCGAGAGAATTAAAACCTCATCAAGTTAGTTTAAGAGGAAAATTATCATCTAATGCAATAATAAAAGGGTTTCCTAAGTTGATAGATCCTAAATCTGATTTTGAAGGGTCTATTATGTTTCCCGTAAGTGGTGGAAACACAACTACACTGGTGATGATTCCATTGACCGAAGAATATGACGTTTACGAAGTAAAAGATGAGCAATCATTAAAACCTTTTCTAGTGGCTCATCTAAAAAATATTGAAAAGCTTCCAAACAAAAGAATGATTATAGGAGGAATTATAAAAGAAATGAAAATAACTGATGATGAAGATGAAGGAGAAAAAAGATTTTTGGAAGCAGTCTATTATTTTGAAGATTAATTAGAAAACTTAATACAAGTACTCATTGCGCTGACGCTTGGTTTCAAAAAACATTGATCCCATAACCGCTTTTTAAGCGGTTTTTTTTGATTAGAATTGGAATATGATTTTTCACAATATCCCATAATCAATATTCCAAGTGCCGTACCCTTTTATCAAAAACAACAAGTAAGGAGATTCATCCCTTTTCTAGCGAATTTAGTTTGAATTTTAACGACTTCATTGAGTATAGGCGATTGAAGAAAGATGCATCCACTTATGAATATAAAACCATGTAATGAGGCTAAAAAGCATTCATTTCTTACTTTATACCAATATAAGCTATTTGATATTTTCTACCTTTATGCATTAGTCTTTTATAAATACATCACACACTATTATTCTGACTATAGAAATAACCATTTGAATGAATCATAAAAAAGTCGTCTTAGCTGGTTTTGGCACCTTACTCCTTCAAGAATCTCTTGGAGATACGGTTGGGAAAAATGAGAAGAAAAAATTCACTCCTATTATTATTAAAAATTATAGAAGACTTTTTAATCTCCTTCCAGATCATTATGAAGCAGATAATGTTTTGAGAACCAACGGAACCGAAAAAGGGGCTGCTAATATTGAACCCGCAGAGGGATTTAGTTTTAATGGATTAAGCTTTGAAGCAGATGCTAGCGATTTAGCGAGTTTAGATAAACGAGAACGCTATTACAAACGCTCCATTGTTCCTTATTATGATTTTGAAACAGATGAGGATCTTGGTATGTGTCATGTGTACGAATCTCCGCTAAATGCTCGTTGGTTAGTTAGAAATAATACCGATTTATTGCCTTTGTGGAGAGATATTGTCTATGCCAGAGTAGGCGCCTATAGAATAAGTGAGGCTTTTGGTAAAATGTACGATGCTACTACCTATATGGCAGACGGCATAACATTAATGATAGATTACTATAAAGATCATATGCAAGAATTAGAAGATCTTGAATCTGTTCGAATCAAATATCAAAAATAAATAGGCTATTTTATTTAAATTGTAATCCATTACGATTTAGAAATTGTTCAAAAAAGTATTTTCTAAAAATGAGAGAAAAGGATTTTTCTATATACAATTCCAAATTCAAAACCAAGGTAGATGGCGGACATCTTTGGAAAGCTGCCTCTAGAAAAGAGTCAGGAGGAGTGATCACCCTTCATAAAGAAGAGAAAAGGTTACGAATCTATCTTCGCCCAGAAGATACCTTTATGAGTGTTCAAGATGCGCTGTTTGATTTGGTAAAGACCAGAAGTATTTTCCATTATTTTATGTTCCAAATCAAAAAAAGGCTCCCTTCTTTACTGTTGTTAATCCCTATTGCGTTAACCGTAATTTTTATAGGATTTATTACTGTTTGGGGAGATTTGGTGGTGAATTGGTTTTTTTTAGGTAAAAATTCAAATACAATTTTTGGTGTTCCCATGAATCAATCTGCCATCATTTACGCAGTTTTAGCCATCGGAATAATTTACTTTTTCCCTGCTCTATTTACCGGAGAGAAAGAAGGTTTTATTGAAGCTTTGAACGAACGTTTTGGCAATAGAGAAGAATTGCGAAAACGATTTGGATTATTAATGAAGTTTTTAAAAACACAAGGACATGTTGATACCGTTGAACTATGGAATCCAGATCTGTCTAATGAATTACATGATTGGGTAGGAAAGAGTTTAATTCCTTCATTTTTAGATCATGGAATAGACCTTAATCTACAAATTAGAATAGATGAACGAAGATTGGTTGAAAACTATTTTCAAAAAAGAGAAAGTGAAGATCTTGAATGGGAGGAGAGAGATATTGAGCAAGATGAGAATTTTGAAGAGCCCATCGCTTATGAATATTTAGAATCTTGGGAAAAAACCTTGCTGGCAGTCTATGTTTTTGCTTCTACAGCCAGTTTAACGCCCCGCTGGCATCAATTGCAAGGAAATGAAGCTTCGGGCGTATTGAATAACGCCGTTTCATTGCGTTTGGTAAAGGTGTTAATGGACCGATTTGCAGAACGATTATTTTCAGCAGAGGACTTGGCAAAACTGATTTCCTTAGATTTATTTACCAGTAGATGTATTAATGATTATGGCATATTAAAACATGCTTTGAGATATACAAATGATGTTTTGGCCATAAGCGAAGAAGTGGTGGCCTTTGAAAGAGAAGAGGTAGAAGAACAAATGCAATTTATGATTTCTTACCTTCAAACAGATGTGGTTGAAGTGATCCATCTTTTAGACGATCCGGCAGCGGCTATTAAACTGAATTGTATTCTGGAAAATGAAAGTATTTACAAAGAAAATAGATTAGCAGCCATTCGCTTTTTTGTAGATTCAGTTAGTAGTTCTGAGCAATATAAAATTCTAAAAAAATATTGGTATCTCGTTATTGAAAATCTTTCTGAAAAGAAGGATATGAATAATGATGTCTATCGCATTATAGGGGTAGATTCTTTATTAAAGCTAGCCACTATTTTTGAACGCGCAGCTATGTATGAGCACGCGCATGATGCCTTGGCATATATAGAACAAATCTATCCGTTTAGAGGTCAGATAGGCAAGGCCAGAATAAAAGAACGTCAAGGAAATTTTGAACATTCTGTGCAAACCATGTTGAAAATTAGAGAAGATTGGAAACAAGAAAAAATCAGTTTGGAAAGAAGCTCTGTAGTCGACTTAAATTTAGATATTTCCTGGGCTATTGTAAGCGGCCGTTTGGCAAATTATCAATCTGTAGGTAGAGAAGCCATTGCAGATGCCGCAGCGCTGTTGCATAGTAATTTTGACACCATAAGAAATAGTGATCAAACCATTCGTGTCTACAATATTTTAGCCAATTATGAAGAATGGGAAGGAAGACCCGAAGGAGCCATTGCAAATTATAACAAAGCATTGCAAATACCCGGCGTTCATCAATCTGGATTAAGCAACTTATTAGTAAATAAAGGGATTGCCTTAAGACAGATAAAAGAATTAAAAGAAGGCGTCTTTTATGGTGAGCAAGGGGTGGAAATTAAAACCGCTATTGGTGATGCAGATCAATTGCCTATTGCCTTGCATAATTTAGCACAAACATATCTGGAGCTAGCTTTTTCTACTCAAGAGAAAGAAGTTAAAATTCAATACCTAACAAAAGCTTGGCAACATGCCCAAAAAGGACTTGATATTCTTGTGCAAACAGGTTCTATAAAAAAGCAGGGACAATTGCTGGCAGAAAAATTTATTAGCGAATATCTGCTTTCCTTAACTCAGCAAGTCAAAAGGCAAAAAGAGCTTTCTACGAGCCTAAAAATGCTGCAAGATTGGCTTAAGAATGAACTGCAAGCAGGAAGAGCTCATACCTATGACTGTAAGGTAGTATTAACAGAGTTGCTAGGGCTTATTGAAAATACCGAGTTTAAAAGTTTAGAAGAGGTGATCCATTGGTCTTTGCCCTCCTAAAAAAGAAAAGTCCTTAAATTTCTTGGGCTTGTTATTGCGGTAGTATCTATTTTTATGGTATCACCTTACAATTAAATTAAAAAACGAGTAAAACTAAATTTACTTGTCTTAATTAATTTATTACCAACTGCAACGGTTATTGACACAACTGGGAGGCGCATATTGAAGTTGATCAAAGGGTGCTTCTCCACATTCTTCTGCAGAGATGCAAAATTTTCCTCCATAAATTGATTTCTGTTCTCTTTTACTTAAGACTTTTCCTAAAATTTTCATTTTCCTAAAATTTTAAAATAAAACTAAACCGTGAACTATTTAAGGACACTCTCGGCTTGTGTCCATTCCTCCATAGCAAAATATTTTAATTACAATAAATAACTTGCTTTACCTACAAAATGTATTTTCACCATGCTATTAAAGGATACTTTGTCTATTGATTAAATATCAAAAAAGTATATTCTTACTAAATATACAAGTATTTTCTTATTTTAATATAAAAAATTGTCAAAATGAATAAAATCAATCATTTTGCTTTCAGAAGCGAGATTATCAAGAGATTCGCAAATATTAGTTATCAATCTAAAATGATTAATGCTTTTTAAAAGCCCGTACAGTGGAGATTTTAACACTTTTCAGGTTCTGTATAGTGGTAGCCGAAAGATCTAATACTATTGTAATTTATTTTCGTGATATCTAATTTATCTTATGTAATTACAAATAAAGCAAAACAACTTCCTCCCAAAAGGTGAATACCCATCTAAAAGATTTCAGATTTATTTTTTTCTATTAATGATAACGTCTGCATAATGCAGTTTATGAAATATTTACATTAAAAATACATATTTCTTGTAATGGTCCTAAAGAGTAGTTTTAAGATTCTTTATGCGTATAAGATTAAATATATTGAGTGAACTTCATACTCCTTCAAAGCTATTCTTTTAGTTCTTTTTCAATTTCGTTTATTAGTATTCCAACTTTTTCATAAACTTCCTGATACGTTTTCAATACAAATTTTCTGTTTACCTGAATACTCCATAAATAACTCAACACAATTTTTCTATCCGATTCTATCAACGTTAATGGTAATTCAATTTCGCTAATATTACCTTTTAAATCATATTCAAAATGTGGTGCAATTATACTGTTAATTTTGCTGAAATAGTTACTGTGAAATTGCATTTCATTATATTCTTCCTCCAATTTTTCTATTGTCTGATAATCAAACTCGTATAATGAAATTATGTGTTCTCTCAAAGAGTCATTCTTTATCAGTTCAAACCCTCTTGATTTTAAAGCTTCATAACCCGAGGTATTTTGAATTGAAATGAAGTCCCTTGTCAACATAAAATAATGTTGTTGCAGGGTATCCAAATTGGGCTTTTGATTACTAAAAATTTCTCGCCAAAAAATACACGATTTAATTCCCTGTTCGTGCCCAATAATATTTAAACTTATATCTTCTCTGTCCTTTTCAAGTCCGTTCAAAATTTCCGTAAGAATTTTAGATTCTGCTCTACTATCTCTGCGATTATCATTCCAATTGTTCAATGCAAATGCAGAAATCACTGCAATAAAAATTGACAGGAATTCAAAGGCATATTTTTTCCAATTCTTTTTCTTCAATTTTTTTGGTTTTATACCTTAACTGATAAATGCCAAGGGGTTAATGATGCTATTAAGTTATAGTAATTAGTAGCTGCAAAGTTAAATTAGTTCTTTTCGTTACCTATTTCAGATTTGAAAAGTATGGGTTATGCCCCGTATTATTTGGAGTTCATTCTCCTCTAAAATTATCAAAATTAGAACTGGTATTACTTCTCTTTTTTCTTACCCAACGAAACCTTATAGTCATCTACACTCCCTTTGATCTTTAGATTGAGATACTTTATTTTTTTGTTAGCATCTACTTCTACAATCTCCTCTTCTTGCTCTTCATTAATGGTAGGATCTTCCTTCTTTCCAAATAATTTTTGCCAAGCCGCTTTTCTTACCGTTTTCCAAGGTATGCGTAAATAATAATCAATATTTTGATTATTATCATGTGTACCAGACAATTCTATATGGCCCAAAGTAGATTCTATCTTCATAGAGGGAATGGTAATCTTCCCTTGCTTTATATCTAAGCTATTTTGTAACGTATCAAATCGAATGTTTTGCAGGTTTTTATCTCCCATATAATCTGAAAGCGCCAACATTGGATCGTAATTTTTCAACCTTCCATTCAATACTTTTACATCCATTTCTATGGTAGATTGGTCCAGATCGGGAACTAGATCTGGGTATACTCTAATCTTACCTTTAATTCTAGAAGTGAGTTTTCCTTGTAAATTTTCTGAAACAAGATGGTCTTGGCCAAAATTTTCAAATTTGAACAGCAATTTATCCAAATCAACATTATTCATTTCCAAATCTGGCTGCATATAGATATGTTTTGGATCACTCCCATTAAAATATCCACTTAATCTAATATTTCCTCCTGCAGCATCCATATGTAAAGTATCTACATAAATATAATGGTTAGGTGTTGTTCTTAAATCTGCCTTGATATTTTGAAGATCTATTCTATGATACATAAAGTGCGCAATATCAACCTTAAATTGCATATCTGTAAATGGCAACTCATATAAATTAAAGGCATCTGCGTGTTCTTTTACATCTGCTGTTTTTGAAGTAACCACTTCTGTTGGCTTTGGCGGACTTAAATTGAAATTGAAAAGTGCATCAAAGTCAATATAATTTGCCTTTAATCCGAGATAATTATCTCTTTTCTTTATTTGAGGATCTTTACCCAGATAATAGTTTACATCTAAATTAAAATTGGTGGTTCCTATTTCCCCATGAAAATCTTTTATCACTAAGTGTTCCTCTCCGTAATGTATATTTCCTCTAAAATTGTTAAAGCGAAGTGGATGCAATTTCATTTTTGTGTCTAACTTGTCTAAAGCCAAATCTATGGATTGCAAAGCAGAATCTTTATAATGCATACTAGAAGTAAAATGCAATGCCAAATTATCAAAAGTTTCGTGTCTGTATTCTTTTGGAACATAATTTTCTCCCTGATACGAAAAGACATCTTCCAGTCTTAATTTATTAGAAATAAGATTGATATCTAAATATACATCTCCGTTAAGTTCGGGTTGCATCCAAAAAGCATACTCATATATTAGCCCGTCAAAATGAAAATCACTATCATCTATGTATCCCGTAAAATCTATTATTTCTAAGTTTTTGTCACCTATAAACACATCGGCATGAAAATCATGCAATCTATGCGGATAATGCTTCAGGTCTGCATATAAACTATCAATAAAAAATTCACCTTTCGGTAAATACTCAGATTCTGTAAAATCTTTTGCAGAAGCCTTAAAAGAAAGCCCCAACCTCAGCTCTTTTATTTGTTCATCAAAACCTTTTTGAATAGTGTCTTGTTTTGAAAAACTGGTTAATTCAGCAATATCCAGGTATTTGGAGGTAATATCCAAATGAGCATCTACTGGGATGTTAGTATGATGCACAATTGCAGGTAGGTCTGAAAGAAAACCACTTGCCGATAGATCTGAATTTCCAATCATTAGTTCAAACTGGTTCAGGGTCGCTTCCTTGCCATTCATTACTAAATTTACATTCAAATCGTGCAAGGGAGCGGGAAATTCTTTGGCAACTAAGCTCAAGTCTTTTACAATCAATTCTGCAAAGTACGCCTGATTGAATTTTTGTAATGCCTTTTCGGGCATGTCAATATCAATAATATCGTGAAAATTCATTTTTAGCGAAACCTCTCCGGAAGCATCTTGTACTTGCTCTAGTTCCAGAAAGTCTACAATAAAATCAAGATTGAAATTTGAGTTGAGTTGCATCTCTACTTCTGGAGATTCAAAATTCTTTACAAAAATAGCCCCTTCAAATTCTCCCTTTTCCAAAGAGGCGGTCATATTGGTTAGCGAAAATTCCATGGTACTTGCGCTTCTATTTTTTCCATTTGTAAAATGACCATTGAAGCCCATATTATCTATCTTTTTGCCTCTTTCAGTATTCTCTAAAAAGGCTTTTCCAGCCCCAAAATTGACATCGATAAAAGGTGTGTTTCCTTTGTTAGCAGGTCCTTGAATACTCGCATTAAAATAAATTTCACCAGAATTTTTGTATTTATCTAAAACGGGGATTATATCTGCCGGAGCAAAAGCAATAAGCATATCAAAATTGGGCTTTGTTCCTTTTACAGAAAGGTCAAGATTTACATCATTTTTTGTGTCTATAGAGCCTTCTAACTCAAAATCCCCATTTTCCATTATAATCCCTGAAGGTTGTATCTCAAGAATGCCCGTGGACTCATTAAATACCAGTTCTGTATGCACTTCAAAATGTTTTTTACGGATGAAGGTTGTATCCCCGTCTTTTATCACATTTAATTCAAACTCTGTATCTATTTGTCCAGCGGTAATACTATCTTTTCGGCTAAAACTACCTGTACCTGTGTATATAAATTTTTGGACCTCTGTATTCGTAGCTTCATCTAAGGTGTGGATATCCAGATTTTTGAATTTAATTTTTTTTAGATGAAGATTGGTAGCGGGTGTTTCTGTTTCAGCAGTGCTTGCCAAGGAGTTTTGAATATTGGTAGTATTATTTTCATGAATAACCATATTAAAGACGCCTTCTTTAACTAATACGGATTGAATAGCATAGTTTTTATTAACCATATCCCATAGGTTAAAGCCTATGTATAGGTCTTTTACATCCATTATAATGGGTGCATTGTCTTCTTTTGTTTCAAAAATTTGCACATCTTCCACTTTTACAGAGATGTATGGAAAGTTTCCGAAAAGTGATAATTTACTTTCGCCAACACTCACGAGGCCTTTGTGTTCTTGGTTTAGTTTTGCGATCTCCCCCTTGATAATTTCAGATTGGTTGCTCTGAATATATAGTATGAGGCCTCCAACTAATAAAATAGGAACTACGATAAGTGCCCATAAAATTCGTTTCCAGCGTTTTTTAATCTTCAAAGTAATGGTCTTTAGGATTAGAAAAGGTGTTTGACCTTAAAAGTAAAGAATTCGTGTGAAAAAACTTGTTTTAGTATCTGATTTAGTTTTTGGGTTCACCGCATTTATTTATTAACTGTTTTACAGTTTTTAAATTTTTACCCCCCTAAACGCTGTGGTGTTAGCCTTGTTGGTTTTATTTATTCTAAAGGCTTGTGCGGTACTTACCATTGGACTTAATTATTTTTTATTTCAGGTGGATTCGCTAAAGCTTGTTTAACAACAGTTGCAACTGTGTCTATTGTAATTTTGTTTCTTTTACAATATTCACTTTGTAACCAATCTTCAATAAGTTTTGCTCCTTTACTTGCATTACAAGAAATACAACATAGCGCAATATTGTCCTTTCCATTTATTCTTATATCATTGACAATATGTTCCCATGAAGGTTTTGATTTTCTCAAATCATTGCTCTCTGAAAATTCTACTCTACAATAAACACAACTTTTATCTCGCCGTTTTACAAAGATTTCTACATCACTTGAAATTCCCCATTTATTCGCCATAAATCAATTATTCTCCTTCAAAGAAATTGTTATCAATTTCTTTAACTTCATAGGTTGTTTTTACTTGAACACCAACATTGTATTGATGCATCAAGTCCACTAGCTTCGAACCGTCAATTAAGATAATTGAATGATGAGCCTCTCTCGCTTTTTTAATTGCTTAATCATCAAAAGTAGATGTTGTTATGAAACCTCCTTTTGAAGTGTCTCCACTCATTCAGGAGTTAATTCGTTCAGAAGTTCCTCTTTAGAAGTTATACTTGGTATGTTAATAATCAAGTTTGTATGTTCTCTTTCATAATTTACAAAAGCATAGCATAAAAGTAAAATAGCTTTATACCGTTTTTCTTTCAATTCTTGTTTTGAGTCCGATTTCTTTTTTCTAGAAGCAATAACATAAGAAACGATTGCTGGTATGACACTTCCAATCCCTATTAATCCGAGTGCCGCTAAAATTTGTTCAATCGTCATATTTTAATTTCTTAGTTATAGTTAAAGACTGAACTAAGCGTATTGTTCAATTTTAGTTTTTCTTATCCAAAGCTAAATCCATAAGATTTAGCAACTTTATAAATATACACAGACCTTTCGATTTAGCCCTAAAGTCCCAATTACGTAGCTGCCTTTTTTAGCATTGCATTAATCGGCCAACTAATGTTCAATTTCATGGGTGTCCCTAACCTTGCTAAATGTCAAGTCTAATAATTTCCAACCAGTTTCTCCCTTTTTATAGATTTCGGTTACTGTAAATTCATTGGATACGTCGTTCCCTCTTACATGTGCCACTAAGGTTATTCGATTCCATAGTACCGCAGTATTATCAAAAATTTCTACTGCAACA
Organism: Ascidiimonas meishanensis; assembly: GCF_037782385.1. Lineage (NCBI taxonomy): Bacteria > Pseudomonadati > Bacteroidota > Flavobacteriia > Flavobacteriales > Flavobacteriaceae > Ascidiimonas > Ascidiimonas meishanensis. The sequence continues at coordinate 414,418 of NZ_JBBEXD010000004.1, forward strand.
TCATGAACATCGGCTTGCTTATACCAAATACTGCCAGTTTTAATGATTTCGAGTTCTCTGTCTTTGTTCCAAGTCCCGCTCATATGAACGAACTTAGACCTGTCATCAAAAAGTATGGCTAGTTCATCTACATTTTTGTCCGACATCCATGTCCATTTATTATTTGAAAGAGTTTTAATCTCATCTTTAGCGGTAGAATCCTGTGAGAAGGATAGGTTCGAGTAAGCGATAACTAAAATTAATATGATAACTGATTTTTTCATTTCTGTATTTTTTAGGTTGCAGACAACTACTTAATAAATCCACTTTATGGTGTTTATTTCTCTTTCAAAGATACATTTTTCGCAAGTAAGCTAAAAGAGTGGATGGTAGTAGAAAGTAACCAATTTTAATGGAAAGTAATAAAGATATTGAATAAAGAATGATTCGCTAAACCATATGCCTTTGAAGCGTTAACAGAAGAATATCCTACACTAACAGAATAAAATTTTCTTTAACCAAACATTCTATCACATTTGCTTAAAATTAAGGGTAAATGCGGATATTAATTCTATTGCTGTTTTTTGGATTGACTAGTTGTTTTATAAATGCACAAAATGAAACTTACCAAGGCATCGTTGTAGATAATATTTCTAAAGAAGCTGTGCCTTTTGTTACAGTGGCTATCTACAACAAAGATATACTGGTGAATGGCACTACGACAGACGAAAACGGACAATTCAAACTAAAAGTAGCAGAAGTCTTCAGTCATTTCGATATAAGTTTTATAGGCTACGAAAATGAAATAGTTAAATTTTCAGAAATACAAAACCCCAAGAATATTAGGTTTATTCTTAAACCATCCATTACAGCTCTGGACGAAGTAGTTGTGCGAGGAGAACAAACTACGTCTAAACTAAAAATTGACCGAAAAATCATCAATCTAGGAGCAGACCTACAACAGGCTGGTGCAACTACTCTAGACGCATTTGACCAAATCACAGAAATACAAACCGATTTGGGCACTGGAAGTTTATCCCTTAGAGGAAGTGGTAATGTTCGTCTTCTTATCAATGGGAAACCATCCAGTATGAACCCTACGGAACTATTGGAACAATTACCAGCAGCATCTGTGCAACAAGTAGAAATCATTACTTCACCTTCGGCCAAAAATCAGGCAGACGGGCTTTCGGGCATCATCAATGTGGTGCTTAAAAAGAATGGCGCAAAGGGTTTAAATACCAACTTGAATGTAGGAGCTGGCACTATGCGTTATAGTTACGGTGTTGACGGCAACTACAATTTTTCTTGGATAAATTTTAGATGGAACCTTTCACAAACCGGCAGAGGTATGAATAGTAAACAATCTATCTCTCAATTATATGAAAATGGGAATACAAGAGATTTTTTTGCACCTCACAATTTTTATGGTCTGTCAAGAAGATTGGATACCGGATTGGATTTTTTCATCAACGAGAAACACGAACTCTCCTTAGGGTTAGATTATACCAAAGACTTTCATGGGTTTTTTAATGACACCTTCTATAGTAATGTAACAGGTAGGGATGACTTTAAATATACCCGTAATTCTTCGCACAACCACGAAACCACCAATGTTAACGTCAATTACAGGACTAAGTTTACTAAAGAGAATCACTTTTTAGAGTTTGATTATCAGTTTTCCAAAAATGACAACTTTTTACCCGCTATTGATTTTGAGGAAGCCGTTTTTCTCTTCAACGAAGAGCGCAGGAACGATAACATTCTTAATGCAATTGCTCTAGACTACTCTTTACCAATAACAGAAAAAATTTTAATAGAAGCCGGAGGGTCTTGGAACGGTAGAAAATTGACCAGTTCCCTGTTTTTGAATCCAGCTCAAGAGCCAGAAAGCTTTGATGTTTTTACTTATGATGAATCCTTATTTGGGTTGTATGGATTAACGAATATAACTTCAGGAAAATTAACCTGGCAATTGGGACTCCGATATGAAAACTTAAGATCCAATTCTATTAACCGTACTACTAATGAAACTACAGATTTAAAGTTTTCGAACTTGTTCCCCTCCCTTCATATATCCTACACCATTAATGAAGCAAATACATTAAATATAGGATATAGCCGAAGAGTATCTCGCCCAAGTTTCAGGAATATTAACCCTTTTCAAGCTAGGAATCAATATTTTGAATGGGTGGCCAACCCTGGTCTTCGGCCAGAATTCAGTAACAACATAGAAACCAATTACCAGTACAATGGAAACAAGTTAACTGCCTCTGCTGCTTTCTTTTATAGATACAGAACTAACGTCATAGAGCGTTTACAGAATATTGATGAAGAAGGAGTACTGCGAAATATTTTTGATAATATAGGTGAAAAACATTCTTATGGGGTAGAGGCAAGCATGAGTTATAAACTTATAGATTTCTGGAACAGCCAACTCTCTGCCAACTATTATCACACCTCAGTAGACCAAGATATTTTTCTAAGTTGGGATGAGTTATATTCATCTAACCTGATTTTTAAAAACACCTTTAAGATAAGCAAGGTCTTGAGCGCTGATATTAGTTTTAGACAGAACTTTAAAACGCAGAATACATTTGATTTTATAGACCCTAGAAATCGTATAGATTTGGCGGTTAGGCTAAAGCTTTTGGAAAACAGGCTGGCCATGAATTTACGTGTCGTAGATCTATTGGATAATAATCTAATGTACCGTACCGCAGTTACTCAAAACGTAACACAGAATGAAGTATGGCGTTTTCAATCACAAACCTTTGGTTTTCTATTAAGTGCAAGTTACAAGCTATTCCAAAATAAAGGAAAAATAAGAAATAGGAAAAACAGAAACTACCAATATGGGGGTACAACGGACTAATTTTTTAAATTACTACTTATGAAAATGAGATTACAAAAAGTGTTTGTTTTAATATTAAGTGCTATGGTTTTTAGCTGCGATAAAAACAACAAAGAAGAAATAACGCCTGAAGAACTGGCTACATGGCAGACCTTTGATAAGGGAAAAAGTACTGTGGAAGATGATATGCTAATTATTGAGGAAATAGAAGGTTCAGACGGTTATTTTTTAATCAGTCCAAAACAATTTGAAACGGACTTTACCCTTACCTACAAGGTGAAGGCATTATCAGAATCAACAGTATTAATTACGTTGTTTTCAGTCCTACAAGAAGGCGATAATAGTAATTTTTCTGTTCCGGCGGTTTCGGCTACTCCACAAGAAGTATGGGATTGGCGTAGTGGAATGAAACATTATAACGTAACCATTAATAACCGCTCTCACGGTATTACACCTTTCTTTTTTAAGAACGTGCCCCCCCGTTCCAGAGGTTTTAATGAAAGACTTCAACAGAATATTATGGAAATTGGTCAATGGTACGATGTCGAAATTGGAAAAAAAGAAAATCGGTTGTGGTTTAAGTTAGATGGGAAGCTATTTTTTGATGTTGAAGATTCTGACCCATATAAAAAAGGGCGACTTATTTTTAGAATTAGTGGTACTACAGGAGAAAAAGTGATTTTTGCCAAAGCAGCTTTTAAAAATATTGTGATTTCATACAAATAGATTGTACTTTGTAGCCAGTGGAAAACCAGAATACCTATCAGAAATTTTTAACCGTTGAACCCTTTTTTCACGGGCTGCTTTGGTGTATGGTACTTTTTTATCCGTATGTAAAATATATGAGCAAAGAAGGTGGCTATCCTATGTCTTTTCTGCATGAAATGAATTCGTTATTCTTTAAAATGACGATTTCTTATTTTTTATATCTGTGGTATTTTCCAAAGGAAAAGAAAATTCAGTACCTACCAATAGTTCTTCTTGCTTTTGTTTTTAATATAGTGGGATATGGATATGTTGACAATCTTTTTCACCCCCATACGCAAAGTTTTTGGTTAGAGTTTGTGTCCCATTCGTTGACCTATTTTGGTTTTGGAATTGTTTTTTTTACCATTTTCGCTATTAAAAAAGGATATAAAAGACAGCTTGAGATAAATCAGCTTACCCTAGAAAAGCAGCAAGCAGAAATAAGAGCTTTAAAGGCTCAGGTAAATCCACATTTTTTGTTCAATACGCTAAACACTATTTATGCCAATGCTCTAAAAAAGGATGATAAAACACCTGAATTAATTTTAAAACTTTCAGATGGATTTAGATATATGCTTCACGAAGGCCAAAAAGAATTTGTAACTATTGAACAGGAAATACAACACTTAAAAGATTATGTGCATTTACAAGAAGAACGATTGGCAAAAAAAGTGATCGTCAATTTTACAACTAGCATAGATAATGAAACGCAGCTAATTGCACCTTTGTTATATATTGGTTTTGTTGAAAATGCCTTTAAATATACGAGTATTTTAAAAGGAGAACAGCACGCGATTGATATTGTTATAAAGCTAGCAAACAAGAAGCTAAGTTTTTTTTGCAGCAACCCATTTAATGATACAGCAGTTGAAGGAATTGATGTGGATTGGAAGGAAAGTGGTGTTGGGATAAAAAATACCAAAGAAAGATTAGCCCTCTTATATCCTGAGAAACATACGCTACTTATTAGTGAGGAAGATGCTCTTTTTAAGCTAAAATTTGAAATACAGTTATGATACAATGCCTGATTTTAGAGGATGAACCGTCTGCTGTGGAAATTTTGGAAACTTATATCAAAAAGACACCCTTTTTACATTGTTTAGGTGTTTATGAAAGCGGATTGGATGTTCCTACACAACAATTGCAAGAAGCAAACATATTGTTTTTGGACATACAGTTACCAGAGTTAAACGGACTATCCTTTTTAAAAACCTTACAGAACCCTCCCATGGTTATCGTTACAACGGCCTATCCAAATTACGCTATTGAAGCTTTTGAAGAAGCGGTAACAGATTATCTGGTAAAACCTTTTTCTTATGAACGCTTTTATAAGTCGCTTTCTAGAGTGCGTTCGCTCTTAAGAGTGCAACAAAAAGATACCAAAAATAAAATCTTTCTGTATGCTGATAAGACTATCTATAAAACTTATATAGAAGACATTCTTTTTTTAAAGGCGGAGGTAGACTATGTAAATGTGGTATCCGCAGAAAGGGAAGTGCTAGTGTTAGATAGTTTACATAATTGGTCTGAAAAGCTAAGTCAATTTAACTTTAGAAGAGCACATCGTTCCTATATCATTAATCTGAATCAGATAGAAAAAATTTCTGGAAATCAAGTTTTCGTAAAAGGTAATACCCTTCCAATTGGCAGAACCTACAAACAAGATTTTTTAGAGGCTTTACAAAAAATAGGGCTTTTTTAAAAATTTAATTACTTGATTTAAAATACTTTAAACCTATCTTTTAGAAAATTCAATTTTGTTATTGTAACAAATTCCAATAAGCCATACTTACCCTGTGAATTTAAAAATATAAGAAAAATGAATTATTTGAAATCAATTTTAACCTTAGTATTTATAATCTCCTTCAGCACTATTAATGCACAAAAGAATGAACCCTTAGAAAATTCAGTTTTATGGAAAATTGAACATACAGATTTGGAAAAAACCTCATACCTATTAGGAACATTACACCTAATGTGTAGTGAAGATTTTAAGTTGGCAGATAAAATAGTAAACACTTTAAAAAATGCAGATGTACTTGTATCCGAGATTAATATGTCCAACCCAGAAGAGATAAAGGCGATGCAAGATTATATGGCGAACCCTAAGAAAGTTTCGGAGGAGCTTACAGAAGAACAATTTAACAAGCTAGACGCATTAACACAAAATGTCATAAACATGCCCTTATCAAATTTAGACAACTATGGCCTAAGCGGCTTATATTCAATAATGTTTAGTAAAATGCTTCCTTGTTCAGATTTAAAATTCATGGATGTAGAACTTCAGAAATTAGCCATAGAAAATGGATTGAGTATTTCTGCCTTTGAAAAGGCGACAGAACAATTGGATTACCTAAAAAAAGGATTTTCTGTAGATTTTACTTTTAACCAATTAATGCTTTTTGAATCTTATAAGACAGACTTTAATAAAGCTATTAAATTGTACCTAGAGGAAGACATTGAGACTGCTGTGGGTTTAATAACTAAAGAGCAGTATATGGATGAAAATGCTAAAAAGTATATCCAGATTATTAGAAATAAAAACTGGGTAAAAAAGATACCCCAAATGATGGCAGAAAGCAGCAACGTTTTTGCAGTTGGAGCAGCGCATTTAACAGGTGAAGAAGGAATTATAAACTTATTGAGAAACAAGGGTTATACCATTACCGCAGTTCTTAAATAATTCTTAGAAAGATTGAAAGAGGAAGTGTTTTTAAATAAGGTAAACCGCCATAAAGGTATTTTGTACAAAGTGTCTCGTATGTATTTTGACAATCTTAATGACCAGCAAGATTTGTTTCAAGAAATTATGTTACAATTATGGAAATCTATACCTTCTTTTAAAGGTGATAGTGAGTTTTCTACCTGGATGTATAGAGTGGCTCTAAATACAGCACTAGCATTCTTCAAGAAAGAGAAAAGAAAGCCAGACTCTTACAAAAGCATCGATTACGAGCCTATTGCACCAGAAAATGATATGGATGAAAAAGAGCAACAGTTAGTGCATTTTTACAAAGCAACTAAAGAGCTAAATAAAATTGAGAAAGCGTTGATACTTCTTTTTATAGAGGGGTATTCTGGTAAGGAAATCGCAAAGAACTTAGGTATTACAGAAGCTAATGTTCGCGTAAAAACAAATAGAACTAAAAAGAAATTACAAGACATTATAAAAAAACAAGGATATGAATTTTGATAAAATTAAAGACCAAATGAACGCGGAGGGCGAAAGTAAGAACGACATAACACAGAATGCCAAAAGCTCAAGAGCTTCTAAAATGCCTTTAGAAAAGGTAAGACGTTCTATGAAGTCAGAAATAATTACCCAATTGCTATTCATCGTAATATTTCTAGGCTTACCTAGTGTTTTACCCATGGAAACAGTTCCTAAAGGGGCTTATTACATTGTAATGTTTATAACCTGTTTAATAACATTGGGGTACCTATTAAAAATGGGTTGGTTTTTAAAAAGGAGTTCGGACATAAGTCTACAATCTAAATATGCGCTTTTAAGTATCGTACACGATTTAAAACTAACCCTAGAAGTTTATAAAACAGCAATTATAGCGGGTAGTTTGCTATTGCCTTTGGCTATGGTAGCACTTAGTCATGCTACGGTAAGTAAAAATCAGGAGCAATTTATAAAATTAATCTCTCTAGATATTGAACCTAGTTCATTAGCTATTTACATTGTGATTTACTTAGCCATTGCAGTATTCATCTATTTCATAACAGTAAAGTGGGCCGACAAGTTATATGGTGGTCATGTTAAGGAATTGGAAGCTGTTGTTAATGAGTTTGATGTGGATTAACCAGTATTTTTCAATAAAGTTTCAAACTACTGAAAACTGGGAATCACGGATGATTTTTAATCTGTCAAAACCAAATCTTTTTAAAGTATGCTTTCATAAAATGTTACAGGCTATGTCTACGGTAAATAACTGTTTATCTTCAAGAATCCTGTAAGTGTCTACAAAAGGATAATAGCGTATGTTAATGAGTTACCTTTCATGATCATTAAAACAGTTTTCATGATTTTAAAAAGACCTTTCCTGATGGTGGTACTTACTTTGATAAATCTAACAGCTTGCAAAGAAAAAATTAGACAAGGAAAAGAAGGAAAAGTTGTAGCACGAGAAATTAACTCTACAAATTCAAAGGAAATCCTTGCCGCTACTGAGAAAGCCCATGGTGGATGGAATCATCTGCGTAGTAAAAATGATGTGGAATACCATTATGAATATACTGTTCCGGAAGGTAAAGCGGATATCTCTACAGAACGCTACATATTTGACTCAGAAATCTCATTTGGTCACTACACAAGGCATGAAATAAATACCATGCCAACTGAAAACGGTATTGTAACACATTTTTTTGACGGAGAAAAGGTTACTATTACATTAAATGAGGATGTAGTAGAGAATGAAAGAACCATCGCCACAGCAGAATTTGTAAGACGTGCCAATTATTTTTGGTTTGTTATGCCTTATAAATTGAATGACCCTGGGACCATAGCAAAATATTTAGGCAAAGAAATTTATAATGGTATTGACTACGCAAAACTAGAAATTACCTATGATGCAAAAGTAACTGGAAAAGAAAAGAATGATATTTATATCCTTTACGTAAATCAGGAAACGCAGCTAATAGACCGGTTTTATTTTTCACTCCCTTTTCTGGGGATTTCTTCTCCGGTAATTCTTGCCGAATATACTTATAAAGAAATAGAGGGTCAAAAAATAGCTACAAATCGAAACTACTTTTTGCCTGATGCAAAAGGCGCATATAGGGAATCACCGAGTATAACACAAATACTGTCCCAGATTAAATTTAATAATGGGTTTACCAAGGAAAATATTCTTTCAGGCATCAAATAGAAGTCAATTCTTAGAATTGTTGAATATTCGTCCAATTCATTTTAATTACAAACCCAATAAATAAAATTGATGTTTCCAGAGTTCTTAAAATTTAAAAATACGATAGTAGTAACAGTTATCATGTTGGTAATTATAAGTTGTTCATCAACAAAAAAACTGAAGAATACTCCTATTGGCCTAATAAATAATGTTTCTTATCAGGATTCGTCTTTTGACAATTCAAATGCATCAAACGGGTTTTTAGTAGCGCATAACGGTAATATCTATGCTATAACAGCAAAACATGTTTTAATGACAGCTAAAACCGATGCTATGAAGTTTATTGACTTTGAAGGAGGTTTGAAGGAGTGGAAAATGCAACCGAAGAATGATAGCACAAAATATATTATTGTAGACAAGCTATTGAATACAAATAATAAAGACTCCCTTACTTGGAGCTATATGAACACTCACTGGGATACTTATGAAGATTGGTTGGTTTTCTCGGTGAAAGAAAACAAAACAAACCATACGCCATTATCCTTCAGGAAGAAACCACTAAAGAAAGGAGAACTGTTATACGCAGTTGGGTGGACTTATAAAGATACAGTCGGTTCACAAAGCGCTTATGAATACAAATTCGATGCTACTGAAGGAAATTTTCATAACCTAATACAAATAAGTGGCCCCAAAAGCTTAGGAGGCTTAAGCGGAGCGCCCATAGTGGATAATCAAGGAAAAATTGTTGGTTTGGTCTCCTCTGGTGGAGAAGATGAAAACACAAAAGAGGTGTTGCTTCAAGCTACCGATATAAAACACGCTTTTGAATTTATTTCCAACATGAAATAGTAGCAATTCTAAAATATCGTAGGGTATCTGATAGGTCGAAACGGTTTCAAAAGACTAAAGCAAAATGAAGTTCAATTATAAGGGCTCTTTAGCGTCTGTACCTTCTAGTTAGCATCATTAATAACGCAATATTTTAACAATCAATAAATTGAGAATTATGAAGGTTTATCTTTTACTATTACTAACACTATCTACTGTCGGGTTGGCAGCCCAAACAGAATTCCCATCACTCAGTCCAAAGGGACGTATTGAACAAAAAGTTGGAGTCACGACAATTTCAATAGTATACGAACGCCCAATAGCCAGGGGTCGTGCCATTTTTGGTGAACTCGTACCCTTAGGAAAACTATGGCGAACAGGTGCAGGTAATGGCACAAAAATCAAATTTGATGATGCCGTGGTACTAGACGATATAGTAATACCAGCGGGACAATATTCATTGTTCACCATTCCAGACAAACAAGAATGGATGATAATTCTAAATAGCGATTCAACTATTTATGGATTGGAAGGTTATGACAAAACCAAAGATGTAATTCGTTTTAAAACGAAAGTAAAAATGACCGATAGCTATTACGAATCATTTACCGTTGATATTGATTTAATAGAGGCAAATGCAAAATTGAATATTTCTTGGGAAAATACCCGTGTGAGTTTCAAAATCAGGACACAAACCGATAAGCGTCTGGTGAAAATGGTCAAAGAAGAATATTTGTCAGGTAAAGTTAAGGATCCAGATTTGCTTGCTATGGGCGCCGACTATTACTACTTCCTAAATACAGAATTGGAAACTGCGTTAAAGCTTATTAATAGAGCCATAGATTTAAGAAAAGAATCGTGGTATTATGACCTCAAAATCAATTTATTAACAAAGAGAAAACAGTTTAAAGAAGCTCTTGAAACACTTAAAACAGCAATGGATTATTTAAAAACTAATCCTGAAAATTGGACTGATGAACGGCTACTAAGAGTCTCAGAGGTACATGAAATAAAAATGAAGGACTTATTGAGTAAAATTAAAAACTAAAATGTTAGCTATGAGAAGTAAAAAGTACATGGTTGCGCTGTTAACCGCAGTCAATTTATTGGGTTGTCAAACCCAGAAAACAGAACGTGAAATAGAAGACGAGTTTGTTGAAAAATACGCTCCAAAAGATTTAAATACATATGGATTTACCCTTCCTGTAGATTCCAAAGTTCCCGAAGTGCATCAACTGTTTAACGATTTAGAAAAAAACTTCTATTTCTATGGCGATAAGCAAGAATTTGAAGAGAAAGCAGCTAAAATTATGAAGTTAGACCCCTCCTATCCAAGTGGTTTTTTAATGGCAGGTTTTTACGAGCAAGATCCTGAAAAATATAAAGAAAAAGTAACCCAAGCTTATGAGCTATCCAAAAAATCAAATCTGAAATCTGAACGAGATATTATGCAGGCAGAATACCTGCTTTTGGTTGAAGAAGACTACTCCAAAGCTCAAGAGTACTTTCAAAAAGTAGTAGATATGTATCCAGACAGTGCTGCCGCCATCTGGTCTTTAGGTATGGCATATTATTACAATAGTGAATTTGACAAGGCCTTAGAATGCTTTAAAAAGAGTACAGAACTAATCCCTAATTTGCCTAAGGGATATGAATTTATGTCTGTTATGTATTACTCAAAGAAAGAGTATAAAAAAGCATTAGAGTATCTTGAAAAAGCAATAGATCATGGTGCTAATCCAAAAAACGACTTTTATTATGCAGAATATGTAGCAATGGTTTACAACAGAAACGATATGTCCCAAAAAACCTTAGATTATATTGATACTGTGCGTACTTATGGTGAATTATACAAGAATAGTGAAATGTTAGAAGCAGTATACAAAGTAGCTACAAGAAAACTAGATTCTATTCAAGCAATGTAGCGCTTAACAGTTAACACCAAAAAAGGCCATTTAAAGTATTTAGGTGGTCTTTGTATTTAATTTTATAATGAAAAGCCATGAATTTTAAACTGAAAATAGGTGTAATTCTGATACTGACATTGCTAACCGCCAGTTGTGTCTCGTATCGAAACAGCTCGGGAAAAAAGCGATTCAGTTGCTGTAAGTTCACAATGAAACGAAATACCAACAATGAGGTCTATAAGATTATTGACACAACTAAGATATACAAACTGGCTTCTGTTTTAAATATTGAGGGCAAGGACAGTACTTATTTGAAAGAAATTAATACCTACTTTTTAAAATTCTATGCTGATGGCAAAGTAGGTGAGTTTTTTTATTACGATGATATTAATCTAAATTCTTTAAATCCTAAAAGAGCTACTATGGGTGTTTATAGGTATTCCAAAGGAGAGCTAATCATACAAACCTATTTTCGCAGTCCTCAAGGTAGTGGATTCATAAAAGAAAGACTAAAGAAACATACTGCCGATTTTCTGGAATTTGGAAGTGAAAATTATACCTGCAGGTATAGGAAAGTTGATTTGCCAAAAGAATTTTTAATTTATACACCAGATTGGTAGCGCCTCTAAGCCACCATAGCCAAAAAATCTAACTATAAAAACTCCCTACCTATGACATATTGCCATAGATAAAGAGAACTTAAAAACACCAATCCTAATTTTTAAAGAGAAATACTATAAAATCTTATCTGCTTTTTCATTTTTATCTCTCTTTTTCCTTTTCACGCTTTTATTCTTTCCGCTTCCAAAGCGGTATGCCAAACCTAAGTACACAGAACGGGAATCTGTTTTAAACTGCCCCTCCTGAATGATGGTTCTAAAGGTTTCAAATGCGAAGCGCTGTGTTCTAAATATATCATTGAAGTTTAGGCTTAGCGTTCCCTTACCTTTGGTAAAATTGTAGCGTGCACCGGCATTCATAAAGAAGTTGTCTTTTAAGTCATATTGTAATACACTTTGCCTACCACTATAAAAAGTAAATAATTGAAAGGTCAGGTTCTTTGTGGCTTTAAAGCTGTTGTTAAGTTTGGCGTTCATTAACGTATTGTTCACTTCTACAGGTTCACCCTCAATAAAACCTTTTTGGGTTCTTGAGTACACATCAAAACTTCCGTTGAGGCTCCACCAATGGGTAGGCCGATAACTTGCAGATAACTCCAAGCCATAGGCATTATTGCTATCAAAGTTATCGTAATCAACGATTAAGACCGTAGGATTGTCTTCATCAAAAAACCCTCTTCTATTGATTTCGTCATTGATTCTTCTATAAAAACCGCCAAAAGTAAAATTACCTTTATCAAGTCTTCTGCTATAATTAAGTTCTACCGAATTGGTGAATTGAGGTACCAAACTTGGATTTCCCGTAAGGATCAACTGTGGTGTACTTAACTGCCTGATAGGATTAATCTGATTTAAGGAAGGGCGATCAATTCTTCGGCTAAAACTCAACTGATACGAGTTTTTACTCTGCTCGCTTGGAATATATTTTAAAAAACCGGAAGGATAGATGTTAAAAAGTTTATCGGCAAAATTAAATGGTGCTTCTGAGGTTTCGTTGAATTGTGTATCCACATTATAATCTTCTAAGCGTATTCCGAGATTATATTGCCACTTACCTAAACTTTGGCTGAAGGTGGTATAAAAGGAATGTATATCACGATCATACCTAAAATCTGAATTACTGAAATCCGAACGATCAGTGATATAAGTGTTTTCTGTGCGCCGTAAACGAGTTTCCAAACCAATTTCTAAAGTTGCATTTTCGGAGAGCGGATTCACATAATCTAAGTTTATGGTGGTGTTGGTTCGGGTATCATCAATAAATTCATCGTAGTTTGCTTGAGGCGTATTTCCAGTAAAATCAAAATCGTTATTGGTATCGCTTTTTAAGGTGTTGTAATCAACTTCCAGTTCAATGAACTGCCCTTCTTTTGAAAAATCGTGCTTAAAATCTATATTGTAAGATGCATTGGTATTATCGCGATTGGTAAGGTCAAACTGATTAAAATCTGCATCAGGATTATCCAAAAACGTTATGTTTCGCTCTGCATCCAAGGCCGCATCAAAAAAATTCTGATTTGTGTAAACAGATAATGTGTTTTTGTCATTGATATAGTAGTCCACCCCAAATTTGAACAAATGCGAAGTGCGATCTGCAATACTTAAAATATCCTGCCCCGTGCGTTCCACCGTTCTATTGATGAATCCGTTGGTAACTCCCTCTCCCAATCTGTTGCCATAGCTGCCGTAGAAATTGGCTTTTCCATTTCTATAATTTAAGCTCAGGGAATTATTATAGCGTGCACGTACCCCATAGGTAAAACCGGTATTTAAAGAACCGTTGAACCCTAGATTGGTATTCTTTTTCAGAGTAATATTAATAATACCGCTCATCCCTTCAGGATTGTATTTTGCAGATGGGTTTGTAATCAATTCAATGGTTTTAATAGATGTGGAGGGTATCTGTTGCAAAAGCTCTCGAGAACTAATATTAGTGGGCTTGCCGTCAACCAGCACTCGGACATTTTCATTACCACGTAAAGACAAATCCCCATCTTGGGTAATACTCACCGATGGTATATTCCCCATGATATCACTTGCGGAAGCACCGGCCGTGGTAAGGTCTTTCCCTACATTGATTACCTTTCTATCTATTTTTTGTTCAATAGTAGAACGTTCTGCAGATACTTCAACTGCTTCTAAAGCCAAGGCATCTTCCACTATGTAAACAATTCCTAGATTTACTTTTCTGCTGTCTTTTTTTAGTACAACTGATTTTACTTCGGTCTTATAACCAATAAATTGAACCTCAAAATTGTAGTTCCCAAATAAAATATTATCTAGATCAAAACTACCGTTCTCACCTGTAATACCCCCTGTAACAATAGAATCGCCCGATTTCAAAATTACATTGGCGTATGGGATAGGTTCTTGCGTACTATTATCAAACACCGATCCTGAAATAACTCCTTTTTGACCAAAACTAAAAAAGGAAAACAAAATAAAAATCCATAAAAAATGGGATTTCAAATTCTTTGTGAGCGCTAATACCAAATAAGTGTCTAAAAATTGTTTCATTATTAAAAGTTGAATTTTAAACGAATCTAGAAGTAGTAGTTGAATCTTTTTAATTGTGAGGACGCAGAGCCGGCTAAGGGTGTTAAAGGGCCTGCAAATAGAGCTGAATATTTTTGTCTGCTAAAAGACGGTTTTTAGCATCACTTATGGGTTATTGGTAGGTTATTCAAAAAGCTCCTACTTAGATTTGTATCTTTATATTTAGAAGTAACACCTATGTGGCAAAGAATACAGCATTTTTTAGAAATTTCAAAGTATAAATACGTAGCATTTGGGCTTTTCATTTTTGCGCTCTCTGCATCAACTTCAAGTTGGTATTATACGAGTACTTATGAATTAGGCGTAACGTTTGGCATAAGAGTGACACTTCAAATTACGATGGCTTTCATTATCGTAGAGTTTTTAATTCCAAAACTTTTGAACAGAAGAAAAACGGTAGCATTTACAACTGCTATAACATTAGTGTTATTTTCATTCTACGCTATTTGCACCCTCATTTTCATTCACTTTTTTGAACCATCTTTTCCGGCAACTTATGTAAATTATGTCAAGCGTTTTGATGATCCTTCATTTTTTGGTCGTTTTTTGAATTTTGGTGAGTTTGTGTCTAAGTCACTTTATTTGCTCTATCCAACCTTTTTGATTCTGCTAGTAAAGTTATACACAGAAAAACAGCAATTACTAAAATTGAACGAACAGAAGAAAACCGCGGAACTTGCAGCATTAAAAAATCAACTAAATCCGCACTTTTTGTTCAATACATTGAATAATCTATATGCGTTGGCATTGAAGAAATCTAATGATACACCTAAGGTGATTCAGAAACTATCGGAAATTTTGGATTATATTTTATATCGCTGTAATGAATCCTATGTTAGTATAGAAAAGGAGATAGAGCTGATTGAAAACTACCTATCCTTAGAAAAAATACGCTATGCAGATAGAGTGAAAATTGAATTTAGTAAAAATGTAACAGGTCAAGAAAGAATAGCTCCTTTACTCTTACTCACCTTTGTAGAAAATGCTTTTAAACACGGTGTAGCTAATGAAATAAATCAGGCTCATATAAATATAACCATTTCTAAAGAGGGAGAAGAACTTCTTTTTAAAGTTGAAAATAGTAAACCCGTTGTAATTGAGAAATTAGAAAATAAAGAATCCATTGGGCTTCAAAATATAAAAAAGCAATTAGAACTTTTATACCCTAAGGCTTATGACCTAATTATAGAAAATGGGAAAAGTACGTTTTCTGCCAATCTTAAATTAGCAATAGCATGAGTTACCAATGTGTAATTATAGATGATGAACCATTGGCAAGGGAATTACTTGAGGGTTATTTAGAAAAAATCCCTGATTTTGAGCTAATCGCTTCCTGCCCGAGTGCTATCAATGCAAGTACCATTTTAAGCAAAAATAAAGTTGATCTGATATTTTTAGATATTGAAATGCCTGTCTTAAAGGGGACCGATTTCTTTAAAAATCTAGCGCATAAACCAGAAGTAATTTTCACTACCGCTTATCGAGACTATGCAGTAGACGGTTTTGAACTTAATGCGCTGGATTATCTTCTAAAACCTATTTTCTTTGAACGCTTTTTTCAGGCCATACAGAAGTTTTTAAAACAAGTAAATAAAACAGAAATAAATAATTCTGGCGAAGCAATTACTAATAAAAGCGAATACATTTTTGTGAATAAGTCTAAAAAGCAAATAAAAGTTGTTTACGATACTATATTATATGTGGAAAGCCTTAAAGATTATATTAAAATTCATCGAAAGAATAAAGATCCTTTAATGATTAAAGAAAGTATTTCTGCCTTTGAACAGCGACTAGATAATCGGTTTATTCGTCTGCATCGGTCTTATATTGTAAATAGCGAAAAAATTACCGCCTACACCAAAAATGATGTTGAAATTGGGAAAATGGAAATTCCAATTGGAAATAACTATAAGGATAATCTACTTCCTTTTTTAAAATCGATTTAGAGATTGTTTTAAAGTCTTCTAGTCTAGCATTCGCACTACCTTTTTTTAAGTTCACAGGAAAGTATATAAAGTTAGCTATGCCAATATTACTTTGAAAATCGCTGAAACATCAATAAAAAAGGAACGTATACGGTATGCGTACGCATCTAAAAGTGTTTTCTTTTGTGAGTTGTCTAGCTCATTTTACATTAGCGGTATGAATTTAAAACTTAAAATTTTTAGTATGAAACAAACAACATTAGTTCTAGTATTTACCGCTATTTTTCTTGGCGGATTATTGGTAAGTGCACAATCAAAAACGGTAACCTTCAAAAAAGGAGAAGTCTTAGATATTCTTCTGTTTACAGGTAAGCCAGATTTTTCTAAATTATTCCCCAGATATAAAGAAACAGCATTTACATTCGCCCTTAAAACAGGATACCAACCGCAGCCTATCCTTTCCATTGCAGAAACTACCCAAGGGGGCATACAACCAGGTTCCTTCGTTTTTGGTAAGTGGACCAATTTGGCAAGCAGAAAAAAGTTCTTAAATGAAATAACTACTGTAGTACCAGATTTTCACGAACAAAGAAGAGCTATGTGGTCATCGTTTCACCTTGCTTTTTATGAGATGAAGGAAGATACTTCTTTTGATTTGAACCCAGAAAAAGTGCTTGTAGCAACTGCTTACTGGAAAGATGATAGTAGCACTTTTATGAACTTCAAAAAAGAATGGCTTAAAAAAGCTAAAAAAAATGGGGCAAAAGTACTGCTAGAATTAAATGATGCAATGTCCTCTGTGGGTTACATGTATAAACCAGATTATTTGGTATTGATAGAGTGGAATGATAGGGCCTCTTTTAATGCCTTCGCCAAAGAAAATATAAAAATGAGCGAAAAAGGAATCCAGAATGTGAACCAATTTATAATTAAATAATTAATAACGCTGGCAAGCAATTGTTGTTTGTCAGCTCATTCTAAGGTATGCAAACATTCATAAATCAGTTAGTGTATTTTGGCTTTTTTCAAAGCCTTTTCTTGATATGTGTTTATTTGTTTTCGATAAAGAATAGAAAAAACATAAATGGCTATATAGCTTTATTAATTTTTGTTTTATTTCTCGGGTTAAGTGGTCGTGTCCTATATCTATCAAAAATCTTTGGAGATAATTTTAGATTAATTACAATTTCAGAATTTGCCATCCTACTTTTTGGAGCAACAATATTTCTTTTTACCAAATCATCCCTTACCAATAAGGGCTTTTCCATAAAGGATTTAGTCCATTATATTCCAGGAATTGCATACATAATATTTGTGGTTTTTTACTTTATGATTCCCTCGGATGAAGTCATCGTTGCTCGAATAAAAAGTGGAGAATTATACACTGTGGTCCATATTTTAGTTGGCATAGGGCTAACATTTAACTGTACTTATTGGTTCTTAAGTCTAAAACAATTTCTACGATTTAAAAAGAAACTCAAAAACGAGTTAAGTTACACACTGAAAACACAATTTTTCTTGAATTTTTTAATTGCCATAGGAGCGTGTCTTTTAGTTTGGATTGGCATGTATCTCATTAGTCTTTTTGGACTAAAGACCATAGAGCGAGAAGCACGCCAATTCATTTGGTTGGGAATTGCTTTTATAATTCTTTTTATTGCATACTACGGAATGTTAGCGCCAGATTTATTTCGAGTACCCTCTTTAAATCTTTCTCAAAAATATAGTCAGTCTAAATTGAGCCATAAAGATTTAGATAGGTTAAAAACGCAGCTAGAGGAAATGATGAAAGACAAAAAGCCCTATTTAAACAACAAATTAATGAAGGCGGAATTGGCAACAATGTTAGGTATTAGTAACCCTGAATTAGCAAGACTCTTGAATGAGCGTATTGGCATGAACTTTTTTGACTTTGTTAATTACTATCGAATTAATGAGTTTATAGAATTAGCTAAGACTAACAAAACCCAAGAATTCACTTTTTTCGGGTTGGCACAAAATGCAGGTTTTAATTCAAAAACCACCTTTAATAAATCATTTAAAAGTCTAATTGGAATATCTCCTTCAGAGTATTTTCTAAAAACCATAAAAAAATAAATACAAGAGTATAAGAAATAAAATACAATTGTTGTACCTGTAAAAAAAAAGCCTTTCAATTTCTTGAAAGGCTTCTGTATCTAGAGCGGTCTGGACGGGACTCGAACCTTGCTTTGCCAGCCCTGTCGCTGTGGCACTTCTGCCAAATATCTTTTTTATTGTTGACGATTTGTGACCTAATTCCCGTGGGTTATAGTTCATTTTGATTCGTCCGATGCAAAAATAGTAATTCTTTTCAATTAATAACATTTAAAATGAATAAAATTTAAAAGTTTTAGGTCATAAAAAGTGGTAATTCATTTGAAATTTTAACTGCCCGTTAGTAGTGAAATATTCTATTGATTTACAATAACTTTCGTGGTATCAAAATCTAGTAAGGAGAGTTTATTATCATACAATATTACCGCAATTTAAACTCGTAAAATACATCCATCAAAAGACTACGGCATAAATCCAACGCTCTTTCCTTTGCTTATTTATTCCGTTTCCTTTTGAGCCAAGATTTTATCTTCCGTTTGGTTCCTGCTTAAATATTGTTTAATCTAAAATTTAAGTATTATGACAACAAAAGCAAGTATCACAAGTAGAAACGGTAAATCAAGTACAGCCGTTAAAAAGGAAGTCAAAGAAAAATTGACACAAAGAGCAATTGGACTTCAAATTCAAAACCTGAGTATTGATAAGGTCATTCCAGACCCAATGCAACCAAGAAAGACATTCAACGAAGCATTATTACAACAGCTTTCCGAGAGTATCAAAAAGCACGGTGTACTTCAACCTATTACTGTACGTAAATCTGGAAAAGAGTATGTCATTGTAATGGGCGAACGCAGGTTTCGCGCTAGTAAATTGGCCAGTAAGAAAACGATACCCTGTATCGTGAGAATGTATAAGAATAATGATGTTTTGGAAGTTCAAATCATCGAAAATCTACAAAGACAAGATGTCGAACCTACCGAAGAAGCAGAAGCAATTGCCTTTCTGAGTGAGAAATATGCACCTTCTGAAATAGCAAAACGATTGGGACGAAGTGATAATTTTATAAGACAGCGTTTGAAATTAGCTGGACTTATAGAAGGGTTTAAGCATTTTGTTCGCAAAGGGGATATGACCATTTCATTAGGGATTGGCGTTGCACTATTTGGACCAGAAGAACAGCAAATGATGCTTGAAACTATGGGCGAAGATTTCAATGCCCATCAAGTTAACAGAATGATTAAAGACCAGACCTTTGATTTAGAAAAAGCATCTTTTGATGTCGCTGACAAGAAATTGATTGCAAAAGCTGGAGCTTGTATCGAGTGTCCGTTCAATGCGGCAAATCAGGGTAATTTGTTCGGGGATGGTAAAATGGTATGTACTAAATCAGCTTGTTATGAATCGAAGAAAAGCAAGTCGTTCTTGAACCTGATTGATAAATCGAAGAAAGAAAAAATCATTCTTATTCCGGAGATACAGAAGTACTGGGCAGACGAAGAACGAAATCAGCATATTATCGCGCAACTAGAAAATAGCGGATTGAAAGTCTATCTTCTTGATGATGTGGAAATAATTGAATGTCCAATTGAACCAACCAAAGAGGCAATCAAAAAAGAGTACCAGCATTACGATTACTCTGAAGCAGAACTAAAGGAGGAATATGACAATGTCTTTGAAAACTACACAGAGGAATTGGTAACGTACAATTCTGCAAAAGAAAATGGATTTGCAAATGGTATCGTTTTCCATCCTGAAACATACAGACACAAAGAAGTCTTTGTAAAGATTATTGAGAAATCTCAAAATGAATCGACAATGCATTCAGCACCATTGGCTATCAGAAAAATGGCAGATTGCTCGCCAGAAGAACAAATCATTAAAATCAACGAACGGGAAGTCCGAAAAAAGCAGATTGAGAACAACAAACAGTTTGAAGAAGTTGTACAGATGATTAGAGAGACCAAATACATTGATACGAAGAAGACACTTTCGACAGATGAAATGGTCGCCTTTTCAATATCACTTTTTGAAAATAATGTGGACTATATGAGCCAACAAAAGTACTTCTCAAAGTTTTTGGGAACTACTTCCAAAATGACTAAGGTTGAAATGGTTCAGCACTTTAAGAAGAATTTCAAAAAGGAAATTTTCCACAAGCTAATACGGTATATACTTACCAAGCAAGTCCATTTTGGAGACAGCAATCACGTCAATAACCTAACGAACATTTCATTCTATGCTGCAATGCAAGGGTATTACAAATCTAAGATTGCCGGCATAGAAAAAGAATATGCCGAGAAGCGAAACAAGCGTGAAGAACGTTTGAAAGAGCGTATCACAGTTCTTGAAAAGCAAATTCAGGAACTTAAAGATTAGCTTTTGTTGTTTGAAGAAGGGTTGGCATTCGTGCTGGCTCTTCTTCTTTTTTTTGATAATACTTTAATAAAAATGGTTATGAAGTAGAATAATAATCAATCAATAGTAGCGCAAAGGTAAACTCGTAAAATACACCCATCAAAAGACTACGGCATAAAGCCAACGCACCATCCTTTACTTATTTATTCCGTTTCCTTTTGAGCTGAGATTTTAGCTTCCGTTAGGGTTACCGCCCAAATATTGTTTAATCTAAATTCAAAAGCTATGTATTTACAAAATTTACAGCAGGATGAAATCTTTGTTCCATCAGAAATGAAATCCTTAAAAACACTTACGCAGATGGAATCTCGACGTGGGCTTGAAAACGTCATTATTTCCAATGGAAAAATTGTCAATGTAGTATCAAACAGCTACGGACACATTCCAAATCAATTGTTCTTCAAGAAAGCTGAAGAAATGCTATCCGATGCACAACTGAACTATCACAAACGTACCATCAATAAAAATGATAGGTCTTTCATTACAGACTTCATTATTGACGATAAAAGTCAATTCTCTGTGAAAAATAAAGAGGATTTGATACTGCCGATGCTTCGGTTTAAAAACTCTTATGATGGTAGCGAAAAGACCTCTGGCCACTTTGGTTTTTACAGAAAAGTATGTTCCAATGGTTTGCACGTTTCTCAGGCAGAAATCGAGTTTTCAATTAAGCACAGTAAGAATAATACACACCTTATTATGCCAAGGTTGAACAACTTATTTGACAAGTTTTTGAATAATGAGTTCTATACCATTACCAAGAAATTTGATAAGATGAAAGAATTTAAAATCATCGATACACAAGAGTTCGTAAAGGCCATTCTTGACAAAACTAAACTGTTTAGATACGAGTGTAGTGATAAGAATAGTGACCCTTCAAAAAAGTCTCGTGAGGTCATTGAGATTTTGAATTACGAAGTCTTGTTACTTAATGAAGAACCGAATCTATGGTTAGGCTACAATGCTTTTAACTCGGTACTGCATAATACATTGAAGAAAAGTTTTGGCCAACAAGAACGATGGGATAAGAAATTATTCGATGAAGTCTATGAAATGGCTTAGAGATATTTAAAGGTTTATCCAGTACCTATCTAAACTGGATTTTTTCTTACATCTACATCTACATTCAATATTCGATTTAAGAAATAGTTCCTAACAAAAAATTGAGAACATTTAGTTCATTAGCGGTGCTTCTAGAACCAACAAGCCCGCAAATAAATTGCGGGCTAAAATACCTTCGTATCTGCGGATAGAGAGAGATTCGAACTCTCGGTACAGTTTCCCGTACGCCTGAGCTTCAATCAGGAGCCTTAGACCACTCAGCCATCTATATTTTGACCCGTAATTTATCCTTTCTTTGAATAAACTGGCTTGAGATAACTAGTTCTAAAGCCATTGGGCGTTAAGTTATGTATTCCTAATAAATCTGCAATTTCCTTAGTTGTAGCCGCCGTAAATCCTGAATTATTGATTCCATCAACAAATCTTCTTAAATTATCCTTCAATAAATTTAAAGATTCTTCATCAATGACACGGGTGTTTTCGCTGGTATTTACATTCCAACCTTTAATGTTCGGCGGTTGTAATGTAACCAAATTATGATTAGCTGCTGGTCCATATAAATTCTTAAACCATTCACCAGAGCCTAAAAGTTGATTGATATTGTCCCTTGTTATAACATCGTGGATGGCTCTCGATTTTGCTTCGAGCACTAAGTAATGCTGGTCGGTCATCACCCATAGAACATCTGGTCCATTTCCAAATTCAGCTTCTGGTTCTTGTGTATAAAAACCAATTAAACTTCCAATTTCTGCCAATGCATTTTCAAACTTTGTATGCGGTATGTCTTGACTAAAACTAAGATTTTCAAAGAGACTTTCAATATACATTTTAAAGTCTTGGGATGTTTCAAAGCGCTTAACAAAAGTAAGTGCCTGAATCGCTTGTTCTTCATTAGCAGTAATCTTAGTATAACTGTGCCCATTTTTAGACTGAAGCATATGAGAAGTCGTTTGGGCAGCTTTTAATTGTAAATCATTCGATTTCGGAGCATTATCAAGGAATAAATAATTTGCAGACTTTTCAAAGTACCATCCGCGCTGCTTGGAAGTTAAATCAACAGAGTCAACAATATCCTTTAAAATAAGGTTACTCGCACCTTCATAATCCCTTCTTCTGAATTGGTCTATAGCTTTCGACTCTACGTCTGCAATTTCCAAATTTTTCAAAATACGGTCATCTGTTTTATCGACTTCGATTTTTGATAAAATATCTGAGTGGTATTCTCGCCAACTCATATCTTGTACTAAGCATAGGCTTGCTGTTTCTTTAATTGTTTCTAGAGCATTGTCTTTCGATTCTTCATCTAATAGGGAAAGCCCCAATTTAAGTTGTTCCCTAGTAACAGGCGTGAAGTATTGAAGATTAGATTTGTTACCTACAAATTGTAGTAGGTCTTTACCCATTAGAAATACCGTACAGTAATCACTTCCAGACCGTACAGCTCTACCTAATCCTTGCTCTATTATCTGTGCTTTGAGGGAGGCTTTGACAGATTCTAAACGGAGTTCTGCATATAGCTGTTCGTAAGAGCTAAAAGATGGGTAACCGTCAAGAATGAGTACTCTACACATATCCCCATTTAAGTCAACCCCATCATATCTGTTGACTAACACATAAAACAACCCTTTTTTTTCTTTTAATTTCCCAATGTCTGTATTAATACTATCATTTTTTAAAATTTCAGCCCCAATATCTTCCCACTTAGCAGCTCTTTCTGAGGAAGGTGTCAATACCATTACATTAATTCCAGATTTAGAATAATCTCTTGCTAAGGTCATTATCTGCTCATCGACTATTCTGGAATCAAAACGTTGTGGAGCAAGTATTAACCGCTGACCAACATCTTTACGGTCTTTTGGTATCAAAGCATTTTTGATGCTGTTTTTGTCAATTCCCAAGTCTTTAATCAAATCTATTTGGTCTTCAAATGTGGCAGATAAAATATATCTATGTTTGGCCTCATTGAAGGCTCTTACATTATGGAATGGAACATAAGCTGGTGCTATTTCAATCCCTCTGGGACCGACATAACAATCATATGATTTAAGGTCGTCGGCAATTAATCCCCATTTGAAAAATAACTCGTCGTCATCACTAAACTCACCTATGAGTTCTATTAATTCATCATTACGTGAAAGCCAAGACCAATAAGGTACTTTCAATATTTTAGCATACGGGTCGCCCTGTATCAATCTGTGATAAGTACCTGGTGCTTGATATTTCAAATCGCCTTTGAATAATTTCAATAATCTCTTTGCTAAATCGTGACCAAATGGAATTAGTAATGTAGTTGCATCTCTAGCTATATCCAAACAGACGTGTGCATCATCGAGAACAATAGAACCAACATCAATATTGTCCCTCTCAAAAATTGAACGGGAATTGAATAATTTTTGGAATGTACATAGAAGTATTGCTTTTGAGTTTAGAAAGTCATCAGGAAATACACTTCTTTGTCCTGCGTATTCTACTTCACAAACAGGTATTCCATATAAATTTGCTTGAATCTTTGCTTGTTCTAATAGTTGCTTATCAGGGCATAAATATAAACTAGGTCCAACACCTTCAACCATTTTCGAATACAACATTAAAAGGCTAACCAAAGTTTTTCCAGAACCCGTATTCATTTTGCAAAGTACATCACGTTGTTCACGTATTTTATGCCAAGAGTTTAATACCTCTTCCTGTATTCCACGTAAATAAGCGTATCCTTCCTTATGGAACAAAGTTTGGAAAAGTTCAATTGGTTCAAAGTTGAGTTCCTTTGGGGTAGTATCTTCTAGTTTTTTCTTAAAAATATTCATTAATAATCAGATTCTATTAGCTTGATAATGTAATAAAATTTAACATATAACTATAAGGAATATTTATTTTGTTTTGAGAAAATTTTATCTAAACTGAACTGACCAATAAATAGATTCAGAAATTTCATAATCCACTCAGCACATTCCCCTTCATTTCGCGAAAAGCTACATTTCGGAAAAAGAGCTTCGGTACATAAGTCTTGGACACAATCCCCAATTTCAGCTTTCCATTCCGTTAACCCTTCCCGATGCTCTGGGAAGGAACACTACATTCCATAGCCAAAATTGTGAATTAAGTCCGCTTGCCAAAGCGGAAAGCCATCACTTCGGTTTTCTTAACAGAATTTGCGGTAAGCCCTTCTTGAGTGCTTCCTAGAAAATTCTTAAAAACCGAACCGCTGTCTTACACATTTTAAGGGGTTTATAATGGATAAAGCCTTTATTGTTTTTCGGGTCGTCGAAAAACAGGCACGACATAACCAATTCTAATTTAACCACAGCTACTTATTTCGCTTAACTGTCGGTACGCTCAAACGCAACTGCGTTTAAAAGAATTGCTAATGCCCTTATGGAACTTGTCAAGACTATACAGAGTTTTAGTGAAAAATAAGGTTTCTACTTCCTTGAAAATCCAAGGATTTTACTACGTCGCAAACACACCTGATTTTACCTTAAAAGTCTTGACAAAACCCACTCTATCCATTGTGCGGTGCACGAAAGAAAAGAACAAACACCCCTTAAAATTTAATCTGTTTTAAATCAATAGGGGAAATATGAATCACTTAAATATTTTATTATGAGTACTATTAAAAATCACGTACAGTTAATTGGAAACGTTGGACAAGAACCAACAATTACGAACCTTGAAAGCGGAAAGAAAGTAGCCCGTTTTTCATTAGCCACAAATGAGTATTACAAAGACAGCAAAGGCGAAAAACAAACAGATACAAATTGGCATACAATTGTAGCCTGGGGCAAGACTGCTGAAATAGTAGAAAAGTATGTTCAAAAAGGCAAAGAAGTTGGAATATCGGGAAAACTAAAAACTCGAAGCTATACAACTGATGATAACGAACAACGCTATGTAACGGAAGTGGTAGCTGATGAAATCCTTTTACTTGGAAGTAAAGGCGATAAGTAAACCTAAAATGAAAGAGGGCGTAACAGTCGAAAGATGCGCCCTCTTTTTCATTATTCACATTTTAAATACTATAAACAATGAAAGCACAAGTTAACGAAATAAAAATAAGCTACAAAGGTGGACTGAAATCTTCAATGTGGCAGAAAATTAGCAGTTCACAAGATGCAGCTGAACTACTTTATGAAGATTGGGATAAAGATACCATAGGCATACAAGAAACCTTTAAAGTTGTATTGTTGAACAACAGCAATAAGGTAAAAGGGGTTTATCAACTTTCACAAGGTGGAATTACAAGTACGCTAATAGACCTTCGGATATTGTTTGCGGTTATTTTAAAATCTCTATCAGTAGCTATAATTTTAACGCACAATCACCCAAGTGGAAAATTACAACCTAGTGATGCAGATAAGAATTTAACGAACAAGATTAAAAAGGCTTCCAAACTATTCGACATTACCATTCTTGACCATTTGATATTTGCGCCTAATGGCGATTACTATAGTTTTTCTGATAACGGAATTTTGTAAAATAAACAGCTATGGTATATCTCAATTTTACAGACTTGAGCGAAGAGGCTCAAAACCGACTTTTAGAAAATTCTAAAAAAGATGTGGAACGAAAATTTGGGGATGCTATCCGTAAATACGTAAAGGAAAATTATATCTGTTTTGAAACGGTAATTGAGGAAGAAGCACTTCGGAATTTGTATTCTTACACATACGTATTCAATGTATAATTTTGTCAATTTTTAAATCCGACACCTCTCAATTTATTGGAGGTGTTTTTGTATGCAATTCATATCCAATTCAAGAAAAAAAATGTATCTTTACATTGCTGAAATTCAGCGCACAAATTAAAGTAAGGTTATCCAATTTTTGACTTTCGCCGATACGCTTACACATCGAAATTAAACATACTGGAAAATCATTTTCCTTGAAAATGGCAATCGGCTTTTTAGCCGGATTGTATGGATTTTTGTCCCGCGAGCGGGACGAAAAGGAATAGCAAGAGGGTAACACGCTGCGCGATGTTTCGGATTCCTTTTCGTTTTTAATTACCTGAAAATCAGTTAATTAAATTTATTATAATTTCTTAACAATCAATGATTTGCGACAAACGGGCTGGGAACGCCCATTTTTAGGGAAGATTTTGCGACAAATCGGCGAAATATGGACTCATTTACTGGAATTAGATTTAAAAAGGAAACCGCAAAACGTTTCCAAACTTTCTCACGCACTTACTTCAAATCGCACACCGAAGCAATGTCCACAATGCTGGATTTTTTCTTCTACAATGAAATTTCGCCAAAGGAAAAATTAGGACCGACTGGACGTACAATTGAAGCTAAATTACTCAAAAGAATAAATGCGGTCATTGCCATAATGCGGGATGTCGAAAAGACCCAAACCAAACCTACAGTGGCTATGATTCAATCTCTTTTTGAAACAGAAGAACCAACCAAAAAACCGCTGATTGTAGAAAAGAAATATGCCGAAGAAAAGAAGGAAGTCCGTTTTCGAGAAAAGCAAAACACAAGTAATCAACTCTAATTTTTTGAGCTATGTATATCACAATCACACCGCAAAAATTAGGCAACAATTATTCACAAAGTTCGGCTGATTTTGTAGGCTATTTAGAGAAAGAAAATCAAGGCTTGGAACAACACGATATGGAACACTTTTTCAATCAATATGGCGATGAGATTTCCACTGAAGAAGTAGTCAGAGAAATTGATGGAAACACCGCAAAATTAAAAAAGAAAGAACCCAAGTTTTATTCGATTACGGTTAGTCCTTCAAAATATGAATTACGAAAACTTCAGAACAACAGCCAAGATTTAAAAACCTACACTCGTGAATTGATGAAGGATTATGTGGCTTCATTCAATAGGGAAATTAATGGGCGACCCATAACCATCGATAACATAAAATACTATGCTAAAATAGAACACCAACGCACATTTAAAGGAACGGATAAGAAGATAAAAGAAAATCAACCTTTTGCTACAAAAATACTTCAGCTCAAAACGGATGTTCGAAATATTCAAGAAGGACGAGCTGAAGGAAATATTAAAACGATGAAAAAGGAAATTGCTAGACTGGAACGGCAAGCCCCACATCAACAAAATGGAAAACGGATTGTCCAGGGAATGAGAAAGGATGGAAACCAAAGCCATATCCATATCATCGTGAGCAGGAAGGATGCTTCTAATTCGGTCAGTCTTTCCCCAGGAAGTAAGCACAAAGCTTCTGAGGTTGAAATGCACGGCAAAAACGTAAAGCGAGGGTTTGATAGAAACAAATTTTTTGAGAAAGCAGAAAAGACATTTGACAAGACTTTTGGCTATAAACGAAACTTTGCCGAGACCTATAAGGCACGAAAGGATTTTGTAAAAAACCCTAAGCTATATTTTGCTGCTTTGATGAAATTACCATCTAACGAAAGAGCATTGGCTTTCAAAATGATGACGAAAACGGGATTGCCAATCGTTCCTAGTATTCCCGTTAGTCAAGCGCAAATTGCATTGCGGGTTTTCAAACGTTTAAGACGTGGCGCTGAAGTGGCCATCAAATCTAGTTCCATCGGAATCTAATTGGTATGGAGATAGATAATGTCATAACAATACTTTCAATTATTGGTTTGACCAGTACTGTTTTCTATGCGATGTTTCGAGTAAGCAAGTATGCGTTTCTTTTGAATATCGCAATGCTTTCATTTCTCATATTCTCTATTTCTGAAGGGAATGAATTAGTATTGATACTTCTTTATTTGGCGTGTCCTCTAATGCTAATCAATACAGGATTGTATGTTTTTCTGCATAAAACTGAGAACTCTCAAAATAGTAATACTAAATACCAAGTAAATTTTGGTACGAAGAAAGGAAACTTCAAATTAGATAATATTAAACGTGGCGCATCCGTCATCGGATCCGCCGGAAGCGGAAAAACCGAAAGTGTCGTTTATGGATTTCTAAGACATTTTCGGAAAGAGAGTTTTTGCGGAATTATTCACGACTATAAAGATTTTGAGCTGACCGAAATGGCTTATCCACTATTCAAGGATAGTGATATACCGTTTAAGGTCATTTCCTTCGATAAAATCATCCATAGGGTAAATCCTATTGCACCACGTTATTTAGAGAACGAGGAAAGCGTAAACGAGGTGTCGAGGGTGTTGATTGAAAACCTTTTGGAGCAAAGGGAACCAGGAACGACTGGTACAACAAAATTCTTTAACGATGCCGCTGAAGGTTTAATTGGTGGTTTGATTTGGAAACTGAAAATCGATTATCCCAAATATTGTACGCTTCCACATTTAATAGCCATTTATCAGATGCTCGATACCGATAGCCTAATTCAATTTTTGGAAACCAACACGACATCCAGAGCAATGGCAGATGCTTTTATTAGTGGAAAAGATTCGGAGAGACAAACCGCTGGTGTGAAAAGCACCTTGGCCAATGCGTTGAAACGAATTAGTACACAACGTATTTTTATGGCACTATCCGCAGATGAAGTGCCATTGAACATCAATAGCGAAGAAAATCCTGCTGTAATTTCCGTAGTCAATAACCCAAAATATGAAACGTCTTATTCGCCTGTAATTGCAACCATAATTCACACCATTACCAAACAAATGAGCGTTCGGAATTCCAAACCTTCATTTTTGTTGATGGAAGAAGCACCAACAATCCGATTATTAAATATGCACCGAATCCCTGCAACTTTGCGTAGTTATGATATTGCTACCATTTATGTAATGCAGGACAAAATTCAGAATGATATGATGTATGGGGATAAGGCAAGCAAGGCGATTTTGAGTAATTTGTCCTACCAGTTTTTTGGAAAGGTCAATGACCCCGATACCGCCAAATATTATGAACGCTTTTTTGAAATCATCAAAGACCCTACAAAAAGTATAAGCCGTGGACACAATCTCGATTTTGATACAAGGATTACGACTGGCGAAAAGGAAATTCCCAAAATTAGAGCAGATGTTTTTTTTAGATTAAAACAAGGCGAGTTTATTACCTATGCTGACGGAAAGGATAGGAAGGTGCAGTTTAAATTGGCTAATATTCAACGAGAATTACCGAAAGAATCAAAACAGTTTTCTCAGGCTGATTTAAAGGCTAATTTTGAGAAAGTTTATGAGGAAGCGAAGTCAATATTTATAAGGTAGTTGAGGGTTTTGGCACTCTTTTAATCGGGCATAAACGCAATTCTTAAAATTATCTTAATTCATCTTTTGAATCGTGAAATTATACTAATATCTTTAGCATCTATATTTTTTACCAGCCAATGACAGAATTAAGCCAAAGAGAAAAAGACTTTTTAATAGAAAAACTACAAAAGGGCGAGCAATTGCCCAATGACTTCAAGTATAAATTATTTCCCACTACCCAAAAAGAATATGAGCTTGTTTATGCTGGCAAAATGCGTAAAGAAGACATTCTTGCAGATGAAGACGGCGTAACTGCCGCACCTTTACAAATTGAAAGAACATACAATGGCGACCGTGAATCTTATCCTGACGGTTGGAAAAATATGATTGTCTTTGGCGACAACCTTCAATTTCTCAAAACGATTTATAAAAACGAAGACCCTCTTATAAAAGATAAGGTAAAGGGAAAGGTCAAATTAATCTATATAGACCCGCCGTTTGCTACTGAATCCGATTTTAATGCTAAACAAGGACAAAAAGCATATACTGATAAAACGAAGGATTCAGCATTTATAGAATTTATTAGACGCCGTTTAATATTAGCAAAAGAAATTCTTGCTAAGGATGGTGTTATATTTGTTCATCTTGATTACAAAAAAGCTCATTATCTGAAGATTGTACTTGATGAAGTCTTCGGAGAAAATAATTTTATTAATGAAATTATATGGAAAAGAAAAGGTGGAAGTGCTAATCCTAGTAATAAGTTAGGAGTTGTTAATGATAGCATCTTTTTTTATTCCAATTCTAATAATTTAGAGCTTAAACAACTATTTACTAAAGATACACCTGAGGCACAAAAATATATTGAAGAAAGATTTAATAATATTGACGAAAATGGCCGAAATTATTTAAAGTCACCTATAGTTAGTCCAAATTATCGAGAAAATCTTTGTTATGATTATAAAGGCTATAAACACCCACCAAATGGATGGTCTATTTCGGAAGAAATAATGGTTCAATGGGATAATGAAGGAAAATTATATTTTCCTGAAAAGGGGAAGCGTATCTATAGAAAAATATATTTGGATGAATATCCTGGACAGCCTATACAAAATCTTTGGACAGATATTTTTGTGATAAATCCAATGGCAACAGAACGAGTTGATTACCCTACCCAAAAGCCTGAATCGCTTTTGCTCAGGATATTAGAATTAGTGACTAATGAAGGCGATTTGGTTATAGATTTCTTTGGAGGTAGTGGTACCACGGCTTCTGTTTGTGAAAAAACAAATAGAAAATGGGTTGTTTGCGACATTGGTAAACTTGCATTTTATACTACTCAAAAACGACTTTTAACTATTCAGGAATCGAAAAGTCTATTAGGCTCAGATGAAAAGTATAAACTTTTTTCGAAGAGTTTTGCCACGGTCAACACGGGTTTTTATGATATTGAAAAGCTATTTACTCTCAAGCACCAAGAATATCAGAACTTTGTTCTCAATCTTTTTGAAGTAAGCCCTAAATCAAAAAAGATAGCCGGTATTGAATTTCAAGGCGAGCGTAAGGATGGCTATGATGTAATGATTTGGAAGTATTGGGAGCATAAGGATGCAGCTGTCGACGAAGATTACTTGGAAATTCTTCATAAAAATATAGGCAAAAAAGTAGGCGACCGTATTTACATTATCGCACCCGCTAACTCTGTCCAGTTCATTGATGATTATTATGAAATCGGTAATGTGCGCTATTATTTCTTGAAAGTACCCTACCAAATTATTCAAGAGCTGCACAAAGAGAAATTCAAAAAATTCAGACAACCTACCAGTTCAAGTAACGTAAATTCACTTGAAAATGCAGTTGGCTTTCATTTCATCCGGCAACCCGAAGTCAAATCATCGTTTGATAAAGGAACAATTACCATAGAAGCTTTCAAAGCCTACTATCCTGATGAAGACACCTTGGAAGATATTCCTGGTCTTGAAGCTTTAGCTATGGTTGTTGTGGACAAAGATTATAATGGTAAGGAGTTTTTGATGTCCGATGTGTTTTTTGCAGCTGATATTATTGACGAAAATGGTCAAGCTCAGGTTGCAATAGAAGATTGTGGCTCTAAAGTGAGTGCAGTTTATATCGATATTTATGGCAATGAATTCCGTGAAGTATTTACCAATAAAAATACGAAGGGATGATTCAGGAAAAAAAACGATACGACACGAAGGACTTAATTCTAAAAGTAAATCAGTTTTATAACCAAAGTGAATTACCGCTTCCATATTGGGACAGGTTTTTGGATGCACTTTGTGGAACAAGAGAATATCAAAAGGAGGCCATTAAAAGCTCAATTATTTATTTAGCGTCTAAAGAATATGCTAATATTCAAGAGTTAGTTTCCAAAAATCATTATCAGAATCCTCAGCTACGCGAAAGATATCCTGAACTTGAAGATTACCACCGTAAAATTCAACTACCGTCTAAACTATCTGCAACGATAGACCTAGCCACAGGCACGGGTAAGAGTTATGTAATGTACGGTATAGCACAAATTTTATTAGGCTTAGGTCTGATAAAGCGAGTTCTTTTATTGTGTCCATCTACTACAATAGAAAAAGAATTGCATAAAAAGTTTTTGGCTTTAGTTTCTGACCCTGTTTTAAAAGATACTATCCCAGACTCTGCAATAATTAAAAACCCAAGTATTGTTGATGGAAGTGTAACCGTGGACGAAGGTGCCATTTGTATTGAAAATGTCCACGCTGTTTATGAAAGAACGGGTTCATCAATTGAGGATAGTTTTGGTTTTAAACGAGGGTTTGATACTCTGGTGCTAAACGATGAAACCCATCATATTTATAATAAGATTTCTGGAAATACAACTGAAGCAAGAGGGCTTAAAGTTTGGAAGAAATTTTTATTGGACGACGGCTATAATTTTAAATATATGCTTGGTTTTACTGGTACAGCCTATATAGGCAATGATTACTTCAATGATGTTATCTACAGATATTCTTTACGAGAAGCAGTTGATGAAAAGTTTGTAAAGAAAATTAATTACGTCTCAGAAGATGATAGTATAAACGAAGACCAAAGATTTCAAAAAATATATCAGAACCATAGGAACAATAAGGTTACTTATAAAGATGTAAAACCATTAACAATTTTGGTAACCAACAATATAACCAATGCCAAAAGACTTGAAACGCGACTAGTTGAGTTTTTAATGTTGGAGGAAGGTTTGGAAGAACAGGAAATTCGGGATAAGCTGGTAATGACAGTAACCTCGGATAAAGTGCACAAGCACAATGTAGTTCGCCTTGAAGAAGTGGACGAGCAGGACTCAACAGTAGAGTGGATTGTTTCTGTTTCAATGCTTACAGAGGGTTGGGATGTGAAAAATGTGTTTCAAATAGTTCCTATGGAAGAAAGGGCTTTCAATTCTAAATTGTTGATTTCTCAGGTGTTGGGTAGAGGACTAAGAGTACCGCCCGAATATATAGGCAATGCAGAGGTAACGATATTCAATCATTCCTCTTGGGGTTCAAAAATCAAAGGACTCGTAGATGAAGTACTGGAGTTAGAAATGCGATTGGAAAGTTCTAACATAACTGATGGGGATAGGAGTAAATTTCATTTTGACCTCTACAATATAGATTACAACAAGATTGAAAAAGCCGTTGAAAACAATAAAAAAGAAAAGGAATTCAACTATAAAGACTACATAAATTTAGAGTCTTCGGTTGACCAAGTGAGCCAAGAGACTACTTATACAAATCTTGCCAATGAGTATAAAGGTGTAGAGTACAAGATTAAAAACCGAATGACGCCTATTAAGGAAATCGTTGATAAAATCTATCACGAGTTCCAAACTAGGGAATGGGAAGGCGTAACACTGAACCTGCAAGAAGGACAATATACCAAAAACAATCTTCCACCTAAAGAAGAGATTACAAAGCTGATACGTCGCTCAATGGACAAGGTTGGACTTGAAGGGGATGAATTGAACGAAAAGAACAAGAGAAATATTTTCTCATCTTTCAACACGCTTTTGAGACGGAAGAACAAGTCACTTGAATTAGTAAGGAAAGCCCAAAAACCTTATATCATCTCAACTAAAGAAAGAATTAAAGAAACGTTATCGGTTGGTAATTTGCGACATAATTCCACAGTGATGTACTCAAATAATTACAATGAAGAAGTAAAGGATACAGATGTTCTCAGTTTTTTACAGGACGTTATTGATGACCAAGACATACGCCAAGGTGCACATCGTCAGGCAAATAGTTACGATTTTAAAACACCTGTTGATATAGTATTTCTCAACGCAGCACCAGAAAGAAAATTTGCTGAAAAGCTGGTTAGAAACGAAAATGCCAGTGTTTTGGACGCTTGGCTAAAATCAACCAATCAAAGTTTTTATACTATTGAGTATTCATTATCAAGCAAATCAGGTAACCACACAAAACAAGGCAAGTTTAATCCGGACTTTTTTGTCAAAACCTCTGATGCGGAAATGGAATACATTACTGTTGTAGAAATTAAAGATGACCAAGACTATTCAGACTTAAATAGAGCGAAGTTTAAATGGGCAACTATTCATTTTCAAGAATTGAATAAACAACTTGAAGAAAATAATGTGAATCAACGATATAATTTTCATTTCCTAAGTCCTGAAAATTATGATGATTTCTTTGAATATTTAAGAAACGGCAAGTTAGTTCAAGGGTTATTTACAAGTAATTTAGACAAAGAATTAAGTATGTCGAGCTAAAATAATATGACT
This sequence comes from Ascidiimonas meishanensis, assembly GCF_037782385.1. Lineage (NCBI taxonomy): Bacteria > Pseudomonadati > Bacteroidota > Flavobacteriia > Flavobacteriales > Flavobacteriaceae > Ascidiimonas > Ascidiimonas meishanensis. Next base: position 449,126 of record NZ_JBBEXD010000004.1, read on the forward strand.
GTTGAAAAAGTAGAAAAAGCTATTGCCCTGTTGGAGGCAATTAATCCCGAAAATGAATACGCTTATGAAAAAGCGGTTTTAGCTTATTTGACAATTGGAAGGCTTCCGGTATTACAATATGATATTCCTGCTCAATCAGTTTTTTTTAGAACACGCACCCACGAAAACAATGATTTATTCCCATTATTATCTGATATTTCAATAACACCTAATCAATTTGTCAAGGACTTTGCAAGATGTAATCGACCCTTTCAATCCAAATTCTATTGTTCAGAGAATAGACCTACTTCATTTGCTGAGTTGGTTGAGTATTGGTCAGATACGAAAGATTTTGGAGACAAGCTGTATGTCACTATTGGGCGATGGAAACTGAAAAAACCTCTAACGGGTATTATAGTAACAACACCTGACATAGAGCATAGGGTTTCAGAATTTGATAAAGAACACGGAGCTGTAATGGAAACTTTTATTGAACAAACTGACCCGGAAATAAGAGGAGCCACAGTATTGTTTTACAGGTTTCTGTTTGAAAAATTTAGAAAATCAGCAAAAAATGACCGAAAGACATATATCATAACAACAGCCTATTGCAATGTGGCTCTTGCGCATTCCGAAGGCAAAGTTGATGGCATATATTATCCGAGTGTCCCATTTGGTGGACAAGGAATCAATTTTGCTATTAATTCCGATTATGTTTCAGGAAATAATCTTGAACTCACTCATATCTTAAGAAATGAATTGACCGTTTCTAAAAATGAAAATGGGAAACACGGATTTACAGAAACAAGAAAGGTTGAAGCATCTGGATTTGATATTAAAAGTAATTCAATAAGCTGGTAAGGATTTGTAGAAAACCAATCATCATCTAAATATTATGAACTAAAACCAACCAAATATTTTATGTCGTTTCAAACCCCAATTACAATTTCTGATGCTATTGAGAAAATAGACTCAAATCAATTTTTACTTCCAGCTATTCAAAGAGAATTTATATGGAATCACTCAAAGATAGAATGGCTATTCGACTCAATAATGAGAAATTATCCAATAAGCTCTTTTCTCTTTTGGAAAGTTGAGGAAGATACCTCAAAGGGCTATCGATTCTATAAGTTCATCAATGAATATCGCGAACGATATAAAACCCACAATGAAGAAATTTCGACAAACGGCATAAATTCATTTAATGCTGTTTTGGACGGACAGCAAAGATTGACATCGTTGTACTTGGGCTTAAAAGGTAGTTTTGGTTATAAAGAGTATCGGAGAAAGTGGGAAGACACAGAATGGAGTATTCCAACACGCCATCTGTACTTAAATATTACAAATGAGCTTAAAGACGAGGAGGATGGAAGGATTTATGAGTTCAGTTTTCTTGAAAAATCTGAAACAGAAGAATCAGAGATTTACGAGGCAAACGAACAGAAGTGGTTCAAGGTTGGTTCGATATTAAATTACATCGAAGATGAGAGCTTTGATGATTTTGTAGAAGAGTTTGACAGTAGTTTTTCGAGAAAGGCCATCCGGCAGTTGAGGCGAACAATTTTGGAAAAGCCAATCATTAATTACTTTCTTGAAAAAGACCAAAGTTTAGATAAAGCCTTAAATATTTTCATTAGAATAAATAGCGGCGGCGAGCCTTTGAATTTTTCAGATTTATTGATGTCGATTGCAGTTGCAAACTGGACAAAAAAAGACGCGCGTAAAGAAATTCATAAGCTTGTAGATAGTATAAGAGACAAAGGCTTTTCAATTTCCAAAGACCTAATATTGAAATCTTTTCTTTACTTATATAGCCGAGATATTAAATTTAGAGTTACAAATTTTTCTAAGGACAATGCGAAGGATTTTGAGACAGAATGGGAAAAAATTAGAGATTCAATTTTGTCAACATTTGATTTGATTAAGACATTTGGATTTACAGATTACACTTTGACTTCCAAGAATTCTGTAATTCCAATCATTTATTATCTGTACCATAAGGACATTTATAGAGATTATTCAACAAAAATCGAATTTAAAGAGGATAGAGGAGCTATAAAAAAATGGCTTCATGTAGTGTTGATTAAAAGGATTTTCGGTGGTACATCAGATTCTGTGTTATCTCAAATTAGAAGGACTTTTACAGACAATGTAGTTGAAACGAAAATTAAGCCCGAAATCGCTTCTTTTCCAGTAAATTCCATTTTTAATCACATCAGAAAAGATACGAGCGTTGGCGATGAATTTATTGAAGAAGTCTTATTTACACAAAAGGACAATCAGTACGCTTTTTCTATTCTTTCTCTATTATATCCAGATTTAGATTATAGAAATAATAATTTTCATAAAGACCATATTCATTCAGTATTTGAATTTGACAATCTTGAGGATTTCGACAAAGAAAACTATGGTTGGCACACATACAATTCTATCTATAATCTTCAAATGTTGGATGCAAACGAGAATATGTCCAAGAGTAATATGAATCTATTGGATTGGGTTGAGAAAGAAACCAATGAAAATAACAGAACCCAATTTTTGAATGCTCATTTAATTCCAGATGTGGACTTGAATTTGAATAATTATGGAAATTTCCACGAAAAAAGAAAAGAATTACTGTTAGATAGAATGAAATTTCTATTAAACGAAAAAAATAATGTTTCCAAGATGGTATAATAATTAAATGCAATCTCACTCAAAAAGGCCCTTTTTCCCTAGGACCTTTATTAGTTACTTTCCATTGGTCATTTTCTTTGACGAGCTTAAAGATGCCAGGCTTATTATCATAATTAGAACTGTATTTGACCCACGCGATATCAGTCTCGATAACTTCATCTGATATTGTAACACTTGCATCATTATCTGCATCTGGCACTAAACCCTGAATCATTATTAAACTATCATAGCCATCGGAGGTTGTATGTTTTTTTAAAGTGTTATTATCTTTAGCATAAAAACTTTCTACCACAATTTTCGCGGTTTCTGATGGCGACATATTCTTGGTTTCAGAACAAGAAATGAATAAAAGTACGAGTGAGCAAATGACTAAATTTTTCATAATATTATTAATTTGGGTTATTGATATATCTATGCGATATATTCAGTTTTATATTGCGTTCGCCATCATTCTCATTCAATTCCAAAATTGCCCTACGGTCATTCGATAACGAAAATTTAGGCATTACATAAATAAACCGTACTATTTTACCTTCTGCAATTTTTGAAGGCAGAAAATGCTTGTAAATAGGTTCTTGATACAAACTCTGCAAAGATTTCTTTTTCCCTTTTTGTCGAGTTTCGATTGAGAGGTTCAAGAAATTCAAATCGTAATCCATCGTAGAATTATTCTCAATCTGGACAACGAAGTAGAGTTCTTCTTTATCAAAAACAACATTTTCAACATTCAAGACAATGCCCTGTGTTCGCTTCTTAATCCGACCAATACGTTGGTTTCTGTTAAGAAGATAGGAGCAGAATTTTTGATAATAGTAGGTTCTGTTATCTATATTTTTTTCAGAAGTTACAACCTGAATCGAATCGGTTACAATTGGTTTTTCATTTCCAATGCTATTTGATAATGGAATGAAATAATTGAGCTTTGATAGCTGCTTTTTATATCTTACAATATACGAAAAAATTGCACCATTTCTATTGACTACCAGTAGATTACTTTCTTTCCCAGGCTTCGCCTGAAGTAATCCGAAATACTGTTCTTTTTCACGATTGTAGGTAAAGACAAAATTATCTGAACCGGTTATGCCCTGTCTTATGGGTTCTGGGAAAAATAGCGCAACATTTTTAGTGTCGTTCGCATAAATTGTGTCTAGTACTGTGTCTGTTTGTGCTTTTGTAAAAGCAGAAATCAATGCTATCAATATTAAAAATAGGGTTCTCATAATTTTGGTTTTAGTATTAGTCTATAATTGTTCAATACGGTCACTTTAACTTTCCTGTTAGTACGTCGAAATACTTGGGTAAGTCCACCCACTTGTGGAACAGTTGGAATGTTGATATCTCCTATAACATCATCCAGTACTTCCGTAGTAGCTTCTGCCCTGAAATTGTTCTGTACATAGATGCCTTCGCTACCATCCAATAAATCGAAAGCTTTAAGTTTGGTGGGATGATGTTGTATGTTTTCAATCTCGATTAAAGCACGATTGGGCTGAAAACTGATAAACCCAAAAACAGGTGTGTTCTTTGGCATCAGCTTACCGTTGATAGTTGCTGATTTAGTAAGGCGCATTCGTAATCGGGTATTTGCTTTGACAACCTGGTCGCCATCTACAACTACATAAATAGTTGCATCTGTATTGCCTATAATCGAAACTTCATTGGGTTTAGGGGAAGCGGCAAAGAACAGTTGGTGTTCCAGCCCCAATTCTTTAGCCTCAATTTTTTGTTCTCGCCTTATTTCGGCAGAATCTGTTTGCTGGACATTGTTTTTAGCAACTTTCTTTTGCCCAAGGTTTTGATACTTCTTTTCAGAGTATTGAATTTTACCAGCATCATAAATACTGTCTACAATGCGTTCTTTTTCCCGTTCTGGAAGGTCTGGGTCATAAAAGCCCAAGGAATCAATGAGTTTTTCGTCATAGATGCTCGGCGCATTATTTTCGCGCACTTCCTTTAAATCGTTTATGGCATCCAGTTTTGAATCATACTCTTTTTGGTTTTCGTCCAAATCGGGTACTAAGGTCTGTTCAAGGTTTTCATTATCACTTTCATCCTCACCCATTATCAAAACGGAATAGGAAATCAGGAATATGAAAATCACAGCCAATACAGCTGCAAAAACAATTTTATTTTTTTCTACTTTCATAATCGTGGTTTTTAAATGCCGATTATCGGCTCAATTTTCATCGTTTATTTTTTTTAAAGTGTTCTCGAAATAGTTTGTAATCAACAATCCGTGGGGATTGTTTGGAAAGTTTCGGTCTACAGGAATTAAGTTTCCACTAGAAACAAGTTCGTAGGTATCGATTATTGAACCTCTATTGATTTCAAAAATGGTAACGGTTCTAAAGACATATGTTCCGTTTTGTTCTTCGATTTGTGAATCAATACTTAATACTTTTTGAACTAGCGAATATTGCAGCAAACGGTTATAGACACCATCCGCTTTTTTCTGTCGATATAGATTATCCACGGAACTATTGCCCAACCAAAGTGCCTTTTCCAGATTACGCTCGTAATTACTGGCATCGATATTATAGAAGTAGTTGTGGAACAAGTCTAAATGAGCTAATGCTTCTACCTTGAAATTTTCTTTTTGGGTTACGAGTTTTAGGGGAATAATACTGCCATCAGTATTAATAGCAAAAGCACTATTAAGAGCTTCTTTATTCGTCTTAAATGCCATCCATAGTGAAAAGGTGCTCGATAGCATTGCTAAAATGACAACTGTCAACACGATAAATCTGTTCAACTTTAAGACTGCATAGATGTTTTTGTAAGGTGTTTTCATTTTCATTGGAATTAACTGGTAAACAATCTGAGGGTAAACGATGTGGCTCGTTTGTATAATTTGAATTTTAGAAAAACAATGAAACCAACTGACCCAAGTTGAACCACAGGTGCAAAAAAGCCCTGGCCAACATCTGTCCCAAAAAGGTTTGTCCAGAAGTTCGTATTGATTTCAGTATAGAGGGCATTTACAAATACATTGACCAAAAAGAAGGCAGGCACTAACATATAAACAGCAGCGTACAATTTGAAAAATGTATAAGCAAGAGAACGGAATTTTTCAAAAACTGCCAGACTAATAACCAGCGGAAAAAAAGCTTGCATTATACCCAATAAAAAATAACGTTCTGCAAGGAATAGCGGGTAGATGAACAAATCCAAAATCCAGAGGATAAGGCTGATGATAAATGCAAATATTTTGAATCCGAAAAGTGGTGTAACTAGAGCCTCATATAATAAGGCCATTGCCGCTTGAGCGGCCTCTAAAAAATTTATTTCTTCTTCTATGGGGATATCCTGCATTTGTAATGGCAATAAAGCCGGTGCTGTACCACGATATTGTCCTTCTATGGATACCAAGATGCTATCAAAGAAACCGAGTACCTGTGTCGAGAATATGACCAGAATAACAATCGCAAAATTCTTCATAAGTTCCCCTGGGCTTAATCCCCAAGTGTAACCATCTTTATCCGCAATACCTTCGTTGTATTTTTTAAGAATATTGACCAGAAAGAACAATACAGCAAGCGTTTTCATTCCGGCAATAGTGTATTGCGAAAAACTGCTGTTCTGTATTGTTTGAAATACCGCATCGACGTATTCCAGTCCAATCCCTAAAAATATGGTTGCGGTCATTATTAGTATTCTGTTTCTCTATTATTTACTTTATCCTGCATTTTTCTAAAGGAAATGATATCACGATAGCGCTTAGTTTTTGTCTGGATGTTAGAAACCATTTCTTTAGATTCCTTTTCTTTTTGTTTTAACACTTCAGCACGTTCGGCGTCGGACATTTTTAGATTATCGCTAGATAATATCTCGCCCATAAAATCAACCGTGTCCAGAGAGTTTTGGACAATGGCATCAAATGATTCCGCAACCCTTGTAACTTCCTCTGGTTTGATGTAAGGCGAGTTTAAGATATCCTGTAAATCGTTTTGCATTACATTGATAAGGCGTTGGTTGTTCTGTGCAATTTCCTGAACCGCTCTGAGTTGCTGCACTACACTTGATACTTTCTCGATGCTTTCCTTAGCATCTTTTAAAAACTGTACAGATTTAATAAGTTGACTCGTCTGCTTTGCAGATTCTACGAGAGATTTTACCAAACTTACAAAGTTGGTATTGTCATAAACAGGCATTCCTTGAGCTTTAATGTTTAAGCTGAACAATAATGCCATTGAGAGTATTAAAATTTTTGTCTTCATAATATTATGTTTTAGATGTGAATTCTTTAATTGCCAATTCCATATCATTGGTCTTTTCATAAATGGCCATTATGACCTCGTTTTCTTGTCCATCGGTTAAGTAAGCTGCATACACTTCTTTAGGAACGTCAAGCCTGAAAATGTTGCTTTCCTTTCCTATTTTGATGAACATTTCGGTGTACTTCCGTGGTCCGGAAAGATTGTTTTTGATGGACTTTAATTGGTTCAAGTCGTGGCTCGAAAGATTGAGTCTTTTTACCAATTCGTCATAGCCTTTTTCGTTATTCAGGCTATAAATGACCTGTGTGTTTTCTAGTATGCTTGCTGATGTTGAATTGTTGGGAAGCTGATTTATGGACTGAAGAATAATGCCTATCGCACCATTCTGTTTACGAATGGCTTGATAGTAGAATTCAACACTTTCCAATACGTTATCAAACTTTAGTTGCTTTGCAAACTCATCGAAGAGAATAATGCCTTTTTCAGCTCTGTTTTTCCATATCGTTCTTTGGATGGCTGACTTAATCAACTTCAACATAACGGAAAGGATTTCCTTATTATCCTTTACTTCATCTAGCTCAAATACAATCAATCGTTTATCCTCGATTTTATAGGTCTGGTCTTCACTTACTTCAAAAAGGAAGCTATATAGACCATCGCCGACATATTCGGACATTACGTGCAAGAAGCTTGTAATATTGAAGTAGTCGGGATGGATTTTCAAGGTATTCAAGAGGTCTTTCTGATTCCTTTCTATAAAGTTGTAGAAACCATCCAGCGAATGATTTTCGGAAGTGTTGTTGTAATAATGGCGCAATATCTTTTTGACCGAAACCGATTGTGCCTTGGTCACTTTTAAATCTGAGGCGAACAGTTCAAATAGGAAAACAGACAAGTCTTCCAAACGTTCAGGTGTTAGGTCATTTGTATCACTTATATAAAAAGGATTGATACCCAAGTTTTTGCCACTTTCATAACGAAGCACAGTATATTTTTCGGGATAGAGTTTGGCAAATTTGGTGTAGGATCCACCGAGGTCAATTATGACCAGGCGGACACCACTTTCAAAATACTGGCGCAGAATGTTATTTGCCAAAAAGGACTTACCTTCACCAGTAGGTGCAAAAATGGCAAAGTTTCTTGCCTTAATGCGCTTCTTGCGCTCATCCCAAACATCTTTTAAAACAGGAACATTGTGTTCCCTATCATTAAAGATGATTCCAGTAGCATCAGAATTGTAGTTTGTGTTGTTTATAAACAGGCATAGAGCGTGCTTTAAATCGGTAACATATAAATCGTTATTTGAAAAATTGGAAGAAAAACAACAGTAACTATTGAGTATATAATTCTTCCGTTCCTCACCTCTAGGATAGTATGGAATGATGTCCAGTTCCTTAAATTCAGTTTTGATTTTAGAACCGATTCGACTTAAATTTTCTGGATTCTTATCCCAATAAATTATATTCAAATGACCACGAATAATGCGAGCATTATCATCCGCATTTATTTGGTCAAGGATATGCTGAATTTTACCGAGGACTACTTTATTCTGAGAACCGAAGTTGGAACTTTTGTTGAGTTCCTCAACTTTCTTATCAAGTAACTTGCGCCACTTCTGTTTGTCATCCAAATAAAGGATTTGGTTGACGATATGATTTTCGTTAAGCGTAAGCCCTAAGCCATCAATAAACCCTTGATGAAACACAAAATCGTCAGAAGTGAATTTCTCATTGGTCTTGCTACTCTGTACACTTTCGCCAAAGCACAGTTCGCTATTGATAGCCAGGGCATCAAAATGGTTTTCGCCAATATTGACGCTTTTTTTATCTAATATGATATCGGTGTCAAACCCATCATTAAAGCCATTGAAATATCCGTTGGTTAACTGCTGTATTTCTTTCGCTTTAAGCGAAATAAAACTCATTTTTCTGCTATTGTTTATAAAGGAAACAGAGTCACTAACAGCCCCAATAAAGCTCTTAATGTTGTCATCTAATCGTTGGACAATTCCATTGGAAACTTTGCGGAAAGGGTTGACGTATTTTGAGTTATTCAGAGCTTTGTTCTTAGTTAGCGTAAAGAACAAAAAGCAACGATGTTCCATATAGTCGCGCCCTTTGAAGTGGTCGTGCGTTGCCTTTTCTAAAAACGTTGTATCGGGAAGTGCTTCTGAAGTATAGGTCTTTTTTAGGTAGATGTCCTGTTTTTGGACTACTGTACCAATAGGCAATGATTTCAGGGCCTGAAACCAAGCCCCGTGAATGTCTTCAAAGTCTTTTTCGGATAGTGAATAAATTTCTGGCAACGTACCTTCATAGCACAGAACAACATTGCCATTATTGGCAAATATGATATTGTCTTGAATATCTACAATAGGTTGATATGCTGAAAGATTAATCTTGTTCATAGTCGAAGCCTGAGTTTTTTTTATTACTTATTATTCTCGGAAAAGCCTTAGCCATTTGAAAAATTTGTGGGTTATGTGTTATTCTTGTTAGGGCAACATATAAGGCGGCATTAAAAACAAGTACACCAATTATTATCCCGAAGCTGAAAGAGAAGATGATGACGAGCAGCGAAGCCAAAATAGAAACCATCATCAGGGCAAACAGGGAAATAGGCAGCCCAAAAATGACTGCCCTTTTCCTAATGTTTTTATAGACCTCGAAGCGTTTCATCTTAAACAACAATACCTATTAAGTATGTGAAGATGCCGACAACTGCGCCAGCAATCAAAACAAACACAAGCACTCTAGTAATTCCTTTTTTAAGGTCTGCGTTTTCCCCAAAGAAATGTCCTGCATTAAACAAGAAACCAACAAGAAAAATGACACCAAGTAAAATTGGAAATATGGTACGTATGGTATCGCCCACATCGTTAACGGAATCTTCAATTCCCCCAATTTGAGCAAAAAGTGATGTTGAGAGCAACGATAAAAAAGTTGCTAAGTAGATTGATTTTTTCATAATAAAACTGTTTAGATTTTTTATTCATTTTCTCTTTCTGAAATTTACATATATTTGTACATAAATAACTGAAAATCAAATATTTGTGAATAAAATATTATTTGAAATCAATTGAATTTAATTGCTGCTATTTGGCATCAAATTTTATGAGTTTTTGAAGGAAAAATGTTGATAACCTGAAAATTGAAAATGAAAAAAGTGCTCAAAAACGTCAGTTTTGTGATTTTGGTTCTAAAAATGTGTATCGTTTTAGGACAAGAAAAGAGTACTCAAAAACGAATTATAATTGATGTTGGACACGGTGGAAAAGATACTGGTGCAATAGGCATAAATAAAATCCAAGAAAAGGACGTTGTATTGGATATTGCGAATGCCATTTTGAAGCTAAATGATGAATTAGATAAGCCTCTGGACATTTATTTAACCAGGTATACTGATACACTCATTTCGCTATCGGATAGAACGAAGCTGGCCAAAGCTCTAAAAGCTGATTTGTTTTTCTCTCTACATTGTAATCATTCAGATAATCCGGATGCAAGAGGGATAGAAGTTTATGTTTCACAAAAGCAAGCAAATAATTCTAAAGAATCTATTTATATAGGTTATCAATTTGAAAAAGCACTTTGCAAAGCTATAGGATATGAAAGTAGAGGTGTGAAGTTCGCAAATTTTCAGGTACTACGTGAAACTATTGACTATTGCCCCTCGGTTCTTTTGGAACTGAGTTTTTTGAGTAATGGGGATGAAAGCAGTTATATTTCTGCTTCTAAGAATATCAAATTAATTGCCTTCGCCATTTTATTATCTATTAAAAACTAATACTATTATGAAAGATATATTTTTAGAGTTGACAAAAAGTTTAAAAGCTATTGTGATACAATTCATTGCAGAAGTAGTTTTACTATATAAATCTTTTAGAAGTTAGACTACTTCCATTTATTTCTAGCAGTTCTATTAATCAAATTGTTGCTATTTTAAATATTACGTATTTAAGTATTTGCTTAAATAAGAAAATAATGTAACTTTGCTTTATGGAAAATAATTCTTGTATAAGACAACAAGCTGATTTAGAACAAATCAATCGTTGCAAAGAGACAGTTTCAGAACTAAGTGAATCTTTTGATTATTTAGCGAATGGACTTTCATTAGTTGGGAATAGCGTAAGACTTAAAATACTTTACGTACTCTTTGAAGAAGATAGGCTTTGCGTTTGTGATTTAAGTGATATTCTTGGAATGAATATTTCGGCCATTTCCCAGCATTTGAGAAAAATGAAAGACCGAAATCTATTAGAAACCGATAGAGAAGCCCAAACGATTTATTACTCATTGACCGCTGAATATGAAAAACTACTCAATCCGTTTTTCGCAATACTTGATAAAAACAAAGTTTTAGAAGCGATATGAAAAGTGAAAACAAATTAATTGGAGCAGGCTTGCTAACTGCAATTACAGCTTCCTTATGCTGTATTACGCCTGTTTTGGCTCTCATCGCAGGAACAAGTGGAATTGCTTCAACATTCTCTTGGATAGAACCTTTTAGACCGTACTTAATCGGACTCACAATTTTCGTTCTTTGTTTTGCCTGGTACCAGATGCTAAAGCCTAAAAAGGAAATCGACTGTGAATGTGAGACAGGCGAAAAACCAAAATTCACACAGTCTAAAACTTTTTTAGGAATTGTAACTGTATTTGCAATCGTAATGTTAGCATTTCCATACTATTCAGGAATTTTTTACCCAGACACGGCAAAACAAATTATCGTTGTAGATAAATCGGATATTAAAACAACTGAATTTAAAATTAGCGGAATGACCTGCGCGGGTTGTGAAGAACACGTAAACCACGAAGTAAATAAACTCAGCGGAATCGTGAGCTCAAAAACATCATATGAAAGTGGAAATGCAATCATTGAATTTGATAAAACCAAGACCAATGAAGCGGAAATTGAGAAAGCAATTAATTCTACTGGTTATAAAGTGACCGACAAAAAATAAAAATAATGGAAACTATATTGACATCTGAAATCACTTGTCCAAACTGCGGATATAAAAAAGTAGAAGAAATGCCAACAGAATCCTGTCAATTCTTTTATGAGTGTGAGAGTTGCAAAACGGTTCTGAAACCAAATGAAGGAGATTGCTGTGTATATTGTTCTTATGGGACTGTGCCCTGTCCACCGATTCAAGAGAACAAAAGTTGTTGTTGAAAAATCATATTTAAGTTCACTTCCTCTTATCCCCAGCCTCTTTATCAAAAGCAATCAAATTAAACAATTCTCGCATCCGGCTACGAACACGGTTGCCGTAGCGTTCTTCCAATTCCTCGGCATTGAGATTGGTGGTTGCGTGGGTTTTGATTTTATGCTTGGTCTCAAGGTATAGTTCATATCTGGATAATAGCACTTCGCCCATTACGTTCAGGTCTTTACCATAAAACCGTCCAGCAGGTTCGATACCTAAATCATCAAAGCAGAAAAATTTTGTGTTACCATATTCCTCAATGGTCTTAAAACCAAGATGGTTGAAACTAAAGGTTACGTTCCTGCAAGGAATCATTTCATAAGGTCTTTGCATCGGAACAATATATCTCAGCAATTTCATTAAGCTGGTTTTCCCGCAACCAACTGGTCCGGAAAGTAAGATACCCTTATCGATGTCAATTCCATAGGTTGTGCAATTGGATTTATCTTTAATGAAGTAGGAACAAAGCTTTAGCAGTATATCTCTATCTTCATCATAAATTCTGAACTTTTCGCCGAAAAGCTGTTTCCCTTTAGCGTTCAGGTAAATTAAGATTTTTGGGAAATCATACAGTACACTTTTGCCGTCAAATTTTCCTAGCGAATATTCCACGCCACCTTCAGTAATTTTAGAGGGGTTGTCCATAATCTTTGTTTTTAGTGGTTCGCAAGTTGTCCTTGATTTGGGACGCTTGTTTTTTGTTTGATTCATTTTTTTCGTCAAATAATTCCGTTCTGTCCATCCAATTTGTGGCTACAGCTCGCCAATCACGAATTGCTTGCCCATCACTTGTTTGCCAGTTTCGGGTTTCATAGTGCTCAAAGAACTTTTTCCCCTCATCTGCATCAAAACCATTTTCTTCAAAAAAATCAATAACCACCTGCCTGCCTTTTGGCTGTTTTATATAGTTTTCTTGTTTGGTATTGTTTGTATTAGATACCAGTACTTGTCCATTTATGGGATGGTGCTGTCCCACAACTGGTTCACGTATGGGATAGTACTGTTCCGCAAGCTGTTCTAATGTGGGATTGTACCGTCCCATATCTGGTTCACTACTTGTCCCGATAATAGACATCTTGATTTTACTTCCTTTGTATGGATTGTTAGATGGAAAATAGCATAGGTAAAGCCACGAGTCCAAATCCGTAACGCAGCGGTGGTATGTGGATTTTGAGCCTATTTTAGCAGCACGCATTAAGTCTCTTCGGTTAACGTAAAATTCATCCGCAAATCGGCTACTGTTCCATTCTTGGAACAGCGCCATATACAGACTGATATGGGTAGGATTTAGGCGGTCATCAAAATAGAACTTTTCAAAAGCCGCGTTAAGTAGCTTTATATAGTTCATCATTTAAGAATTTGAACCTTGCTGAACACGGTTGGAAGTCATTATGTTTTGTATTTCCTCAGCATCGTAGTAAATAATACCACCAACTTTGGTGTAAGGTAAAGTGCCATTGATGCGAAGGTTTTGTAATGTACCTGGACTTACCTGAAGCAAATCCATAACCTCAGATGATTTAAGGTATCTTTTGAGTTTTCCAGTGGCTTGTTTGGATAATAATTTTTTAATGTCATCGAGCAATTCCATTTTGAATTCCCGAAGGTCGTCTGTTGTAATAATACTTGTAGGCATAATAGAACGGTTTTTAAAGTAAGAGACTATCGCATCGTTGTCAATTAATTTGATAGCCTCTGACCTGATTTGACTTTCGTTCTACAAATTTGGATAGCTTTAATGGATTTTATTCCCCAGTACAACCGTACTACGGTCAAAATTTAACATTTTGAAATTTCAATTGTTTTAACAGTGTTTAAAGGTGCTTCCGTAACTAACAGACCTTGAAATTGTATCAAAATTTATGAAAAACAACTACGGAATACAATTACCGTAGGTCAACCGTAGTACGGTCTTTTTTTAACATATAAAAAAAGGAACGAATGATAGCAACTAGCGACTATTCCTCGCTTTTGTCCATTTCCGAAAGAAGGGAAGCTGTCAACTGGTCGAGGAATAATGTTCGGCTATTTTTGCGATTTTTAATGTCCTGAAATGTTTTGTAGATTTCCTTTGGAGTAAAGTCGAATACTTCTTGCAAAATTTTAGATAATTTAATAATACTTAGACCCTTTTGTTTTGTCATTCCAGCAGCACTTAGCGAATATAGAAGTTCAACCCAATCTGTATTTGTGAATGGCCAAGGAATTTTTTCCGTAGGTTTTATATTCACACTATTTCCATTTACTCTATTTTTAATAGAATTTTTCTTTTGGTCCATATAGTTGATTAAAGATATATAAGCCTTGAACTTTCCTAAAAGCATATCTCTCGGTGTACAAAAATCAGGGTCTTGAAAATAGAATTTGGAAGTAGTAATATGATAAATATCAAAATGCTCTCTGGTGTAATAAGCTTTGTCAAAATGGGTTGCACCAGATTTAACGTATTGCCCGAAATCAAGATTATAAAGAAAAAAGCGATTTAATTTATTGATTTTCTTTTTTACAAATTTTAATTGTGCAGCTCTGTCTGCTTTTGGGAATTGAATTTCAAAAGAATGAATTTCTGAGAAGTATATAAGCTTAACCAATGGCACTTGTTTTATTTTTTTGAAGAAGATTATTTCTTTCTCAACACTTTCAAAATCATTGGTCAGAATGTTTCTTTTGAAAGTACTAAGCAAGTTTCTGCTTAACTGAATAGAACGATAGGATTGTTCCAAAATCGGTAGATTTTCGAGCCTTATCTCGTCTAATGCTACGAGAAGATTTTTGCCTAACGTTTCTAAATCCATTTGCAGCCATAAATACAGTTAAGCCCAACAATATTGCGGGCAGTCTTAGTTTGGGTGGATTAGTTGTTGTTAGAGTTCTTTAGTTTGCGAATGCGCAGGACAGGTACTTTGTTAGCAGAACTTTTTACGACATGGGACATCTAAAGAACTATTGAAATGTAATAACATAATTTTGAAAGAAGCAAATTTTATTCCGTAGATATCTACGGAATAAACCGTATTTTCCTACGGTAATCGCTCTAGTATTAGGAACAACGCTACTTCGACTTTTTTCGGTATCGATTAATGAATTGTCTTCTATTTTTTACACCTGTTTTTTTATAGATGTTTGAAGCGTGTTTGGAGACGGTACTTTCAGCAATGAATAAATCCTTGGCTATTTGCTTATAACTAAGATTGCTCAGAATGGACAAGGTAATTTCTATTTCCCTTCTTGTCAAGTTTTCGTAAATAATTTTCGTATCTGCTGAGTGAATTGCTTGTTCTTTGCTCATAGCAAATACTTCGTACATTTTGGTCTTGTTTTCTAAAAAATATAAATGTCTATCTATTTCTATAATGGATATGGCGTAAAAAGCTGTGTTCATAACTGTAAAAGTCAACCATTGAAAATCCCCGATTAAGGTCAATATAGGTAACAATGCAATACTTGTCACACTAATCATCGATAATCTGTTACGACGTAGGATATATTCATTTGGATTGTTTGGATGTGAAATTCTTTCATAAAACATTCCTAAGAACACAAAGGCAAGAATTGAAATAGGTATGGTAAAAAGTAACCTTGAAGAGTCCAAGGAATAAGTAAAGAAGTATGGGATTAAAAATAGTATAATAAAACTTCCAGAAGACAAAATCGCCAAATTTCTAATGGAAGAATTGTACTTTAATACTATGATATCATATTCTTTATAGAGGTAGTAAACTATATAAACACATAAAGCTATGGCAACACCATAGGTTATGATATACTGAAGAATAAGAGGGCCAGGAAAATTCTTGATTGGCAAAAAACCACCGGTTAGATTATAAGTAATGAATAGTATACCCAAAGATAAAAATCGTTTATAACCACTTGAATCTTTTCTAGTTGAATAGTAGAGTGTAAACAATACAATGACTGTATCTAATAAAAGATAGAAAAAAGTAGTCCAATGTATTGATGTTCCAAACATTTATCTTTTTCATCGCTGCTCAAATTTGTTGGTTTCTAAATTTTTTTTCACATTTCCCCAATGAAATATAGTACCGTTCATTGCTACATATACATCTGGTTTTAGAAATTGAACTGAGCATAAGGCGTAACCTAAATTAAAAGGGGCATCTGTACCATTGGATGTGCCTAGAACAAATGAGCCAACCAAGACTATCGTTTTCTTTAGGTTAAGTTTTCCGATATATTTTGCGGTATCTTCCATAGTGAAAGTACCGTGGGTTAATATTATTTTTCTCGCGCTCGTAGCTTTGATTTTATCAACCAAAAGCCGGCGGTCATCATCTGTAATAAAGCGACTATCTTTATTGAGGACATTTTCTATCGAATAGGAAAATGAAACATTTGCCGACTTAAAAAATTCCTCAATTGAGATTTTATTTTCTTGGGTCTGCTTATTTTCTGTATCATAGTCCAGCCCCTCAATTGTACCGCCTGTTGTGATTATATGTATCATAAAATAGGACTTGTTGTGACCTATAAATATAATGGTTATTATTTGTAATTAATTTTCATTCAGTCAATTGTGGCGGTCAGGAATTCTAAGATTCCTTCCATTTCATTCTCTGCAATCGTACCGCATTTAAAATGGCCAACAAAGCGACACCCACATCCGCAAAGACTGCTTCCCACATTGTAGCTAATCCACCTGCACCTAAAATCAGAACTATTGCTTTCACACCAAATGCCAAACCAATGTTCTGCCATACAATTCTTCTGGTAGAACGACCAATTTTAATTGCTCGTGCAATCTTGCTCGGTTGGTCGGTTTGGATGATGACATCCGCCGTTTCAATAGCAACATCACTACCTAAACCGCCCATTGCAATACCTACATCGCTTGCCGCAAGCACAGGTGCATCATTAATACCGTCGCCTACAAAGGCTACCTTTGTATTTGGTTGCTTTTTTAGTTCTTCTACTTCGTTCAGCTTATCTTCTGGTAGCAAGCCGCCCTTTGCCCAATCAATATTGAGTTCATTGGAAACCTGTTGTGTAATGGAATCTTTATCGCCCGAAAGCATTATGATTTTTGATATACCTGCTTCCCTTATTTGCTTGATAGCTTGATGGGCATCTTCTTTAAATTTGTCAGCAATCGTTACATAGCCTACAAATTTTCCGTTTATGGCAACCATCACAATGGATTCAACAACATTATCCGTTTCAGAAGGAACCTCTATGTTGTTTGAGGCCATCAAAGCTTTATTACCGACCAACACCGTTTTTCCATTGACCGTTCCTTTTAGTCCCTTTCCGGCAACCTCTGAAACATCGGTCGCCTTATAATCCAAACCATCCGCTTTATATTCCAGTATCGCTTTGGCAATGGGATGGGTGGATTGTTCTTCAACCGCCATCAGGTATTTCATAAACTCAGCTTCGTCAAATGTGATGGACTTGATTTCCTTGATTTTAAAAACCCCTTTGGTAACGGTTCCGGTCTTGTCCATTACCACCGTATTTACCTTGGTCATTGCATCCAGAAAGGACGCGCCCTTGAATAGAATACCGTTGCGCGATGCTGCGCCTAATCCACCAAAATAGCCTAAAGGGATAGAAATAACCAATGCACAGGGGCAGGAAATCACTAGGAATATCAGGGCACGGTAGAGCCAATCCCTAAACACATAGTCGTCCACAAAAAAGTAAGGCAGGAAGGTCAGGCCAATGGCGAGGTACACAACGATTGGTGTATATATCCTTGCGAACTTCCGTATAAATAATTCTGTCTTTGATTTTCTTGCAGTCGCATTCTGTACCATATCCAAAATTCGGGCAATGGAACTGTCCTTAAATTCTTTATTGGTTTCCACTTGAATGACACCATTGAGGTTGATGCTTCCTGCAAAAACTTTTTCGCCTTTTGCAATGGTGTCGGGTTTGCTTTCACCAGTTATTGCAGCCGTATTCAACGATGCTTTTTCGGATAACAAAATGCCGTCCAAGGGAATTTTTTCGCCCACGCGTATCTGTATCTTTTCGCCAATCTCGACTGTTTCGGGGTTGACTACAACAAAATTCCTATCACGATAAACCACCGCTTCATCAGGTCGTGCGTCCAACAAAGCCTTAATGTTTCCTTTCGCACGATTAACCGCTGCACTTTGGAACAGTTCACCCACGGCATAAAATAGCATTACTGCCACACCTTCGGGGTATTCGCCTATGGCAAATGCACCCAAAGTGGCAATAGACATCAGAAAAAATTCAGTAAAAAAATCGTCATTCTTAATACTGTTCCATCCTTCCTTGATAACGGGAAACCCAACTGGAATGTAAGCCACCAAGTACCAAACGATTCTGACCCACCCCTTGAAAAATGGAAAGGCATCAAAATAATCAATGGCAATACCAACTATCAGCATCACAAAACTGAAAATTGCAGGTAGATAGGTTCTGAAACTAGATACTTGTTCAGGATTGCTGTGGTTATCCAGATGTTCCTTAGGGTTCAAATCGCGTAAGTTTACTTTTTTCTTTTTCATTTATTTTTTAATCACATTTGATGTCATTTCAAAAACTACTTTGATAATTTGAGTATTCTCAGAGCGCCGCGCATTACAAATGCAAATACAATTCCGCCTATTGCCAAATCAGGCCATTTACTATCCAAAAAATAGACAAGTGCACCCGCAAGTATTACCCCGCCGTTGACTATGATGTCGTTGGAAGTAAAAATGGCGCTTGCCTGCATATGAGCCTCTTTGCTATTGGTCTTGTTGATGAGCCAAAGCGATATCAAATTACCCGCTAATGCGAAAATTGAAACGATAATCATCCATTGAAACAGGGGTGTTTCGGTATTGCTAAAAAACCTTCTTAAGACCTCGGCAAACCCAAGCGTCGCCAACCCCATCTGAAAGTATCCGCTTAATTTTGCCACTTTCTTTTTTCTGGAAATGGCACCACCTACTGCAAAAAGGCTTAATGCATAAACGATGGAATCTGCCAGCATATCCAATGAATCTGCCACAAGACCCATTGAGTCTGATATCCAACCAGTAGTCATTTCTACTAAAAAAAAACCGAAATTAATACCCAAGACCCACCAAAGAATTCTTTTTTGTTTGGATTGGTCTTCCACTACTGGTGGTTCGGCCTCTGTAGTTCCCTCAAAGGAATCCCCAAGTTTTAAACTGGCTACAGATATTTGAATTTCTTCGATTCCATCCAGATGATATACTTCCAACTTTCTGTTGGGTATATCAAAGTCAAGATACTTGACTTGCTCAAAACCATCCAACTTCATCCGAATCATCTGCTCTTCCGATGGACAATCCATCTGACTTATTTTAAAAGTGCTTTTTTTCAAAATCAATCTAATTTGTTTGTATATTAAAGTAAATTACTACTGCATTTTTCACATATTCCTGTAACCACGAGATTAACATCTTCTGCCAAATATCCATCCGGTAAATTAATTTGCGGAATTCTATGTTCGGTCAAACAAATAGTTTCATTACAATTGGAACAATGAAAATGTAAATGCAAATCTTGTTCTATTTCACAATTACAGCCTTCTTCACAAAGGGCGTATTTAGAGATTCCAGTTCCGTCATCTATTTGATGCACCACGTTTTTTTCCTCGAATGTTTTTAAGGAACGGTACAATGTGGTTCTATCCGCTTTTTCAAAAGCAGATTCAATATCTTTCAAAGCAACCGCACTATTCTTTTGTGCCATAAACTTGTAGATAAGGATGCGCATCGCTGTCGGGCGTACCTTTTTTTCATTCAATAATTTTTCAATTTCACTCATATGTTCGTTCTAATCTGTATGTTAGTCATCATCACCAAGTTCGCCTTTTTTCATTTCTGCGATTAAATAGTAGGCATTATTATATGCGTATTTTGTGTTCGCTTCTTGTTCGGTCAGAAAATCGATGGAAACCCACTCACCATCTTGAGTGCTCTTTGTTACTTCATAGGGCATAAAAGCCCAATTATCACCTTCTTTTTTAGCTGAAAACACAAAGAACCTATCACCGTTAGTAACTATGGCACTTTCGGGGAGTGCCATAGCTTTGGAACCATCTATTTGAATGCGCCCTCGAATGTACATTCCTGGTATGAGGTTGCCTTCCTTGTTCTCGATTTCAGCGTGTACGTGTATTGCCTTGGGGTTTTGCTCAAAAGTCTTTCCTACGGAATATATTTCCGCAGTAAGTTCTTTACCCGGTATGGATTGGACGTTGAACCGAACTTTCTGTCCTACTTTGACTTTGTAAACATCCTTTTCAAAAACCATCAAATCCGCGTGTACGTGATGGGTGTCCACGATTTCCATTAAATCGGTCTGTGGTTCTACATATTGCCCTGTTTTGATTTCTACTTTTTGAACAAATCCTTCAATGGGACTTCGTAATGCCACACGCTGGTAAATTGTGCCGTTTCTTAGCCCAGAAGCACTAATACTCAATTGCTTTAGTTGGGCTTCCAATCCGTTTACCATACTACGCGAGGCCTGATATTCCGCTTCGGCCTTTTGAAAATTGGCACCGCTTCCCACTCCTGCATCGTACAGCGTTTTTTGTCGCTCATATTCTTTTTTGAGAAATTCTCTATTGCTGTATGCATTGAGGTAATCCGTCTGTTTTTGTATGATGTTGGGGTGTGAGAGATAGGCGACTGTTTGCCCTTTGTTGACCTTATCGCCCTCGATAACCTCTATGGAAACCACATTGGCACCTACAACCGTTGTTATGGTGGCCTCGTTTTGTGGTGGCACTTCGAGTTGTCCGTTGGCTTCCACATAACCACTCATATTGCGCATATGCAAAGTATCCACTTTCATTTGCAGGGCGTTAAACTGCTTTTCCGTCAATAATACTTCTTCGACTTCGCCTTCGGAATGCCCTTCTTCCATTTCGGAATTTATTTCTGTGTTCTCTTTAGTTTCGCTTTTTGAATCGCCACAAGCGGTCAACCCTAAAAGTATTGCCAGTAGCCCGATAATTGTGTATTTGGATATATTTTTCATTTTATTGCTTGAAATATTGTAGTTCAAAAACTGATTTTAAATAATTGTCGAGAGTGTTCAGTGCGTCCATTTCGGTCTGTATGGCATCCCGTATAATTTGCGTGAACGCGGCGTAGTCCACCGCACCTTCTTTGTATGCCAGCAATGCACCTTTGCGCTGTTCCTCGGCGAGTGGCAAGGCTTTGCCCCTATAAAATTGCCAAGATGCCTTCCATTTCTGATAGGACTGTACGGCTTGCTGATATTCGGATTGCATTCGGCGTTGGGTAAAATCCGCATTCGCCTTTGCAATTTCGCTGTCAATTTTAGCGGCTTTGGCCTGACTACGCTGTGTGCCTGAAAATAATGGGACGGAAATGCCTGCTTGATAGGTGTAAAATCCGCTATTGCCATCGACCTGTTGAAGTCCACCTTGTAGGTTCAACTTCGGTAGCAAATCGGTACGGGCTTCATTATAGTTCGCTTCGGCTTCGTCGATGCGCCTTTGCGAAAGTTTCAATTCTGGATGATTTTCTATACTTGTAGGTATTTCCAAAACGGATATTTCACTTTCGTTCAGTATGTCGGGAACCGTGTAATACGTTTCTGAGACCAACCAAAGATTGAGCTTTTGCAGGGCTATGAAATAATCACTTTCTGCCTGTTGCAATTTATTGTTGATTTGCAAGGCTTGATTTGTGGCCGAAGAATATTCCAATCTTGAAATGGCTTCTACCTCAAAGTTGAGTTCGATGGCCTTTTCAAACTGTAAATAAATGGAATCCAGTTCACGGTACAGTTCATATTTCTGTCGCTGTTGGTATGCCAGCGACCACGCCTTTTTTACTTCCTGTTCCACTTGCAGTTCGGAAAGGTCAAGAGCAGTTTCGGCCAATGTGATACGATGTTTTTGTAAACGCTTCTTTGCACCGATTCCGAACAGATTGATGTTCTGCTGCCCTACACCAACCAATGTATAGACACCCTGACCCACTCTTACTTCCTCACCGCCCGTGAAAACTTGGGTCTTGCCAAGGTCATAAGCCGTGCCTTTAAGGGCGTTCTGTTTTTGGATTTCCAACTGTTTTGTTTTCAAAAGCGGATAGTTTTTCTTCGAGATTTCCACTGCCTGTTCCAATGAGATAACCGGTAGTGAGTCTTTCGGTCGGACTTGTTGGGCTTTCACCAAATTGGACGTAAACAATAGACAGACTACTGCCGTAGCGGTAACGAATTTTGGATTGGGTTTTTTCTTCCGTTCTGAACGTTTCTCTACCCATTGATAAAAAATGGGAAGGATAAAGAGCGTCAAGAGCGTGGAAGTAATCAATCCACCGATTACCACGGTTGCCAAGGGTCGTTGCACTTCTGCCCCTGCAGAAGCTGAAATCGCCATAGGAAGAAATCCTAAAATATCGGTAAATGCCGTCAACATAATGGGGCGCACTCTGCGTTTTGTTCCCTCAACAATGCGGTCTTTCAAGTTGGTTACACCTTCTTCCTTTAGTTCGTTCAGACCGCTAATCATTACCAGTCCGTTCAATACTGCGACCCCAAAGAGCACGATAAAGCCGACCCCTGCGGAAATACTAAAGGGCATATCCCTGAGCCATAGGGCAAAAATACCGCCTATGGTCGCCATAGGGATAGCCACGTAAATCATTAAGGTCTGCGGAAAGGATTTTAATGCAAAATAAATCAAAATGAAAATCAACAATAAAGCAATCGGGACGACGACCTGTAATCGCTCACTTGCCCTTTCGAGATTTTCAAATGCACCGCCATACCGAATAAAATAGCCGGGTGGTAAATCAAGATTTGCATCCAGTTTGTCCTTAATCTCTTTAACCAAGGATTCCACATCACGTCCACGTACATTTACACCTACATAGGTTCTGCGGTTGGTATTGTCGCGACTTATCTGCATCGGTCCTGGTGTGTACTCGATATTTGCCAATTCTTGAAGTGGAATTTGGGAACCGTTCGGTAAATCGATAAACAGATTCCTTATATCGTTGATGTCGGTTCGGTTTTGCTCGTTGAGCCTAACGACCAAATCGAAACGCTTTTCGCCTTCAAAGATGACACCTGCATATCCGCCTGCAAAGGCGGATTGCACCATCATATTCAGTTGGTCAATACTGACCCCGTATTGTGCCAGTTTATTGCGATTGTACTTTATCGTCATCTGGGGCAGTCCCGAAGTTGCTTCCGCCCTCATATCACCTATGCCTTCGGTCCCCGCAATGATTTTAGTAATCTCGTTAGCTTTTGCAGCAAGAACATCGATATCCTCACCATAAATTTTAATAGCAACATCTTCACGGATGCCTTCCAAAAGTTCATTGAACCTCATTTCGATGGGTTGGGTAAACTCAAAATTAACGCCCGGGATAATGCTTACCGCTTCCTTCATCTTGTCGATAAGCTCATCCTTAGATTCAGCGGACACCCAATCGTCCTTTGGGTTCAGTATGACAAACACATCGGCAAAGTCCATTGGCATTGGGTCCGTGGGTACTTCGGCCACCCCGATACGGCTTACTATTTTATCCACTTCGGGAAATTCCGCCTTTATAATACGCTCGACTTTGGTAGTGGTCTCTATGGTTTCGCTGAGCGAACTTCCAGGCTTAAGTATGGCGTGAAATGCAATATCACCTTCATCTAGTTGAGGAATGAATTCGCCACCCATTTTGGAAAATACAAATACAGCTATTGCGAATGTTGCAACTGCAATACCCACGACCCACTTTCCTTTTTTTAAAGCTCGTAATAAAAGAGGTTTATACTTTCTTTGCACCCAAAATACAAAACGGTCGCCCCACGATTTCTTTTCTGTCTTGGGTGGTTTTAAAAATATTGCGGACATCATTGGTACATAGGTTAGGCAAAGAAACATAGCACCTATCATAGCAAATATGAATGTAAGCGCCATTGGTTGAAACATTTTGCCCTCAATACCTTCCAACGCCAGTATGGGCAAGAACACAATTAGAATTATCAATTGCCCAAAGAAGGCAGCGTTCATCATCTTTTTTGATGCATTTGCGGCTATATCATCACGTTTTTCCTTGTTTAAAGACTTCTTTTTTAAGATGTAGCTTCCCATTAAGAATACGCTGGCTTCCACGATTATTACCGCCCCATCTACGATAATGCCAAAATCGATAGCACCTAAGCTCATCAGGTTCGCCCATACGTCAAAAACGTTCATAAGAATAAATGCGAACAATAGGGACAGCGGAATAGTGGAAGCTACAATCAACCCACCACGCCAGTTACCCAAGAGGAAGACCAAGACGAAAATTACGATGAGTGCGCCTTCCAAGAGATTGTTTCGTACCGTTCCCGTGGTTTCGCTTATTAACTTGCTTCTATCCAATAAAGGCTGTATGACAACCCCTTCCGGTAGGGACTTCTGTATTTCGGCCATTCGCTCTTTTACACGGACAATGACATCGTTTGAATTTGCCCCTTTGAGCATCATAACCAACCCACCAACGACCTCGCCTTCGCCATCCTGTGTCAAAGCCCCATATCGAACAGCTGAACCATACCGTACATCGGCAACATCGCTTACGGTAATGGGCAAACCATTTTCATTTTTAATGACTATTTTTTTAATATCATCAAGGCTTCGCACTAAACCTTCGCCACGGATGAAGTTGGCTTGATGGTTTTTCTCAATGTACGCACCACCCGTATTTTTGTTATTTGTTTCCAATGCCTTAAAAACATCCGTAATCGTTAGTCCGATTGCCCTTAATTCGTTAGGGTCAACGGCGACCTCATATTGCTTTATTTTTCCGCCGATGGCATTAATTTCCACAACGCCAGGTACCATTGCCATTTGCCGTTGCACAATCCAATCTTGCATTGTACGCAAATCGGATAAGGAATATTTATCTTGAAAATTAGGTTCGACTTTTAGGGTGTATTGATAGACTTCGCCTAAGCCTGTGGTAATTGGACCGATAGAAGGTTGACCAAACCCTTCAGGAATCTGTTCACGTACTTCGGTCAGTTTTTCGGAAACAAGCTGACGGGGTAAGTAAGTTCCCATATCGTCATCGAAAACGATGGTAACCACGGAAAGTCCAAAACGCGAAACCGAGCGAATTTCCTTTACATTGGGCAAATTACTCATCGCAACTTCTACTGGATAGGTTACGAATTGCTCGATATCCTCTGTGCCCAGATTGGGCGATTGTGTGATGACTTGTACCTGATTATTGGTAACATCCGGCACAGCATCAATGGGAACTTGGGTCATACTATAAATACCGGCACCAATTAGAGCCAATGTAAGCAGACCGATAATGAATTTGTTATTGATTGAAAACTCAATGATTCTGTTAATCATAGATAAAGAGGGTATTAATTCAGTTTATATTTGCATTGAACACATTGAATACAATACAACGCGCAGTATTGATATATCCAAATTTGGATATATCAAAACAGGATATAGCTATCCCATCAAAACTGAATTATGCCCGAGGGGGCTGAAAAAGGGAAAGGGGTATGTCTTTGCCCAAGCTATCAAAGTGGGCAAAGTTATCTTGTGGAATTACTGGCTGTAGTGGCTCAAAAGGCACAATACCAAAGTCTATACTGTGACAGTGGCAACATTGACACTCACAGAAAGGCGAGCACAATTCGCAGCCTTGGTCGTGTTCGCCATCAAAATCAACTACAAACACTACTTGGGAATCATCTTTTGTTTCCGCAGTATCGCTACAAGGCACTAAGTTTAGTGCCAGAAAGTAAATTGATAGTATGAATGCAAAATATTTCAAGTTACAAAGATAAAAATATTTTCGTGCAACTGTGTTGCAAAGATGAGTTACACTATTGAATCGAATCAATTACACTTCCACAAGTTAACATCTGTTCCCCATAATATGGGTTGTTAATCTCTTTATCCTTACTTATCCAGAATGCCCCTCTGTTATTATTTGCCATTGGACATTTTTGAATATATACCTTCGGGTTTAAGCCTTGTATAGTCTTTACAATCGGTACGAAATTTTGGTTCAATACAACAAAATGACTACGCTGATTTTCAATGTCAACACTTTCAGCAATTGACAACAACATCTTTTTGATTTTGGAAATATGAGCTTGTTCCATTTTACCCAAACCTGAATCAGAAAGAGACTTTAATTCTTCCAAGGTGTTTTTTGAGAAAGTTGAAACCTTTTGAGAATCACTAGCTACAAAGGCGTCTTTCATTTTAAGATATGGTTTCAAAACAGATTGAAACGCAATTTGGAATGTCTTTGGTAATTTCATTTGCATTGTTGAACTACCATTGGTTTCATTACCTGTATTCTGCGTTCCTAAATGCCCTTCGTGACCCGTCATAGTTTTGCCGCCTGATTTGTTCATCATTGACTTCTTACCTTGCAACTGCGCTGCTGCATCTACCGTGAATGTTCCATTGGTTACTATCTCATCACCCTCTTGTAATCCAGAAGCAACCATAAATATGTCGCCAACTCTATTGCCGAGTGTTACTTCCTGCATTTCAAAAACTGGTTCATTGGGATTGGTCTTTATATAAACCAATGAGCGTTCACCTGTCCACAACACAGCACTCGCTGGAATGCGAAGTTGAGCCTCTGAACCATTTGATTTGCTTTTGATTTTACCTGTGACAAACATTCCTGGCTTAAAAAGTCCTTTGTTATTTTTCAAATTAGCACGCACTACTACTGTCCTAGTCTGGGTATTCAAAACAGGGTCTATAAAGGAAACCGTAGCATCAAATACTTCATTTTGATAGGCGTTGGTAGTAACCTTGATTTTTTGTCCTTTTTTAAATTCAGAAATCTGATTTTCATAGGCATCAAATTCCGCCCAGACGGAATTTAAATTGCTAACTTTTACAATCGGTTGCCCTTGTTTTACATAGTCGCCTTCAGAAGCCATTTTTTCAGATACTGTGCCGCTAACGGTAGCGTATATAGGAAAGTTTTCTCTAACTTTTCCAGATTCCTCTATACTATTGATTTGGCTTTCTGAAAGCTTCCAAAGTTTAAGCTTGTTGCGTACCGCTTTGTATAATTCTGGTTGAGATGCTTTAAGCGAAGCTGCGGTAATCAATTCTTGTTGAGCCGCTACCAAATTTGGTGCATAAATAGTGGCAAGCAATTGTCCTTTTCTTACTTCCTGACCTTCAAAGTTGACATTGAGACGTTCAATCCTGCCGTCAAAATAACTAGCTTGAATCGCGTTTTCTTCCTCATTCATTTTAATTTTTCCTGAAAGGGAAATCATATTCTCGTTGTCCGCAGATGTATTGCCTACAATAGTGGTTTGAATGTTTGCCAAAGCCATTGCATTTTTCGTCATCTTTATTTCGTTCATCGCAAGACCATCAGCACTAGATTCAGCTGGAATTAAATCCATACCACAAATGGGGCAATCCCCAGGTTCTGGTTGCATAATTTGTGGATGCATAGAACACGTCCACATCTGTTCAGCATTTTCGCCTGAATGGTCGTGCGTTTCGGTCATATCCGTCTCATCTTTTTCGATAGAACCACCACTAAAAATGAGCCACCCACCGAGCAGTCCTAAAAGAGCTGCGATACTGATGTATAAAATGTTTTTATTCATAACTTTTCAATTTTAATTAACTTTTCTAATCAATTTTCTTGGAACGTAACCTCAAAGCATTTACTATTACAGATACGGAACTAAAACTCATTGCCAAAGCTGCAATCATCGGCGACAGCAGAATTCCAAAAAATGGGTAGAGCAAGCCAGCTGCTATCGGTATGCCCAGTGTATTATAAATGAGTGCAAAAAACAGATTTTGTTTTATGTTCTTCATAACAACATCGCTTAGATTGCGAGCTTTTACAATTCCGTGTAAGTCGCCTTTTACTAATGTGAGAGCAGCACTTTCAATGGCTACGTCTGTTCCTGTTCCCATTGCTATGCCCACATCACTTTTTGCTAATGCAGGAGCATCATTGATACCATCACCAGCCATTGCCACTACCTTTCCATTTTTCTGAAGTTTTTCAACTTCTTGTAATTTATTTTCTGGTAGCATTCCTGCTTTAAAATCTGCAAGGTTCAGTTCCTTTGCCACCGCTTGGGCGGTATCGTGATTATCGCCAGTAAGCATTATGACATCAATGTTTTTGTCCTGTAGTGCTTTGATAGCTTTCGCGCTTGTTTTCTTGATTTTATCGCCTATAACAACATATCCAGCTACTTTTCCATCAATAGCCATATAGGAGACCGTTTTGCCCTGCTCTTGAAAGGTTTTTGCTTCACTTTCCATAGCATCTGAAAGTTTCGCATTTGCGACTTCCATCATTTTGGCATTGCCCAGAGACACTTCTTTTCCATTAACGTTTCCTTCAACACCTTTACCAGTAACGGCATTGAAACCGTTAGCTTTTAGAAATTCCATTTGCTGTTCTTTCCCATACTTAATAGTTGCTTCCGCAAGGGGGTGTTCACTTTGGCTGTTTAATGACACTATGTATTGTAGTACTTCGTTTTCGGTAAAGCCATTATCAAAAGACCCAACTTTTTCGACCGTAGGTTTTCCCTCTGTGATTGTTCCAGTCTTGTCAACAATGAGCGTATCTACCTTATCCATTTTTTCGAGAGCTTCCGCATTTTTGATAAGCACACCATTCTGCGCACCTTTCCCAACGCCTACCATAACAGACATTGGTGTGGCTAATCCCAAAGCACAAGGGCAAGCGATTATTAATACGGCAATGGCATTGACCAAAGCATAGACATAGGCTGGTTCTGGTCCCCAAATCGCCCAGACTGCAAATGTTATCAAGGCAATTATTACCACAACTGGCACGAAATATCCCGAAACCTTATCAGCCAAATTCTGGATTGGTGCGCGGCTACGACTAGCATCATTCACCATATGGATAATTTGGGATAATAGCGTGTCCGAACCAACCTTTTCAGCTTTCATTAAAAAGGACTGATTACCATTGATTGTTCCACTACTGACTTTATCTTCTACAGTTTTATTTACGGGAAGAGGTTCGCCTGTAATCATCGATTCATCAATAGAAGTTTCCCCTTCGGTTACAACACCGTCAACAGGAATCTTATCGCCTGGTTTTACTCTTAGAATGTCACCCAACTCAATCTCGTCGATACTAACTTCTTTTTCTTCACCATCCACTATTTTAATAGCTTTATTAGGTGCTAACTTCAATAGTTCTTTTACAGCAGAATTGGTCTTACTATGAGCACGAGCTTCGAGCAGTTGACCCAATAGGACTAAAGTGAGAATTACCGTAGCAGCTTCAAAATAGACGTGAACAGTACCTGCTTCGGTCTTAAATTGGTCTGGGAAAAAATCAGGCACGAGCATTCCGAATACACTGAATAACCAAGCAACACCAGCACCGATACCAATGAGGGTAAACATATTGAGGTTCCACGTTTTTATACTGCGATACGCACGCTCAAAGAACATCCAAGTGGCGTAAAACACCACAGGTATGGAAAGCACAAACTGAATCCAGTTCCAATACTTCATTTCCAATATATCATATAATGGATTGTTGGTCAGCATTTCGGACATTGCAATTATGAAAATGGGTAATGTAAATGCGACCGCTATCCAGAATTTTTTGAGCAGTTTTATATAGGTCTTTTCCTCTGCGGACAGGTCGGGTTCCATAGGTACTAAATCCATCCCACAAATTGGACAGCTTCCCGGTTCGCCCTTGACGATTTCGGGATGCATCGGGCAAGTGTATTGCGTATTAGAAGCAGTCGATAGATTCATTTCTTCAACCAAATCCATTCCGCAGACTGGACAATCACCTGATTTGTCATAAGTTTTATCCCCCTCGCAATGCATAGGGCAATAGAACGTTCCCGTTCCTTTACCTTTAGGCTTTTCTTTCTCTTTAGCTGACGAGTGATGATGTTCGCCCAGTTTATGAATACTGTATGTATCACCATCGAATTTTAAGGCTTCCTGAAATTTCTCGATGGGAATATGTGATTCCATCTCAATGGTAGCTTCCCCTTTTTCAAGATTGACAACTACCTTAATTACCCCTTCTATATTAGAAAGTGTATTTTCCACGTGGGTTCTGCAACCATTGCAGGTCATTCCGTGTATGTGATAGGTGTGTTTCATTTAAATTCATATTTGTGCCTGACAAGGGAAGGGGATGCTATTAACCATCAACCAAAATTCCCTTCCCACATCAGGACTTTATTCTAATTCATCCTTCAAAAGATTCATATAATCGATTAACTCTGTTTTATTATCGTTTGAAAGAATTGCGTCTTTATGTACTAAGGTGTACGAACCCAAGGGCATTTCATTTTCCTCAATCTGACTTATGATTGACCTTAGCTTACTTTTCTTTCGTCTGTTAGAATAGTTGCCCCATTCATTAAAATTGAATTCATCTTTACCTTCGTTTATATGATATTGTAAATACCAAGCTATTGGTTGTACTTTATTATACCACGGATAACTTGTATTGTTGCTATGACAATCATAACAGGAAGTGCTGACCGTTTTCATTACCGATTCAGGTACTTTGTTTGCAATCATAAAATCGGTTTCAGGAACAGTATCACTCTGATTGCGTTCGGTAGGGATGAATTGAATACCCACCAATACAATCCCTAGAATCCACGCTATGATTTTAACTACTTTCAATTAGTTTATTTCTCGTTGTACTTTACCACATTTCAACATTTTGCTACCGTAATACGGATTACGTATTTCTTCTTTTGTACTTAACCAAGCTGTGCCGCCATCATACATAGGGCAGAATTGCTCGTATAGCTTTGTATTTGTTCCTGTAATTGTAACCAAATCTGTAACATCTTTACTTAGAGTCTTAAAATGTTCTCTTTGGTGTTTGATGTCGCTTTCACTAATATGTTCAGCGTGTTCGGTGGCATCTTCTATAATGTCCTTCAATTCCATTTTTTCACTATCTGAATAATTCGATTCATCAAAAGACTTAAGGGATTGTGCCAACGTATTCCCAAGTGTTTTAGCTTTAGAATTATCATCATTTACCAACGCATCCTTTAAATTGAAATAGTCATTAAGGACTGCGAGGGCTTTTGCATCTTGTTTACCTTGCTTAACTTGTATTTCACTTTGTGTTGAATTTGTAACTTTTTCTTTGTTGCCATCTTTACAAGACGTTGAGGCAAAGGCTGTAAGTACTAATGCGCTTGCCATTAATGTTGCTTTAAGTGTTTTCATTGTTATCGTTTTTTATGTTTATTGATTTATTAAATAATTGATTATCGCAGATTGTACATAATACATTTGCACTGATGCGATTTGATTAATTTGAAACTTCAGTTGTAATTCTTGAATGTCTAACACATCGTTAAAATCGATAGTTCCCGTTTCATAATTCTTAATTAGAATCTCTTCGGCATCATTAGCTTGCTTAAGATTTTTTTCCTGAGTATTGAATTTTATCCGTGCTTGATTGCGTTGTGATTTTGCTTTTGCAAAAGCAGTTTCTAAAGTATTTAACCGCTCGTTTTTTTGCGATGTAATTTCCTGTTGTCGCAACTTGTTCTGTTTGGAAACAGAACTGTACTTATTATTGAAAATGGGAATGGAAAGTGTAACCATTGGCATCACTATATCCTTTCCGTTATCACTAAAGTTCATCGCTGGTCGCTCTGCAACAGGAACATAGTCTAGCCCAAATCCTAGATTTGGCCCACTTTCTTTTTGGTTCAAAAGTTCGGATTGTTCTACGGATTCATAGAGCTTATCATATTTGATTAGTTCAGGATTGAGCGTCAACCCTTCATTGCTAAAAACAAGGTCTTCAACGGGAATTTTCATTTCTGGAACAACTTCCACGGCAATACTTTCCTTCCGATTCAACAGGTTATTGAACACCGTTTGTTCGGCTAAGTATTCTTCCTCTAAAACTTCTTTCTGTTGTTGCAGTTCGTTTTGACGGATTTGCAAACGCAATACATCCACAGCTGAGGCTTTTCCAACTTCAACTGATGTTAATGCCAACCGCTCGTAGGTTTGCAATAATTGAATATTATCTTCTAGTACTTTTTGATTCGCCTTGTTAGCATATAACCTGTAATAGGATTGGGCAACCGAAAGTGCCAGTTTGCGTTTAGCAATGGCGATTTCTACAAATTCCTTTTCTGCCATTGAACTAGCATAATTTTCCCTTGCTGTAATTGTTCCAAACCAAGGCAACATCTGAGATATTGAAAAACGCGCACGTTGCGCACCTGTTCTGGTTTCAGGTTCGCTCACAAAATAGCCTGCACTTATTTTGGTATTGGGCAATGTATTGACCTCACTTACCTTTTCACGGGCAATGTTATATCGCAATTCATACGCTTGAATATCTGGATTGTTCGCCTCTGCTTCTTGAATGTAGGATTGCAACTCTTGCGCTTTCGCGAAAGTGGAAACAAGCAAAAGACATACTATAATTATTATATTTTTCATTTGCTCGATTGTTTTAATTGGAATTCTTTTTTCATACTGAATAGCACAGGAACAACAAACAGCGTAATCAATGCTATTAGCATCCCGCCAAAACTTGGTATAGCCATCGGTATCATTATATCGCTTCCTCGACCCGTCGATGTCAAAATCGGCAATAGGGCGAGTATCGTTGTTGCGGTTGTCATCAAACAGGGTCGAATTCGCTTTTCGCCAGCTTCCACTATCGAATCACGAATTTCATTTTTGTTTTCAGGGGTATTGCGGTCAAATGTTTGTGTGAGGTACGTAGCCATCACAACGCCATCATCAGTAGCAATACCGAACAGCGCAATGAACCCGACCCAAACCGCTACGCTTAGATTTATAGTGTGCATCTGAAACAAATCCCGTAGGTTCTCGCCAAAGAAATTGAAGTTTAAGAACCAGTCTTGACCATAGAACCATATCATTAGGAAACCACCCGCAAAAGCAACGGCAATTCCAGTAAATACCATTAGCGAAGTAGCTACGGAACGGAACTGGAAATAAAGAATCAAAAAGATAATTATTAGTGCCAATGGAACAACGACGGACAAAGTTTTCTCTGCACGTAATTGGTTCTCATACGTTCCCGTAAACTGATAGTTAATACCTTTTGGGACGGTTAATTCGCCACTATCGATTTTCTCTTTAATCAACGCTTGGGCATTTTCTACCACGTCCACTTCTGCAAAACCGTCCAGTTTATCAAAGAGAACATAACCCACTAAAAAGGTGTCCTCACTTTTTATGACCTGTGGGCCTTGTTCGTAACGAATATTCACCAAATCACCTAGAGGAACAGGATTTCCTTTTTCTACGGGTACATAAATATTCTTTAAGTCCGTAGGGTTTTCTCTTAGTTCACGAGGATAGCGTACACGTACTGCGTAGCGTTCGCGACCTTCAACAGTTTGAGTAAGGGGCATTCCACCGACGGCAACTTGCAAGATTTCCTGAACCTTCATTATTGAAATGCCATACCGTGCAAGTTGTTCTCTATCAATATCAATAAGTAAATAGGGTTTTCCGACAATACGGTCGGCAAAAACAGCTTGCTCTTTAACACCTTCAGCCTGTTTAAGAATGGCTTCGAGTTGCAATCCGAAATCTTCGATTTCACTTAAATTTTGACCTTTAACTTTGATACCCATTGGCGCACGCATTCCTGTCTGTAACATTACCAACCGCGTTTCAATCGGCTGCAATTTTGGTGCTGAAGTAATGCCAGGTAGTTTCGTAACTCGTACAATTTCATTCCAAATATCATCCGGACTTTCAATTTCAGGACGCCAATTTCGATAGTACTCGCCATCATCGTCAATAATCAATTCATTCCTTATAACCGTAGTTTGTAGTTGTGATGCTTCATAATTTGCATCACCTTCAACTTCATTGTTAGGGTTGATGACCAGCTTGTCATTTTTTAAAACAAAAAGACCATCATCATTGACTTTGTATCGTTCTCGTTTTCCTTCCGGACCCATCATATATTCAGACTTATACTGAATAAGGTTTTCGTACATCGAAAGTGGTGCAGGGTCAAGTGCAGATTCGGTTCGTCCAGATTTACCGACCACCGTTTTTATTTCGGGGATAGTGGCAACGGCCATATCCAATTGTTGTAAAATTCTTTTGTTTTCTTCGACCCCAGCGTGTGGTAAAGATGTTGGCATCAATAGGAATGAACCCTCGTTTAGTGAGGGCATAAATTCCTTACCCGTATTCTGCATTATCAGTACACCGAATATGATTATAGTTGTTGGTACGGAAAGGAATAGAAGTTTATTCCGTAAAGCCCACCTTAAAATTCTTGTATAGTATTTGCGGAACACCCAAAATGTGCCTAGTAATCCAAAGCAAACGACACTTACAAAAATGAGGTTCATCGCAATGCTTCGGTCAAAACCTAAAGGTCGCCAGTATTCAGCCAATAGGAAAACAATGGCTAAAGATGAAATGATGATGTTCACCAGATTTGCTTTTTTTTGGGTCAGCTTTTCTTGTAATCCAGCAATTCCGGAAGCGCCAAAGGCAATCAATATAAGACCGAGCCAGAACCCGTACACCATTGCGATTATTCCAGCGATTATCAAAGAAATATTTAGGATGTATTTGAATGGGTTTTTAAGGCTTTTCTTTCGGAATAAAAAAGCTGCAAATGGTGGTATTAAAAATAGTGCAACTATAATAGATGCTGTGAGTGCCATTGTTTTTGTAAAGGCTAATGGACGGAACAGTTTCCCTTCAGCACCTACCATTGTAAAGACAGGAATGAAACTAATAATGGTTGTTAGTACAGCTGTAAGGATTGCACCAGACACCTCTGCGGTAGCATTGTAAACAACAGTATTTATTGGTAGTTTATTTCCTTCAGCATCTGTGTTTTCCATATCCAAATGCCTTATAATATTCTCGGAAAGGATTACACCCACATCGACCATAGTACCTATGGCAATGGCAATTCCAGAAAGTGCTACGATGTTTGCATCTACATTGAAAAGTTTCATCGTTATAAAAACCATCAACACCGCAACAGGTAACAACCCAGAAATTAAAACAGAAGCTCTGAGATTAAAGACCATTATGATGATGACAAGAATGGTAATTAAAATTTCCAGCGTTAACGCTTCGTTTAGCGTGCCTAAAGTTTCTTGAATAAGTTCTGTACGGTCGTAAAACGGAACTATGGTAACTTGTGAAGTGCGACCATCAGCCAATTCTTTAGACGGTAGTCCAGCACTTAAACCATTGATTTGGTCTTTTACATTGTTAATGACTTCCATAGGGTTTGCGCCATATCTAGCCACGACCACACCGCCGACAACTTCCGCACCCTCTTTGTCAAGTATGCCACGTCTAGTAGCAGGTCCTAAATGAACTTTGCCAACATCTTTTATCCTGATAGAAGTAAATTCTTTAGAGGTAACAACGGCATTTTCTATATCTGTAATAGACTTTATATAGCCCAATCCACGGACAAGATATTCGGCTTGGTTCATTTCCAAAGTCTGAGCGCCTATGTCTTGATTACTATGTTTAACAGCTTTTACAATATCAGCCAAACTAATACTGTACTGGCGCATCAATTCAGGATTTACATCCACTTGATATTCTTGAACGTAACCACCAATAGAAGCAACTTCTGAAACACCGCTTGCCGATGACAGTGCATATTTCACGTAATAATCTTGAATGCTACGAAGTTCCTGTAAGTCCCATCCGCCTATAACATTACCATCCTTATCACGCCCTTCTAGAGTGTACCAGAAAATCTGACCCAATCCTGTGGCATCAGGGCCTAAAGCGGGATTTACGCCATTGGGCAATAGACCACTTGGTAATGAGTTGAGCTTTTCAAGAATTCTACTTCGCGACCAATAAAATTCTATATCCTCTTCAAAAATGATATAGATGCTCGAAAATCCAAACATCGAGGAACTTCTTATAGTTTTTACCCCTGGTATTCCTAACAACGAAGTAGTAAGCGGATAGGTAATTTGGTCTTCAATATCTTGTGGCGAACGCCCTTGCCATTTGGTAAAGACGATTTGCTGATTTTCGCCAATATCGGGTATGGCATCAACGGCCACGGGGTTACTTGGCAGAATACCCGTTTCCCAACCAAAAGGTGCATTAACAATACCCCAACCCACAAATAGAGCGAGCATAAGTACTGCAACGAGTTTGTTTTCGATTAAAAATTTTATGCTTTTATTGAGCATACATAATGATAATTAGACAGTTATACAAAAGTTGGGTTTGATGTTATTCTGAAAAAAGAACACAACAAAACGAGCCCAAAACGGAATACCGCAGGGCAAATAGTTTACTGTCTAAAAATCAAATTAAGTACGTCTCGTAAAGAATCTGTACGTCCCGTTCAATAAATGGGGGCGAGTAATCTTTGAAAGGAATGATGTTCTCATCAAGTCCTTCAAAAAGATTTATATAACTATAGAAGAATGAAACAACAAACGTTTGTTGTTCAAAAGTAAGTTTGTCAAATGATGTTTGTAGTTCGTCATTGCCTTCTTTTACAATCTGTTGGTCGGTACAACAATCATTTTCGGTCATAACAGGATTTTCACAACTTTTAGCAGGTTGTGCTTTTTCCATACCACAACTTTCCGCTTTGGTAAATACCGAAAAGTCAACTAAAGAATCCCCACAATAATGCATATCAACAGTGAATGACATTGTAGTAAACAAGACTACAAAAGCCATCAAAACGGATGATATTTTATGAAAAATCTGCTTCATCTAGAATGCAAAGCTACAAAAATTTAACAGTTTTTATTAGGATTAACAGAACTTTAATTTTGTAAGCGACGACTTTTTCCAACTTTATATCTAAATAATTCTATCAATATTATTCGTAATTAGCAAGTCTTGTTTTGGGCTTTAGCTAAATGACAATCTTTGAAAGCTTTACCACTTTTGCAAGGACAAGGGTCATCTGGAGATATAAAAGTTTCTTTTGTAACAAAATCTGGTTCGCCGTCAAATTTACCTTCTTTTCCAGTTTCGGCAATATTGAAAATTTCTTTTAACTCAGCCTCTTTTCTTTTTATTTCCGCTGCGGATGGTTTAAGTCTTCGGGTAAGTTCCATATCAAAAACACTATCCCATATTCGATACGTTTCTGAATCTTTATTAGGTGGTTCACTAAATACTTCCCCTTCCTTATTTAAGGTTTTGAATTTTTTAAAATCTTCTTTTAATTCTGGTAATGTAATAAAGAATTTATCATTGGGTTCTACTGCAAAAAACAGATTTCTTAAAAATTTGTCATTGGTACTAAATACTCTTGCAAACGGGGCATAAAACAAGTATTCTAAATCCAAAAGATTTGTTAATCGCTCACCGCACAAAGAATTATTGATTCCGATATAGTATAGACAGACGACTTCATAACAATACATAGCGTAACCTGCCATATTCTGTAAATTTGGATGTGATTCATTTTTCCATCTGGATTCAATAGTATTTTGTAAATCAGGATTTATTTCAAAATAATCCATCACTAGATTTAAAGTGTCAACTGGTTCAATTTCTATGTAAAGTCGTTCTTTCAACCTTTCCTTCAGGCTTAAAAACTTTTCTTGATTTGAAGGTTTATGGTCTCTTATTTTGATGTCTTTAAGATGGTTAAATTTTGTTTTGAATGATTTAACTACACCTTCATCCTTGGATTCCGTTCGCCATACATCGGCTATAATTTCATCCATTGTGTCAAACTCACCTCTTTTCCATCGCTTTATAGATAGCTCTTCTTCAGTTTCAACAAAAGTCATCCCTTTTTTGGTAGGTGTTTTTATAGATTTTTGAGCACTTAAAAACGGTCTATTATCAGCTGTCGTAAATTCGCCTGTTAAAGACTTTTCAACCAAGATTTTATAATCCATATTTACATATGCATTATAGGGAAACATTTTCTTCGCTAAGTCAGTAACTTGTTCTTTAGGTGGTTTTCTGCCTTCTTTTTCCTCTTTCGCAAGGTCACCCAAAATCTCTGAAACCAACAAGGGCGTAACGTTCACGATATAATATTTATGCAGTTCAACTATATCCTCATAATTGAAGCCTTGAAATGTTGATTTATCCAGTACTACAGGTATTGACATAATTCTTATTTTAATCTCATTATTCCACGTAATCTAACCTTGTTCAAAATAGTTAAAATTAAAGACATAGGTCTAGGGTAAACGTTTTGGGTTTTAAGAAAAGTTTTTTTTTAATTCAATTAGTTTTATTTACCCCTAAATCATTAAATTTCTCAAACAGCTCTTTCCATTTCTCTCTGACCAATTTTATCCCTTAGAAGAGCCATATCATCACTAACTTTTTTCTCAACTACTCTTGCATAAATTTGAGTTGTAGATAGTTTGGTATGACCTAGTAATTTTGAAACCGTTTCAATAGGAACACCGTTGCTCAAAGTAACGGTAGTTGCAAATGTATGCCTAGCCATATGAAAGGTAAGATTCTTCTTGATACCGCACAGGTCAGCTATTTCCTTTAAATAACTATTCAGTTTTTGGTTAGAGAGCTTTGGAAGAAGATTCGTGCTACTTTGGGTTCTAATGTGGTCCTTATACTTATCAACTAAAGATTGTGCTTGAAACAATAACGGAATTTTGAATGGTGTACCCGTTTTAACCCTATCGGCCATTATCCAAGGCTTTCCGTCTATTCCAATTACAATATTATTGCTAGTCAACTCAATAATATCACTATATGAGATACCGGTATAACAACTAAAAACAAATAAATCTTTAACAACTACCAGACGCTCAATCGAAGAGTTCAAGTCCTCGATACTCTGTAACTCTTCACTTGTCAGAAACTCACGTTCTTTCTTTTCATTCTTCATTTTAAAATTGACAAAAGGGTCTCTGTCTAACCATTCCATCCGGTAGGCTAGAGTTACCATTCTACGAAGACGTTTTATATGCTTCATAGCAGTATTGTTACCAATTTTACTTTGTCCTGCTTTGGGAACATAAGAGCGAAGAAAATCCTCAAAGCCTATGACAAAACCGTAATCGAGTTCAGAAAGAAAAATATCAGTTTCCTCATACTCTTTTAAAATATACTCTAGCATATATCTTTGGCTAGTTTTATATTGACCCATTGTATTTTTATGCAGTTTGTGCTGCATTTTTTCATTATAATAATCAATAAGATTTTGAAAAGAAAAGCGCTTTTTGTCCTCACCTAAAAATCTGGCTTTGACCATTTGGGAAGTAAATAGCTTTTCTTCCTTTTTGAAGTCCTCGTATATTCGATAAATCTTTGATTGTACCTCGTTCAAATAAAGATTGAGAATACGTGAATCTTTATCTGTTCCATTGGCTCTTTGGGTTTTTTCATCCCAAGTAGAAACATCTATCTTCTTTTTGAGGCTAATGTTCACACGCTTACCATTCTTGGTAAGTCGAACGTAGATATTTGCTTTGTTGTTTATGGCACGTTTACCGTATACCCAAAACAGTACTGAAAATGTTGATGAAGTTCGCATAGTTGTCGTCTTTTAATGGTTAAACATCGCTGGACGAAAGTCAAATCAACTATCTTAATTATGAGTAAGTTACGTTATTCTGTCAACATATTTATGATAAAAAAGATATGTTGACGATTTGTGACCTTTTAGATGCAAATGATATCAAATTAAATGATTGCTCTAAAAAAATAAAACCTTGCAAATCATAGGATTTGCAAGGTTTTGTGGGATTTTGTTTTCCCTTTAAGCGGTCTGGACGGGACTCGAACCCGCGACCCCCTGCGTGACAGGCAGGTATTCTAACCAACTGAACTACCAGACCTCTGCGTGATAGCGGATGCAAATATACACTGCATTTTGTTTAAACCAAATAAAAAGTGAAATTTTTTAAGCTATCACCTATAACTATCTGATAACTAAACAAACCTACTTAACTAAACTTGCGGCGCTCTACCAAATAGGTCACTAAAACCTTATTAAAGTCTGCTTCAATATCTGCCTCCACATATTTAATTCCGTATTGGGCACAGCGCAGTTTAAGATGATTAAAGAATTCCCCTACCGCCTGCTCATAGCCTTCTTTCACGGTATCTGCATACAAATCTATATGCTCACCGGTCTCCACATCTACAAAACGTTTAGGAGCATTGTCAAAATTAAAATTAAACTCCTTTTTCTTATCCATTACATGAAATAATATAACCTCGTGTTTGTTGTATTTTAAATGCCGTAAGGCTTCAAAAAGTGTATCTTCTTCTGTTTCTGTTTGAAACATATCTGTAAACAAAAATATTAAACTTCTTCTATGAATTTTCTCTGCAATTTGATGTAAATACGTATATGTCTTTGTCTGCTTGTCTTTATTTTTTTGGATCACTATATTCTCCAAAGTACTCGTTAACATTCTAAAATGACGTTCACTCCCTTTTTCTGGGGCATAAAAATCATAGGCATCAGAATAGACACTTAAACCTACCGCATCCCGTTGTCGCTTGAATAAATTCATTAATGCAGCAGCGGCTAATACCGAAAATCCTATTTTATTGAGGTTTCCCATTTTTTGACTAGCTACCGCGGGAAAATGCATAGAAGAAGAATTATCAACAATTAAATGACACCTCAGATTGGTTTCTTCTTGATATTTCTTAGTGTATAACCTATCTGTTTTAGCAAAAAGCCTCCAATCTACATGCCGGGTACTTTCCCCGGGATTGTAAATTTTATGTTCTGCAAACTCTGAGGAAAAACCATGAAACGGACTTTTATGAATTCCGCTTATAAATCCTTCTACCACCTGTGCAGCTAGCAATTCTAAATTTTTAAACAGATGTACTTCAGAAAGCTGTTCTTGTAAATTCATGGAATTTGGATATTCTTTAAAAATAGAAAAGGTCTGGCGTTTCGCCAAACCTTTAACTATTATTCTTAACGTTTATCTCAACTATAACAAAGCATCTAACGCTTCTGTATAGGTAGTTTTAGGTGCTACCCCTACTTGTCTTCCAACAATCTCTCCGTTTTTAAAAACTAAGACTGTAGGTATGTTTCGTACTCCAAACTTAGCTGCGAATTCTTGATTGGCATCTACATCTACTTTGCCAACTACTGCTTTGCCGTCATACTCTCCGCTAATCTCATCTATGATAGGACCTACCATTCTACAGGGTCCGCACCATGCAGCCCAAAAATCTACCATCACAGGTTTTTCGCTTTTTAAAACTACATCCTCAAACGTAGCATCTGTTATTTCTAATGCCATATATTTACTTTTTAATTCAATTCTTATTTATATTACAAATTTAGTCAAATATTTTTCTAAACCTTACAGCGCACATATTGGTTTTGTTTATAGGTAAATCAACTATAATGATACGCTAGATTTCCTTTTGATATCTTACGATGAGAAAAAACATATCAATTCAAACCATTCGCTCTAAATATTGTGCTTTCTTTAATACCCATAACTTGACTGGCTGTATATAATTTATATTACCCGGCTTTGTAATATGCTCTTTAAGATAGGTGAAACCCATACTCTTAAGTAAGTTGTTAGGCG
Organism: Ascidiimonas meishanensis; assembly: GCF_037782385.1. Lineage (NCBI taxonomy): Bacteria > Pseudomonadati > Bacteroidota > Flavobacteriia > Flavobacteriales > Flavobacteriaceae > Ascidiimonas > Ascidiimonas meishanensis. The sequence continues at coordinate 490,745 of NZ_JBBEXD010000004.1, forward strand.
CATGATTCAATGCAAAAGGCTCGCAAAACAGTTCTTCTAATTTAAGATTTTCAAAAAAATAAGGCAAAGATTGTTTTACCAATGCAGTTCCCATTCCTCTTTTCCGGCTCTTAGATTCCCAAAGATGTAAATGCATATACGCCTTTCTTTCAAACACTATTTGATTCACGTTGCAATGACCAATTGCCTCCCCTTTAAACATCCAAATAAGTGCATACGCTTGTTTTTTCTGGTAAGGATATTGAATTTGAGTTTTCAACATTTTGCAAAAATCTTTATATGCTGGAAGCAAGTTTTTATCGGCACCCATAGATTTTAGGTGTTCATGGGAAGATTCGTACCAATAATTTGCTAATAAATCAATATCTGAAATTTCCATCTCCCTCACGGCAATGAATTTACTTGCATCTTTCATTATTCAATAGTAAGTTGATACCTTTCTAACAAACCCGAAAGGTTGTTTTTTGAAAATCTGGTTCCCTTTAAATTGTTTTTTTCAGGATCCATGGAGAAATTAAAGGCAGTTCTAAAATCTGCTTTCTGAAGGTTTGTGGACTCAAAAACCGCTTCATTTAAATTGCAATTGCTAAAAGACGCTTTATTTAAAATTGCAGCTGTAAAATCTGCTTTTTCTAAATTGCAATTGACAAAAGAGGTTCCCTTTATTTTTAATAGATAAAAAGATGCATATTGAAGCAAACAATCCTTAAAGCTAAAAGCTAGTAGAAACGGATCACAAAGATCAAAACGCAATCCCATGAGTTTACAATTCTCAAATAAAACTGTTTTCAACCCGGTATCTTTAAGATTTGCTTCACTAAAATCACATTCATTAAACACACAGTCCATAAAAGTAATCTTCTTAAGATCTACCCCTGAAAAATTACAATTGGAAAAATTACAGTTTTCATAATCCGTTGCTTTGAGTGGGGTCTCCAAAAAATGAACCCCTTCAAAATTTTGATCTTCTATAAATGGTAGTTCCATAAATTTTCAACTTTGTAATTACACCCTATCTCTGTAATTTATTGAGAACATTAAGCCTCCAGTATGTTAGCCACGCTTTCCAACTCCTCATCTGTATTAAAATAGTGAGGAGATAAACGAATTACCCAATCAACTTTTGTTTTGATAAGTTGTTCCGCTGCATAATTTGTGCGACTTACGGTATAATCTACTTTGTTAGCGTCTAATAAGCTTGTGATTTGGTCAAGCAAAAATCCTTCTTTATAAAAAGTCAGTATATTAGATAAATTGTATCCCACATCTAATACATGAAGATCTTTAATAGCATTTAGCTTCTCTCTAAATGGTTTCATTAATTTTTGATTGTACTCAAAAACGTTCGCTATCCCTAATTGATTGAGATATTTGATAGCTTCTGCAAGCCCTACTAAAGACATATATGAATATTCCCATGTCTCAAATCTCATAGCTGTTTTTTTAGGGATATATTTAGAAGAATCTTGAAGATCTGCCCCTCTGGTATCAATAAAAAGAGGCTCTAAGCCTTCTGCTAGCACCTTGTCTGAAACATACAAAAAACCAGTACCTCTTGGTCCTCTTAAAAATTTTCTTCCGGTAACACTTAAAAAATCACATTTAACCTTAGTGACATCTACTTCTAATTGTCCAACAGACTGGCATGCATCAAGTACATACCAAATATCCAGCTTGCTACAAATCTCACCTACTTCCTCTGCAGGTTGAATTAAACCCGAATTGGTGGGAATATGATTAAGTGCTATTAGCTTAGGATGGTACTTAATGGCTAATTCTTCCAAATGATTCAAGTCTAAAAGACCCATAGCTGAGTTTCGGACTTTTAATAGCTGCACCCCCATTCTTTTCTGCAAGGAAAGAAAAGCAATTTCATTAGAGCTATAATCATCGTGAGTTGTCAAGATATAATCTCCATTTTTAAAAGGAATAGAAGACAGTGCCCTAGAAAATGAATCGGTGGCATTGTATGTAAATGCAATATTGGTTGGCTTGCAATGAATCAATTTTGCTACTTCATCATAAAATCCAGCAATTTGTGCCTCATTTTGTGAAGCCATGGTATAACCTCCCAACATTTCTTCTTCTGAAAGGTATTCTTTCATTTTTTGAACCACCCTGCTTGGCATTAGAGAAGCTCCCGCACTATTTAAAAAAATACGATTTTCACATCCCCGTGTATCTTGTCTGATTACTTCTAAGTCCATTCAGTTGTATTTTGAAGCCTAAAATTAACTATTTAAATTTCAGTAAGGGAATCATTCATTTTGATGGGTTACCTTACCATACCGTAACACTTGAAATAGAAAACTAGTTTAACTTATAATACACTTCCTGTTTTTCCAGTTCAAATAAAAGCTCATTTGAGATTTGTACTTTTTGCTTCCTGCTTGGCATGGTAAGTTTAATGGCGTTTTCACTTTCGTAGACTACAAAATTCAACGTATGGTCTCCTTTATGCGATTGCAACAAGGATTTTAGCTGCATTATATGTTCTTCTTCCAGCAGGTTCACATCTAATTGAATGGTTAGTTTACGTGCATAAGCACCCATAATATCCTGAAGCATTTGCACCTGATTAAACTGAATTCTGGGATCTCCTTTTTTACCGGTATCTCGGTTGGTCCAGCCTTCTTTGATAAAAGCTTTTATGTAGGCAAAACTATTAGGCAATAAAAAATGACGGTACTTAAGGTATTCTTCTCCAAAAATTCTAAACTCATAAGAATCTGTATAATCCTCTATCGTAAATAATCCCCAGCCCTTTCCATTTTTTGAAACTCTATGCTGCACATCAGTAATTACTCCGGCAAAAGAGAGTTCATGATTCACAAATTTTTCCATATTATGAAAAACAGAAACACTCCCATTACAGAAATATTTAATTTCAATTTTGAAATCATCTAAAGGATGTCCTGAGATATAAATCCCTACCACTTCTTTTTCGCGACGTAATTTTTCCATAGTGCCCCAATCTTCGCAAGGTGGCACCACAGGTTCTGGAATTTGCACTTCGCTTGATTCGCCAAACAAACTCACCTGAGCGGAGTTTTCGTTTTCCTGAAATTTAGATGCATAGCGGATGGCTTTTTCAAGAAAGGTAACACCATCCCCATCATCATGAAAGTACTGTGCGCGATGTGTATTTTTGAAAGAATCAAAACCCCCAGCCAATGCTAAATTTTCAAATGCCTTTTTGTTAGCGGCACGGAGGTCTAATCTCTTGGCAAGATCAAATACCGATTTGTAAGGTCCATCTTTACGGTTTTCTACGATAGTATCTACGGCTCCGCGTCCTACTCCTTTTACAGCTCCCATTCCAAAACGAATAGCGCCTTCATCATTTACCGCAAACTTGTAAAAAGACTCATTTACATCTGGGCCTAATACTTCTAGACCAGAACGTTTACATTCTTCTAAGAAGAAAGAAACCTGCTTAATATCGTTCATGTTATTTGAAAGTACTGCTGCCATATATTCTGCCGGATAATTAGCTTTTAAATAGGCGGTTTGATAACCTATCCAAGCATAACAAGTAGAATGCGACTTATTAAACGCATAAGATGCAAATGCTTCCCAGTCTTTCCATATTTTCTCTAACTTTTCTTTGTCATGCCCATTTTCTGAACCTCTTTCAAGAAAGGTTGGCTTCATTTTATCAAGTACTGCACGCTGTTTTTTACCCATAGCCTTACGGAGTACATCCGCCTCACCCTTTGAGAAACCAGCTAATTTTTGAGACAATAACATCACCTGCTCTTGATACACCGTGATTCCATAGGTTTCTTTTAAATATTCTTCCATAGCAGGAAGATCATAAGTGATTTCTTCTTCTCCATGTTTTCTGCGAATAAAACTTGGAATGTACTCTAGCGGTCCTGGACGATACAAGGCATTCATGGCAATTAAATCTGCAAATACCGTTGGTTTTAGCTCTTTCATATACTTTTGCATCCCTGCAGATTCGTATTGAAAAATACCTACCGTTTCCCCACGCTGAAATAACTCATATGTTTTTACATCGTCAAGCGGAAATTCATCTGGATTAAGATCTAGACCATGTCTGTATTTAATAATTTTTACTGTATCCTTTATTAGAGTAAGTGTCTTTAAACCTAAAAAATCCATCTTAAGCAATCCGGCATTTTCTACAACTGAGTTGTCAAATTGCGTCACATAGAGATCTGAATCTTTTGCGGTAGCTACAGGAACAAAATTGGTAATATCATCTGGAGTTATAATAACACCACATGCGTGTATTCCTGTATTTCTTACAGAACCTTCTAATATTCTTGCCTGATTAATTGTTTGTGCTTCTAAATCTGAGCCTTCCGCCAGATTCTTCAATTCGTTAACCTTAAGTAATTCATCGGCCCGAAGACTTGATTTGAGTTTACTATCATCCTGATTAAAGATTTTGGCCAACTTCATGTTTGGAATGAGCTTTGCAATTCTGTCTGCATCTCCTAATGGTAAGTCTAACACTCTTGCCGTATCTCTTATAGAAGATTTAGCCGCCATAGTACCATAGGTAATAATTTGTGCTACCTGATTGGCACCGTATTTATCAATCACATAATCCATTACCTTACTTCTTCCTTCATCATCAAAATCAATATCAATATCTGGCATGCTTACTCTATCTGGATTTAAAAACCGCTCAAAAAGTAAATCGTATGCAATTGGGTCTAAATTGGTGATTCCTAGACAATATGCTACCGCAGATCCTGCAGCAGAACCTCTACCCGGCCCTACTGACACCCCCATTTCTCTTGCCGCCGCAATAAAATCTTGTACTATTAAAAAATACCCCGGATATCCAGTGCGCTCAATAACCTCAAGCTCAAAATCAAGACGTTCTTTGATTTCATCGGTGATTTCTTTGTATCTTTTTTCAGCTCCTTGATACGTAAGATGTTTAAGATAGGAGTTCTCTCCTCTTTTCCCGCCATCTGCGGTATCTTCTACCTCTTGAAATTCTTCTGGAATATCAAATTTGGGAAGCAATACATCTCTCGCCAGTTCGTAAGGCTCTATTTTATTTATAACTTCCTTAATATTACTGATAGCTTCAGGCAGATCCTTAAAGAGCTCTTTCATTTGATCTTGACTCTTAAAATAGTACTCTTGGTTTGGCAATCCATACCTGTAGCCCCGTCCTCTACCAATAGGAGTTGCTTGTTTCTCACCGTCTTTTACACATAACAAAATATCATGCGCATTTGCGTTTTCTTGATCTATATAATAGGTGTTGTTAGTAGCAATTAGTTTAACTTCATGTTGTTTTGCAAAGCGAACCAACACTTCATTTACTCGCTGTTCCTCTTCTTGGTCATGGCGCATTAATTCTATATACAAATCATCACCAAACTCTTCCTTCCACCACAATAATGCTTCCTCAGCTTGGTTTTCTCCAATATTAAGCACTTTAGAAGGCACCTCTCCATAAAGACTTCCGGTGAGTACAATAAGATCTTCCTTATATTTTTTTATTACCTCCCGATCAATTCTTGGCACATAATAAAACCCATCTGTATAGGCAATGGAAGACATCTTTGCCAAATTATGATATCCTCGCTTATTCTTTGCCAGAAAGACTACCATATAGCCATTATCCTTACGGGATTTATCGGTGTGATTTTCACAAACAAAAAATTCGCATCCTACAACCGGAATTATAGGTTTTATGTTGGGTTCTTTACCTTCTTCAATTAAAGCTTCATTTTTGGACTTAACAGATTTGTTATAATTCCCAACCTCTCTTACAAAAAGAAAAGCGCCCATCATATTGGCAGTATCGGTAAGGGCAACCGCAGGCATTTTATTCTTGGCAGTTGCATTTACTAAATCAGGAATCGAGGAAGTGGACTGCAGAACAGAAAACTGGGTATGATTGTGAAGATGTGCGAATTCTACCTCTGCAAGTTCTTCTATATTCTGTTGAATTTCTTCCTTTGAAATTTCTTCTGCCGGCTCCTTTTTTTGAAGTGACTTTCTTATCTTTTCTGAAGCCGCCTTTAGATTGATGTGTTTTAATCCTATAAGTTGAATAGGCTCAGGATTCACCTCATCAAATCTGGAAAAATAATCTGAGGTTTCCTCTAATTGCTCAATGGTAAAAATACGTTTACGTATAAGCTCCAGAAAACAACGCGTAGTAGCTTCCACATCTGCCGTTGCATTATGAGCTTCTCCAAAAGCAGTTCCAAATAAATGTTGATGGAGTTCTGTTAGGGTTGGAAGTTTGAATTTACCGCCTCTCCCACCAGGGATTTTACAGAGCTCGGCAGTGGTCTCAGTACAAGTATCTAGTGACGGTAGCTTTTCAACCATAGGCGTCATTCCCATACGGTGGTATTCCGCTCCCATAATATTGATGTCAAAACCAACATTCTGTCCTACTACAAATTTTGTACGCGATAATACGCTATTGAATTTCTCCAATACTTGTAGCAAAGGAATTCCCTTAGCGGCTGCCAACTCTGTAGAAATACCATGTATTTTCTCTGCATCAAAAGGAATATTAAACCCTTCAGGCTTAATGAGGTAATCTTCTTGTTCTAACAAGTTTCCCATTTCATCATGCAACTGCCAAGCAATCTGAATAGCTCTTGGCCAATTGTCTGTATCTGATGTGGGTGCGTTCCACCTTTTTGGAAGTCCCGTAGTTTCAGTATCAAAAATTAAATACATTTATTTCCTTGATATTTAGTTGATTGCAAAGAGAACTCGCTTCGCTAATTATGAATGTTTGCTGAAAGTTAAAAATAAAGATTATTTGAGTTTAAATCTGGTTCATTTATCAAGAGTTATTAACTATCAGGCATAAAAAAAGTCAGGCAAAACCTGACTTTTTTAATTAGGACGACTCACGCCCTAACCTTATGACATTACCGTTTCAAATGTTTTAACTCTATTTAAGGATGCGGTAATTAAATTTTTCTGTGCAAATAAAATTGCTTCCGTAGAGGCTGGCAAATTATTCTCACTCAGTATTTCATTATATTTATCAATACTGACCTGTTCTCCCCTTGCTACTTCTTCTAAAATAGCTTCTTCATTGTTAGAAGAAATGGCGGTTTTAAGGTTCATCCATTCTCTATGTACAGCTCCTTTCACACTTCCGCCCTTCTCAGGTTCTTGGCCATAGGCTTGTATCTCATTTTTGAGCTGGTGGCCAAAATTATATCTTTGTTTTACTCTATCATCAAAAAACTGCTTTAATTCGGGATTGTTAGTATTGTCACTTGCAAACTTATATCCTTTTTCTGCATCATACGTTTTTTCTAATAATTCATTTAATTTGTTTGAAATTTTTTCTGTGTACTTCATTGTATCTTTTATCATTTTTGTCATTCAATGTTATTGACTTTCAATAACTTATTACACTATTTAATATACATAAAATGGATAGAGTTCCAAATTTCTTGAAGGTTTTGTCTTATTCTTAACACCAATTGTTAAGACTTGTTAAAGCATTTATGGTATTTTACACCATTTATACTCGTTTTTAAGCTTTTGAGAATAAAATAGTCTTATATTTGCACCCTCAATTACCAAAGCGGTAATGAGTTTAATTAATAACAGGGGTCGTGAACTCCACTAATTAATTTTTATGCCAGTTAGAATTAGATTACAAAGACACGGTAGAAAAGGAAAACCTTTTTATTGGATCGTAGCAGCGGATGCCCGCTCAAAAAGAGATGGTAAGTTTCTTAAGAAATTAGGAACTTATGATCCAAATCACAACCCAGCACAAATTACTTTAGACGTAGATGGTTCTGTTGAATGGTTGCAGAATGGTGCACAACCTTCTGAAACTGCAAGACGAATTCTCTCTTATAAAGGAGTAATGCTTAAGCACCATCTTCTAGGAGGTGTTGCAAAAGGTGCTTTGACTCAAGAACAAGCTGAAGAAAAGTTTGCAGCTTGGGTTAACGAAAAAGAAGGTAAAGTTGAAGCTAAGAAAGACGACTTAACGAAAGCTAAGGAAGCGGCAAGAGCTAAACAACTAGAAGCTGAAAAAGCAGTTAGTGATGCTCGTAAGGCATCTACAGAAGAGGTTGTAGAAGAGCCAACAGATGAGGCTACTTTAGAAGCAGCTACCGAAGAAACTGCTGAAGCTCCTGCAACTGAAACTCCAGAAGCAGCTGCTGAAGACAAAGAAGCTGAAGCTTAATTGTTAGTATGAGAAAAGAAGATTGCTTCTATCTCGGTAAAATAGTTAAAAAATTCAGTTTTAAGGGTGAGGTGATGGCGAAGCTTGATACCGATGAACCCGAACAATACGAAAATTTGGAATCAGTATTCATCGCTTTGGGCGATAATCTGGTTCCATTTTTAATTAAAGCATCTTCACTTCAAAAATCTAAATTACTCCGTCTAAGACTAGAAGATGTAAATACGGAAGAAGATGCAAATGCGCTTCTAAAAAAAGATTTGTACTTACCCTTACATCTTTTGCCAAAACTCAGTGGAAATAAATTCTATTACCACGAGGTAATAGGGTTTACTATTGAAGATGAAAACTACGGTGTTTTTGGCATTATAAAAAGTATCAATGACTCAACAGCCCAAGCGCTATTTGAAGTTAAAAAAGATGACAAAGAAATTCTAATTCCTATGAATGATGAATTTATCGTTAAGATTGATCGAGAAAATAAAAAGGTGATCGTTAACACCCCAGAAGGTTTAATTGATCTTTACCTTTAAAAAAATAATACGACAAGCGCTTCCTCTCATTAAAACTAGACATCATACATGTCCAATCCCTTTCAATTTAAACAGTTTACAGTTGCACAAGACAGATGTGCCATGAAAGTGGGCACAGACGGGGTTCTTCTAGGTGCCTGGACACCTATTCATCACTCCCCTAACTCAATTCTGGATATTGGAGCGGGAACAGGTCTCATCTCTTTGATGTTAGCGCAACGTTCATCTGCAGAACTTATAGACGGTGTTGAAATACACCCAGAAGCTTATGAGCAATGTGTTGAAAATTTTGAAGCCTCACCTTGGAATGACCGACTTTTCTGTTACCATGCATCTTTACAAGAGTTTGTTGAAGAAATAGAAGATGCTTATGATTTAATTGTGTCCAATCCGCCTTTTTATTCTGAAAATTACGCATCGGGTAATACCGCAAGAGATTTGGCAAGACAAAATCAATCTTTACCCCTGGAAACATTATTAGAAGCCGTTGCATCTTTATTATCAAAAGAAGGTGTATTTTCTATTATTATTCCTTTTAAAGAAGAAAATCGCATTTTAATGCTTGCACAAGAAAAACACTTATTCCCTTTTAAAATAACCCGCGTAAAAGGCACTATAAATTCAGAAATTAAGAGAAGTCTGATCGCTTTCTCTTTTCAATCGCATACCCTTGCTAAAAGAGAATTAATTTTAGAAACTTCTCGGCATCAATACACGACGGAATATATAACACTAACAAAAGACTTTTATTTAAAAATGTAACTTTAGTGTTTTGTTTTGTTATATTTCATTAAGTACCTTTACATCAAAATAATGTTGTAAATGAGACCTGATTTATTTGAAGCCCCTGATTATTATCTGCTTGACGATATTTTTACAGAAGAACATAAGCTTGTAAGAGATGCTGCCCGCCAATGGGTTAAGCGAGAAGTTTCACCCATTATAGAAGACTATGCACAGCGTGCAGAATTCCCTAAACAAATTATTAAAGGACTTGCTGAAATTGGAGCATTTGGACCTTATATTCCTGAAGAATATGGAGGTGCAGGACTAGATCAAATAAGCTACGGTCTTATTATGCAGGAAATTGAACGTGGAGATAGTGGCGTTCGTTCTACTGCTTCTGTACAATCCTCTTTGGTGATGTATCCTATTTGGAAATATGGTACCGAAGAGCAACGAAAAAAATACCTTTCTAAGCTTGCATCTGGTGAGTTAATGGGATGCTTTGGCCTTACAGAACCAGATCACGGTTCTAACCCTAGTGGAATGACTACCAATTTTAAAGATAAGGGAGACCACTATCTGTTAAACGGTGCTAAACTATGGATCTCTAATGCACCCTTTGCAGATATTGCAGTGGTATGGGCTAAAAATGAAGAAGGAAGAATTTACGGACTTATTGTAGAACGAGGCATGGAAGGTTTCTCTACTCCAGAAACTCATAACAAATGGTCTTTAAGAGCATCTGCTACTGGTGAACTTATTTTTGATAATGTAAAAATTCCTAAAGAAAATCTTATTCCAGGAAAAAGCGGACTCGGTGCGCCACTTAGTTGTTTGGATTCTGCCCGTTTTGGGATTGCTTGGGGTGCTATTGGTGCTGCTATGGATTGCTATGATACTGCTTTACGTTATGCAAAAGAGCGTATTCAATTTGACAAGCCAATAGCTGCTACTCAGTTACAACAGAAGAAACTTGCAGAGATGCTTACGGAAATTACTAAAGCACAATTATTGGCATGGAGACTAGGAGTGCTGCGTGAAGAAGGACGTGCCACAACTGCTCAAATTTCAATGGCAAAAAGAAATAATGTGGAGATGGCCATCAATATTGCTAGAGAAGCTAGACAAGTACTAGGTGGTATGGGAATTACGGGTGAATATAGCATTATGAGGCACATGATGAATCTGGAATCTGTGATCACCTACGAAGGTACACATGATATTCACTTACTAATTACCGGACATGATATTACCGGACAACAAGCTTTCAAATAATAGCTATGCTCAAAAAAATTCTTTTGTGTTCCTTTGCTTTCATTGCAATTACAATACAAGCGCAAACGCTTACAAAACGTAATCCAGATGCAAAACTAGCTGATCTTATTGATGAAACCCAGAGTGAAGCAAATGAAGGAGACGCCATTGGTATTGTTTGGTGGATCCCTACAGAATTTTGGGAATTATCATTTAGAGATGACTCATCTATGAGTGATAGTGAAGCACAAGCTATGATTGATATTATTAAAGAATATACACTTGTAGCGGTTGTTAAAGGTAAATTGGGGGTTTTTGGTGGGGTTACTTATGAATCTCAACAGGCTTTGGAAAATGATATTTTTATTACCTCTATAGATGGAGATATCAGAAAACCATTAAAAGAAAGTCAGGTGTCGCCAGATCTCACAAATTTGCTGAGTATGCTAAAGCCTGTTTTTTCCAATATGATGGGAAATTTTGGTGAGAACTTTCACTTTTTTGTGTTTGACTCTAAAAATTCTAGTAATAAGTATATGTTTCATCCTTTAAGTGAAGATGATTTTACAATCAACTTGGGTAAAGAAGATGTCTTTACCTATGATTTACCTTTGAGTTCTTTAATCATGCCAAAGATATGCCTTGAAGACAATAAACAACTTAATGGGAAATGGAATTATTGCCCCATTCATGGGACAACTCTTAAGGAGCAGAATTAATACATTGCCTTATTTATAAGAAGATTTCAATACATTTTTCATTTTAGAAATACGACCATCTGAATATCTGGGATCTTGTATATACGCTTCTTTGCGCATTTTAAGAACTTCTATACTCAAAAAGCCAAACTCTTCTACCACTTTACCATAAAAACGATAGATTCCCTTGCCTCGGAAAAAATACTTCTGAGCTACCGGAGGAAACAAAACAGTATCAAAAACAATTCCGTATTGATCTACTAAAGTTGCAAAGTGCATTCGTTTACCTGTATGAGTGGTTGTATTTTTTACGGTAATTAGATATCCGTAAATATCAATGTAACGATTGAGATACTTCTCAAAATCTTTAGTTCCAACCCTACTTTTAGGAGCTTCTTCCAACAATTCAAAAGGACTGCATAACGGGAAGCCTAGCAGTTCAATTTCATCAAATGCTCCTTCAAGTTGCGTTGTTTTTAACCTTGGTATTTTAAAATTTCGTTGAGGAGGATTAAAAAGCCTTGGATACTGTTCTTTTCTATTTTGCAAAGCTAATTTAGAATATGCCTGCCATAATAATTCATATTTACCTACACCTGTAAAACGAAAAGCATCTATACGTATCAAAATACTTATTTGCTCTGTAGAAATTAATATACGCTCTATAAAATCTTCCAGACCTTTATAAACACCTTTTTCTATACGATTTTTTAAAATCCGTTCAATTACTCGTTCCTCTAATTCCTTCAAATATCCAAAACCCAAATAGATTACCGATCCTTTTATAGTGTTTGCACTCTTACTATTATTAATACAGGGCTGTTCTATGGTTGCTCCAAGCATTCGTGCTTCATGAATATAAAACTCTGGACTATAAAATCCACCACCATTATTTAATACTGATACCATATATTCCAAAGGGAAATAGGCCTTCAAAAACAGTGTTTGATAACTTTCAACTGCATAGGAAGCTGAATGTCCTTTGGCAAAGGCATATCCGGCAAAACTCGCAACCTGATGCCAAATCTCATCAATAAGTTCTTCTGAATATCCCTTTTCTATGCAATTAGTCTTAAATTTTTCCTTTACTTTTTGAAATTCTTCACGAGACCTAAATTTGCCACTCATCCCCCTTCGCAAAACATCGGCTTCACCAAGAGTTAAACCAGCAAAGTAATGCGCTACTTTAATCACATCTTCCTGATAGACCATGACTCCATATGTTTCGGGCATGATCTCTAACATCACCGGATGTGCCTTCTCTATCCTGCTATGATCTCTGTGCCGCAAAATATATTCCCGCATCATTCCACTTTTGGCAACACCAGGTCTAATAATTGAACTTGCAGCTACCAGTGCCAAATAATTATCAACTTCCAACTTTTTAAGAAGCATGCGCATTGCTGGTGATTCTACATAAAAACAGCCCATGCATTGAGCTGTTTTTATAATTGTATTGATAATAGGATCTTTCTTAAATTTCTGAATATCATGAATATCATAAACTTGAGCATCTGGGCAATTTTCTGCAATAATCTCCATAGCATCCTTTATTTTGGCTAGGCCTCTTTGCCCAAGTATATCAAACTTATACAAGCCTATATCTTCAGCAATTACCATATCAAATTGGGTGGTAGCAAAACCTTTTGGGGGAAGATTTGTTGCAGAAAAATAATGCAATGGTTTTTCACTTATTAAAATACCCCCGGCATGAATACTTATATAATTAGGAAAGCCTTCTATAAGTTTTCCATACTTGATCACCAGAGCTGCAACTTCATCTAAATTGGAAATACTTCTATTTCCTGAAGCTAATAAATCAATTTCTTCTTTGGGAAGACCAAATACTTTTCCCAATTCACGTACTACTCCCCGATATTGAAACGTAACATACGTACCTAACAAAGCTACATGTTTAAAACGCTCAAAAATATAGCGCGTAATATCTTGCCTGTCTCTCCATGAAAAATCAATATCAAAATCTGGTGGATTTGCCCGGTAAAGGTTAATGAATCTTTCAAAATACAAATCCAATTCAATAGGATCTACATCTGTAATGCGAAGCAAATAGGCTACTATACTGTTGGCGCCACTCCCCCTGCCAACATAAAAATATCCTTGCTGTCTTGCATAAGAAATAATATCCCAATTAATTAAAAAATAGGATACAAAATCCATAGTTTTAATGAGTTCAAGTTCTTTCTCAAGGCGGTCAGTAATTGCTTTTCCTCCTTTGGGATATCTGTATGGCAAACCTTCGCAACATAATTTATCAAGTAATAAAATATCCTCTTCTTTGCTTCCGGTATAGCTTTGCAAATTCTGCGGTTTTCGTGCTACCGAAAAATCAAATTCAATAGTGCAAGAATTCATCAATTTTTGAGTATTCTCAAGAATAAAGCTATATTCAGAGAAGGCTTGTGCCAAATTTACTATAGGAAACATCACGTCTTCGGGAGAAGCTTGCTCACTTTCTGGTAATTTACTGAGTAATGTGTTAGTGTCAATAGCTCTTAGCAAACGATGCGCATTGAAATCTCTTTTATTCCGAAAAGTGACAGGTTGTAGCACCACCAGTTTGTCTTTCATTTTGGCATATAAAGAGAATGGAAGCCTCCTAAGAGCCGCTACGGAAATACCGACATACTCATTAGGTTTAAAATTCTCTAATTCATGAAGCTGGGCTTTTTCAAAAGGATAAATAACATAAGCATTTTCAAACTCAGGAGCATGAATTGAAAAAGGAGATTCTGTATGCAGATGGGAAGATAAAAAATCGTTGAGTTCCTTATATCCTTCATTATTTTTTGCAATCCCTACGTAACATGCATCTGCTCCATTTCTAAAATCTATTCCTAAAATAGGTTTAACTCCGTAATCTTTAGCTTTACGCACAAAATTCAAGCAGGCAGATGTATTATTAATATCCGTAAGTGCCAGTTGTGTTATATGGTATTCTTTAGCAAGGTCTAGCAACGCTATTTCAGAGAAAGTGCCATAACGCATGCTATAATAGGTATGGCAATTGAGATACATATATGGTTTTTGGTATTAATTTTTAATTTGCTACTTATTTAAATCCAAGCTATCATTCACTCCTTAGATTTATTTAAGTAATATGGTTACAGACGGGTATCCGATAGCACTCTGGTTGACATTCCTGAGTCGTTAAAATCAGTATCTATTCATTTCTGCCTTCTGAACATATACTTCTTTTATACCGGATACCACTACTGTTCCCTGACTAACTAACTCTATCTTTATATTTTTATATTGTATTCATACTCTTCTTAGCACCTAACAATTTGGGTATTTTGTTATTGAAAATTTTAATAGATTATATGTACTTTCATTCCTAAAATGCTTACTCGTATTCTATATTTATTATTGAGAATTCTTTAGTTATCAAAATAATTATTGTTTTCTATGTGCTAGTACTACTGGAGGTTGCCCATTAAAAGGGTTTTGCATACGCCCTATAGTGGCTGCTTCCATACCAGATGCCCTTATTATACTTCTTTCTCCATACCTGTTTCTAATACGATCTAATGCGTAGTATAAATTCAACGTTTCTTCTGTATCTTCAAAAAGATTAATCTGATAATTCCCTCCTACTAGGTGACTGAACTTGATTCCGATCAATCGTACCAACAGCCGTTGATTGTATAGGGAATTAAATAACTCTATAATTTTAGGTATCAATACATGATCTGCACTGGTATAAGGAATCTTAAGTTGTTTGCTATACGTATTAAAATCAGAATACCTAATCTTTACCGCTACACATGCGGTAAGCTTATTGCCTCTTCGCAGTTGATACGCCAAATTCTCAGTCATTGCCAGCAAAATCCCCTTTAGTTTTACTACATCTGTAGTATCTTTAGTAAAGGTTCGCTCAGTAGAAATTGATTTTCTTTCATGAAAAGGGATTATTGGTGTATTATCAATTCCATTGGCTCGCTCCCAGATGGTGAGTCCGTTAACTCCTAATACATTATGCATCATCTCCGGAGGCATTTCTTGAATAGTCTTTATCTGGCGTAAACCGAGATTTCTTAAAATCTGATATGTTTTATTCCCAACCATTGGGATTTTATTGATAGATAAAGGTGCTAAAAATGGCTTTTCATAGCCACAATCAATTTTTAACTTATTATTAGGCTTGGCTTCATTAGTAGCTACTTTTGATACTACTTTATTCACTGAAAGACCACAAGAAATTGGCAGTCCTGTTTCCTTTATAATAGTACTACGCAATTCTGAAGCATATTGGTAACAACCAAAAAAACGGTCCATACCTGTGAGGTCTGCGTAAAACTCGTCTACACTAGACTTTTCAAATAGAGGCACCTTCTCTTTTATAATTTCGGTTACCTCATCTGAATACTTGCTATATGTACCTGCATTTCCTTTAATGACCACAGCTTCTGGGCATAGTTCTCTTGCCATTTTCATGGGCATTCCCGAGTGCACTCCAAAACTGCGAGTTTCATAACTACAAGCCGCTACTACACCTCTCCTACTGGTACCCCCTACTAATAAAGGGCGACTTTTAAGACGACTATCTATGAGCCGTTCCACCGATACATAAAATGTATCTAAATCCAGATGTAATACTGTTTTATTCATTTATCTCTTGGAATTGATACAAAATTATGGAATATTTCCAATATAATGGATTTTTTCCATATTATTTTTCGTTAAAATTACTAGATACTGGTTTATTATTATACAACCGCTAAATATACAATTGGTTCTAATTCTTAGAATTAAAGAAATATCTTCTTTAGTCACCACTGTCACAAATTATAAGATCTCCTAACATTGAACAGAGCTTCATCGAATTGCAGAAAACTTACAAAATAGAAGATCCAATGACATATGTGTTTTTGAAAAAAAATAAAGCCCATATAGATAAAAAAATCATGCTCAAAGTGAGAACAAAATTTGAAAATACCGCAAAAGTGATGGAAAAAATAGAGGCTCCTTTATTATTAATTAAAAATTGGAAATTTTTAAAAAGTTATTTTTGATAGTTAAGCTTTTCAAAGAAGAAAGGCTTAAAAAAAATGAAAAGCGGCTATCTATCAAATAACCGCTTTTAATTTTCCTTAATACTTACTCTTATTTAATTAAAATGATTGTGAACGTTTTCTTCCGGGAGCGGCTTTTTTTGCTGAACCGCGTCTTTGAAATATACTTCGTTTCTTTTCTGTCTTTTTAGTTTCGGAAGTATTTATACCTGAAGCATTTGAAAGGTCTTGTTCTCTACCCAAATTTAAATCTTGTGTTTGAGACTGTGTTTGTGCCTTCCCATTCTCTATACTATGCTTGAACTTATCTGCTTCCTTCTGTCTTACATCTTGTGCGTTTTTTTTAGAAGTACGTGCCCTTGCAGACAATCTATGCCATCTTGATAAGTGTACCGCATTCGCAGACCTCTGATACAATAAAGAAGCTGTAAGGGTTGCTGCAAAACCTACAAACACAGCTGCACCTAGAATTGGAAAAGCAATGGAGACCGCTGTTCCTGTGACTGCTAATGCAATACCTACTCCTGTAGCAACCACGCCATATGCAAAACTCAGTGGTTGCGGTTTTATTAAGTTTATGCCTCGTTCATTTTTAACATTTGTTCTATTTGCATGTATAAAAGAACTTAACCTTAAGGTTTCTGCATCATTATTATGTTCTATTATATTTTTATCTGATTCAATGGTTTTATATGCTGTAAAAACATCTTCTGCTGCCTTTTCATATACTTCTTGCTTGTTTAAACTTTTATCTTTTGAATAATGGAGTAGTAAATCGTTAAACATTCCTTTATAGGTGAGCATTTTTTCTTGCTCCTCCTGGTTGATATCATTGGCGGTATCAAACATGGTCGCATTTACTGCAAAACGAGCTCCTTGTGCGGTTGCAATAATTCGTCCTACAACCCCCCATGGCAATGCTTCACCAACCGCAACCGCACCTTTTCCGTTGATACCAGACTGTGCCTTCGTGATGGTACTGGCATATAACTTTGGACTCAGGTTATTTGGATATAAACTATTAGACAAAAACATATCTTTTAAATACGATACATCTTCTTCCTTCAAACCATGATCTTTTCCTTTTTCTTCAAAAAAGGTATTTAATGTAGGGTTTACAGTATGCCCTCCTTCACTCAAAATTTCATTAGGCCCTTTTGCAGAGGTAAGTCTTTCTAAGGCATCTTCTCCTGTGAGAGAGGCGGTCCAATATTCAGAAACGTTCTCACCCTCAAGAAAGTCTTCTGCTCTAACAGCCAAGTATTGATCTGCTCCTGATTTTTTCGTTAAAACTGGTAATTCATTCGCCAGCCCCTCATCTTTTCCATACAAAAGAATTTCGTCAATCTTGGTGCTAAATGTGGTGTCAAGCCCTCTCTGCATATTTTCAAAAGAAATATCTTTTGTATCTACAAAGGCATGTGGTCCCATAAGCGTTTTCACACTGGCATGCGCCATTGCATCGGTAATATTTGGCTCATTACCCAACTCAAGTGCTTCTCTTAGTTTGGCTTCATAGCCTATAGATCCTTCTGGATCTAACGTAGTAATTCTAGCTTCCCATTGTCTTATTAATTCTCCTTTAAGTACTTCTTGTTTGGCTTCATCTAGGCCTGCAATAACAATACGTTCTAAAGGGCTTGCTTCTAATACAGCTTTAGCAATTTTATCAATATTATTATCTGCTTCTATAATTACCAATCTTGCTCTAATAGAATCAGAATCTACCCATCCTTTAGGGTTGTTAGCATATGCGTCTATTAAAGATTGCCCACTAAAATTAGAATACTGTTGTAATACTCTGCTAAAAAATTCTTTTAATTGATTCTGATAAATAAGGTCTGGAATCTCTAACTCTATATTAAATGCTCTTGCCCCATGAATATCTTCATGAACTAATGCGTTAATAATTTCTTCTCGTTCTATATATCTACGTAATTCTGAATTTACAAAATCTGGCTTTCCTGGGTTTTGTCTTTCTAAAACTGCTCTTGCAATATCTCTATCTTCTTTAATACCAAACAAATGTTTAATTCTACCAGACCAACTAGTAGGTATCTCTTCTTCTACGGCTGTTGTAGAGGTCTCTGAGTTTACGGATTGATCTTCTCCTATTTCTTCTAGCTCGGGTAAATCTTCCGTTTGTCCTGGCAAGTCTGGAAAACCAAGAGAAGCTTCTTCTTCTTTTTCATCTTCTCTTCCTGGGCCTCTAATTACTGTAAACTCTTTTAAATCCAGTGCATCAGAAACTTCGACTCCAGCTACTTCTATTTGATCATCATGTTCCTGATCCCAAGGTTTAACTTTATCTACAGCTTGTAAAACATTTACTATTTTTTCCTCAAGACGAATTAATGCAGCTAATTTATTTAACAAATGAGGATTCACATCACGTAAATCGGCTGGATTTTGTAATCTTTTAAGCATGTCTCTCTCTTCTGAAGATATTGCCAAACTAATACCAAACTGTTCGCCATACTCTGCCAATTCATAGTTATTCTCTACAATTTTTTGGATATTTTTAAGTGTATTTTTATTTAGTTTAGAACTTTCAACTTGTTCTGGATTATCAATTGTTATATTAGGTGATAAGATGGCTGCAAAAGCTTTTGTCTTTTTATCCGGAGAAATAGGAGTTCCTGGTTCGCCAAGAAGTTTTGCTATTAGGTTTATCTTATACTCTGGTGCGTCCTTTAAGTTTTTAATATTGGAAAAGAGTAGCATCCGTTCTCGTTCTTTCAAAGTAGGGGTTCCCTTTATCTTAAAAACATCTAATGCACGTTTGATTACTTTATTTTTTTCTTCAACTCTCATATCTATTTATATTTAAAATCAAATTAGTATTCTATTCGATGAATTTTTAACATCGTGTTACTAATTAAGTGCTTCCTAAATATGTTTACCCCTAAGGGAAGAATACCCGTCACGACTGGGTTTGGAGATTAAAACAACACTTTGTAATCCTTTCATATCATTAAACTGATATAGGCGCGAAGTAGTCACCTACATACATAGCGACTTAATCTGAAGTATCTTCTAGGAAAACAGCGTTAAAATAATTTTAAATAACATTAACTATTTGAAAAACAAATAGTTAATGTTATTTAATTTTGCCTTAAGCTTTGTTAAATTGAAATTTTAACATTTTTTTTCTAAAAAAATCAAAAAAATTAGGAATTAAAATGCTCAATTTTAAAGTATGAATTTTTTAGAAGTTAAATGGGTATGTAAAGCCTTTTATTTAGGTAAGTATTATAATTCTTTATAATCTTAAATAACGATATTAATCTTATTTAAAAGCTTACTAAGATAAAACGTTAAATCTTATTATTTCTTATAGAATCCTTCAAAAATTAAATGCAAAAAATGTCTTTATTTATACTATCAATGAGAAAAATAAATGGCAAGAACAATTAATTTAAGATGATCTAATTATTTATAGTTTTGAAAAGTCTCAAGTCTCTGGAAAAATTTATTCATATAATTTGAAGTAAATAATTTTTGAATATGCCCAGCATAAAATCTTTCCATACGCAAATGTGCAGACATTAATTTTCGTAAGGTTTCTAGATTTGCTTTTTCCAAATAATCAGTACTATTTAAGTTGTCTACCCCTATAGATTCAATCCAAGTACCCCAGTCAAATACTTCTGTGAAACCAGAGTGTTCCAACATTCCTAAGAATGGATGTAAGTCTGGATGCGGGCTGGGGTATTCTTCCGGCTCACGTCCTGCCTTTGCTTCTTCTGAGAGTTCATTATATGAATTAATTACTTGTGTTATAGTTTGAGAATTTATTTCTTTCATGATATAATTGTTAATTCAATTATTTACAATAATGATGATCAATTTCATTCACACCAATTTGAGATGGCATACTTACTGGTAATGCGCTATTTACTTTCTCTTGCGTACCATAATCATAAGTATGTTCTTTTTCTGGAGGATTTTTTGAATAGTAATGAATATCCCTTGAGTTAACAGATATGCTGGTAATGATTACATCATGGGCTTTAGTTACCGGTGTTATGGGCGATGAGCTACTCATATAAGATAAAATCCGTAAAGTGCTACCCATCTTAAAGGGGTTCCATAAAGGTCTATTAATTCCTCTGTATGTATTTCCACTAAATGGAGGAAGGTTTAAAAGTCCTGCACTTGTTACAGCTAGTAAAGGTTGTAGTTGTTTAAAATATGGGTTATTTACATCTGTATAGCCTATACCACCTGGTGATGGTAGTTTTTTATCTATTTTTCTCAAATTATCATTCATTGCATGAAAATAACTGGTAGTATACATGTGGATTCCAAATACTTGTGCATCCGACATTTTATTTGGCCAACCACTACCTTTGTTAATGGAAATCCAAGTATTTGTATTATCGGCATAATAACTATAAGGCGCTCCGTAACTATTGGGCATTACTGGGTATGCCGTGTTATTTAATAAATTCAAATAATTACTTTTCATTTCTGCAAACTCTTTAGCCAAGGTTGCATTATTTGAATGAATTACTATTCTAACCGTATGAAGTCGAAAATCTGCTTTACCTCCCCATTTACAGGCCGAGTGAAAAAGCATTCGCAATATTGTAGATGGATTTGCTTGTCCGGCTCCGGTTAAGGTACCACAACTTACTAATGGCAAGGTAACAGAAGTAGCAGCACCTTTTTGAAAACAGTCTAAAGCTCTAAAAATAAAATCACACTGATATGGTGCTGCCTGTGCAGTTGTCATTCCTGAGATTTCAGGTTGAAAAAAAAGGATTCGTTTATAAGCTATTCCTGGAATACTAGAGATACTTTTGGAAATTGAAATAGGCATTGACGGCGTATAATCTTTATCTATACCTAAGGATCCAATATGTAAACCTCTTGCCTGTAAAGCACCCCCCACCGAATTGGCACAAAAAGTTGTGCTCTTTGGCAAGAGAGACACCGCTAAAAAATCTGTTGAATTAGTAGCTGTGATATTAGAAACATCTCCCCACCACAGTTCCAAATTTCTCAAACTTCCATCTGGATTGTCAATTAATAAACTATCAATTTTGGTAATACTCATAACGATCTAAGCAATTAGATTAATTTTCTATTCTTAAAATTCACCATACAACTCCTAAATTTCAGGAAACGATTACTCCTATAGTTTATAGGCTAAACAGTGGTATTTAAATTTACCTAAAAAAATGTTTTAATCCTTAAAAATCAGAAAATTACCGTATTAATACGTAGGAAAAAAGGCTAGATTTAATGAATTCTTACAACTAAAAGAAGAAATATTAGTTTTCACTGGTATAGTACAGCCTGTACGTCTGGGTATATCCAAATTCAATGGTATGCGTTGATTGAAACGGATCAACCTTCACTTGTCTATCACCGTACATAAATGCTTCATTAATCATTAGATCATCTGTACGGATTTTGAAATAACCGTCTCGTTGAAACTTCCATTTTTCAATAAAGTAGTGAAAGTTTTTATCAGATCCCTCATAAAAATATCCTTTAAACGCAGGAAATGAATGCACTATAAATGGATTTCTTTGTGATGTTTCTTTTATCAATCTGTACTCCGGCTCTTCAGAACTACAAGAAAACACACTGAATATAAAGAGTATTGCTATTATTTTTCTCATTTAGGATATTACTTAACTTCTATATAAATTTATAGGTTATACCCTTTATCATGAAACTTAAAGTAATATGTGGTACTTAAAGACGATATTAATTTTAAGATTCTACTTGTAAAGTGTTATCACTTTTTGAGTAAAAATATGAAGTATCTGGTTTGAAACGAAATGATTTGAAGAATACGCAAATAAATTTAATAAAACACTAAGATTTACTTGGTCTTTTAGGATGTATAAATACTTTCCTAAAAACTCGGTTTGTCAAAAAAGATTTTTTATCTAAATATTCTTAATAGAGCAAATCAAGTATCAAAATTACTTACTGAGCTATACATGTTGATCAATAAGAATAGTATTGCCGTCTGGATCTACCACCATAAAACCACCAGGACCTTTGCTGCCATCTGCTAATTCATTATCCAGCTTTACTCCTTTTGCTAACAATTGCTTTTGTATTTCTCTTATATCATCAAAAGTATCTAACTCTTTAGCATTTGAATCCCATCCTGGATTGAACGTTAAAATATTATTTTTAAACATTCCTTCAAATAGTCCTATTAAGGAATCTTCATTTTTCATGATTAAATACTTGCGTTCTATATCTCCTGCAAAAACCTCAAAACCAAGATTTTCATAAAACTCTTTAGAAGCATTTATATTTTTAACACTAAGACTAATGGAGAAAGCACCTAATTTCATTTTTGATTGTTATTTGTTTGACAACTTGTTTTTTATATCTTCAAATGTATTAATTTTAAAGATCACCAATCTGTTTTTGAATTTCTTGATAAAATTTATTATAATCAGCATAGTAAATAGCATTTGGCACACCAATTTTAATTAAACCAGCTAAATGCGCATCGCCTACTTTTACCAACCCTGGCATTGCTAAGGTAGCTATTTGCTTTTTCATATAGACCTCCCTTAAAGGGTTAACTACGTCAAGAGAAGTCTGCATATCTTTTCCTCTAAGACCATCTCCTTGGTTTTTTACATGCGTATCTATTTTTGCAGATTCTGTATTTACATCTGGTTGGGTATCCTCTCCTTTTACCGATTCTTTTAAAATAATAGAAATCATAGGAATTATTCCCTTAATCATTTTTCTTATCTCTGTAAGCTGCTTACTTGTAATGTTATCAGGATTCAACGTACCTCCTACCAGGTTTTCCAAAGTTAAAGTCGCTGCTTTATCATTGGCAGTTTGCAGTTGGTTAAAGATATTTCCATAGTACTTTTCAATATTTCTTTTGTAAGGAGTCCAAATATGATAAAATTTTTCATCTTCTTTTGCTCTAAGAAATGCTCCTACGCCCACATTGGTATATGCCCTTACTGCATTCAATAGGTCTTGGGCTCTGCTTTTTATATATCGTGTAGAATTGTCTGATTTTTCGTGCTGTTGAGAATTTACAATTACGAGATACGCTACCAATCTGGCATAAGCAGCTGTATGAAAGTTTTCTAAAGGCAACATTGCCGAACCCTGAGAATTCATATTAACATCTAGCGTATTTTGTGCCGTTACAGGTTTTGGCGGGGCAGGAAGATTCAAGTCGGTTTCATGAATCATATATTGACCTTCTCCCATATGTGAAACCCCTGGCCATGCAGCAACTATCTCATTAAACTTACTATCTGTATGTTTTTCACCAATAACATGTTTGGCAGGTGTTAAAACATCTACTTTTTCATTATTAGCCAATTTTGCTAAATCAGGTATTGATTTTAGCTCAAAAACCCCCGCATTTCCCAATACTCCGGCAAGTGATTCTTTATTGACTACTTCCTCAGGAAGTTCTGCTCCATCTGTATAGGTTGCTCCATTAACAATTTTAATTTTACGTTGTAAGGGTTGTTTATCTGTTGCTGTATTAAGAGGAGAAGAAGTTAATTCACTGCTTTTTGATTGAATTAAGGTGGCTGCTTTTGCTCCCATAACATCTGCTTCTTTCTCCAAAGTAGGTTTATCATTGACATGCACCTTAGCTTTCATTTGGCTAGTGAGTGCTTGTTGTTGGAAAAGACGGCCGTTAGCCGTTTCCTGTATACTTTTTAATTGATTCGTTTGCATACTTTTATCAGCTAACTCTTGAAGTTTTCTTTGAGTAACTGCATGTACCCCATGATCTTGAAATTGAAATGAAGGCTGATCTGCAGAGAATTTATGTTTAGGAAAGACATTAGAAGTTAATTGGTCTTTGTTTTCTTGTGATTTATTGGCATGCATATTTGCTATTTTGATTTCCGTGCTTTTTCCATCTAAAAAGTTATTTATTCCTATTATTCCTACAATTTAACTAAAATTGATGGTTTTTGAATAAAATCAAACTAAATAAACGAAGCTCGATGTGACAAAATCTATTGTTTAAACAGATGTTTTAAACCTAGAAAATAAATTATAAACTTATCTGTTAAATAAGATTCATTAATTTTTTCGTAAGAAATGCATAGAGTACACTCAAAATTTAGTCAAAAGTAACTCGTAGACACTCTCTTTTCTATTTTGATAAGAAATTATGGTTTTCACACTTTACATCCTACAAAAAAGGGGCCATCTGGATTGCTTATGTATTATTCTTAATAATGGATTTTAAAAAAGTATCTTTGTAGTAGTATTATTTATCCCTTCGCATACCTTTAGCGAATTGCTGAGGCTTTCCTTTCTAAGCCCTTTTTTTGATTGATAAAACTCTAGTGGCCAACTTAATGCCTGATTGCTAGTAAGTATCTATTAACGATTTAATCTTGCGTTTTGCTAACGTCATTACTCCGCAACTCGTTTCAATTCAAAATAATATGAATCTTTTACAAATGGGGGTTATTGGAACTTCAAAAAAAGAAGATGAAAGGCGCGTGCCTATTCATCCAGCACATTTAAAAAGACTTCCAGAGCCTATTCGCAGACAACTTATTTTTGAGAAAGGCTATGGAGCACCTTTTAACATCAAAGATGAAGAAATAAGTGCTTTAACCGGAGGTATGGCTTCACGAAGTGAGATCTTATCTAACATTGGCTCCGTAATTATTGCCAAGCCTGTTCTGTCAGATTTAGAAGCGCTAAAAGAGGGCGGCATTATTTGGGGCTATCCACATTGTGCTCAACAAATGGAAATTACACAAACAGCGATCAATAAAAGGTTAACTTTAATTGCTTTTGAAGACATGTATGTCTGGCATCCTAACGGACAAATGGGAAGACATACCTTCTATAAGAATAATGAAATGGCAGGATATAGCGCAGTTATACACGCACTTCAATTAAAGGGAATAGATGGACATTATGGAAACCAACGAAAGGTAATTATTTTTAGTTTTGGCGCTGTAAGCAGAGGTGCTATTTATGCCTTAAAAGCGCATGGTTTTAGAGACATCACCATTTGTATTCAAAGACCAGATCACGAGGTAAGGGAAGAAGTTTTAAATGTACACTATGTACGGGTAAGAAAAGGAAATGAGAATGAACCTAGATTGATTGTTGTTGAACATGATGGTTCAGAACGCCCATTATTAGATTTAATAAATGAATCTGAAATCATTATTAATGGAACATATCAAGATACAAATGACCCAATTGATTATGTAAAAGAAGATGAAAAATCTATGCTTAAACCGGGTAGTTTAATTGTAGATGTAAGTTGTGATGAAGGCATGGGATTTTATTTTGCCAAACCTACTACTTTTAAAAATCCGATACTAGAAATAGATCACATTGATTATTATGCGGTAGATCATACGCCAAGTTATTTTTGGGAAAGTGCTTCCAGATCTATTTCTGCCGCATTACTAGTATATGTGCCCTCTGTAATAGCAGGTCGTGAAAGTTGGAATAAGAATAAGACTATTAAAAATGCTATAAATATAAATAGAGGTGTCATTGTAAAAGACCATATTCTTAAATTCCAGCATCGCAATGCAGCCTATCCACATGCCATAAAAGAGTTAGTCACCCAAAAAGGTTGATTTTATGGCATTTTTATGAACTAGCAAGCTATAAGAATTAGTAGGCTAGATTCTTTCTCTTTATGTGAAAACAAAACTAATAGATGACTACAGATATTGTTATAAACAAACCAGTACCTTTTGTGTCTGGAAAACCCTTAGAATTATTTGATCGTTCCACAGATGTTACCTTTGCCATTAAACTATTGGAAGCGGGTAAGCCTATATTAATAACGGCATTTTATAGTAATGGGTTGTTACTTCTTAAGGAATTAAAGAAACACTTAAAAAGAAAGATGTCCAACCAATCTTTTCAGGAGCAAAGAGCGTATCGGTCTGCATATCATAAACTCTCAAACCTTATTCTATTAGAAATTGTGGCACATGAATTAAACGTGAAAA
Source organism: Ascidiimonas meishanensis (assembly GCF_037782385.1). Classification (NCBI taxonomy): domain Bacteria; kingdom Pseudomonadati; phylum Bacteroidota; class Flavobacteriia; order Flavobacteriales; family Flavobacteriaceae; genus Ascidiimonas; species Ascidiimonas meishanensis. The sequence goes on from NZ_JBBEXD010000004.1 coordinate 517,139, forward strand.
AAGCACCTACTATTGGTTGGTTCAAGAAGCTTTATCCAGAAACCAACAATTTCCTATTATCTTTCCCTCAAGTTCAAGGGCTCAATAGTGCTTGGCAGTGGTATCAAAATGGGATTTCCATTCCTGTATTGCGAAATAAAATACATCCCTATTATGGTACTTATTTCCCTACACGGTATGATCATTTAAAACTTTTTGACAATTGGTTAAAACGTTATGAAGGTCCAAAAAAAACGGCTATAGATGTGGGGTGCGGGAGTGGCATACTTTCTTTTCAAATGATAAAGTATGGTTTTCAAAAGGTTTTTGGCACAGACACAAATCCTAATGCAATTGTTGGACTTACAGAGTTTATGGCAGACACCAAGTTGTCTAGAAAAATAGAAGTGGATTTAGGGGCTCTCTTTGGTAAGTGGGACAAGCAAACCGAATTGATTGTTTTTAATCCGCCTTGGCTCCCTGACGTGCAAGATCTGGATGGTAACGATAAAGCTATTTATTATCCTAAAAATCTATTTCCTGATTTTTTTATTGCTGCAAAAAAAAGGCTCTTAACAGACGGAAAGCTCGTGATTTTATTCTCAAATTTAGCTCAAATTACTCAGTTGACAAAAGACCATCCTATAGAGAAAGAGCTAGCCACGGGCGAGCGATTTCAATTAGAAAAGTGTATAAAAAAAACTGTTAAAGCTGCTTCCGAAAAAACAAAGAGAGATCAACATTGGCGCTCTTCAGAAGAAGTTGAGCTTTGGGTGCTTACTCATAAGTAAGTTATTAATGCGGGGGTAGGTTTTAAGTTCTGTTTCAGAAAGTTTATGAAGACAACAGAGTCGACACCTAAATAACGTGAGTTTGATATAACCTCCATAAAATATAATCTCAAAAATTTTACACTATTTTGATCTAACAATCTTATTTTTAGATTATTACTTTCATTTTGTTTGATCGCACAGGGGCGAACGCAAAGAAAACAGCTAGTAGCTGTTTTTAGTGAAGCAGCCGGGCGGCGTGGGGAAAAGAAAAAAATCCATAGAAAAAGTAGTTCTTTTTACATCGAACTCAGGTTAAATACTTCCGAGTACATCTTTTGAGAATGTTACGGAAATTGGTATTGGACTAAGGGAATACTAGTCCTTATAGGTTATTATTTTTATTTCTGGGTACGGTCCTCCAAATCCCTCATTGGGTTCTGTTATTTTAAATACACGCCCTTGCTCATCATATTCCAGAATACTAGGACACTTAAAACAAATTGGGTCTATACCTCCATTAGCAAATCTTGTACTAGTTGAAATAACGTTATTCTCGCTTAGCTCAGCACCTATTTTTAAAGATATAGGAAAACTTACTTTGTAATTTATAGAATTATCATACTTATAAGTATGTTCTGAATAGAAAGCTCCATTTAAATGATATTCCATCTTTTTTATATTATTATTCTCCCAGTAATAAAGAAATTCCTCTTCTTCATTAGATGGGCGTTCATCTTGCGGAATTAACGCAAGGTATTCATCTGAATAAAACTGTTTTATACCTGAAATTTTTCCGTCACTATAATACTGATATTTCTTTGTTGATATTAATAGCCTTTCAGGATTATTATAATTTATAAAATATTGGATGTTTTGAATTTGTCCTAAGGAATTGTAGCTAATGTAGTTGCTACCATATCTTCCCAACCTTTTATTGGAATATTCTAATATATGTATACCATAATGTGGTCTGCCCTGAAAGTTTTCAATAATCTGAAGTATGCCTTCTTCATTGTAATAAAAACTCTCATGAACCGTATCTCTTGGGGAAATATGTACAATATTCTTGAGTTTAGGAAGGTTTGTACTAAGGCTGGTTGTATTGTCATCTTTTGAACATCCAAAAAAGAAAAAAAGAATTAGGATAAATGAGGTACTGATTATTGACTTCATACTACGGTATGTTTAATGGATTAAATATGATATGGTTAGGTAGTTTTATATTTGTGGTAACATGTTCTTATGTGAACCTGGTAATTATTTACTTATTTTTAGCAAACCTTACTTTTTAAAGATGGTGATGCTATTTTTAATAATTAAAATCTGTTTATTTAAATCAATTAAAAAATTGACTAAAGACAATTTAGTTGGCATAGGTTATTAGCTTTATTCTTGGGTCTGCTCCTCCAAATCCCTCATTGGGTTCTGTTATTTTAAATATACGCCCTTGCTCATCATATTCCAGAATACTCGGACAAGTAAAACAAAACGGATCTAAACCTCCATCGGCGTATGTTGTACTAGTTGAAATGACGTTATTCTCGCTTAACTCAGCACCTATTTTTAAAGATATAGGAATGCCTGACTTATAGTTTATTGAATTATCATACTCATAAGTATGTTCTGAGTAGAAAGCTCCATTTAAATAATATTTCACCTTTTTTACATTATTATTCTCCCAATATAAAAAGTACTCCTGTTGCTTATAAGACGAAAGTTGATCGTCAGAAAGAAGGGCAAGGAATTCTTCTGAAAAAAAATCTTTTATATTTGAAATTTTCCCGTCGCTGTTATATTGGTAGTCCTTTTTCTTAATTAACAACATTTCATAACTTGAAATACATTCTTCTTTTTCAATTCGCCCCAAGGAGTCGTAGGTAATATCCATGCAACCATATTTTGCAAATCTTTCGTTGGCATACTTCAACAAAATAGTACCACGTCCGCTCCTAAAATTTTCAATGGCTAATAGTAAACCCTCTTCATTGTAATAAAAATTTTCCTGAATCGTATCTCTTGTAGATATATGTGCAATATTCTTGATTTTAAGAAGATTACTATCAATAATCAATGCATCATCATCATTAGAGCATGCAAAAAAGGAAAAAAGGAAAAATAGAAATAAGATTTTAAGTATTGATTTCATGCTACAGTTTATTTAATAGATTTAGTAATCGCTATAAAGCAATTCTATTATTTTGGTAGCATAAATTTTAAGGTACTATAGGTTGAATTAAAAACACCACTTAAATTAATTTTTGATTCAATGAACCTTATAATGGATATAAACTTACAAAAAATAAATTATTAAACTTACGTTACAACCTGTAAAAATATTCCTTTCTATAGATTTCTAAATTTATTTTTTCTTTAGCATCTAATGTTAATGTGTACTCTGTTAACATTCCATATAGCTATACACATTCTAGGTGTTTGTCTATTATAAAAATACTCTTTATTCAAAATAATATATAGACAGTAAAACTACATTTTGCATAAACCAATACCTCCTTATTCTAAAAACATACAGCTGCCTTATGGCAGCTGTACCTAGATAAAATGGTTAATACTAGTAGACTGTTAACTCATTTAGTGATTAAATGTGCTAAAGCTGGATTTTACGTATGGCTTTTTCTCCGTATTGCGAGATGTATAAAACACGTCTTCGCTTATCTGCAGCGATGCCATTTGGCAAGGAAAAGCTAGCTTCTAACAATGTCCCATCTTGGGTGGTGTTATTTCCAGTGCCTGCAAAAATTTTGCTGCTTCCATCCATACTTACTTTATAAATATAATTAGTGCCTATACCTGTTGCGTAAATATTATCACCTAACACGGTCATGTATCCAATTCCAAAACCGGGAATGGTATTGGGAATGGTAGTGATTAAAGATACTTGGGCTTCCCTATCTATTTTAAGAATATCTGCATTGAGATAATTGGCGGTGATAAGATTGCCTTGTTTGTCTAAATCTATCCCTACGCATCCGGCAAGACGTGCATCATTTGCAAACACAGAAATGGTGCCATCTGTTGCTACCCTATGCACTACGGGAAGTATAAAATTGGATACGTAAATACGGTCTTTTTTGTCAATCACCAAACCAGCGGGCCATCCTTCAATTTCCCCAAGACTGGTTGTAGTACCATCACGAGCAATTTTAATAAGCTCCCCAGAAATTCCTTCATTGGCATGTAGAAAGTAAAAGTTACCACGGCGGTCTATCACACTGCCCATTGGAGCCATATAGCCTTCTGCCTGTATGCTTACGGCTCCCCTACGGGTTACCTTAAAAATTCGGGTACCTAACCCCATACCTGTGGTATTGCTAAAGGTACCAAACTCAGACACAAAGATGTCACCCCTTCTATTTACATACACTGCATCGTCTCCCGCTATCCCACTTACCAAGGTTGTAACTACATTTCTTGGGCAATGCACACCTCCAAAAGAAGCAGAGGCTTTGGAGAGGCTTAGGATATTTTCATTCGTATCTATCCCTGCTACAAAGGCTACATACCTTGTGTTTTCTAACATATTATTTCCTTGAAAATCTAAAAGGTCATTGTCTAAAGAAATAGTCATTATGCCTTCCTTTGCACTCATTTGCACGAACCGTTCTGGTGCTGTAGCGGCAACAGTTTCTTGTGTAACTAGGTTTTTACTGGCTTCAGTTGCATAAAAGAGTTTGTAATGGGTAATTTGGGAGCTGGAAACAGTATTAAAGGAAATCTTCAACTCTTGAATATTCGCTTTGGTTATTACTGTCACCTCTGGTTCTGGCAACTGGGTAAGGATTTCTTCTTCTATACTTTCTGTAGAAATATTATCTGTACAAGAGGTGAATACAGCAGACAAAAGTATCCATAATAAGGTTCTTAAGTATTGAGGTTTTTGTAATTGGGTTGTTTTCATAATTTATGGTATTAAAGTTTACACCAAATACGGAATTATGAAATTAAAAATCGACCTAGGGTACCCCATTACACCTTTTGTATCCGATAATTCTTAACAAACATACTTGGTGTGGTGCCTTTTAGACTTTTAAAAACTTTATTAAAGGTAGATTTAGAATTAAAGCCAGCATCCATAGCGATGGCTAGCAAGGTGTGATTTACATGCGTACCCTTTTCTAATTCTTCTACGAATTGTGCTACGCGATAACCATTGATATAATCATAAAAGTTAGACTTATAGACCTTGTTTAGCAACCAGGAAAGATTATTAGTGCTAGTATCTAGCTTTCTTGCCAATGCTGCAAGCGTAAGATCGGGCTGCCTAAATATTTTTTCGTTCTTCATATAAAATTCCAAACGCTTGCACAGCAATGCACGCTCTTCTGGTTTGAGACGTTCTCTCTCTGATTTATTTTCTTTTGGAAAGTTTTCAATACGAAAAAGCGCTGGTTGCTGCAAACTATAGAAACCTACCAGATAAATAAGTACGGGAATAAGCATCCAAAGTGTGGAATAATTTATAAAAGGTATTTCTATTTGAAAGAAGTGTTGAGATACAAAGCTACCCATCCAAATAAGATTGATGCAAAGCCAAACTACTATAAAAAGAAACAGAAAGTTTAGCATTTGTGGCATAAATGAGACTACTTTTTTAGTGTCTTTTTTGTAGTTGACTAAGAATGAAAATAGCACTAATCCATAGATCCAGAACGAGAGAATACCTCCCGCTTCAATGATAAAGAAAATCTTTTTTAACCATCCTTCATCATATTTAACCTGAAATTCTTCAAGTGAAAATGTAAGCGACCCCAGAAAGAAGATTATATGCAAAACAGCAGGCGTATAATGCCAAAGTGGTAAGCGATATTCTGGCGTTTCTTTGTAAACAAGCCTCCGTACATATAAATAGACAAAAGGACCAAAAAGAAAAATAATAGTATCGGCAAAAATCCCGTACCGCCAAACCAAAGAAGCAGGTACCCTAAATGCTGCTATGCGACCAAAAAGCATAATGGCGGCTATTAAAAGGATAAAAGCAAGTACACTATTGGCACTCTGATTACTTTTATGTATCACTACTAAAGATATGGCCAAAAAGAGCCCTTGACTTACGCCCAATACTAAAACCATATCAAGAATAGTGAAATCTGTAAACATAGTAGCTAAATTACTATCTAATATAGTTTCTATTGATAAAAAAATGGCGCGATTCTCCTAAAATAACCTAGTATACCCTTTTTTTTGACACAAAAAAAACGAGCTCAGCTCGTTTTTCAGTCTGATATTTTTCCTCTTTATCAAGCAATTGTGCACTGACAAGAGTAATCATCCTGAGAATTATTCGGTTTTGGTTTTGTACTACCTGTGCAAAATCCATTTCCACATTTGGTTTCTAACATGCAACCTAAACCTTCTGAATCACAATAATAAAGACTTGCGCCTTTAATTCTGTTCATTTCTTGTTGATTCAAAGTAGAAATAGACTCCTTATTCAACTTTAATTTTTTAATATTCTTTTTTTTCATAATCCAGTGTATTAATAATGTACGCATAAAACTACAGAAAAAAAGCAATTCCAATATGGTAGAGTCATATTATTTAATGATAAAAATCAGAAAATAGTTTTAAAACTTCCATAAATATCTAAAAATAGATTAAGTATTTTTAGTTTTCAATTAGTGCTCTTTACTAAAAAATGAATTAAAAAAATTCTTTTATAGGACAACTATATATTTATACTATGAATCCGGCAGAAAATTATATACATCATAAACCAGAACCATATAGAAGCATGCTTATGCATCTTCAAAGTGTTATAGAAAGTACTATCCCAGAAGTAACTTTAAAATTTAAATACAAAATTCCTTTTTACTACCTGCAAGACAAACCCTTTTGTTATGTAAACCATACTAAGGATTATGTAGATCTTGGGTTTTGGCATGCGGCACATCTCACCAAACATTTAGATAAAATGACTACCGCCGGACGAAAAGTTATGCGCTCGCTTCGTTACCAAAGTCTAGAAGAAATTGATCATTTGGTGCTGGAAGCGGTGTTAAAAGATGCTTATAGCGTTAGGGATCAAAAATTTTGGAAATAAACACCATTACTCCTTTTTAAAAATTATTAAGTGAAAGTAGTTTTTAATTATTGCATATGTCCTCCTTTTGAGTTTTAGAAGTTCTCATAATTTTCAGGAGTCACGGTAATTTTGGTAACATATGCTCCATTTTTGTCATAATAAATATAATCAAGTGTAATTTTATGATCTCGAAAACCCTTGAGCTCTGGATTGGTTCTGGCATTTCTTAATAGCTCTGGTTTTACATATTTATTTACTGTATCCATATTTACAGCTGCCTTTTCTACATCTATCAAGGTATAATAGTAGCTGTAGGTATGATCTTCAAAAGCGGCTACACTATCTAAACGAGAAGCTGCATCTGTTTGTATGGGTAATTTAGTATTAAGGTCTGCCGCTGCCTCCTGCATTTGCTTACTTATGTTAGAAGAAGATGTAAAGTATTGTACCGAAAAAAAGGCGATTACAAACCCTAACACTCCAGCTATAATGCTTGCTATCTTGTTCTTTGTTAGACTCATTTAGTATTATTTTTTTGCAAAATTACATAAAACAATGTTTTTAAGACTTATCATACGTATAATGTCCCGTAATCTTAAAATCAAATAAGCAATCCTGCAACACTTGCCCGGCTCCAATATTATGGACAATTAAATATTGGTTACTACTAGTTGATTTTCTGTCTACTACAATTCCAATATGGGTAAGACCTCTCCCCAAATCCCAAGAAACAATATCACCTGGTTTGTAGTCTGATGCATTGGTAGTTATAGGAAGTACTTTGCCATGGCGTTCAAAAAACTTCATCAAGTTTGGAACCCTTCTATGGTCTATGTTTTTATCTGTAGTTTTTAATCCCCAATTTTTAGGATAGGCTGCGAAATTAGCTTTCATATCCTCATGAACTTCTTTTTGCAGATCGATACCTAGTTTTCTATAGGCTCTTATCACTACATCTGTACACACCCCTTTACCTGCAGGAACATCCCCATTTGGATACGCCAAAGAAAAATAAGAACCATCGTAGACCACCTCATCTTGAGTAAGCAGTACCGCAGCATTTGATAGTTGTTCATAAAAGTTGTCTTGAGCGACTAGGGTTAAACTCAATAAGCCAAAAATAACAGGTAGTACAAAGTTTTTAATCATCTCTTTAGTTATTAAAAAACAGTTTCTTAAAGATAAGAAAGCTTCCATTTTTCCTAACCAAACGGCAAATAGTATGCCTATTATTTTTAATGAACGTGAGTTCGATCTAATTTCAGTTTTATTTTTAACCCTAAATAGGGTCTTTTATTTATTAAAATTGTTGCATATGAGTTACTTAACGTGAATTCAATATAACCTGCATAAAATATAGTTTCAAAATTTTTAAATTATTTTAATCTAACAATCTTATTTTTAGATGATTACTTTCATTTTCTTTGCTCGCACAAAGAAAACGAAACAAAAGAAAGTGCGCTTTTCCAGAGGTGTTTTTAGCCCAAAAGGCTAAAACCGCATTCGTTTTCCTAAATTTTTTCCAAGGCTTCAAAAATTTCTAACGGAAAAGGCCTGCTACACTGCGGAAAAGAAAAAAATCCATAAAAAAAGTAGTTTTTTTTACATCGAACTCAGGTTACTTACGTTCATTTTCTTTGCTTGTCCAGGGGCGAACGTAAAGAAAACAGCTAGGAGCTGTTTTTAGTGAAGCAGCAAGGCGGCGCGGGGAAACCAAAAGAAAAGACACTTTTTAGTTCACTAAGTTCTATTTTCTGTAAAGGAGTTCATGAATTTACATTTCTCCAAGGTTGCGAAAATTCTTAACAGAAAACCTTTTTATACTGCGGAAAAAGACAATTTCGAAATCGATTTTAATTCTTATTTACGTCGAACTGACGTTAATGAAGGAATGGAAAGTTTACACATTGCTGTAATTTCTAAACAGATAGGAATGCTAGAAACGAATGAAACACAGTAAGGGACTAAAATGCCAACTGCGTCTTTGTACAACCCATTTATGGTTACAATATTCTTAATGAAAGATATTGATCTGCTAAAATCAAAACCGAACTCGTAACCATCACAATGAAAATAGTAGCTAGCTGAAATTTCCAATTAATATGATGTTTTTTTGATGTACTGTAGACCAGATAAAATAAAACGGTGCTTATAATGATGGGTAACGTAAAAGTTCCTATTTCTAAAAATACACTTATTCTACCTTCATCATTAAGGCTTACAAAATTCATGATGCTGGCTAAAAACCGCATGTAAAATGTGATAAATAAAAACGGATATATGTATTTATTCCAGTTTCGATATTTTAGCCATAGAAACGCAATGAATGCTTGCAGCAAGGTGATTAGTGGTCCGGCAGCGGAAATTATAGCTTCCTGCCCTTTGGTTGGATTCTCACCGTTGGCAAGAGATGTTGTATTAAGCTCCATAATGGTTTTATAACCATACAATTCGCTAGTTGCCCAGTGCGCAAATTCATGAATAATCCATGTAAAAAAGACCGCAAATATTCCAATCAATATATATGCGGGAGTTATTTTTTTATCCAATTTATTTAATTTGTACGCTTTTTATGCTCGTTGATCTATATTAGATTTGATATTTTGTTTCGTGTTTTTTAGCTGCTATGATAATTCCGGTGGACCAGTTCATTTTAGTTAAATTAAAGTCGTCTCTATTTTCTAGATACACAACAAGTTGGTCTACTTTCTGTTGATGACCCTCTGGCCAGTTAGCTTGCGCTTGCATATCATCAATTACGTATAATCCTCCTATTTTCACTAGCGCTAAAACCTCTTCCAGTTCACTGTATTTTCCGGGCCAGGCATCGGCAAATATCAAATCAAAACCATCGCCAGCATAATTTTTTATCCATTCAGTGCCATCTTTACATATAATTTTGACTCTGCGATCTGTTCCAAAATAGTGCTCCGCTATCGCAATTAGTTTAGGGTCATTGTCAACTGTAATAAGTTTTGAATCTGCATCCATTCCTTCAATCATCCAGGATAAAGACAAGCCTATACCCGTGCCCAGCTCTAAAAAATTTCCTTTTGGCTTTGAGGTCATCAATGTCTTTAACAAAGTTCCAATATAAAGATCTGAAGGCATTGTAAAGCCAACCTCCTTAGACTTATTTTCTATTGCTGAATGTATTTGCGGTTTATTATGAATCTTTGAATCGTTCATTTTTTATTTTAAATGTGCATTAATTACTAAACTAGCATACTCATTATAATTCCTTATAAAGCTACTTGTTTTTTAAATCATACAGAATTATCTATCCCTGTTTTATATCCCTAACTTTTTAAGAACGCTTTGAAGTTTATGTTTGTAACCTAATGTTTGTATCTCTTTTACCTTGAGAAGGTACATAGAGAAATTATCTTTTGTTCTTCCTTTTGCATTCTCATAAACCAGTGTTTTAATAGCTTCTGGTGTTGCTGATTCTTTAAACCAATCTTTTATTTCTTTTGCTCCAAGATGCTCCAGAATACCGTCTGTACATAATAGAAAAAAATCATTGGGCTCAATAGTTTCAATAATTTTTTGATCTAACCTTGCTTCTCTTCTACCATTCACCGCCCGTGTTATTACATTCTTTCTTGGGTGACTGGCAGCTTCTTCTTGAGAAATCTCTCCCATATCTATCAAACTCTGTACTTCTGAATGATCTTTTGTTTGATAAAGAACAGCCCCATCTCTTATATGATAAATACGACTATCACCTACCCAGCCAAATACCACTTTATTGGAATCAGGTAGCAGGAGTAAAATGGTAAGCGTACTTGCCATCCCAGAACATTCGGGATACTCATTGATATAAGTATGCAAAAGTCCTTCTACATACCTAAGTCCTTCTTCTAAAAAATCATTACCTATATGTGCAGCATCCTTTTGTTTAAAGTAATCTGGAAAATATTTGCAGATAAGTGAAGAGGCTACCTCTCCTTTTTTTTGACCCCCTACACCATCGCAAACCAAAAAAATCTTATTATTTTCTTGAGGTTTAGAAGGATACACGGCATCTTCATTATGTTCTCTACCACCAACTTCATGTAAAATGGCTGGCTTGAATAATTTTATCATAGTGCGCTGGTCTAAAATTTTTCTTCAAGTTGTTGACAGGCGGTTTTATAACCATTATTACAAGACTTTTTATACCAGAACTCTGATCTTGAAAGATTTCTTGATACTCCTTTACCATAGTAATAATAGTAGGCTAAATTGTATTGGGCTACCTCATTATTCTTATCTGCAGATTTAACAAAAAGGGTATACGCAGTACGCTGGTTTTTGGGACCTCCAATACCTGAACCATACATTCTGCCTAATTCATTTAATGCACTTGCGTGATTTTGATCTGCAGCTTTCTGATACCATATTCTTGCAGTAGAATTACTTTTAGAACCGCCAAGACCATTTTCTATCATATAAGCGGTCATAAATTGGGCCGAAGCATTCCCTTTACTGGCAGATTTCAAGAAGTAAGATCTTGCCAAATCATATTTCTTCTTACCGACAGTTCCATAATAATGAAATCGTCCCAAGGCATATTCTGCAGATTCATAGCGCTGTGCTGCCGATTTTGAATACCAGTGAAAGGCACTATCTAAGTTTTTCTCATTGCCTAATCCATTTTCAAACATATACCCATAATTATATTGGCCAGTTGCATATCCTAGATGAGCAGATCTACCGTACCAGTAAGCCGACTTTTTATTGTCTGCCGGGGTTAATACATTTCCATAAATATAACCTGCTTGTACTTGAGCTGCTTTATGGTCTTGCTCTGCAGCTTTTAAAAACCATTTTAAAGAACCTTCCTTATCTACAGGTTCTCCATTTCCAGAATACTTTAAACTTCCCAGATTATAAGCGCCATATTTATTGTTTTTATTGGCTGCTTTTGTATACCAAATCTTAGCTTCTGCATAGTTTTCTTTCCCTTCATAAATAGTTCCTAAATTATTCATGGATGCAATATGATCATTCTCAGCCGCCTTTCTATACCACCAAAGTGATTCATCCAGATCTTTTTTGGTAGCTCCCTCTAATCCGTTTTGATAAATCCATCCCAACATATGTTGTGCTTCTATACTACCTTCTGCTGCCGCTTCTTTATAGTATGCAAAAGATTTACTCATATCTTTTTTAATTTCATCACACCCATAATAATAAAGACGTCCTAAACCATTGATGCTGCGTTCTTGTTTAATGGCAGCTCCTTTTTCATACCAGACTAATGCCTCTTTACAATTCTTGTCTACTCCTAGACCATATTCATATTTATAGGCCAGATTACTTATCGCAGAAGGATGCCCTTTCAATGCTGCTTTTTTAGTTAGATCAAAAGCCATTTTAACATCCTTATCAATAATGTAGCCACTGGTAGCCATAATTCCATAAAGGTTTTGAGCTTCTGCTTCACCAGTGTCTGATAACTCTTTAATCTGATCTAGCGATTGTTTGAAATAGCTTAATGCCTTAATACTATCTATAGGCACACCCTGCCCATACATATGCATCCAGCCTAAATGGAATGCTGCCATATCATACCCATCGGCAATAGCTTTGTCTGCATAAGTGATACTTTTTTCATAATCACGTTCTACACCTCTTCCATGCTGTGCCATTAAAGAAAGGAAATAGTATGCTTTACCCGAATCATATTCTGAAGCTTTTAAATATTCTGCATGTGCCTCATCAAAATTTCCCTTTTTATAATACTCCTCAGCATTTGATAATAATTTGTTGATATTGGCATTTCTGTTCCACCAGAAACCTCCTGCACCCGCAACAATAATCACAAAAAACAGCGCAACTATTAATGGAAGTTTAGACGTTGTCTTTTTACCTTTTTCAGGAGAAGATACTCTTACATGCTTTTGATTATTCCCAGTTTGATAGGCAGCGCTATCTGTAGGCAGAATAGTTTTTTCATCTGTTGCAACAGCGGTGGGAACTACAGTTCCAACCCCTTCTTTACCTTGAAGCATTTGCAGTAATTCTGAAGCGCTACCTATACGGTTTGAAGCTTCTTTTTGAAGACATCCATTAACAACTTCTTTATAGGCTTCCGGGAGTTCATTAAGGTCTAATTCCTTTTCAATGATTTCTTCACGAATTAGCTCATAGTCCTTTTGCGCTTCTCCAAATGGAAATTTCCCAGTGAGTAATTTATACAGAATAATCCCCAAAGCCCATAAGTCTGTACGGGCACTTATCTCACCATTGAGGCCAAATTTTTTCTTGAAAAATTGCTCAGGCGCCATATAATGCGAAGTTCCTACTCCTTCTGTTATTGACTGTTCTAGTGTTTTATCACTCAAGATGTCTCTGCTGATACCAAAATCTGTCACCTTAGAAACCAAACGTAGATTTCTGTCTTTGGTGAACAAGATATTTCCAGGTTTTAAATCACGGTGAATTACTCCTTGCTCATGTAAATAGGCAATAGCACTTACCATCTCCATGATGATGCGCTTGGTATCTTCTGGTGCTAAACCTTTCGCCATCAAATCAGACAAAGTACCTTCTCCTGCATATTCCATTACTAGAACAGGATAGCTTACGGTTCTCCCCATCATATCTACATGTTCCAGATATTCCAAACCATAATATGAAATAATATGTGTGTGAGAAAGACCATCTATCTTAGCAAATTCTTGTTCTAAACTGTATTTTTTTTGTCCGGTACTCCCCGAGGTTCCTCTGGATACCGCCTCTTTATAAATTTTAAGGGCTACCCAACGATTGGCCGTATTGATATCTTTTGCTCTAAAAACTTCGGCAAATCCGCCTTCGGCTATTAAATCTTTTTCAGGATCCCATTCGTAATGTGAAATTTTCATAATCTGGTTGGTTTTGCTAGAGATGCTATAAATTATAATTAAATATAAATAATATTGACTATCAACGTTTTATCAATTTTGAGTTTTCCCATACCTGTATCATTTCTTGTTCTGTTTTTCACTTTAAAAGTATTTAAGTTATACGGTTTATAATGGATAACCGTATTGAGAAAACGTCATCTTTTTTTTAGTTTTTAAAAATATTTAATTGCCATATGGTGGTTTCACCTCTATAATTACTGGTAACAAGTTCTTCTTCATTTTTAAAAATCAATGCATACAATACCGCAGTCCCAGATTTATCAATTCTCCTAATAACTTTCCCAGTTAAAGGGTTCCAAACATGAATAAGATTTAAATCGTTCGTGCCTTTTTGTCCGGCACTTGCTAATAATGGTTTAGTAGGATGAAAATCAATGGAACGGAATCCGATTTCTTCTTCCTCCAGTTTTCTTAGAAGCGTCCCGGTTTTAGTCTCAAAGATGTAGATGCCCTTTTTGGTTGCAGCGGCTAAAAGCTTCCCATCTGGACTATATTTTACATCATACACACTTTTGCTTAAGTTGAATGCTTTAATAACCTTCCCAGTTTTAACATCCCACATATATAAGGTGCTCCCAGATAGATTTGTATGACCGCTCACTAAGGTATCGCCACTAGCATTAAAAGAAAGGCTTAAGACGTTATGAAGGTTCTTTGTAGTGAAGGATTTAATGATTTTTTTCGTTTTTATATCCAGTAAGGAAATACGCTTATCAAAACCTCCAAGTGCGATGCTATTTTGTGCAGTGCTAAGTGCCATAGCTCTTATAAAATAAGTGCCTAAATTAATTTCATCAAGTAATTTACCGTTAGCAATATCTAGGAATTTAAGCGTGTGTTTTTTATCATTCAAATTATCACTATCCAAAGCAATTACTTGTTTTTTATCAGGGCTTGCAAAGGCCTGCATAGAACCTCTTACTTCATTTTTCCACCTAACAGAATCTTTTTGTGCATCTAACAGAGTAATATAACTACCAGAGGTGATAATGATATTTTCATTAGGAATGGAAGTAATAGAACGAACGTCCCAATTGGAATTTGAAGAACTTTGTAAAAAAACGTTGTCATTAATACTTATACCAGACCATGCTATTTGTAAGGTATCTGAAGTTTGGTTAATTAAGTGTACTTGTATAAATAGAAAACTTGTTAATAGGGTCATTCTAATCAATCCGCGCGTAAACCTTTTTGCAAGCGACGAGAACATCTTTTCTAAAAACAGTAAAACAATTCCTAAAACTAGCATGTAAGACAATAATGCCCCCCACTCTACCTTGTGCCAGGTTACCACAAATGGTAAAGCCAGAATATAAAATGTGTATATGACCGCAATGATGGTTATTATTTTTTTAAATCTTTTTGAATAAAGTAGTAAAAAACAAAACGGAAATAGAAAACTTGCAAGAAGCGCTAAAGAAGGTATTATATTATAGAAATCTATTACAATTATTTTTTGTATCACCTTCCAACCAGAATATAGCTGTATTTCGCCAGTGTTTGTTTTTGTGAAAGCAAATGAACCAAATAAAGAGACAAAGTAAGCTATTACTAAAAATAGATGTGCCAAAAAATAGCGTGCAGACGATACTTCAGCTCCTATTCCTTTAAAAAAGCTCCTTCCCTTAGGTTTTTGTTGTTTTATCGCTTTTCCTTTAACCGGATTTTGTTCTAATTCTTTTGTTCTTTCGTAGAAAGTAGCATCCTTTTTGGGCTGCTTTGTTTGATGGTATGTTTGAAAACTCTTTCCATTACTTTTAAGATGTAAACTATCTAGTGCTTCCAGTAATGTTCTAGCATTCTGAAGTCTTTTTGTGGTCTCTAAAAACATCATGCTATTCACCAGATTTTCAACTGGAATTGATATTCCAGGAATTTTAATGCGTTCTCCTTTTTCTCTATCGTGAATAGAATTGGGTGCATTTCCTGTAAGACAATAATAAAAAGTACCTCCTAATGCAAAAATATCTGTGTAAGGTCCAATCTTTGTTCGCTGGCTATACTGCTCGGGAGAGGCATAGTTAGGGGTGAAAATCATTGAATGAGTAGCACTCTTTTCTGAAATAAATCCCTTTGCGGTACCAAAATCTATAAGAACTGCTTCATCTTTTGTGTTGATAATGATATTATCTGGTTTAATATCACGATGTATGATTTGAAGCTTATGAATCTCATGGAGTCCTTTTGTAATTTGCCGCATATACTTTACAGCTTGTTGCTCGGTTAAAGACCCTTTTTCGGTTACCTTTTCTTTAAGTGTTTTTCCTTCTACAAACTCCATGACCATATAGGCCGTATTATGCTCCTCAAAATAATCTATCACATTTACCACCTGATGAACCCCATCTAGTTTTTGAAGTGTTTTAGCTTCTTTAAGAAATCGTTCTTTAAACTCTAGAAAGTCTTTGTTATCAAGACCCTGCAAAGCAACAGATGTAGTGTTTTGCTCTCTTATACACCCACCTTGAATAAAAAGTTCTTTTAGGGCTACGGTCACTTCAACATCGGCTTCCATTTGTCTAAACTTCTCGTCTAGAAAAACTTTCTTTTGGTATCTTGCTTTATAGGTTATTCCAAAACCACCACTTCCCAATTTATTCAAAATAGTATACTTCCCCTTTTGAAGGGTAATCCCTTTTTGTAAATGTTGAGGTGTTTGATTCATATGCTACTATTTGTGTTGATAAGATTGCTTTCTCTTATAGATAACAGAAAACTCTTTATGTCATCATTAAAAAAGCATTTTATTTCTCATCATACTACTCCCATATAATCAGTTGTTTTTTTATAGGAGTGCGGTTTCTAAAAAGTTTGGTTTTATCACTTTTTAGTAAGTCTAGGGGAATTAGTGGTATGAATTCTGTGGAATCTTCAAAAAGTTGATACAGCTTATCTTCCAATTGCAGGTAGTAAGTGCTCTTCCCTTTATAATCCAATTGCCAAACCAAGGTGCTTTTCATGTTAAGATCACCATTTATGGCTAATACTGTTTTGTCTTCTTGCTTTTCAAATCGATAGAAAACTCCAGCTTCTTTTTCTTTCTTAACAAACACTTTTAAATTAGATAACCTATTAGATTCCTCTCTGATATCTTTAATAACGATCTCTATTTCTTCTTGCGGTGTTGTACCAGGTATAAAATTTAGATTAGATGGTCTTAGTGGTGTTTTCTGTTCATTTATTTCAATAGAATAGTAATCGTTTTTTAGTTGTAAAACATAAGCTCCTTTAGTGGTACGTCCTACTTTAATGCGCAAAGCAGGAATAAGCGGATCACCGTAAAGTTGAAGCTGTTTCCCATTAAAGATATAAGATAGCATTGATGGATATATCACCGATTTTACATTGTCTTTTGCCAACGGTATCATTCCACCAAGCGATAGCACTGTTTCCTCAGCTTTTGGAAAGGTACTTTTGGTAATTGTATCTTTTGGTTTTTCTACTAATGGATCTTTATTCTTTTTTATTTTTTTAAGCTCTTCTCTTTTTATGGAGTCTTTATTTTCAATTTTTGGAGGTAAATCATCTGGCTGAACAATAGGAAAAGAGTTTTGATCTTCCTGATTGAAAATAAGAAACCAGCCCAAAACAACTATAGCTGCTATACTAATTCCCACTAGAACCAACTGCCTTACTTTACCTCTTCTGTCTTTTTGTTTTTTGTCTTGCTTAAACGCTTCATAATATTTAGGAAGCCGTGCTTTTAAACCATCCTCTTTTGTAGCTTCAAGCCCCTTATATATTTGTTGATATGCCTCCAAATCTCTTCTAAATGACGGACTCTTTTTTGTTAACTTTTCAAACGTGAGTTGTTCGTCTTCACTGAGCACATCATTGAGGTACTTATCAATCAGGTCTATATGTTCTAAATCTTCTTCCATGATTTTATTGCAATCTGATTACCTCTTCGTAAGACACATAACTTCTTAGTTTTTTCATACACCGCAACTTCTGCTGCCTTGCCGAATGTGCATCGGAATAATTGAACTGTTCTGCAATTTCCTGCATTTTAAGCTTCAGGCATACAGATGCCACTATTAAGGACTTACAGGGTTCTCCTAATTTTTCAAGTGCCCGCTCCATATACTTTTTAAGCGTAGGGATTCTACGAGTGATTTCAGGATTGAAATCTTCCTGCCTTCGGTCTATATTTACTACCGATCCACCTGGTTTCTCATATTTTAATCTACGATTTAATTGATTGTACCATTGCCGCTTACAAATTGCAAACAAATAGGTGCTTATTTTACTTTTAGCTTCATAAGAACCGCCCTTTAGTCTTCGGTAAAAAACAATAATTGCTTCCTGAAAAATATCTAAGGCGTCTTCTTCATTACCACTGTTTTTTAAAATCCAGCCTTTTACCATATCTAAATGTTCGTACAGATATTTCAAGTACTGTTCATTCCCTTTGTTTAGTTGTTCTATTATTTCTTGGTCTGTCATATTAAAATCCTGATAACAAGCTAAAATCTATGGGCATAGATTCTTCTATGGGTATGGCAAATGCATGACCCTTTATGGTAATTATAGCGGTACCTTTTACCTTCATATTTTCTTTTTTAGCAGATAATACTGCAAAAACTCCTTGCTTTAATAAACTCAAATTATGCATTTTAGCAACTACAGGAATATTGGTTTGTGTTTGAGCTGCCTGTTGAACTGGTGTATTTAAATTCCAGGAACCTAATTTATTGTTACTGCCGTTTCCATAAAAGTTAAGGTGCATTTGCTCTAAAGTATATTCAAAAGGCAGTGTGTTATTTACTGCAATGGTCACATTCATTTCTGTTTCATTAAAAGAGGGCACCTTTTGAATTGAAATTTCTTTCAACTTAAAATTTCCACCTCCGCTAAGTCTTTTATGAATTTCTTTACGGATAATCTCTTGTGTATTTAGAGTGATTTGATCGTTAATAGCGATATTAAAAGAATTCATAAAAAAATCTACCTTTCCATTGCCTTTTAAAGTGAATACAGAAGAGTCCTTTGAAATCAATTCCGGATAGTAATGGCTTAAGGTGGCCAACTCAATCTCACATCTCACCGGAAGGGATACTGTGTCTGATGCTGGAAGTTTGATCTCCTTATACAAATACCCGTTGCCTACCAAGGTGTCTTTATAATAAACTTTCATTCCAGATTGTCTGAGCTTGGTGCCTACGGTATTTGGATTGTAGATACTATAATTTATATCAATTAACAGTGTATCTACTTTCAATCCGCTAATCACAACCGAATCAATACCCAAAAACTCAGGCTTTTTTTTCTGGCAAGACACAAGCAGAAGAAATGATATAATAAATGTAAACTTTGTTTTCATGAGTCTGTTTTAAATTCGGTCTTTTCTTTTTAATGAAATGTAAATCAAACTATAGATGATGAGGTTAATTGCCATTATAACCAAAAGGTTTGCCTCTATACTGTCAAACATACTTCCTATAAGTGTGCCTTCATCTATTAATTTTGTATTGTATAAATCTAGCCTTGTCATTGCGCTTCCACCTACCAATTCGGTTTGCCCATTGGGAGTTGGCATTGGATATAAAACACTTTGAATATTTTCTTGATCCGGAAAATATTTATCTTGAATACGGGCAAATCCCTCCGTACCCCACCTGCCAAGTGTGGTAAAACTTAAAAGCTCTACCAGCGTATTGTCTATTTTATTCATGACTCCTGCCAGCATAATTTGTGGCATTAAAGCAATAGGAACAACCGTCATTACCTTTTCTGTACTCGTAAAATAAGAGGACAGGAACAACCCTAACAAGGTTGCTGAAAAAGAAATATAAAACATAAAGACAACGCTCGGGAAAAAACCATGTAAATAGGTTTCAGGATAACCAGAAGTACTATTGAATTTAAAATTGAGGTAAATAATACTCACAAAAATTAAGGTTTGTACCAAAGCGATTAAAGACAGTACCAACCCCTTAGAGAAAATGTAAGCATTAATATTCAAATTATACATTCGTTCTCTCCGGTATACAGAGAGTTCTCCTACTATTTCTTTTGCTGCATTACTCACACCAAACCAAATGCCTGAAATAGCCATCAAAAAGAGTACACCTGTGCTCATTTCATTAAAAACCAAGCATAAAAGGCATGCTATAATTACTGGCTGTGCTAAAAGTAATAATAGGTTTTCTACATCATTACGCTTAATACTAAAATAACGCATGGTAAGCCAATAAAGCTGCAAGAACCAGGAGTCGGGTTTATCTCTTTGAAGTTCTTTAACATGTTTACTTTCAAAAGTAATTTCTGGAGGTTTTTGATAATACTTGGAAACGAATATGGGATCACTCATCTTACTATAAACCTGTACAATAGAATCTGTGTCAAAATGAGTTGTCATTAAAGCGGCAGGGCCTTTATAAGTAAGATGCCCCTGAACACCCAAAAATATAACCTGATCTACATAATTCAAATCTTCTGGTTTATGAGTTACCATCACTATGGTAGTACCCTGTTTGGCTAAATTTCTTAGACTGCTTAGAAAATTATCAATAGTTTCTGGGTCTAAAGGTGAAGTAGGTTCATCTAGAAAAAGAATGGTGGGTTCTGTTAGCATTTCAACTGCTATAGAAACCCGCTTTCGTTGCCCTCCAGACAAATCTGAAACCTTACTTTTTCGTATGTCTTTTTCTTTGTCCTGATCTAGATTCAAGCTTTGGATCACTTTTTTAATTCGCCTATCGATTTCCTTATCTGAAGTATCATCTGGCAAACGCAATTTGGCAGCGTAATACAGGGTTTTATAAACAGTAAGTTCTTTATGAATTATATCGTCTTGAGGCACATACCCTATTTTCTTTTTAATGAGGTTAAAGTTCTCAGTTAAAGACAATCCATGAATGAGCACTTCTCCTGAAGTTGCCGGATTATCTCCATTAAGACACTTGAGTAAGGTAGATTTTCCGCAACCGGAAGGGCCCATTAAAGCGGCAAAGGTGGAATGGGGAATTTCAAGCGACATAGACCGCAAGCCAATTTTATTATTGGGATATTTTTTCTCAATGCCAATTGCTTTAATGGCATTTTCTTGTTCGCGCAAATTGGTAAGACCTGTAAGCAGATTGATTGCATAAAAGGAAATGGTGACCACATCGCTTTCCTTTAAGCGGGTTTTGGTTTTAAGTTCTTTACCATTTATTTGCGTTTTATTGGTAGAGCCTAAATCTTCTATCCAGTAACCACCGTTTTCAAAACTGATTTTTGCATGCCTTCTAGATACGGTAGGGTCGTTTAACACCAATTCGTTTGATGACATTCTACCTACATAAACTACTTGCTTTTGTTCAATAAAATCTTGAAAATTCTCTGATGACGGTTTTTTTATTTTATTTTTATTGCGTTCAATTTTCGCCTTATCATTTAAAGAACTCTCCTCTTTTTCAAGAAAACGAATTATTTCTGAAACAATTTTTACTTGATCTGTTTGCTGAATTTCAATCCATTCTCCTGGCTTGATCTTTTTTCCGTTTACATAGGTTCCATTAAGACTTTCTAAATCCCTAATAAAAATCTTTTCAGTATCCTTTCTAATTTCGGCATGTTTTCGGGAAGCAGAAGAATCGTCTATCTCTACATTGGCCCCGTGGCCTTTACGACCAATAGTTAATACTTCTGCATTTTTGAGAAGAATCTTTATATGCTGTGTTTTTAGATACATACGTTTTAGTTAGTGATGTATTCTTCAATGCAGTTCTTACGATCTTCAGCAAAGGGGTGTGTAGATTTGAGTTTATTTAGCAAGGTCTTGTTTTCGTATTTAGCAAGTTTATTGAAGAAGTCTCCAAATTTTGAGGGTTTATAACCAGCTTTCTTTGCCAATTCTACACCATATTTGTCTGCCTCATATTCATCAATTTGATCAAAAGGAGCAGAAAGTGTCGCATTGATATTCAGCGCAATTTTTTTAAAATCGTCTAGCTTAACTAAGCTTAAAAGATTAGAGGAAACCAACAATTTGGTGACTTTTCTTTGGGTATGTAGTTTCTCTTCGTGAGCTACTTCATGACCTATTATAAATGCTAATTCATCATAAGAATCTACAAAATCCAGTAGCCCCGTAGTGAGGTATACATATCCTCCCATGGTAGCGAACGCATTTATTTCTTCAGATTTTATAATATTTAGCTTGTAAACCGTGGCACTATTCTCCAAGTTGGCAGTAATCTTACTAAGAATGGTGGCGATATCATTTTTTGCCCAATGATTGGGAACTATGGTTCGCTTGCGGTTCATATCTCCAAAGATCTTCTTCCCCATAGTCTTACGTTCTGCATCGGAAATAGAGAGCATTGCGTCTAATGTGCGATTCTCAAAATTTTTAGTCCACATAATAGGAATATCCAATTCATGTCCGCAGTCTTTTAAGACCATTACCTCATCAAAACTTGTTTTGTAGTTTTCAATAATCTCCTGGATTTTTTCTTGGGTAATTTCTTGTGAAAATATAGAACAGATACTCCCTAAGAAGAAAAATAAAAATGCCGCTTGCCTCATGGTTTTTATAGTGTATAACCAAATTTATGAAATGTCATCATTTGAGATAGAAAAAGTTTAAATGAATGATTCTTTTATTCAAGGAAGTTACTAAAAAATACAGTGAAATGTTCTAATTCATTGAATTTAAGGGAAAACCAGTACTATTCTTATGATCTTAAAATTAGTTTATTCTTATCTTTAAATATGGAAAAAACATCACATAATAGTACCACCAGTTTTTTGATTATCAGTGATTATCTAACTAAAGATGAAATTAAAAATTCACTGGAAAACGAAAAAACGAAAACAAACTTAATTTCTGGTGAAGGAGACACAAGAAATGATTTGAACCCAGTTGTAATTGCTGCAATAGTAAGTGCTATTTTAAGAGGTCCAGCTATTGCAAACCAAACTATTCATATGGTTCGTAATCTTCGTAAAAAAAACAAGCTTTCTAAACCAGAAGGATATATCATTGTGGAGACACCAAATTCAAAAACACGTATTTCATTTAATCTCTCAGATGAAGATTTTAAACGGAAACTTGAAGAGCTTTCAAAACTTTCAGAAATCCCTCAGATATTTATAACAAAACGAAATGACTAAAACATCTGAGTTTTTAACCTTTTACCATCTTTATTCAACCGGAGATTATAGAAGTTTCATTAAAGAGTTTGAGCTAATTAGAGAAAACGCTTCTGAAAATTTATCGTTCCTAGCGATAAAGGTTTATAACAATTCTGGAAATTGGAAAGAAGTTGAAAGAACGCTTTTACTTCTAAAAAAATCATCGGATACAAACACTCAAATAAGAGCTAGATTATCTAAAACATTCTATGAGTTTATCTCAAGTGGACTTCAACGTTCTTTAGCCATCCAAATGTTAAAAGAATCAGATATACTTTTAAAAGCTGATTCCCACGCATCATCAATTTTTCATATAAAGACATTTCAAACAAAGGTTAAACTTGCGCTTCTTACCACAGGTCTAATAGATGCTGATGAAAAAGAACTCATTTTAGAAGAAGGGATATCAACATATCAGAATTTCAAATCTCATTGTACCCCAGAAGATTCCATTGATTTTTTGAGAACATTGATAAATTCAAGAGCAAGCTCACCAATACCGGATATGAAAGGAGCACTTGATCTTATACATGAAATACTGCCAGAACTAAAAAAAACGTTAAAACCCATACAATATGTCTCAATTGAATTAAAAGAAATTGAACTGCGTTTAAAAACAACCTATGTACACGGAATTAATTTTCCCGAAAAACTTCCAGATTTCATAGAGGATTTAATCAAAGATCTCAAAGATCATGGGTATTTCCCGGCAGAAGCATCACTCTATGCCATTTATGGTAATCATTTACTAGGTTTAGAACTCATAGAAGGAATTAAATGGTTAGAAACCAGCATTCCTCTTTTATGGAAATTAGGACATGAGCAAGATGCCTATACCCATCAAAACAATGTGGCAAAATGGTTAGAAAACAGAGCACAAACAGAAACTCTAGCCAACTTTAATGCGAACATTAATTTGCCTTTTAAAAAACTAAAAACACCCCTTGAAAAAGAAGTAGAAACCCTCTATGAAGCGCATCAGTACTTTGCAAATGGAGATTATTACATAAGCGAGAAAGTTTTATCTGAAAGACTACAAGAAATTAGAACAGAGGCAAATAAGATTCATTTTCTAACACTTATAGTTAATAGCAGATCAAAGTTACAAATAGACAATCGGTCTCTTGTTAAAACAATTGATTCTTATATTGGTACCCTTAATGGGGTCAAGAAGTCTATCCTGATAGCTCAATTATATAATTTTAAAGCCCTCCTTGAAAATAATTTAACTGGTAAAAATCAAGCTATTACTATCAATATCTTTAAAGATCTTAAATCTAGAGAAGATGAAATTAAACAACGAATTAATAGGTTCACCAATACTGTTTTATTAAAACTTAAACAGAAAAAATCATTACTAGATGAGAATACCATTCAAGATCTGAAAAAATCAGATCTCATATTGAATACCGAATTCTGGATTCCCAACCGCAATACACTAAGAGGCAAAGTGTTTCAAGCATATGGAGAGGCTCTTTACAAAATGAATCTACTACAGGATGCCAATAAAAGTTTAGCCATTGCTTCTACACATTTTATAGAGGCGAATAACCTTTATGAGTTTGTAATGAATGAACACCGTGTTGGTCTTTTATTGCTAACGCAGGCCAGAAGTTCTCAAAATCTAGATTTGTATGAAAAAGCCCGAAATGTATTTTCCAAGGCTATTCCTATTCTGTCCTCCAGTAATCTTATTGAATTTATCAAGAGTTTTCAATTTATGATTACTTTATCCTATGCCGAACCTATAGTTCATAAATTAATATCAAAACATCTCAAAGAACAGTTTATCAAAAAAGCAAGTGAACTTTATATGGACACGTTAGAAACATACGAAACTATACTGGCTAAAAACAGTTTAGGTGAAAGCTCGGAAGTCTTAGAATCTATTATTTCATTAAAAAAAGATATGAATCAATTGATTGATTCTGGATTCCAGTTTTTTAGGGTCACAGAGCAATTACAAAAAGGAATCTATTGGTTAGAAAGAACCCGTGTTAAAGCATTAGTTTCGCTTATAGCAAATCATATTAAACCACCCAATAATCTTATAGAACACTCTCTTATTCAAAAGGAATTACGGTTATTAAAAATTTTACAAAAATCAATTACGATAAAGATTCAAAAGCAGGTAAAGAATGAGCTTGATGATGTATACAAACAAATGCTTAAGGATAGTGATACAACTTCTTATGCAAAGAGAAAACTTCTACAGGTTCCAGACTTTAACCTAATAAAAAAAGAGCTTAAGTATAATAATTCTCGGCTTAAAGAAAGAAAGCTTTTCTTTTTATACTTTCATATCCATGGAAATACTATTTATACCTTAGGTATTCATGCTGACTTAATAGAACCTTTAGTTGAAAAAATAAATATTTCAGGTTTTAAGCTCCAAGAAGATTTGGAGACTTTTAGGATGAAACTTGCTTCTTATAGCTATATCCCTTTTAATGATGAACTCTGGATAAAGTACAGTAAACTTATTGAACCCTTGCAAAAATGGACAGAACCAGAAGATATTATTTGTATTATCCCACATTCTTTTCTGCAGAATTTACCTTTACATGTACTTCACATCAATGGAGTTCCTTTAATAAAAAGAAATCCTGTATGTTATAATAATAGCCTAACTAGTTGGGAGTATCTCCAATCTAAAAATTCTCGAAAAAAAATTCTTGAAACAGCTTATGTTTTTGGAGATCCAGAAGAAAATTTACCAAAATCCCGTAAAGAAGCTGCTGAAATTGCAAACATATTAAAGGCTTATGAGTTTACAGGTAAAAAAGCGACTAAAGCCAAGTTCAAAAAAAGTTTGAAACAGGCTTCCATCATTCACTTTGCCGGTCATGGTCTTTTTGAATCTAATAACGGGTTTCAATCTGGAATACGATTTTATAAAGGCGAATTACTCACCGCTCATGAAATTATAAATCATCAAATAGAAGCATCTCTCATTGTTCTTGCCTCTTGTGATACTGCGTTGCAAAAAAACCATAAAGGTGATGAATTATCAGGGCTCACTACTGCTTTTTTGTCTGCAGGAAGCTCCTCTATACTATCTGGTTTATGGCCTGTGGATGACAGCGACTCTCAGGAATTTTTTGCTATATTTTATATAGAACTTGCCAAAGAAACTCCAAAAGTAATTGCATTACAAAAAGCGATGATCTCCTTAATGCAGAGACCTGGTAAATCTCATTTTTATCATTGGGGCATGTTTGCTTTAACTGGAAACTGGGAATAATTAGTTTTCCTTCAAGGGGTCTGAATCATCATTATTTGCATCGTCTTCCCCCTCCTTCTGATCTCCACTCATTATAAGAATTTCATCTGAATATTCTTCACTAAATACTCTGCTCAACTGTTTCTCAAATTTCTTAAATAAAGCATCTGAAAACCCTTGAGAATTATCTACACCTATAAACAAAAGTCCTAAACCCCCTAAGTACCTATTCAACCTAATAGCTTTTTCCAGTTTTTGATGTTGTATGCTTAATTCATTATGTAAGGTATCCCTATAAATGCTTTCCAGTTTTTCTTCACTCCAAATATTTAAATAACCTCCCAGTTCTTGAATCTGCTTTTCGGATAAAACTGATTTTATACCCTTTTCACTCAAAACATCTATTTTTCTTTCCAAAGATTCTATCAGCATTTCTATTTTTTCCAGTTTGTTATTGTCGTCTTTGCCATTCTCAGTTTTTTTGTGCTTCCTTATAATCTCATTAACCTGCTCTACATTGAAATTATATCGTTCTTCATCCTCTTTATTTAATGTATTTAGTTTACAGCTTTTAAACATTTCAAAGAAATCCTGTAACATACTTACATGAGTTCTTTTAAAACTTTTTACCTCTTCGCTAATATTATTTCTAAACGCTACACTTCTAAAATCTGCGATAGTATTATTCATCATAAAACGAGTAATCTTGTTTAGCTTGCCAGAGTCTAGGTTTTTAGGCTTGAATTCTTGAAATTTAAGAAGCCTGTCAATCACCCTATAGCTAATACCCCTATCCTTTTCATTATCAAGGAACTTAGGGTTCTCATTAATTTCTTTAGCTAAACTCTCCATTTCTGCAATAGTAATTTTACCTTTTTTCTTAAAGTAATTGGTTTTTAACCAATGTGCTAGAAAAAAAATCAAATAAACCTCTTCTTTAGTATGACTCATAAATAATTGATTTATAGTTATTTAAATTCCTGTCAAGACATGTCTTGACAACCTCATTTTTTAAAATCGCCCATCAACTTAAGTTTACATCAGATTTGAAGTTCATCCGGAACACAGAACTTCAAATTTAGTCTTGTACATGACGTGAAATTAATCTCTAACGCTCTGCATTCGGTTTGCTAGCAACCGGCCAAGGAGCAAATTAAAATCATGTCATTATGAAAAAAAATGCCAAATTAATTATTATTATCATTTTTTCGTTAGTCCTTTTTGCATCCTGCACAAATCAGGATGATGGTTACACATCTTATGCTTCTGAGCAAATAGCAACAGATCCCCCATCTGACCCGGAACCCATCGAAGATGAAGATGAGGATTTAGATCCCAATGGTATTGTTATCAAGGTATGTGAATTTCAATAACATTGTTTAATATGCATGCCTGGTTAACCGGGCATGCTTTTCCTTATTCTACAATTGTTTAAAAGGCGGCGTTGTTTTGTCATAATTCTCTCTATTTGCACTGCGATATTTTACATACATAGACACCAATTCATTCGAATTTTTTGCTTTTAACTTTGTGCAAAGATTTCTAATATGAGTTTCCACCGTTTTGGGCGAAATAAAAAGTTTAGTTCCTATCTCTTTTTGAATATATCCAGCGGACAGCATATTAATAACCTCTCTTTCCCTTTTTGAAATAGCTAAAAAACGTCCAATAGAAAGCATTTCTGCTATATTCTTATCTACATATGTTTTACCAGCCAAAACAGCATTCACGGCTGTAAATGTTTCTTCAACTCCTAGTTGTTTATCCAAATAAGCATTCACTTTAAATTGTTTTACTAAGGTTTCATAATGATCTATTTGTGCATGTTGTGTAAGAATCATTATTCTAATAGCAGGATATAGTTGTCTTACTTTCTTCGCTATGATAAATCCATCGTAATCCGCGTCATTGAAATTAAGATCCAAAATAATGATGTCAATCTTATGGGTTCTCAATTTATCCATAGCACTTGTATAACCATGGGAAATTTTGACTTTGGCAACCTTTTTATGTTGCTCTAACAATACTTGAAGCCCTTGAGAGAAAATGATAGAATCATCTACTATTAAAACTGTTATCTTTTGCTCCATACTATTTATTTTCTATTGGGAATGATAAATGTAACATAGTGCCCTTTTGAGATGATTTAATGATGCATTTACCATTTAATAGTTCTGCTCTTTGTTTCATGTTTAATACTCCTACACCTTCACTATTTTCTTTTTTAACACCAATACCATTATCTTCAATTTTCATATGGAAATAATTAAGATTGTCTACCATAAAACAAACTTCTACCTCTGTTGCTTTTGAATGCTTTTCAATATTATTCAAAGCCTCTAATAAAATACCATAAAAATTGGTTTGTGATTCTAGATCTAAATCGTTTAAAACAGCAGGAATCTCCGTTTCTAAATGAACAAAAACCTTCCGGTACATTTGAAATTCTGACAATTGGGAGTTAATAATAGTGGTAAGGGAATAGCGCTTAATTTTATCATCTAAAGGAGAAAGTCTGTGAGAAATCAAACGTATTTCAGAATTGACAGCTTTTATTTCATTTGCAATTCTATTTGACAAATTGCCTATATCTTTAGCATTTGGTAAAGCCAGAATTTTTAATCGTAAGCCATCAAAATTTGTAGTGATTATATCATGTAAATCTTTGCCTATACTTCTTTTTATAAATTCCTGCCCTTTAAAAATAGCATTCATTTTTTCTATTTTTTGCTTTTGTTTAAAAGTAATTTGACGTTGTCTCAATAAAAAATAACCAACTAGCAGCAACAACAATAAGAGACTCAAAATAAAAACCAGTAGTTTATTAAGTTTCAATTTAGCTTCTTGAGTATCAATGATTGCTTGTTTTTCTTGGTTTAAAAGAGAAAGTTGCAAATTCTCATTCTGGCGTTGTTTGCTCTCAAAACGTTC
Organism: Ascidiimonas meishanensis; assembly: GCF_037782385.1. NCBI lineage: Bacteria > Pseudomonadati > Bacteroidota > Flavobacteriia > Flavobacteriales > Flavobacteriaceae > Ascidiimonas > Ascidiimonas meishanensis. Next base: position 546,104 of record NZ_JBBEXD010000004.1, read on the forward strand.
TTGAAGATTTTGAACTACTTCTGCTTGATCTTTAGAAAAAACAGACTTATACAAATCGCTATACTTTTTATGAAATTCATAGGCTTTTCTATAGTTATTTATTTTTAAATAATACGATGACTTTATTTCATAATAACGATAAATAGCTGTTCTAGAAGATATGTTTTTAATTAATTTATCTATGGAGTCTAAATAACGATAAGCCGTTTTAAGTTTATTTTTATCCAATGAAATCAATGCTAATTCATTGTAATTATTAACCATAGATAAAGAATCTTTAAAAGTTTTATGAATGGTAAGTGATTGATTGTAGTAAGTTGCTGCTGAGTCTTTTTGTTCATTCATATAATACGAAACTCCTAGATTATGAAAGCTTGTAGCAGTTGATTTACTATCTGTTCGCTTCAATGCTAAAGATTTTCTGTAATAAACAATTGCAGAATCAATCTGCTTTGCCTTTTTAAAAGCATTGGCAAGATTGTTATAACTCCTAGAAATACCTAAGGTATCTTGAATTTTTTGTCGTAAACCTAATGATTCATAATAAAACTGAAACGCCTTATTAGTATTTCCTAATTCATTATGTATACTAGCTATAGCATTACAGGTAGCTGCCAACTTCTTATAATTACCTGATTGACTAAATTTTTGATAGGCTTTTAACAAATAACCTAGAGAAGTTTGATATTTCTGCCTAGCCTTATAAATTCTTCCTGCATTCATAAAAACATTCCCAGCAGCTTCACCTGGGGCAGCTAAATCTTGTTCGTAAATAAGAACCGATTTGTCTAGGTAATACAAAACACTATCCTTTTGGTGTATCTTTCTTTTAATCAAGGCAATATTATGAAAACAGTCTGCTGCAACTAAGGAAATAGAATCCTGTTTAATACTTTTTTGATAATATCCTTCTGCTTCATTATAATTCTTTGTTTGATCTGCCAAAAACCCGAGCTTTTTGTAAATGAGGGCTATATTCTCCTTTTCCCCTCTATTTTTTGTAATAGACAGCGCTTCCTTGTAAATTTTTAGTGCGCGTTCATATTTTGACGTCAACAATAAAGAGTCTCCCTTTTCTACTAATATTTCTAAAGGAGACTTGTATTGGGCATTCAATATAGTTACAGTAAATAAGCAGAAAACTAAATAAAACAGTTGCCTTATACCGTTACCACTTTCTACTAAAGTGTTTTTCATTTTTCTAAGTTAGAAAATATCTCTTACCCATTTTTAGCAAAGTATCATAATTTAAGGAAAAATCCTGATTGCCATAGCGATATATAATAAATAATATTGAAAATCATTACATGTATCATAAAATTACGGATAACCATAGTTCAAAATTGTTGTAGTCCATTTCAGCATTTTATATCAGTACTTATAATCATTACTAACTCTAAAGAAACATAACAATGATAAAAAAACTCTTATTATTTCTTTTACTCATATTTCTAATGGGATGCAATTCCGATAAACTTTCAGATTCAAAAGCAAAATCAATAATTAACAGATGTCTTGAAAAGAATCCAGAACAACGTTTCGTAAACGTTAACCTTGGAGAAGTTACGTTTCGTGAAATCAACGACGAATTACTAAACAATTACAAAAAACTGGCTGATCAAGGTTTTATAGAACTCACACTTATTAAAGAGGTAATTAAAGGATGGAATAAACGAAAAATCTTTGAGGTTGCCTTAACAGCTAAAGCTATAGAATATGTACATCAAGCTCCAGAAAATGGAAGATTTGCTACCATAAATTCTTTCAAGTATGAGGTTGAAAAAATAATGGAAGTATATGAAATACCTTCAATGAATAAGGCAGAGGTAAAAGTAAACTTTCAAGCTTCTGATGTTACTCCTTTCGCAATTTTATCTACAAAAAATCCAAATCAGTTTTGGGTAAAAAAACTCGTATTCACTAAAACAAATAAAGGCTGGAAATACTGTGATGATATTTAATTATTAAAAACATGTAATATGAAAACGCAAACAACTAGTAGTGTCCAAAAACTCCCATTCTTACCACTCATTAACTTGCTTGCTTTTCTTTTAATATCTACAAATTCCTTTTCTCAAAAAGAAGAAGTATGGAAAGAAGCTACGATTTTTGAACTCAACCATCCAGAGAAATACATTGTAATTCTTTTTGATAATGAAGAGTTCAAATTATCCCTATCCGAAAACGTTACTTTCTTAAAAGAAAAAAAGAAATCCGTTTCAAGCACAGAAATTTTTCCGGGTACAACCGCTGCTATTTCTTTTGTCGTTGAAAACAGATCTAGAATAGTTACCAAAGTGTTGATAGATACCAAAGATGAAAGCGATGACACCTTTGAAGGAGTCTTTGAATCCCTAGAAGATGGTATCGCAGTAATAGACGGTCGTAAAGTGACCTTGCTTCCCAATACCTCCATTAAATGTAAAGGAGCCAAAGAGTGTAATTGTTCCAAAGGACGTAGCTTTTTAGGGTTTGAAGAACTTACTATGGGCAGCTTTTTAAAAGTTGAGGCTACAAAGGGTGAAAACGGAATTTATCAAGCAATAAAAATAGAAGTTTGTAAAAACAACTATACAAAGAATGACCAACAACTCATGGCGGTAGTAGCAAAAAGCTTTGATGCTTCTAATTTGAATAAAATCTCTATTATTCCAGGTAATATCTATGCACCTGCCAACGGGCTGCATAAAGGAAATATTAAAGTTGGAAATATTGATTATAAACTACTTGATGATATTAAGCTTCAGGGCTATATAAATTTGGTAGGCAACAGGGTTCTCCCAGAATATGCCAAAGAAGAAAGCTACGGAGAAAAACACAATATTTATTTTAGATTTTATGTAATTGATAATGAAGTTCCTAATGCAATGGCATTTCCAAACGGTATGATTTTTATTAATACTGGATTGCTTAAAATTATGGAAAACGAGGCACAATTAGCTACCGTTCTAGGGCATGAAATAGCACATATTACGCATGAACATGGTGCCAAAAGATTTAAGACAACCAAACTAACGGAAAGTGGGGTGGGAAAAAAAGGAATGAAATGGCTTAAGAATGCAGTGAAAAAGAAAACCAAAGTGAAGGAAGATGGCATTTTAGGAGCCGCTTTTGATAAAGCACTTGCTTATACTACCCCAAAAAATATCATGAATATGTTTGATAAAAAAAAGGAAACACAATCAGACCGGGTAGGATTATTTTATATGCATAGTAATGGATATGATGCTCGTGAAGCCGCAAAGTTCTGGCAAAATATGATGCTCTTAACAAAGAATGAATCTTTTATGAGTAGCGTGACCGCTTCAACTCTGGAAATGGTAAGTGCTATTGATACAAAGATTGAAGGGAAAGACTTCATTGGCAGTTTGGGTGAAAAGGGAGCAGCAGCTTTGGTTACCCAAGTATTAGAAACCATCTATACGTCGCATCCTAGATCTGTTAAAAGGTATGGAGATATAAATAAGTTATTGGCTACTACTTATAAGAATATAGATTTTGACCAGTATATGATTGGTAAAGAAGATTTTGAGAAATATATGACCCCTATTCGATAATGCATATACAGAAATTGAAATACTTATTTGCACTTATTTTTTCCGGATTAGGAATTTGCATCAACGCACAACCACATGCAGATTTGATTAAAAAGCTAAATAATCAATCTACTATACCTGTAGCATATTTTTCTAGATATCAGATTAAAATTAACAAGTTTCAAATAGATGGAAAAGATTATGATTATGGTTCTCTTAATATTCTAAGCGGTTTAACTCGCATCAATAAATTCCATCCTGCTGCTGTATTTCTTGTAGAAGCAGATAACTCCCAATTTGCATTACATTCTAAACGAGGAATTTTCATAAGACCTACAAATACCTACAAATTTATTATTAATGTAGACCCTAACGTTCATAACGTCATATTTGAAGGTTCTATTATGATTGTTTCCGAATCCGATCACTTAAACAGAAATAAATATAATAAAGTTGCTAAAGGCGTTCTTAAAAAATCACCTGACTCTGATTATTACGTTGATGAATGCGGAAAACACTGGAGGAAAATAAGTCAGGTTAAAAACCTTACACATAATATATCAAAAAACATAAAGTTTCTAAAATTAGCAGAAGGAGGTGGCGAATATGAAACCATTAGAGAAAAATTACAAGGAGAAAGTTGGAGCTCAGATGAATTTCATGGTCCTAATGTAACCACAGGTAAATATCGTGGAACCTATAATTTTGGAATCACGTCTAATATCCTTGCGCATACACATTTTGATCTTGAACCTCATCTTCCAATTGTATGGGGAGGGAACTATAATAATAGCCCAGAACAATTTTTATGTGGTAATAAGGCAAACAATACTACCCTCTTTCTAATTGATCGCTCGGGAAGCATGGCAAGTAAAGGCACCAGTGGGAAACCCAAAATTGAAGAAGCTAAACTAGCAGCGACTAATAGTATTAGATCCTTTAATAACCAAGATAACGCACTACAGGAAGTAGGAGTTCTTTCGTTTTCCGGAGGGTGCAGCAACACCCCCACGGCTTCACAAAAATTGGTATTCAATACTAATATGCAACAAGCGCAACAGCGTATTAATGCTATTAGAGCCCCTGGTGGTGGAACTCCATTAAGAGAGGCTGTTGATGAAGTTACCAGCAGACTCCGTAATTATGTCATTTCAAATGGAAGCAACACTCCTCCAAAACTTATTGTTTTAAGTGACGGAATTGCTTCCTGCCAGAAAATAAGACCCGCAGGAGTTTATGCTACTGGTAATTTCAATAGTTCTAATGAAACTTCTTATAGTAACTTTAATACTAATAAATCACTTCAATCTGAGATTCCAGTTATTGTTAAATATTATACTATTGGGTTTGCAATTAAAGCAGGTTCTGAGGCAGAAAGAGATTTGCAATATCTAGCAGAATCCTCTGGGGGTAAATATTTAAATGCCCAAAATGAATATGAACTTACCAGAGCTTTTCAAAAGTTTTATAGGGTCTATACTCCTAAAGAAATTCCTGCCCAAGAAAATCTAGATTCCCAATCCGCAGCACTATTCAAAAAAGGTGTTTTGCAAATCAAAGCAGAGAATTATGAATCTGGGTTATCAAGTTTCAAGACTTTTCATATTTCCACCCAAAAAGATTTCAATGCTGTATTCAATCTTGCTTTAATGTATGATGCTAATAACTATCATCTGGCAGCTATTAAAATGTATGAAAAATATTTAGTATTGCATATAAATGCACCAGATAAAGACTGGGTTTTGAAACAAATAGATTATTTAAAAAAAGATCGAGAAATCTATCTCAATTATATCCTACAAGTTCTCAAAAGCGATCTCTCCTATTTAGAACTACATTTTAAAAAAATCCAAAATGGAGAAAGCCTTGCTCTTGCGGAAGAATTTAAAGGTTTTATAAAAGAAAAAGGCAATTTTTATAAGGTGCTACCCTCACAACTTCAGCTTGCTAAGAAACAATTAGAAATAAATTGTAAAGAAATTTCAAGAGCTTTACGAAAATGCTCAAAGCTTATAAAGCAAGACAGCAAGAATTGGGACAAAAATGCAAGTCCTATTCTATCCATGACCTATTTGAATCTTGAAAGGTTAATAGAAAATTTCTAAACAAGTAATTATAACTATTCTTCTATTAAAGCTATTTAACATATACCTGTGTTAAGAGTATAAGGGTATATTCCCCCTTCTTTCCTAGGGGGTATTATCACCTATGCCTAATGAATTTTCACCTTTTAAATACCAGCTATACACCCTTGAAAACCATATAAATAGGTTGCAATTTTGACATTCAAATTAATATTGAACTGTCATGAAATCAGCTATCTACAAAACAACACTATTATTTTGTCTGTTATTAACTGGTGTATCTCTAAGTGCACAAGTAAACTATGATGAAGGGAGACTCACTATAAAAGGAGTTCAATTACTTCAAGACAGCAATAACCCTTCTGTTTATAGTTACATTCCGCAATTTCCAAGTCTTGCTACCAAAGAAGATGGCGATTTTGAACTTATGTGCATGAAATACATTGGCCAAGGAGGCAATGCAAGTGGTGGACTTTTTCACGCATTAATTCAATTTGATTTACCAGAAGACCTTTTAAAAGAAGTAGAAAAAGAACTAAAAGAATTAAAAGGTAATGCAACCATCGCTGGACCAGTACCTATGAAACAGGCAATGAAAGATGGCGAAGATGGCATTGCAAGTTTCAAAATTGTATCGTCTATCCTAAATAATGTAGATGGAGAAAATGCGTTTACTCAAAATGTAATTACTTCGGGGCATGCTCCACTTTACCGAAACTCCAGAGCTGCTATCGCAGCAAAATTAAGTCAGGAAGGCGCAACCCTGCTTTGGGAATCACTTCAAGGAAAAACATCTGATGTTTCTGTAGTAGTGAATGGTTTTTATGAAGCTAAAGTAAAAGGATACAATGCCACCGTTTCCGCAGAGATGTCTACTATTTATGAGCATTATAGTAAGGTTTATAGCAATCAAAAAGGATATACAAAAAGACAATTACGAAAGATTACAGATGAAATGGTACAGGATCAAAAACTAAACATTGATGTATTTGATCGCTCTGCCGGATTAGGTATTAAAACAGATGATATGTCTAGTATTCTTTCACTGGTTACGGATAAACTTATAGAATTAATGTTTGATGCAGAAATGGGATGGGCTAAACAACCCGAGAAAGAAACCGCCATAGAACAAGGGCAACTGTTAGGACGTAGAAAAAGAGGCTTTTTTAGTAAGATTTTTGGAGGCGCTCAAGATGAAAAATATGTGACCGATAATCAGTTTGTAATCAAAAAAAGAGAAGATATAAAAGTCAATAAGTTCTACCTCAACCTTAGTAAATCTACCACCATCAAAGTGCCGGTATACGCTTCTGGTAATATTAGTGGTCTCTATGAAGTTTTCAAAGAAAATCCAGAAAGCAAAGAGAAATACTTTAGAGTAGTAGATCTTGAAGATATTGATTTTTTAAAGCGGGAAATTATCTTTCAGTTAGACGGTGGTTATGTAGATTCATTTGGTGATATTTTAAACTCCGTAAGCGTTAGTTTTAAGAAAAGTTACGGCGAAGACCATAATGATGTAACCAGAGATTTAGTCATTAAAAGAGGAGATCTTGAAAAAGGATTAGACTATAGAAATGTCTTTTATCCAAGGTTAGGAATAAAAGGATCAGATTGGCTTGACTATGAATATAAGCTAAGCTGGAATCTTAAAGGAGATAATAAAACCATTGAAATTCCAAAAGGTGCTGGATGGATAAAATCTAATGATGCTGCCATTGCGCTTACCCCTCCTTTTACAAAAAGAACAGTTCAAATTGATGCAGACAGAACGTTATTTACAGATGCGGGAATTCATGCTTGCTCCATAAGTTTCTATACCATTATAAATGGAAAACCTAAACCACAGAAGACAGTCATTCTACGTAAAACAGATGCAGAAAACACCAATACGGTTAATCTGTACCATGATAGGGATGAGCCTGTTGCTTACCAACTAAGCTGGCATGGCACTAATGGTTCTAACACTATGCCTGCTGCAGAATTGGAGAGCAACTTTCTTTTCTTAATGCCACCTAGTGAACAAGAATAACACACATAAAAAGCTGGAAAACATGAAAAATCTAAAAAAATTAAGCATTCTAATGCTCTTATTTATGATAGCTTTCAACAGCTGGTCACAGTCTATCTTAATTGACCGTGGTGTGAATGCAGACGGACTCTGGTGTTTCCCTGTTCATAAAAAAGAAAACACCTATCTATATCTTCCTGAGAGAGCCAGACTCTCTTTAAGTAATGATAGCATCCCGGAATTTTCTTATATGCGATATATTCTGGAAAAGCCTACTGAAGAATCGGCAAAGACCATAACCGAAGCAGATGGTGGAGGAATTTTAAATTTTTTAGTGCTTTACGATACGCCAAAAGAAGCCATTAGCAATGCGGAAAGATTCCTAAAAAAAACATTAGATAATGACTCTATAAAAATAAGAGGGCCTGTAGTTTTCAATAGCGGTAAATACACATTGGTTTCTTCCATACTCAATCCAAAAACTGGAAACAACCAACCTCAAATATTGGTAACCGGAGAAGCTCCAGTAATTGAAAACAGTAAAATTCCACTCTCCTTTGATGTAGACCCTGTAAGATCTAAACTACTACTGGAAAGCTTTAAGATGGCCACACCAGATGTTTCTTTAATTTTTGAATTATCATTTTCCGGACTTACCGAAAATTATGAAGCAGAACTGGAAATAGATTGGTCTGAAGTGAAAAAAAGTCATGCTTTTAATGCTGGAGGGAGTATCTATTTTGTAGGTGCGCAAGTAGAATTAGGATTTGATAAACTGAGGAAAGATCAGGCTATTAAATTTACCAGTACAGGTAGTGATGCTTCTATGGAAAGTCTGGTAGAAACAGTATATACCAAACTATTAGAACTCATGTTTGCACCCACCCCGCTTGAACAGGTGCCAGACGAACACAGAGGAGGACTCGAAGATGCGCTAAGTTCATTAATTGGTCAGCAAGGTGCTTTAGGAAGCCAGAACACTACTGGTTTTGGAATCAATGTAGGATATCAATACAAAGAACATCGCACTACGGGTAAAAGCATTATGCAATTTAATGGTCGTAGCCTGGTCAATAGAAATCACTACATCACATTTAACGCCGGAAATCTTTACAAGAAATACGGAAACAATAAAGAAATCTTTAAAGATGTGCCCTTATGGGATCCTGCTTTTCAACAACGTGATGTATATGTAGGTATAGATGGCAATATAGAGCGTGAGTTTGACAAGATGTTAAACAGCGTAACGGTTAAATTGAGTAAGAAACATGAAAATGGAGCAGAAACCTTAAAAGAAGTTTTACTAACAAAAGACACCTATCAAGCTACCGATGGAAGAATTTCCATGAAATACCTGAATCAGGAAGATTCTGATAGAAAAGGATGGCTTTCTTATGATTACCAGACCATTTGGAAATTTATCGGCGGAGGCACTTACAGTGAAGAATGGCAAACCGAAGACGCTTCCATGATTAACTTATACACGCCTTTTCAAAGGAGAAAAATTGAACTTTCGGGGGATCTAAACAGACTTCAAAGTCAAAATGTAAGAGCTATCTCAATAAGGATTAACTACGACTTTTTTGGAGAACAAAAATCTAAAAATTTAACTCTTTATCCTTCGGATAACATCAATGAAAAATATTTTGAAATCACCCTTCCAAAGGGAATGGAAGAAGTTTCATATACCATTACATGGTTTCAAAAAGACAGTGAGCCCATACAATTAAAAGGTATAGATAAATACGGACTCATCTTTATAGATGAAATACCCACTTCTTAGAAAAATATGATACAGCTAATTAAAATAGGGCTAATTATAGTACTGAGTTTTTGGATGAATCCTTTCAATGCTCAGGTACTGGAAATGGAAAATATACAACAGTTCATACTTGCTGATGGCACCCATATTAAGATTGCAAAAAAGAGAAGCGGATTTGATGAAACAGAAGAAGCTTATTACTACCTCCCAGCTAAGATTGATTTTTCAAAATCGAAACAAGGAGCTCCTGAATTTTCATTTCTTGCCTATAAACAAGGAGGAGAAATTACCGGAGGCATTCTTCATTTTCTAGTACAATGGGGCTTAGACAAGAATCAACTTTATGAAGCAGACTCTTTATTAAAAGCGAAACAAGGCACAAAAGCTATTCTTATGGGAGCAGTAATGCCAGAAGCCTCTGTTCCAGCAAAGAACATAAGAGTTGAAGGAAATTTGCAGATGGCTCAAATACTCAATAACTCGAAGTCAACTAAGGGAAAGGTGACTCTTTTACCTCATTCCAAAATGGCGTCTTCTTTTCATTTAAGTAGAGCGGATGCTATCAGTTTTCAAAAATTGCTTTCAGATAATAACAATTTGAAAAATACATTTTTAGTATTTGACTTTCAGTTAAAGTTTAAAGAAGCTAACAAAACAGGAATTACCATAACACCATATATCATCAAAGAAAATTTTAAAGAATTACTAAATCAATAATCATGAAAACAATCATCAAAACAGTTTTATTAAACGCAATGCTGTGTTTCTTATTCCTGACTCCCTTTGAGGGTTTCTCTCAGGTAGTAGACAGCGAAAACAAGCTTAGTCTCACCTTAAGTGATGGAACACAAGTGATCCTTTTTGGGCAGGCAAGAAGCTTATCCGATAGAAAATCTAAAAATTATTTTCACCTTCCAGTATCTTTAAGATTGGGGGTTAAAAAAGATCAAAAAACGCCAGAGTTTTTATTTTTAAAGTATATCACTGAAGAAAAAGAAGCAGATGGTGGTATTGGCGGAGCATTATTACACATGCTTATGGAATGGGGCTTAACTCCGGCACAGCAAAAAGAAGTAGAACGCATTCTCGCAAATGGTGAGCAAGGCGCCCCTAAAAAAAGTGTCCTTAAAGGAGCGTTAGATGTAAAACCAGACGGAGATAAATCATTACGAATTATCTCTGCTACCCTAAGTGATGATACATTAGCACCTTCTGTAGTACAATCATTAAATGCACCTGTAATTCCAGGAGCCAAGGTGGCTGTTGCTTCTAATCTAAGTGCCAACGGTGCCCAGTTAATGGCTGCAACCTTTGAAAAAACCAGATCTATTACAGATCTCTCTATAGAAATGAGTTTTAAATATACTACTCGTGTCCCTGCCGCAAAAGGTAGAGTTATCGTAAACTGGAGTGAAATTCAAAGTCATTTTGAGCGCGACTATGCTAAATACAAAGAAGTAAGAGGAAAGAAAAGTAGAGGTGGTATTTTCGGTGGAGCTATAGATGCAGTATTCGGAAAGAAAACTGAAGTCAAAAGCAGATCTTATGATGAGGTTCGTACGGTTATTGACTACATGGTAGAAAAAGAATATATAAAAGTAGATTTTGATGAAAACATCGCTGATGAGAGAGTTACCAAAATACGGGAAGCTTTCTTTGATTTCTTTTTACAAAAAATGACTGAATCATCAGATTCAGATATTCTCACTCCACCTACAGAAAAGGAAAAAGCGGCAATGCCAAACATTAAATATGGTAAAAAATACACCTACAACCGAACCTTTTTTGAGTCTAGCTTCAAGAAAAAAACTGAAACCTACTATCTCAACTACCGTCTTGCTGTTGAAAAACCTTTTACGCTAACAGCGAATCTTGCCAGTTGGTATGATCAAGTAAAAGACAACAAAAAATGTGTAGGATCTGTATTTCTAAATGATCCATTCTTTCAGCATAGAGACATCAACCTAATTCTGGATTTAGAAGCTAAGGAAATGTTTGATAAGGAAGTGAATTTTGTAACGGTGAATGTACGTAAAAAACGTAGTTCTGGGAACGATTTCAATGATGCGAGAACTATAGACTCTGAATACGTTAAAAATAATGGTTTAAAAGCAAGTATTACCTATGCCAGAGGAGAAGATAGAAATTCAGATGTATATCAATACAAAACACAATGGAGTTTAAGAGGCGGTAATGTTTTTCCAGAAAACCCTTCATGGATTAAAGGAGATTGGCAAGGGGTTACCCTAGAACCGCCTATTGTTCCTAGAACCATCGAATTTGAATCGGATCTTGAAGAGTTAGAAGCATTAGGAATTGTAAGAGCAACTTTGCAGATGCGCTATTACAAATTTGGAAATGAAGTAGAAACAAACATTCCAATGACGGTTTCTAAGGGAGAACCCTTGGTTGAAAAGATGATTTTTACAGATCGTGATTCTAATGGGTATGCTTATAGATTAGTACTTACCCATAAAGAAAAAGGAAAATTAGCGCTGGATTGGGATTCAAAAATAAATGATGACTATATCTATGCTTCCATTCCACAAGAACTTAAAGATGATGATCCTGATTATTTGAACCTCATCATCAAAGCAGGTCAAGAAATTCTAAAGCCTGGTGCAGACGGAAAAGTGAGTAAAGCGGGAGAAATACTGGATAAATTCAAAGATGTTGTAAAGGTTGTTACTACAGACTAATCTCGATAAATCAAAACAAAAAAGATGAAAACTATATATACATATTTTCTAGTATGGGCATGCATTTCATTGCTCACTATAACTAAAAGCAATGCGCAACGAGATTTTGCCATGCAGATCACGGTAGATAAACCTGTAGAGGCAGGAAACCTAGTATTATTTCCCGGAGTAAAAGACAAAGATTCTTATTGGTATATGTCTAAATCTGTGAGGTTAGCAGAAAATGAAGATGGTACACCAAAGGTTAACTTCATGAAGTATGTTTACAATGAAGATAATGATACCGATGAAGGTATAGGAGGTGGTATTCTTCATGTCGTTTTTGGTTATGGAGCTACAGATGCACAAATTGCAGAAGCACGAACCGCCCTCAGAAGAGTAAATGGAAAAGGGAAACTGGTAGGTCCTGTTATTTTTAAAGGAGGAACCGTAACAGTTTCTGTGCCTGATGTTGACGACCCTGAAAAGCAAGAAGTAGTTGCAGTAGCACCAGCTCCCACCATACAGGGAGCTAACGTGGCTATAAACTTACAATTGAGTAAACGTTCAGCTTCACTTGTTTGGGAATCTTTAGATACAGCAAACCCACTCGTTGCCTTTAATTTTAATATGGAATTGGCAGGTTATAATTCTCCTTTAGAAGCCAAAATCACCATTAACAGAGAACAGATAAGCAATCATAGAAGAATGCAGGCAGGGGTTGCAACCCCTTGGTTAGCAGCAGAAGTAGGGAGTTTCTTTGATGAAATGATTGATAATGGTGCTATTGAAATTGAAAAAATAGGTGAAAATTTTGAAATGCAGGAAGCAATTGATAGAGCGGTAGAAATGGCTACTCAGGAATTTTTTACTCCGCTAGGCAGTTCTGAAGGACCTAACCTTTCACAACTCGCAGGTCTTAATGGGCAAGAACCTTCTTTTCTTGATCGCGCTTCTGGATTACTGAATACTTCACGTCAAGACGCACGTTCCGAAAATGAGCGTATCCGAACCAGAAATGAGGCAGCCAGAAGCAGAGCAGAAAGAGAAAATAGAGAAATAAGAGCTTCTAATGAAAGAGAACGGGCAAGAACAGAACGTATTAATGCAGAAGGTAGAGCAAGAGCAGAACGTGAACGCGCGGAAACAGAAACTACAGAAGAAAATCCAAGAGAAGAAGTTACAGATAGTACGGCTACAACTACAGTTACACCAACCTCTGCTGGTATTACGCCTGAAAATGTAACTAGAGATGTCTACACTCCAGTTGAAGCTACAGAACGAGACGAGGTAGAACCAGAACTAACTGAAGAAGAAAGTGTTCCTTCCATAGCAATCGTAGCTTCCTACGTACAAAGAGAAATACGCGTATCTGGTAAAAAAGTAATCTCTTTTAAAGAAACCTACCCTACCACTATTCCACAACCGTTTGGAGGGAATCTGGGAATTAGCCGAAGAGATTGCCCTTCCTGCTTCAAGGAAGTAAATCTAGACGATCCTGTATTTAAGCAACGCCAATTACTCGCCGTTATAGATGGTTTAAATCAGGAAAATTTTGCTGAGTTTATCAATTATGCTTCTCTTCAAATAAAGAAAAAGCATGCTTCAGGTGAGCTTACTTTTGACGAAGTAAGAGTAACCCGTAAAAATTTCAACGAGGAAGGGAATCTCTTTTCGCTTTTATATGGATGGAAAGGAGATAACGATAGATCTAAATGGTTAGATTATGAATATAAAATAGGTTGGAGCTTCTTTGGTGGTAATGAAGTAGAAACCGAATGGGCTCCAACTAATAAAAACACTATAAACTTAAGTCCTCCACTACAGCAAAAAGTAATTACGCTGGAAGCAGAAAGAGATTTATTAGAAGAAGCGGGGGTGCGTTCCATTGATGTCAAAATCATCTACAATTTAGGTGGTGGCGAAGACCAACAAAAACAATTTACAGTCAACACTTCAAAAGATATATTAAACGGACAAGTTGCTATTATGCTTCCAAAAAATCAACAGGAATACGATTATGAAGTTACCTGGAGGTTATGGGGAGGAAATGAAGTAAAGTCTGGCCGTAAAACTACCTCTTTTCAAGTACTTCAAATAGACGAATTACCTAACTAAAAAATCCAGTCATGAAAACATATAAATATTGGACTGTATTGCTATTGGGGCTAATTTTCACCATTAATTCCTATAGTCAGTCCTCAGATATAGAAACCATTAAAAGCTTATTGAGCTTTACTTATTTTCCAGATCCAACACAAGATTCAAGATTTGCTATTAAAAATGAAGAAGTTAGTAATAATCAACTCAATGGCAGATTCTGGACAGATTCCGGAATTGATGAATTACAAGATTTTGTAAAAGCCATTTTACAAGATAGAGCTCATGGTGGAGACCCTACACTTCAAAATTATGTAGCTCAGGTATTAAAATTAAATAATCGTAGAATTCTGATTTATTTATGGAATGATTCCAGCAGCAGACAGCGTTCGCAATATGCACATGGTAACAAACCTTGTGTAAGTGATTATGACCGTTCTGAAAGTGGTGTTAATAATAGAGTCTGGCCATGTGCCCGATATCTTTCTACGGCAGAAGATGCTAACTGGGGTGGTTATGTTCACGTGGGGCAGTACTACGGACAAGACAAAGGTCTCAGACAACTTAAGGCAACGTTTATTCATGAGTTTATGCATACGCAAGACCCAGTGAGCGCACTTAATAACCGCTTTAGAGTTAATAATCATTTATACCGATATGGTGCAGATGGAACCCATTTTTTTACTGAGGCATTACCTAATAAACGAGCCGCCTACAAAGAAGCAGTTGCAAATGTAATGAGCCTTATGTTTAATGGCAGTGGACTCAACTATTACCTCACTTGGTATGCAAATAATGGAGATCTATTGGTAGAGCGGGAAACACCCAGTGGTTTCTTCCGATTCTTTAGAGAGTATCTGGGCTATTCAGATAATGTATGGCTGTACGATCAGATAAAGGAGGAAATAGGGGCTGGAACGCCAGACTCTATAGTAAGAGGCTATGATGCATACCCCGTTAGATCACTTCCCGCAAAATTTATTGTTCATAATGAAACCGTTACGGCTATGGCATTGGCACTTACCTCGCTTCATGTTAGAGATATTGATCCTTTTATGTATGCTGTAAAAAAAGTAAATACATCCATTGTAAGCAATCAACAAAGAGATCCCGTAGCATTAATTGTCAATAAGATGGCATTAGGATTAACCTCTAGAGGTGATTCCATGACAGCCATTAAAGAGCAGCTGGAAAGCACAGGAGTGCAAGAACAGCCTTATTATGTGGTATTACCTCTTGCTTACTTCGATTTTTTTACGGGCTATGCAGCAACTTCAAAAAATGAATTTAATGCGCTATTTAATAATCAATTGGATGCAACGCTTTTAAATATTTATTGGACTTATTTTAAAGACAGAGTCCGAACCGTTTCTATTCCACCAATTCCAAATTCAAGCGGTACAACCAGATCACAACAATCCAGAATTTGGGATAATTTAACTGATGTTTCCGTTAAATGTGGAGTAAATCAAAGTATGATGGAGGGTGTAGAAGATTTTAACTTTGAGCCACCTTCTTCAGGACCTTCAAGTCCATCATCAGCTCCCACCGCACCCGCAGCTGCAACTACAGATGAGAGCACAGAAACAGGTCCTGCCACCAGTGATGGTCCATGCCAAAACTGGCCATCATTTGGCACGGAATCTTCTGTTACTGCAAATGGAGTTACGGTACCTGTTTTTAATGCTACAGAAGCTCATAAAACTAATATTCAGCAAACACTGTCTAGACTACCTGCGGCACATATTAGAGCAATTCCAAGAATCATTATAGTTTCTAATGATGGTCCGAATCATTTTTTAAGTCACCCAGAACGCGGGGGTGCTTCTTGGAGATGTTCTCCAGCAGACAGAAATAGTGAATGGATCAAATTATCAACGTATTCATTATCTGAACCTAGAAACCGCAGAATAAACTATACGCTATTACATGAAACAGGACATTTTATAGATCGTGATTTTCAAGTAGGAGCAGGTCATACCGAAGCGGCAAACAGATACATTAGAGAAACAAACTACCGTGGGCATACCCAAGGTGCTGGTGAGGCAATTGCGCAAGGCTATATGTATTACTTTGCTACCACAACCGCAAGTCAAAGAACACCAAGAGTAAGAGAAAGACTCCCAAGATATCTAATTGATATTCTTGAGAATAGTACTGCATGGAGTGATAGCAGTAGTTGGGAATAACCCCCTATAATAATCCTAAAAGTTAAAAAGATGAAAACTTATATAAACAAACAATCTTTGGTTATCACCCTGCTGGTTTTGCTAGCAGGAACGGCAATGGTTAGAGCTCAAAAGGCATTTAAGCATGTGGCTAAGGCAACCACCATTAGAAACCATATCACCTCAATTAACAATGCCGAAACCAATGGTAAAAAAGATAAAATTCTTTTTGTAACCCATGATTATGGAAAAAGTGGCCCCTACCATACGGAAGCTTTTGGGGTTTGGTTTAATGGCACGAAATGGACAATTTTCAATCAAAACCGAGCTGCCTTAAAACCAAATACAAAGTTTAATGTATTAGTCATGAATAAAGGAGCTAATGTATTTACACATACCGCTAGTCCTGGTTCAATGATGCAAGGTGCCACCAAAATAAATCATGCATCGCTAAATGGAAAGCCTAATGCTAATTTTATTATTATGCAAAACTATGGCACCAAAGGTCCTTATAATCCTAACCCTACTGGGATAGGCTATGCTGGCGGACGTTGGTATATTTTTAACACCAACGGTAAGCCTATTCCAAAAGGTGCTAAATTCAATATTCTTATTCATTCTTCTATTTTTAGACATAAAGTAACCACTGCTTCTAGGAAAAGACACATTACCTATGTGAATAATACAAAAACAAACAACAAACAAAACGATTTGATTTTTGCCACTTTTAATTCACAAGGATCAAGAAAGAATTTCAATAATCCTATAGGAGTATGGTACACATCAGGAAAATGGACAGTGTTTAATGAAAACAGAAGTCTCCTTAAGGGCAATGAAGCCTACAACATGCTCAATTTTAATAGCATGAAACTAACAAAAGCTCTTATTTATACTTTGCCAAAAGACCGAGTATATGTTCGTAAACCTCCAGTAGTTATAAAAAAAGAAACTCCAAAAACCGTAAATAGTACTGGACTAACAAATATTGGCTTAGTAAAGTACTACCCCATTAGTACCACTACTACTTCTACAAATACAGAAAGATTAGGTCCAGATATCACTAAGTATGAAGATTTAGAATCTGTCTTGGAAGGGGATGTTTATGAATCGTTTTTTGAGAAATTGAATGTCTTTAGAAAACTATATAAAGATAAAAACCCCAATTCTAATGTATTGTATTATTTTCCTGCTGAATATACCTTAAAATGGGATAAAACATCTAATGAATATGCTTTTAATGTATACTATATGTCTTCTGATGAAGGTAGCGGAAGTGTCCTTATTAATGCAGAACTTACACCTCACATAGGCAACAAAGAAATAGATCTGGCAGAAAGCCTCTTAGCCAAACAACTTAGAAAGCCTATAAAACTAATGCCAATGGATTTAAGAGATGTGCCTAAGGTAGCCTTTGGCGCTACTTTGACCAATTTCAATGTAAAAGAAGAAAGTATCAACGCCAGTGTTCCTTCTGATTATCACAAACCTATTATTCTGGATTGGAGAATGGATAGTAATGTAGATGATTTTGTGGGTGCCATGCTCAACAATGTAGGTGTAAACGTAAATCTTGAATTCAGACCTTATGGTGATGAAACCACGGTAATAAGCGTACCTGTGAACCTAGAAGTAAATTCTCCGGTGACGTTTGGAAAAATTCAATTCAATACGGCGGCTGAATTACGCTCTGGCTGGACTAATACGCTAGATTATCCGGTGATTCCTTATAACTTGGTGGTTTTGAGAAAACGTGGTAATAATAAATACTTTGAGAATATCCCATTAACCTCAGATGAAATAGCTGTTGACGGTACTTTCACACCAGACGCGGTTACCAGTAATAGATTAAATACTGGAAATCCAATTCAGGAACTGTGGATTGACTATTCTCTCAATAAAGATTGTAATGAATGTAATCAAGAAGTAAAAAGAAAAATCATTGGCGGTACTTCCGGGAGTCAGATTTCAAATGTTGAAATTCAAGTGCTCAATGCCTTAGAATATGCAGATGCACACTCTATGAAGCTTCTTATAAAATCTGTACAGGCAGATCCTAATGGAGTAAATGAAATAACCTTTCCTGCCATTAACATCAGTGAAGACAACCAAGCGTTACAAGGCAATCAATTATTTGTGCCAGAAGATAAAGAGTTGTCATTTAATTACCAGGTAGTGATGATCATGAAAGATGGTAAGGTGAGAACTAGTAAATGGAAAGAGAGCAATACGAGCTTATTGGTTTTAGGAGAAAGTCAGATAGACGATTTGTTTCCGGCTACCCAGCTAGATGAATTGCAACAGGCAAAAGACTCTATTATAGATAAAGGCACTAAAGATCTTATTGAGAAAGGAAAAGATTTACTGGATAGCCTTTTGAATGGTAAGAAGAAAGAAGAAGATCCAAAAGAAAACGAAGAAAATGAGGAAAACGAAAATTAATCTTTAGAATAGTAATGCAATGAGGGTTTTTCAATGGTATACAAGCATATTTTTAGTGATGTTGTTAGTAAATCTATGCAATAGTCAACCACTTAAAGGTAGCAAACGTATTATAGAAGGAATCGCAGTTTATACCGACGCGGAAAACCCTCGTTTGTATTATTATGAACCTGGTGAACTTATGCTTGCTGTAGATGGTAGTGGGAAGCCCGATTTTCAGTTTTTAGATTTGCGATATACTGGAAACAAATGCAATGCAGATATAGGAACAAAAAACTTTATGAGTCTGGTACAATTTGGTATTGAAATGAAAAAGATGTCGCCAGCTGTACGCAAACTCATCATTAAAAAACTAGGTAGGGCAGAATTAAAACCATTACCACTTTCAAGTATTGCCACCCGGCTCATTTTACCAAAAGAAACAACGGAAGCTAATAGTTATCAACCCATAGGTACTGATGGTAGTACTCAGGCAACAAGCGCAAAGGGTTATAACTCTACTACGGCGTACTGGAGTAAACGCTATTTTACTACCAGACTTAATAAACATGAATCGCAGTTGCTCAATAAACAACTAACTAATGGCCATCTTGGTTTAAGTTTAAGCTATAGCTACTATGTAAAAATGATGCTGCCAGAAGAAGCTACGGTGTCAGGTTCAGAAGAATTTAGAGAATTGGTTGCAGAAAAAGATAGTATTTCAGAAGAGAATGCACTTCAAAATGTGCTTATCAACAGCCATACCATTAGTATTGAGATTGATACAGAAAAGCATCCAGATGCCATAAAACAAATAGACCTTAATGAAGAAATACCTCCTTCTTATGCTGCCGTTGAAATTAAATGCTATGACTTTTCTAAAGGACTTAGACCAGATTTATACATGAAAATTTTAGAGGTAGAAGCTATTAGTGTCAACAATGATAAACCCATTATCACTAAATTACAATTCACCAAAAAAGATACCGATATTTTTACACGCTATCTCAACTTCCCATATGCTGTTCAAACTTCAAAGCCTATGCGCTACAGAATTTCTGAAATCTCCAAAAAAGGAGAAAAGCAGACTTTTGAATGGATTGAAAAACCAGATTGTACTTCGGTTATAGACATTAGTGCTAAAATTGAGGACCAAAAAACAGAAGAATATGCCGTAGATATTGAACTCAATGCTGATCTCTTTGCAGAAGGGATAGAAAGAATAGAAGTTCAATTTTCATTTATTTTAAATGGGAAAAATAAAAACCAAATCACTATTTTTTCTCCAGATGAACCCTTACTTAAAACGTTGATTTTTGAAAAAGACAAAAACACAGAAATCAGTTATAAGACCAATATTGAAAATTCTGAAGAGACCAATCAAGAAATAGTAGAGAAGACGGTTACAGATACCTATATTTATGTGAATAGCTTGTAAGATGCTCTCAGAAAGAAAAGTATATTATTTGTAAGCAAGCTTTTGTAAATTATTTGATATCAAGAAGTATGATATTTAAAAAAGTATTGTGTTAAATATACTCCTCAGCTAAAATCCAGTTGACACCTCCTAATTAAAATATAATTCCTTTTAGTACGTTATTTGAAAGTAAATAGTGCCCCTGCTTACTAATCAATCTTACCTAAAGAATGGAACTAAACAATCAAGACGTCAATACTAATTTAGCTAATACCTTTATTTCTTACCACAAAAGCTTTAAAGAGGTACTCGGTAATCAATATAGTTACCAAGTTCTTGTAGAGACCAATGCGCATGAAGGTCCTGTATATTTTAAAGAGAGTAATGAATTATACTTTACAACAGTTCCTGAGTCTGTTAATATTCCCATAGAAGGGTTTAAAAATGTATCTATCAAAAAAGTTTGCTTGAATCAAGACAACAAGATAGAAACGGTGCTTGAATGCAGCAATATGGCAAACGGGATGACGATGGATCTTACTCATCATCTTTTAATTTGTGAACAAGGTACTAAAACAACCAAGGCTAGAATTAGTAGATTGAAAACAGGAGCATCTGTTCCCAAAATGGTGGTAGATGAGTGGTTTGGACTTCCATTTAACTCTCCTAACGATGTTGTTGTAAAAAGAGATGATGGAAGTATTTGGTTTACAGACCCTGCTTATGGATATGCTCAAGGTTTTAAAAACCCTCCTTTGACAGGTAATTTTGTGTATCGTTTTGATCCTAATACCCATCAAATAAGTGTAGTTGCTGATTCTTTTAAACGACCAAATGGCCTTGCTTTTTCACCTGATCAAGACAAAATTTACATTAATGATAGTGGTGCTGTTTCTGGGGATGACACTCCGTATAACATAAATATGCCTCATCATATTAAAGTTTATGATATTATAGATGGACAGTTTTTAAGCAATGAGCGATTATTTGCCGTAGTAACTCCAGGAATTCCAGATGGCTTAAAAGTAGATACTAAAGGTAGGGTTTATTCCTCCTCAGCTTCGGGTATAAAAATATATTCTCCAAAAGGAATCTTACTAGGTGAAATTCTGGCCAAAGGCGTTGCTAATTTTTGTTTTGGAGGACCAAAAAATAATATTCTTTACATCTGTATAGATGATGCAATTCTAGAAGTACAAATTGAGGCAGTTGGTGCGAACGACTACAATTAAATCTTAAAAAGTGAGTATAGACATCTTAAATACGTTTTGCTATTAAAAGTTTATTAATATACAAAGCAACTTGTTTTTTTGGAAATGTTTAATTTGAAATTTATATCTTTAAATAATTGATTTTACCCCATGAATTCTACCCGTAGACTAGCCGCAATCGTTTTTGTTGATATTGAAGGATATACCGCAATGATGCAAAAAGATGAAGACAATGCATTAAAGGTTGTTAAAAATTTTAGAAAAAATATAGACACCTGTGTTCCAAAATATAATGGAGAGATCATTCAATATTATGGGGATGGTTGTTTACTAATCTTTAATAGTGCTTTAGAAGCCATTAAATGCTCCAAAAGCCTTCAACAATCCTTTAAAGGAATTCCCCCTGAGGTTCCTGTTAGAATAGGAATTCACCTAGGAGATATTGTTGTTGAAAGTGGTAATATTTTTGGAGACAATGTGAATATTGCAGCAAGAATTGAATCTATGAGTATCGCTGGGGCTATTCTTCTATCTGAAAAAGTAAGAAACGAATTAATCAACCAACCCCATATCAAATTAGAATCTCTTGGAAGCTATGAGTTTAAAAATGTTGAAACCCCAATAGAAGTATTTGCGTACGTTCGTGAAGGGTTTACGATGCCTAAAAAAAGTGAAATTGCTGGAAAGTTTAAGATTCAAAATGAAGAAAAATCCATTGCTGTTTTGGCTTTCAAAAACCAAAGTTCAGACAGCGAACAGGAATATTTTAGCGAAGGAATTGCAGAAGAAATTATATATGGACTTTCTAAATTGGATAATCTTAAGGTAGCAGGTAGAATGTCTTCTTTTTCTTTTAAAGATTCAAAAGAAACGTTAGCAGAAATAGCTGAACAACTAAAAGTAAATCATATTCTAGAAGGCACTGTTCGCAAGGCAGGAAGCCGGATAAGAGTAAATGTGCAGTGTGTAAACGTAGTGAATGGTTTTCAAATCTGGACAGAACGATTTGATCGAGAATTAAAAGACGTTTTTTCCATTCAAGATGAAATTGCAGAGAAAGTGGTAGAAAAAATGAAAATCTCTCTTCTTGGGCAAGAAAAAGGTCAGAATATTATCAGTCGTAAAACGGAAAATGTGGAGGCTTATGAGCTTTACTTGCAAGGAAGAGGTTATCTAGATAAAAGAACGAGTGTTGAACAAGCACTTTCCTGTTTTAACAAGGCAATTGGTATTGACCCCAACTTTGCGGCTGCTTATACGGGTGTTGCCTATGCTTATTTTTATAAAGTTATTTTTGATAATTATGAGCCTAGGATTGGTTGGCCAAAGGCTGCCATAGCAATTCAGAAAGCCTTAAGTTTCGACGATTCCAATGCAGAGGCACATACTATGAAAGCTAAAATGGATTTTTACTTTCATCACCATCCAGAGAAAGCCCGGTTAGAATATGAAAAAGCAGTGATGCTTCAACCAAAATTCGCAGATACTTACCGTGTTAAGTCTTATTTTCATATTATGATGGATGAGCAAGAGCTCGCTATAGAAAATGCAAAAAAATGCCTAGAATTAGATCCTCTTAGTTTCAATAATAATTTTAGTTTAGGCGATATTTACTATCGTTCAAAACGCTATTTGGATGCAATTGAAGTATTTGAAAAAATGAATCGCATATATCCACAAGATATCACAGTTCAAATCATGTTGGGTGTTTTATACTATATGATTGACGCTCCTGAAAAATCCAATCAAATTCTAGATCAAATAAATCCTCAATCTATTGGTTTAGACGTTTATGCCAATGAAAGGTTTGTGGTTGCAGCCCGTTCAGGAAATAAAGAACTTGCGAGAGAACATTTGAAACGTTTAGTAAAAACTAAATCAGAAAATTGGGTTTCTCCAACGGTTATTTCCATTCTATATTTTTCCTTAGAAGAAAATGAAAATGGATTAGAATCACTTTATCAGGCCGCCAAAGACAATGATCCTGTTTTACACATGATTACTGTACTTCCGCTTTGGGACGACTATACCAAACTACCCAGCGTTAAAGCCTTTTTAAAATCTTGGAAATCAGATTATGAAGGAATGACCACAAATGAGAAATCAAAAACACTATAAATCTACCTAATTTTTCACCTTTTTAATTGAGGAAAACTTAAGCTGTAAGAAGCCAAGATATCTTCTTTTTTGACTATTAGGTCTTTTCTCTTTTTAAAAACAAACTCCCTCCGCACGGTTGCTTCTAAATTTTAAAGCTTAGGTCTCTTTTGGGAATTTTGCTCTTTTTCTGTACCTGTAACATTAGCCGCTCTTTTTCTATCCAAATTAGCATTTGTATTACTATCATTTCCTAGCGCTGACACAGACTGTGATTCATTTTGTGGTTGAGTCATGGCACTGAAATTAACATTAGAATTCCTATTGGGGGTAGGCATGGATGCCGCTGCTGGAAAGACAGGTGGAACCAATTCCTGTTCAACGTTGTCTTTAGTGCTTTCTTGTTGTAGATTGGATTGCGGAATAATATCGCCAAAAATTGAATTAGCCAATTCTACATAGGGTTCTGTAAATTCTCGCGGAGCAACCTTGCTAGCATCTTGATTTCCCATCATGTCAAAATCTGCAATTCGTTGTAAATATCCAGGTTCTTTGGCTTTTTCTTGTTCAGACTTAGCCTTACTGCCGCGAGTAGTGGCTGTTTTTTTATGATCCGCTTTATCAAACAGCACAGAAAGTGGCTTATCAATATTCAATTGGTTACTTAAGCTACCGTTAGTGTCAAGCCCAATTCCTAATTCAGCTAAAGGAAGTGAAAATTCATGAATCCCACGTATTTGATCTGCACTTAAGAGAGGATATAAAGCGTTAAACTCTTCTGCACTCGTATTTGGAAAGGTGTATGCTACACTCATTGCTATACTTCTGGATGTTCCTACTGAATTATTCTCTTCAGAATTACCAGAAATTTGATCAAATACCTGCCTATGGTTCTCGCTTAAGGCTATACGCGTTGGTTGAGGGTTCATTGCATTTACATACAATAAGCTTCTTAAAGACAGCGCGGTTGTGCTTAGATCTAAATTTGTAAGTGTAGGCAGATTTACCATCCCTAAAGGCAGGTTTGTAAGCGGATTGTTCTGTACATTTAATTCTGTGAGATTGTTGAAGTTTCCAATACTCTCTGGCAGGCTTGTAAGATTGTTACCGCTCAAATTCAATATCCTGAGGTTAGGAAATTCTTCCTGAACGCGAGGTACTAATTGCGATAATTCCTCAGATGTGATACCTATATTTTCTAAACTTAATGAAACACCTCCACCTTCCCTACTCTCTTTAATTCGTTGCTTTAATTTAGCTATATCTACCATGAATGATTCCTATTTTTATACAAGTATCATAAAGTAGGAAATACCCCTAATACTAAAAGCAGAAAAAAGATAAAAAATCTAAACTAAAAATCAAACCTAAAAATAAGTTACTTTTCCCCTTCCCAACAAGTAATTTCATTATCAAAAACATCAAATCTTTCGTTATAAAAATTATAGGTTGCTTCATTTGTCTGGATTTGTGTAAGATCATCTAACCCATTGTTACTATTTACAGGTATATAACCCACTGTATACTGGCATACTTCCTGTTCATTTTCTTGGCCTTCATTTTCCACTATACAGGACCTCCCCAGAAGCGCAACTTTATCTGTACATTGCTCCCCGTCATCATCTGAAGAACAGGAACTAAAAAATAAAATGCCAGTAAAAATCCCAATAAATACTATTACTTTTTTCATATATAATTCTGATAAATTAATTAATACCGCTAAATAATAAATCTGTTCTCCCATAAGGTTATATACTCAAATGTAATAGCTTCTTAAGCTATCTAAGACTATGATGTAATAAAAGGGGGTAATAACATTATAACTGCGATTCTTATACTGTAAATTTTTTGATAATTGGTTTTTGAAGAGGCAAGCTCAGTTTTATAAATAAAAAAATAGACTCTATAAGTAATGCGTTAGCCAGATTTAAATATAAGTCTGAGTCTTATATAGTTTTCCTTTATTTTACATATTCCAGATTCATGCTCTTCCATAACGGAATTTGTGGAAGCGTAAACCTTGAGCCTAGTCAATAAATACTTCTGATTCACTTTGCTTTATATCTACTTGATTTTGGAAACCCTTTCGCTGATCTACAATTCGCCCGATAAACCATATAAATGGTTCAACTTGCCCTTTTAGCACACAGGTTCCCTTACAAATGCCATGAAGTAATCCTTGTACATCAAATGATTGCAAAGCGGAAATAATGGATTTTTCGGAAAGAAGCAGCGAACAAAAAGGTACCTCATAACTACTCTGAGCATTCAAGAGTACGTCTCCATCTTTTATTAAAATAGTAATTGGCTCAAATGCTTCCGATACACTAATAGATATAGCAAGATTTGGACTTAGAGTAGAGAATTCGTTAATTGATTTTTTTAGATAGGTAGCAAATTCATTCATCCAGGTCTCTACATCAGAATATGTTATGCATGAGTCTCTTTTTTCATTATGTATTGCCTTTAACTGTTGGTCTACTTCACGTTCTGCTTCCATAAGTGCTTCTAGGGTTTTATCTACGTCTTCAAACGTATGAGCAGCCGAGCAGATGAGTCTTAAGCGACCTCTTCCACTTTCTACAATTGGATAGGTAACCGCTGATGTTTGAATGCCACGTTTGTATAAACTCTGAACTATTGCGTAAAGTTTGTCTTTGTCGCTAAAATGAGGAGTGACTATAGGGCCATCTCCAGTGCCTAGATCATATCCTGCATCTTCAAATCGCTGGCGCATGTACCGAGTTGTATCCCACAATCGCTCACGCAATGCGTCATCAGAACGAAGGCGTCGTAATGCCGTGAGTGCTGCTGCCATATCTGCTGGACTAACGGAAGCCTGAAAGATATAGGCTCTGGAAGACGACTTCATAAGGTCAACGTGTTCTTGGCTAGCTGCAACAACACCCCCAAGACTTCCTAAGGCTTTGCTAAGTGTTGTCATGATAAAGTCTACCTCTTCTGTAACCCCTTGAGCAGCACAAATGCCAGCTCCGTCTTCACCGTAAAAGCCAAAGGAATGTGCTTCGTCTACTAAGACTAGGGCATTGTATTTTTTTGCCATGCGCACAATTTCTGCAACGGGTGCAGCGCCTTCGCCCATACTATAAACGCCTTCTAGAACCACTAGAATAGTACGATAGGGTGATACTTCTGACTTCAGTACAGCCTCTAGGTCTAATGCATTGTTGTGTTGGAATGTTCTAATAGTTGCACCACATAAACGAGCGCCATCAACAATGGAAGCGTGACAAAGCTGATCTATAACCACGACATCATTCTTCCCGAGAAGCCCTGCAATCGCTCCAACATTGGCCGTATACCCTGTAGGAAATAGACAAGCGCTAGGTTTTCCTACTAAATCAGCAAACTCTGCTTCAAACTCCAGGTGTTGATTAGTCATTCCTGATGCCGCCGCCGAGGTGCCCATTCCGGTTCCAAAACGAGCCAGAGCGGCAGAAGCCTCCTCAATAACTTTTTGATCACGATTCAAGCCAAGATACAGATTGGTTGTCCATATAATAGCCTCTTGCTCTTCGTCATTGTAGGCATCGCCAACGAGACCTCTGGTGCCACTTCCTGTTCGCAATACTTTACTATAAGGGTTTCTACGATTGTCGTTTACCATACGTAAGACTTCTTGAACTAGCTTGCTCTTATCAGTGACACTCCATGAAGGTGCTTTTGCAGCCTGAAATGTGGGATGGCTAGATTGCATATGGGTTTGGAAACTAGCTAATGTATCTAGAGCCAAATTAGGTAACCTAGCTCCTAGCTGCTTATCAATACCCTTAGCCATCGTATTGATAATATATGTAACCAATGCATTTGGGGTGGAATGTGTAAAGATCACCTGCGCAGCTAATTTTCTATTTAATAATTTACTGAGTCTGCTGCTAAACTCCAGAGTAGTAAGCGAATCCAGACCAAGGTCATCAAAAGAGCGGTCTGGCAATACGCGTGCCGAATCTTCCAGATTAAGAAGTACCGCGACCTCCTTACGAATGACCGACAGAAGGGCTACTTTCTGTTCTTCGTTTGAACCTACCAAACCTCGCATGAAACTGCTATTGCTATTAACTTTCTGGGCATTTGTGGATAATGTAACTTCGCCTCGTTTAACAAGGGCCTCCCCTTCTAACCTCAAAAGTTTCTTACGATCCAATTTATCATTGGGTAAAAGTGGGAGTGCCTTTAGATGTTTGACCACCTGAGGAACCATATACTTTGGTAATCTTTGTGATAAATAGGATTTGACTTTATCTTCTGTTACTGCTTCGTCTACACTCACCACATAGACAACCAGTATTTTCTGTCCTATACCCCCTTCCATGGCTGCTGCCGCTGCTGCGTCAACACCTTGCATCGATTCAAGGGTAGACTCAATTTCTTCCAGTTCAATTCTGAAACCTCTTATCTTTACTTGTTGATCTACCCGGCCTAAAAATTCAATCTCTCCATTTTCTGTCCAGCGACATAAATCACCCGTTTTATACAACCTATTATCTGGAATCAGATCACTGGTTTTCATTTCTATAAATCGCTCCTTGGTGAGTTCTTTTTCATACAAGTATCCACGTGCAAGCTTATTTCCTGCCAGATACAATTCTCCAGATACCCCTGCAGAAACGGGCTGTAATGCATCATCTAAAATATAGGCACGTGAGTTGGATACCGATTTACCAATAGTAACCACTTGGGTTTCCCGAGGAACTTCGGCAATGGTAGAATAAACTGTATCTTCGGTAGGACCATAGGCGTTTAATATGCGTAGGCTCGGGTTTTGTGCATAAACCTGTTCCACCAATGAACGTTTAAGAGCTTCGCCACCAAAAACCAGACATTGTATTCCTTCAGGCAATTTTTCGTTAGCTAATAATGCTTGCATAGATGATGCAACCATTACAACTGTTCTCACCTGATCTAAGGCAGGAAGTTGGGTAAGCTCAAGAGCATTCTTCCCTAGTATAATGGTACCACCCAAGGACAAAGTACCCAAGATTTCCATTACGGAAGTATCAAAACATACCGAGGCACCTGCAAACACTCCTTTTAACTCCTCATCACTAAATAGCTCACGCATTGAATGACTCATAGCTACAACACTTCTATGCTCAACAGCTACCCCTTTTGGTCTCCCTGTTGAACCCGAGGTATAGATAACATATGCTAAATCATTCGCAGATGGTTGCACCCAACTATCCGTATGATCTCCCAATTTATTAGTTCTCACCAACTCACGCACTTCACTACATAGGCTGGCAGCGCTCTCATTATCTACAATTGCTGCTACAGCACGAGAATGCCCTAACATATACAAAACCCGATCTTGTGGATATGCAGGGTCTAACGGTACATAGGCACATCCTGCCTGCATCACGCCAATGAGAGCTGCTACCAGTTCCCAAGAGCGATTCATGCATACCCCTACCAATGATCCTGGTGCTACCCCACGGTTCTTAAGTTCTCCGGCAACCTCGCTAGCTCTTTTCATTAGAAACGTATAGTTAATCCTGGTCTCGCCATCTATAATTGCCACTCGTTCAGGAGATGCTATCATTTGCTTTGCCATAAGATCACATATCGTGATTTGCGAATCATCACTCGTTTTTTGAGCCAACTCTTTATCCATTAATTTTTGCAAATCCTGAGTAGCCATGCCAATTATTTCTTCTGCATTCTCCACTCCCGCTGCATTCAACATGCGCGTTCTATTACTAGTAATTTCATCTTCACTAGTACCTGAATTAAAACGGTCTAATTTATCCGAATTGCTTAACAGCTCACTAAAAAACTCAGTTAATTTATTCATTTTTTACTTCTTTTTTATCGTTAACTAGTTTGATTTTTATAATAGCTCTTTTGATAAATTAAAGGAGTAATAGCGCTGATGTAAAAAGTCCAAAAACCAGCATAAGAGCTTTTATTTCATCAATTTTGTTATTACCATTGATAACTTCAGTCTTTATCAAAACTAGCAAATAATATTTTTAAAATAATGTATTTCCTTCTTATAACGTAAGAAAGAAATACATTATTTCAATGTTTATGATTTCATCTTTTATTTGTGTGATGCTAGTAGGTATTACCATCTTTAGTAATCATACGATTAAGAATTAATTGTCTATTACTACTTTAAAAAATCCTTGGAAGGATATGAATCCATGAAATTTGGAGAAATCAATACTTTAGGCATCAGGTACATAAGTAAATGTATGTATCTGTCTGACATTGTCTACCCATTAACGCGATACACGGGGTAGATTTTGAAAAAATATCTGAAATTTAATCAAGGGGAAAAGTTGTGCAAGCTGTTAGCTGAGCGGCACACAAGCCTACTTTATTTATGATCTAAAAAGGGTCTTCCCAGATAGTATGTACCTATTTTAAGAACCTTGAATTTATGATATACAATGACTATCTAAATAGAGAAAACCATTTAAAAAGCGGTTTAACTAAGTCTACTTTCCTAACAATTAGTTACTTGAGAAAAGGCCAATGCTGTTACTAATAGTAGTTTCTTTACATTATGTTTTTCAATCCGTTCTTAGTGGGTTCTACTTTATATTTTGGTTCAGATTTTATGTAAAAAATTCAGATTATTCATCATGTCTGAAAAGTTGAGTGATTATTCCATGCACCGGGTTAGGCTAAACGAAGTAACGATCTAATGGGAGTTATTGTCCCTTTAACCATTGTTCTCTGCTGATATTCTTCATTAATGGCTTATGTATTGTATATAAGAATGGTTCCAATGTTTATTTCTTTGATCCTATTGTAAGTGCATTCTTTTAAGTTACTGGTGAATAATATTCTCGGGTACTATATTTACCTGCTCACAATATTTTTTGATAGACATATCAAGCGATTTGACATTTAGGTTAAACCGCGTGATTGCTTGATGAGCAAATTTTCAATTGATGTTCGCATTTCGTGAGACATAGGCGGATATTAGTTTTCCTGAGTAGTTAAAACCAACTTACCAATATGACGTTTAGATTCCATGAAGTGATGCGGTTCAACCACTTGGTTTAAACTGAAGGTTTTTCCAAGGTTAGCAGGAAGTTGTCCTTCTTAGGATCGTGGTCGCAGATAGACCTCAGCTTTTGCGCGTAGTTCAGGTGAAGGAATTAGTTCATATACACTATATTTTCTTATAAATAGTTTATTCGATAAGGGGCCAACTAGCATTACCAGCCATTTGGGTAAGGCTTTTTTAGGTAACGGAAATTTTTCAGAATATTTTTCAGATAATACATCAGCTAATTATAATAAATCGGCATCATGAGCAGATGTAATTTATCTACCTTGAGCATTTGTGTTAAAACCTGCATTAAAGTTTACATATGCAACATCTCTCACATCTACAATTGCTATGCCTATTTTTGGAGCCTCCATTTTAAATTGGCCATCACCCAACATTTTAACGATGTTCATGCTTTCAGAACTAGTGTTTTGGTTTTTCGCTATTTCCCAAGCCTTTTTTTAGCTAAAGTTTTGGAATACGCATAAGGTTGATAACCGAGTGAAGTAGTTTCATTCCACAATTTTTCAGTGAGTTTATCTTCTGTATTATTTATGGTATCCATTACGTACGTTACCATCGCTAGACTACTACTCGGCAACACAACCTTTTTAACTGAATGGACTTCATTAGCAGAGTTTAAAACATTTTCTGTACCTAGTACAGCTGGATCTATAAGTTCTTTCTGAGCATCTTTTACATGAAAAGTAATAGGAGAAGCTGTATAGAAAAACAGTTCACAATCCTCCATAGCTTTTTTATATGAACCGTTCTTTAAAAGATCAGATTCAAAAAATTTGATAGCACCCTCTGCCTTTTCTGCAACTTCTATTAAGTGTGCTATTTTCTTCTTATTATTTAAATTTATTACTGCAGTATGAACTGTGAGACCTTCATCTAAAAGGTTTTTTACTAACCAATTTGCTACATATGCATTAGCACCAGTTACCATTACTGTTTTGGCCTTATTTATATATATAATAATTTTTTAATTTCGATATTAATCCATTCCAGAAAGTACTAACTCACAAACACCTGGTATAAGGGAGTTAATTTAAATTTTTGAATTCACTGGGGCTAAGACCAGTTTTTGATTTAAATAGGTTGCTAAAATGTTGTGGGTACTCAAACCCCAATGCATAACCAATTTCACTAATAGAATCTTTAGAATTTAGCAACTTATTTTTAGCCTTTTCTATAACAAAGAGGTGGATGTGTTCTTGGGTAGTTTTACCAGTTTCTTTTTTGAGCAAATCACTTAAATAATTAGGGGATAAGTTTAAGCTTTTTGCACAATAATTTACACTCGGAACTCCTTTCTTATTTGGGTTTTCCGATTCATAATACTCTATTAATAACTTTTCAAATTTTGAAACTAAATCGTTGTTTAAATTTGTCCGCGTGTAAAATTGCCGATCATAGTACCTTAGGCAATAGTCTAATAGCAACTCTATATTTGAAATAATCAGGTGCTGACTATGTCGATCTAAATTCTGGCTATATTCTCTAATAACTTTCGCCAATAGTTCTTCAATCGTCTTTCTTTCCTTTTCGGAAAGATGGAGCGCCTCATTAACTTCGTAATTGAAAAAAGAATATTGATTTATTTTGTTTACTAGATTGTGTTTCCTGATTAAGTCTGGATGGAAAACTAAGGTCCAACCTTCAATATTTTCATCTCCTTTCTCAAATCCACTCTCATATTCCATAACTTGTTCAGTATTTGAAAAAATCAAAGTTCCTGCTTCATAGTCATATGTATTTTTACCATATTTAATTTTACCATGATAATTAGAGGATTTCAGCGTAATTCGATAGAGGTTCATCACTATTTTGACATCCTGAAGTATAGTTGCCGTTTCGTAATCTTTTGCCTTTATAACGGTCACTAAAGGATGCTTAGGAGATTCTAAGCCTAGCACTTTATGAGCTTTACTAACTGATTTTATTATAAGAGTATTAGACATATAGGTGGTGAAAACGGTTTCAAATAAAAGAAATTATTTTACAAAATTTGATTTACTTAAATCACAAATTTACTGTCGTAATAACGATAATGCTTATGGATATTACTGAAATGATAAATGATATTACAGATTTGAGAGTGTAATCATTCTTTGTTTTTCTTATTAAAAATGTATTTTAAAACTATAGATTTACTTAGTTACAAGCAAGTTTATAAAAATAAAATATACAATTTGAAAGATGGATAAAGCCATTATACTTTTTATTGAAGACCTTTGGAAGAAAAACACCTCAGAGCAGGGGTTAATAAAAATGAAGAAGTGTATGAGTTAAAGACTGTATAATTATTCTTTAAGCTTCCCTATTATGATTGTTGAATTTTTTCTCAGAGAAATAAGAAGTTAGTATTAGTAACATTCCTAATACAGCACCACCAAAATCTCCATCTCCAATATAAAGGTGTGCTGCTGCTGCTAATAACACATCAAAGAAAAATCCGGCATAAGCCCATTCTTTCAATGTTTGAGATTTTTTTGTCAAGATGGCAATCAAACCTAATATTTTGGCAACTCCCAAAGGGTAAATGATATAAGGAGGATATCCTAACTTCACAAATTCTTTAACCATCTCTTCGTGATTAAAAAACTCCATTCCAGCTGAAAAAAGCATCAATGCTGTTAACAAACCAGTTGATACAAAATAGATAATTCTTATATTCTTATTACTCGTAGTTTTTACTTTTTTCATATCCCAAAATTAGCTATTTAAAAATCTAATTCCTTAAAGATTTTCAGGAATGATTAAATGATTTTACAGATTTGAACGCGCAATAGGTTTCTTTATTCCTTTTAATACTAATTTTGGCTTTTATCTTGACATAAAATGGGTAACTATATAAAAGGTCGGATGTTTGTATGTTAGTATTGTTCAGAGGAAAATTAGATGCTACCAAACTACCATTGGTGAAGCTAAAAGCTGTAATTCTTTATATATAATGTGCCTGTTGCACAACTATTGCCTTAAAGATAAGAAAAATAGTATCTTTAGTTATGCAAGGAAAAAAAGCATCTGAAATGTACCTGAAACTCGGCAAAAGCGCATTGTTAAAACTGACTCTATTTATATTTATTTAATTCGGTTTTTATTATTTTTAGCAATACTTTCAATTCATCTTTAGAAGTATCTATTTCAATAAAAAAAGAACCATCCGTTATTTCAGTATTTACATAAGTCGCAATTAAAAGTTGATCTTGAATTATGAGCCCTAGTTTTTGATTATCTCTCATTGCAACTTTCGATATATTTTCAAATTCTGTCCGCCCTTTTTGATCCAATTTAAAAAAGAAACCGTAGTGCTTTTCTGATTTTTTGAAAACCTTGGTCTTAACATACGATAATTTAACATTACAGATATTACCAATAAATACTGAAGATTTTGGTTTTACAAAATAGTATTCATCAGTTCCCTGTAGTCTTCTTTGAAGACCTAAGGAATCGTTCAATAAGTAAAAACCAGATGGTAAACCATCCGACTCCGTTAGCGATTTATCCCTAAAAACATTAGTTTTATTAATCTTCTTGAATCCAAAAGCAGATATAAGAAGAGCGATGAGTACTATCTTTATAGTAATGTTCATTAAACTTGTGTAAAAGGATACTCTATGGTTAGTTGCCTTGGCTAGAACTAAATTAGTAAAACAAAATTAACCAAAGGAAAATTCTGAGAATTTTCTCAATACATCTAGAATTAACTATATGCATTATGTCTGTTGCACAACTATTGCTTACCAATATCATAGTGCTCAGGGCAGGTTTAGGAGAAATACGTAAAACTTATTGAAAATTGGGTGAAAAGTGGAGCGGGAAGTCTTCCTTTAGCTTACTAAAAAAAAATGCTTAACAGGTCTTATGCAAAGTGTCTTGTTACTAATCAAAGTTATTTTTGTATAATTTCCTTCAATTCAGTGGTTTCCCAATCGGGAGTTTTATCGATAAAATCTTTAAACATTCCAATGTGACTTGCGCCACCTAAAATCATTATTCTTTTATCTTCTGGTTCCACCGTTTTTTGTATGATTGAATACATATATAAATTACGCTTGTACCATTCTGATACTAAATATGAACCTACAAAATTATCTTTATTACCACCTTGATTTGCAATACTCAAATACCAATTAATATCAGATTTTCGATTCGTATCATCGTTATAATAAAAAAGAATTTCTGATAAAGATTTGTTCGATGAAAACAAATTATTTTCAAATTTCTCAATTCTTTCAAGTTCAAGACGATCCTTTTCCAACAAGTGAAACTGTTTTGACTTTTTCATTTGATTAACCAAACTGTCATAAGGAAAATCAGTTCTATAATCCATCGCAAAAACCTGGTTGTGTTTAAGCATTTTGGCTACTCTGAAGCCTATTTGAATGATTTCCTTTCTTGAGGCATTACTGTAATTTGTATCCTTAAAATTAGTGTAAATTGAATCTAATTGATTTTGCTTAGAGTGAGGATATTCTAAAAATATTTTATCTGGTTTAAAATCAGCTATTCCTTCAGCTATTTTTTCTAGTTCCTTTTGATTTTCATCAGTCAGTACATCGGCAACATCAATTTCTAGAACATCGCCATTATTTTCTGGATTAAAATTAGCAAAGTGGAAAGTACCAAGTAATAACACGTTTATTGAAGGTACTTTTTTACTTTCCTTGGTTGACCTATTCTTTTCAGGGTTGTTTTTGGAACAGGCAATAAACAATATTATAAATATTAGGTTTAAAATTCTTCTCATCTTCATTTTTAATTACCGCAGTGTTTTATTTGAAACTAGCCTCCTAAAAGACGCTAATTTCGTGAATTAATACAGCGCCCAATTTTTATATTTTGCCTTTCTTTGTTTTGTTTTGAAAGCCGAATTTTAAGGTTTAGCCGACTCGCAAATATGGCTTAACCTCAATTAATCAAGTCATTAAATATGATACGCTGTTGCGTCAAGTCATTTCATTATTTTCTAGATTATTGACAAACAAATATCTGCTTTCCAGAATTATCATTAAATGCTTCTTCTTCAAAATCTCCAAACTTATGAGTAATATTAAAACTGTTCCATTCTAGGTATGCACCTAATTCCTGAGGGAAAAACAGTCTCATATCCAAATTTTGAATTGAATCAAACTCACCATTTATATAATAATGCCATTCTATGCGATTTATTTGAGTTTTATTTTCATATCGCATTTTCTGCTTTATCAATACCTCTCTTCCATCTTTGGTAGTATATTGAGCAATTTTTTTTTGTTCTTTTTCACCCTCAACAATAAATTGAATATTCGGATTAAAGCAGTCTAACAGAAATAAACCTCCTTCTTTGAGATGACTTTTAACCGCACCAAATACCTTAAATAAATCTTCATTTTTATATAAATGATGGATTGAATTAAAGGGAATAAAAATCAAATCGTATTTTTCAGGCAAGTCCAAAGTTCTCATATCTGCTTGAATAAAATCAACTTTTAAGCCAGCTTCTGAGGCCTTTAATTTTGCTTGTTCAAGCATTGAGGAAGAATTATCAACTCCGCTAATACTATAACCATCTTTTGCAATTGGAAGGGTAAGCCTCCCTGTACCACAACAAAGTTCAAGTATACGTGCATTCTTATTTTTTGGCAACCACTTCTTGTAAAATTCCAAATCGGTTAAGTCTGTGTTCATTCCATCATAGATATTTGCATCATAAATTAAATCACCAACTTTGTACTTACTATCCATTTTCTATTTAATTTTTATATTATTTATCGTGTGACAATTACCCACAACGTGCTTCTTTAGTTAGTAATAAATAGGGGTAACTAGAAAAAGAGAAGAACTAATTTAGTCAATAAAACTAAAACATTGTACGTTTCAAAGTTTATTTCCAAAGGTTCAAGAAGTAGTAATGTATTCTGTACTTTGTTGGTAACAGGCTTTTATTCAAAAGTGTATTTTCATTCCTTCATGAGTAGCTTTAAATCCTAAATCTTCGTAAAATTTAATTGCTTTCGGTCTTTTTTTGTCAGTTGTTAATTGTAATAAATGAGCATTACGTTCTTTTGCTCTATTTATAGCCCATTTAAACATCGCTTTCCCAATTCCAAGTCCTCTTTTGCCTTTCCTTATTCTCACAGCTTCTATCTGCGCTCTAATTCCGCCACGATACGTCAGATATTGAATAAATGATAACTGTAAAGTTCCCATAATTTCAGCTTTTTCATTTTCAACAACTATTAATTCTTGATTTTGGTCAGCGTTTATTTTTTCAAACGCATTCAGATATTCTTTCGGTAAAGGATTTTTGAAATTTTCTCTTTTTTTTCCAAGTTCATCGTCAGCAATCATTTCCACAATTATGGAGACATCGTTTTCTGTCGCTTTTCTAAAATTCATTATTCATTAGGTTTTTTGCTTGTTGCTAACGTTTGAACTAAACTAAGCCTTGGCGAAGACAAATTATTTATTTCATGAAGCTTAAAGAATATAAAGTTTAGCTGCCTAAAATTAAGAAATTTAGTGGTAAATTAAACAACCTTTTAGCACAATCAACCCTCTTTTAAAAGCTCTTTTAGCTTCCTTGCCAATCAAATCGAAAGTTCCAATCGTATTCAATCAAGACTACATTCATATTGAGACGCGCCTACTATAGCATGTCCTGCCAATCTAGGGAATGCTTAGTTATCATAATCAGTTACCTTTTAATCAATAATGATTTAATCTTGTCGATCAAATTGTCGGATATATTTTCTGGCTCTCCGAATGTAAATTCGGTTTCAAAACTATTTTCTAAACTTCGCATTCTTTCTTTGTTGCATTTAATCTCTCCTTCAAACCAATTGTCCCAAACAAAAAGAATTTTTTCATCGTTTTGTTCTAATTCATACAAATCAAAGTCAATCCCCTTGTCAAAGTGATTATATTCAGTAACAACCTTCCAGCCATCTTTTTTCAGCGATGCTATAATGGAATACCATTTTTTAGTTTTAATAGTTGTTGCTACTAGCTTATCCATTTTTAAATTTCCCTTTCTTTCAATGAATTGTGAAAATTCCAAAATCTTCTTTGGTTGTATTTCATCCAATTCCTTTCAATGTTTTTGATTCTGTTTTGAGTTAAAAAAATTACACATTGTTAGCAACCAGCATTTAACTATTCTGTGTACTCTTTCATTTCTTTTTTTATGTACTTATCAAAACTATCTTTTGTTATTCCTAGTTTATCGTTAATTAATAAATAAAAATCTTCATCTGAAGTACCATACTTTAATGACTCTATTAATCCTTTGATACCTTCTTTTTCGTAAATATTCTTCATAAGCAAAGCTCCAATTACATAGCGAAAATCAGATTTATATTCTCCATTAGGAATCGTTTTTTTAAGCTTTGAAATATCAGACAAATCGTATTCAGGATATTCAGCTAAAAACTGTTTTAACTTGAGCATATGTTCATGAAAAGAGTAAGTTGAAGTTCCTGAGAATAATGTAGCAATGCCTTCACCAACCCAAAGGTGAGGATCTTTAGGAACAACATGATACGTATAGAGATGGACTAATTCATGAGGGAAATAGGAAGAATTATTCCCTGAATAAATAATCATGTTTCTCCAACTTGCAATTCCTCCTTTTCCACTTGGATTATACATCCTATTCATATATTCATATCCCCAAGTTCGAGCAATATCTCTAGCATTACTTGCAACAAAGTAATCAAATTTAAGTGGATTCACTCCAAATTCTTTGGCCATTTCCAAATTGAACGCATTCATTTGCGCTGCTTCTTCAATTTTGAATTGATGAAATGGATGAATGTAATAATTAATGTTTCCAACTTTTTGATATTTAAATACGGTCTTTAAATATTCTGCACTGCTTATCAATAAGAGTTTGTTATTAATTTCTTTTGCATACACCGATGAAATAACATCAAGATGTATTTCTCCAGAATTATCTATATGAGAAAAAGAACTTATTAAAGACCAATATCCATTTTCAACTTCAAAAATTCCGATTATTTTACATTGTACTTTGTATTCCTTTTTCTTTAAATTTACTATATCAATTGCCCAAAAATTTTCATCTGGGACATTCATCTTTTCAAATGACCAATATGGGGATTTTGGATCTTGAAAATTGCCATCTGAAATATAATTCTGCCATAACTCAATTAATTTTTGCGCTACTTTGCTATCTGCATTCGTTACTTCTTCATGTATAAAAAAATCTATACCTCCTAGACTTTTGGATGCATCTAATTGTGCAATACCATTATTACAAATTGAAATTAATAGAAGGGTGCAAATTAATTTTCTCATTATGTTCTGTATACTAACGTTATCATATAATTGGGCGTTCGTGTTTATTTTTTTATTCCTATCCCTTTAAAAAATGTATAACAAAATGTTTCCCCTCCCATTGCTGTTTTAAATGGGCTAATAAATGAAGAAGTATTTGAAAGAGGAATAAATTTACTTTTCGGATTTTGAGCCGCTACCGTTTTTGTTTGTGCTCCAACTCCACATCCTGCCTCAAGTATCAAAGAGTCCTCATCCCAGATTGAATCATAATGTAGTAAGCTTGCAAGAGAGTTTGCTTGGTCGTTTAACCTATTTGCTTCCATTTCGGAATAACCATGTACATATTTATTCATTTTTTAATACCCTATTACGGCAGTCTGTCTCAAAACTACTATAGATTTGGAATAAAAATACGTATTTCTGTTTTTGATGGTAAGAAAAAGTAATTATTTGCAGTTGTATATATTTTGGGCTAAAAAAGCATCTAATGCCTATTTTTATGGTTTTAAAAAAGAAAAGATACCCTTTTATGCCTTTAAATAACGTGAGTTCTATATAACCTGCATAAAATATAGTTTCAAAATTTTTAAATTGTTTTAATCTAACAATCTTATTTTTAGATCATTACTTTCATTTTCTTTGCTCGCACAGGGACGAACGTAAAGAAAACAGCTAGTAGCTGTTTTTAGTGAAGCAGCCAGGCGGCGCGGGGAAACCAAAAGAAAAGACACTTTTTAGTTCATGTCATATCTGTTTTTCTTGAAGGTATTCATGAATCTTCGATTTCCAAGGTATTTTTGTCCAGAAAGTGGACAAAACCACAAGGCTTTCCTAAATTTTAGTTCACTAAGTTCTATTTTCTGTAAAGGAGTTCATGAATTTACATTTCTCCCCCGAAGGATCCTTTAAGTTTGTACTTTATAAAATTACTATGATGATGATGATGATAAAAAGAGGGGTCTGGGGGAGACTCATAACTCTCTTGAATGTTTATAACTTTGGTTTAAAATAAAAAAGAAACACCATATGTTGATATTATGGCTTATGCAGCATAAAAGTGAAAATGAATTTGTTTTATCCATAGAATACAGGGCCTTCATGCTGGGTCGTACCAACCACAGCCTGTCCCGGGAATACGGGGAACGCTTAGATATTGAGTACAGTTGTTTTAATTGAAATTTCTAAACTCGCTTGGGCTAAAACCTGTCTTCGCCTTAAACAAGTTACTGAAATGCTGAGGATACTCAAAACCTAATTCATATCCAACTTGACTAATCGATTTAGTGGAATTGAGTAAGTTGTTTTTTGCTTTGTCTATAATAAATGAATGGATATGTTCCTTGGCTGTCTTGCCTGTTTCTTTCTTGAGCAGGTCACTTAGATAATGGGGGGATAGATTCAGGGCTTTACCGCAATACACCACAGTTGGTATTCCACTCTGTATATGGTTATCTGACTTGTAATAAGAAATGAGTAACTTCTCAAACTTTGAAACGATACCATTATTTAGATTGGTTCGGGTGTAAAACTGTCTATCGTAGAACCGTAAGCAATAATCGAGTAACAACTCAATGTTCGAAATGATCAGATGTTGACTGTGCTGATCTAGGTTTTGACAGTATTCTTTGATTATTTTTTCTACCAGCTCCTCGATAGTTCTTTGCTCATCATCGGATACATGTAGTGCTTCGGTCAATTCGTAATTGAAAAAAGAGTATTGACTAATTTTATCGGATAACTGATGACTTCTGATCAGGTCAGGATGAAAGGCCAGCGTCCATCCTTCAATACCTTCAACGGGTTCAGTCTCAATACCATATTGCATGACCTGACCGGGTGCCGAAAAAATCAAAGTACCTTCTTCATAATCGTATGAGTTTCTCCCATATTTTATCCTGCCACTGTAGCTGGATGATTTTAAGATTATTCGATAGAAACCAATGACTACTTTGACATCTTCAAAAACCTGCGCACCTTCATAGTCCTTTGCTTTAAAAACAGATACTAAGGGGTGCTTGGGCTTTTTCAGTCCCAGCAATTTGTGGGCTTCATGAATTGAATTTATGACCAGTGTTTTCGACATAAAGCATAAGTTGATAACCTAAATATACATTCTTTATTCAAGCCTCCTAACTATTAATTTCATTTAATTATCAATTTGCATCACAAGTTTTCCTTTGCTGCGATTGGACATGCTGGCCTCCATCATTGCATGTAGGGACTTGGTATTTAGTTCAAATGACCGAGGAATGATAATGGGCCTAACGTGCCCGGATTCTACTAATTTTGAAAGCTTTTTCATGTCTTCTGCCACTTCAGGGGGTTTTGTATTAATCCTGAAAAAAGTATAATACGGACCGAGTCCCAATTTGTATTTAAGGTAACGCCAGCTCCAGTTTCGAATAAGTCGCAGGATACTGTCATCACCGTCACCGGCTGTTGTGACATATTTCCCACCCTTTTTGAGTCCGCTTTTCTTGGCCGCTTTCCAAGGATCTAGGCCACCAACCGTATCAAAAATAATATCAAACTCTTGACCTTTAAGAGCTTCAAAAACAGACTCTTCCTTATAATTTATTACTTTATCTGCACCCAACTCTTTTATAAACTCCACTGAGCTGCCGGTTGCCCAAACTTCAGCTGCGCCCATCGCTTTTGCTACTTGAATAGCTATAGAACCTACACCCCCTGAACCCCCATTGATGCATATTTTGTTCCCAGATATAAGATTACCACTCTTCAGCAGACCCTGAACGGCAGTCAAACCTACAGCAGGCAGGGAAGCTGCCTGTATAAAATCGAGGTTTTTTGGGATTCTGTGGGCATTATCTGCACGTATGCGCAGGTACTCTGCAAAACTGCCGGGCATGGTTTCGCCTGGATCGCCATACACTTTATCGCCTATTTTTAGATCCGTTTGGGTACCTTCTGCAATTTTTACAACTGTTCCGCTCGCATCAACACCCACCAGCCCTTTTCGCTGCAGGGGAAAAATCCCTTTGATCATTTTCCAGTCCACAGGGTTGACGGAAGATGCAGCAACCTTAATTAGAATTTCACCCTTACGAGGGGTGGGTACCTGAACATCATCCTTAACCACCAATACCTCATCTGAGGAAGGGGAACCTTTCTTAAGCATTACAGCTGCTTTCATTGTCTTCTTCATTACTTGATTTTTTAGTAGTTAGTTTTCCGATAATGCATCCAGGAGCATTGCTGCCACAAAAAAGCTGCTCTGCTGCTGTTGACCAGTGATCAATCGCCCGTCTCTTATCCCAAAAGCTTCGAATGGACCGGCAGCTTCGAAAGTTGTATCTGGTATTTTTCGTGCTTCGGACTCAATCGTTTCCTCAAAAACTTTTACCCCAACCATTTCATCGCTTATTTTTTCTTCTGCGTCTGAAAAGCCGGTCCATGTTTTGCCTTTAGCCAAAAGTTCTCCGTTACTCAATTTCGTCCAGAGCAATAGGCATGAAGCATGACAAACAGTGGCAACAAATTTACCTTGCTCGTAGAAGTCGCTCACCAATTGATGAAGCTTATCATCATCTTTAAAAGTGATTAATGGAGCGCCACCGCCCGCCAAGAAGACTGCATCATATTCATCCACATTTACGTTTTG
The DNA here is from genome assembly GCF_037782385.1 of Ascidiimonas meishanensis. Taxonomy (NCBI): domain Bacteria; kingdom Pseudomonadati; phylum Bacteroidota; class Flavobacteriia; order Flavobacteriales; family Flavobacteriaceae; genus Ascidiimonas; species Ascidiimonas meishanensis. The sequence continues at coordinate 588,524 of NZ_JBBEXD010000004.1, forward strand.
GATTGACGGAGTGTTTTCCAGAAGTTGGCTGTATTCTTTGTGATGATTGAAGCCGATGGTTATCAAGTCATCAGGAGCTTGCGTTTGTTCATGCTCCGGATCAGACATAAGGTCATAAGTGACTTTACCACCTTTAGGAGATACCAATTTTACTTTGTGACCAGCTTTAATAAATTCAAAGAAAGGTCGTGTGAACTCTTCTGCGTAGAAGCCTACAGGAAAACCCTTCAGCATCGCGGGGTTCGACACGATCATTAAGATCTTCTTTTTATTTGTAGCATTCACTGCATGCCTTTTCTCTATTTTGCTCATAATACCTATATTTTGAGATTGATAAAATCTAATCAATACTCAAAAGTACATCTGTGCAAATAAGGTTACTAAAGGATTTTAACGAAAGAATAAATGAAACTGCAGAAATGGAATTTACGAAAGTGGATTCTTAATTGAGCTTAAAGGATATCGGAGATCGATTGTCCAGAAGCTTGTGGCGATCAGGCTTCAAATTAGAAAACGTGCTAGCCGATACTGGCTAATCCAGTGGAGAGAACTACGCCTATCTAGAGCAGAAAGGTATTAACAGTTACATTCCACCGCATGGAACGTATAAGGGCGGACCAGATGGCTTTGTCTATGTAAAAGAACAAGATTATTACCTCTGTCCTAATAACGAAATCGTACCCTTCAAAAAGGTATTTAATGATTATCGTACTGGGACAAAGAAAAAAGAATACCGCATATCGAGTAAAATATGCAGTCATTGTCCGTTAGCGAGTAGTTGTCTAGGAAAAACGGCTAAAGAGAAGAAATTTAGCGTGACTTATTACCGGGATGAATACGAGCGAAATAATGAACGCTTACAGGCACAAAAAGGCAAAAGAATGAAAGCAAAAAGGCAGGCGACTGTGGAGCCCGTCTTCGGAACAATCACTCAATTTATGGGACTAAGAAAGATCAATACGATAGGAATAAAACAAGCCAACAAAGTGATGCACCTTTCAGCTATGGCATATAACCCTTCGACGAAATGCTCAGGGCAAGCTTGAAGAAATACTTAAAATTCACTCAAAATAAGGTGAAAAGTGGGGTGGGAATGAAACCTTCCCTTTTATAAAATGATAAAATCAGTACTTCCAAACTGTTTTTCCGCCTATTTAAGCCCTATTAATTTGACGCTCTAACAATAAAGTAAAATAAAAAAGCCCTTCGTCCCCAAGTCTCAGGAGGCTTGAAATGATCATTTTTATCATAAATTATTGGCTTGTGTAACGACTACTAGTGTTGCCATTTCGTTGTTTTTATTCCGACTTGTTTTTCAAATCACTATAACCCTTAATTGCAATACCAGCACTGGCTATTGAGCCGAATATTCCAATTATATTGTTTCCAGAAAAAATTAAAAATATTCCTGCGATGAGTCCAATTATTCCAAGAGTTAATCCAGTTTTAGCTCTGTTGTTTTTTACCATTTTTTAATTTTAAGTTCCTTTTGAGTTAGTAATTCCGTAATTGGCTAAATTCCGACAAAGCTCCGTTTTTTATATTATTCAATTCAGATTACGATTCCGCTAAATTGTTAAAAATCTGTCGTGGCTTTCATTCAATATTTGAGTGAGAATTCAGAATTTAATTAGATTTTTTTATTAGCGCCTGAGCAAAATAAGGTTGTCCGCCGAGTGTACCAGAAACTCCTCCTTGCAAAATCCAACCTTCATTTATTCTTGATTGAACTTCATCGACAAGTTTCTTATTACTACTTACTCCAGCTACCATATATTGTGTATCCATATTTGTTTTTTTTATATTCTTAGTTTTGTTTGAGTTCCGCCAATGAATGGTAATGGTGGTTGTATGAAGCGGACGACCAAAGTGAGTCTGATTTCATAAAACATGTTAGCACCAGTTATTCATTCGGTAATTTCAAAAAAATCTTGTTCTGCGATTTTGGACTATGTAAAACTTGTACTAAAAAAATGAAAAATATAGGCAATTTGATTAACTTTCATATCATTTAATCTCTTCCAATACTTGGTTAGAAAGCTCGTTTCCATTTTCATCAATATAAACGAACCATACATTTTTTGTACAAGTCCTATCCAATACTTTTGTGTTTGAACTGCATTCTTGAATGGTTCCTTTTACTAAATAGCCCAAATTTGTTTTTTCAATAGCATAACCATATTCATTGAAAAAATCTCCATATACATTTTGCCATATTTTTTTTCCTTTTTTATCTGTCTTAACCACAAACATGTCATAGTTTCCTTTTCCGTATGAACTTGTGGAACCTACTATAACATAACCGTCATCTGTTGCCATAATAGAGCTTGCCTTATCGTAGCTTTTTCCGCCGAACTGTTGTGACCAAATCTCGTTACCATTAGGATAATTTTCTGTTAATAGGATTTGTGATGAATTCCCGTCTTTTGAATGAATAGTTGTAACCTTTATCGAACCATTGTCGGTAAGAATTTTGGGCTGAAACTGCAAGTTAGTTTTTTTGATGAATTTATTATTTAATATCCTATTTGTTGTTAGAAGTATGCCTTTAACTCTATTAAATTGATCGCGCTCTATTTTTAGGATGTAGTCAAAGACTAAAAGCTCATTTTTATTTAGCAATTCTAAATCTTGTGCTTCATCCCAACCATGCATTGAAATAGATAGTTTTTCATTCAAATAGTTTATAGTGAATTGCACATCTAATTCATTGCTGTAATACTGGCCAATATAACTTTCTATGTCAGTAAGTGTTACTTCTTCATTTAGAATCTTTGAGTATATACTTGATTTTCCTGAAGGATAAAATAGAATCATTTCATCATTGAAAAATCCTATCTTAATTTTATTGTCATAAGATATACTATATAGATTTTGTGCTTCTTGAACAAGTTCAATCGGGTTGTTATTACCATTTCTCCAAGTAAACTTTCCTTCTTTTTCTTCAATCCTAATTAGGTAGTTTTCTGGAGATAAATATTGGCCAATCAGTTGAGATTTTTGTAACTTATTCGAAATCCTTTCTAATTGTTTATCATATGAAACTTTAGTTTCTTTTTTAGGGAGAAGAGTGCTAGCTATTTCATCGGCAATAGCACCACTCCATAGATTGCTATTATTACTCATTACAAATACCGATAATTTTTCTTCTGGAAACCTTATCGTTTGAGAATGATAAGAACCTGTACCACCAGAATGATGAACAGACTTATAGTTTAATCTATTTTCCATTTCTAATCCAAATCCATAACTCGTAATCTCACTATTAGGTATTGGTTTCTGACTCTTAATTAGTAGCATGTTATTGTCGATTTGAGCATTTTGTATCGCTTGCTCAAAAATCAACTGATCTTTCAACGTTGTAAATAGAAATCCATCTCCATACAAATTGGTTATCATAGGATATTGTTGCCAAACTCCATCTCCCCAATCTGAGTAAGGAAATGCTTGATTGGGGATAGGCTTCATATAGTTTTTTAAAAATGTTGTACTGTTCATGCCCAATTCTTTGAAAAAGTTTTCAGAGTAATCATGAAAATTTTCACCGGTGACTTCGGTTATAATTTTGGTGAGTAATGTATATCCAGAATTGCTATACATATATCTAGATCCAGGTGTAAAAGCCAAATCTTGTTGTTTTTCGAGTAATGCGATAGCATCATCGTTATCAAGCCCTTCCCTTCTCCACCAAGGATCTTGCTGAATGCTCATTAAGTCATAAAAATCTCTTATTCCACTCGAATGATTGATTAGATGTCTAATTTTGATTTCATTCTTTACATTGGGATAAAGTTTAGGCAAGTACTTTCTAATGTCGTCTTCTAAACTCAATTTTTTCTTTAAGGATAACTCCAATATCATTAAGGCCGTAAATTGTTTTGCCGTTGATGCTATATTGGAACGCGAATTTTCATTGATTTTCACTTGATGTTGTAGACTGGCTAAACCTTGGTATTTCTCATAAATAATTTCACCATTCTGGACAACTCCTACGAACAAGCCAGGCTCATTGTCTAATAACTTTGATTGGACAATCGAATCGATTAACCTCAGTTGTTGTTGTCCATATGTCGAAATCGAAAGGAATAAAACGAACACAGTAATCATTTTTTGCATAACTTACTTTTTTGGTCAAAAGTAATGTGAACATTGGATACAAGAGATTCATATGATCATTTGAACCAAGTTTTATAGGTTATTTTTACTTATATACTGCTTAGGAGTCATCTTTGTAAACTTTTTAAAGGCTCTGTTGAATGTGGTTTTAGAATTAAAACCACATTCAATTGAAATTCCTAGCATTGTTTTCTTGATATGATCACCCTGTTCTAACTTTCGTGTGACTGCTTCAACACGCTTGTTGTTTACAAAATCATTGAAATTCATTTTAAATCTTTGGTTGATAACATTTGAAACAACATTGCGATTAGTATTCAATCGGAGAGCAACAGCAGTTAAGGTTAAAGTTGGATCTGAATAAACTTTATGTTCATCAAAAAGTGAGATTATCTTAACAGACCAAAGTTCATCCTTAACTATATCGTCCTCATTAATCGTTGCATTGCTTTCAAATTTGGCTGGTTCTTGACGATTAAGAATTTGATTAAATGGAAATTTGATAGGGTTACTTACCGAGTGTGTGTATCCAGTAAATGCTATATACAGAAAGAGTATTGAAAAACACAGATAATACCAATATTTGCTGCCGAATTCACCCCATTCAGGATTTAAGATAAAAAACAGTACTCGAAGCACAAGAATAAGACCAAACGCCAACATAAAACGTTCAACCCACTTGTATGATATTTCATCTGCATAGCTTACTTCTTGATTTGAAACCTTTCTATAATTCCAATAATACCTTAGACTCAGTCCTAGGTAGAATAGCATTGAGATCAGACCTGCCATTTGATACCAAAAATCTAAATCCTTATCTTTACCATCTGCATAAAAATAAAATTCCTCTAAGATCCATTTATCAGCTATAAAAACTACTAAGCTGTACAAAAGATAGAATACAGCTGGCATAAAGTGGATAACCGCTTTTCTTGGAAGTTTAAATTCACTATTTAATAGGCTTTGTGTGTATAAGTAGATTACCGGACCAATAAGCAGCAACTGTTGAAATGGCACGAAAAATAAGAATTCTCTATAACTTTTTATGGAATACCATCCTGCATAGCCCAGCATAAATGGGCAAATATATAGGCTACATAAGAATAGGAATAAGGCTAACCATTTACTCTCTTGTCTATTTTGATTAATACCTTTAATTAATAGCAAAACTGAAAAGATTAGAGCATTGAAGAAGAATATAAGCAGTATAGAACTTTTATGATTATAGTCAAAAAACAGTATGTTATCCAAATTCCTAAATTTTTAATAATTGTCTACGTTTCATTAATAAAATTCATGTAATAGAAATATCAACTATTAATGTACGGGCTCATATTTTAATTGGTGCTAATGTGTTCGTGAATGGTTTTGATGCGTTGAGACTAAGATAGCAAAAAGGAAAGAACCCATTGTTCAGCAGCTAGGAATTTCCGAAGGGGATTTCAGACGCAATGAACTATATACCTTGTGCCTGTTGCACAACTATTGTTTAAAGATGGGAAAAATCGTATTTTAGGTATGCAAGGCAAGACTTGTGCTGAGTTTACCGAAGTAAGAAATACCAAGAAAAGCTGTTTACTGATTTTGAGTTAAGTGAGCGCATCCCTCCAAACAACTTTTACCGTCGTCTGAAAGAAGCTACCGATCTTAATTTTCTCTACCCACTCACCAAAGGTTTTTGTGGAAGTAGCGACCATATTGAAATTAGACAGGTGAATAAATGCATGCAACAATCCGCTATTGCTTATAACCCTTCGACAAAATGCTCAGGGCAAGTTTGAAAAAATACTTGAAATTCACTCAAAATAAAGTACAAAGTGGGGCGAGAAGCCTCCACTTTGTGCAAATTATAAAATCAGGGCTTCAGGGCTTTTTTTGGCTCTATTTAAAGCCACTAAATATGGCTTTCCATTAAGACCAATGTATTCAAAAAGACCTTTAGTGGGGCTTAAAATAAGAAAGATTTTTGCAAATTATTGGCTTGTGCAACTACTACCGTTGTTGCCCACTAGCTTTCTACTTATATTTTGTTCAGATTTACCCAATAAAGATAATGGTCAGAAATATCCCAACTTTCGATTGGTGCTAACATTCCAGACTGTATTTCAAAATTACTTTTATCTGTAAAAATATAATCCAATACTGAACCAGTAATAAATGTACCAGAGTTCAAAATAGCTTCGCTTTCGGTTTGGCTTATTTCTTCAAGACTATTGTTGAACTCTTCATCTAATCTGGATATGAAATCAGTTCCTCCAATAAAAGGAATGTTTAAATCCCCAGTAAATATATACGGTATACTTTCTTGATTTACGAAGCTTTTTATTCTATCTATTTGATTATTCTTTTCTTGATCAGTACTTCCAGATTCAAAATGCGAGTTTAATATTACAATTTCTGTTTCGTTATTTAATTTAATTGTGGCTTTTAAAGCACGATTTTGATTGTAATAATCGATATAACGTATTCTTGGGTTTTCTAAATCAATTATTTCATATTTTGATAAAATAGCATTTCCCCAATAACCATTGATAAGAAGATTATTTCCATTTTGAAAAGATCTAGCCGCTCCATATGCAAAATTCATATTTGTTTTTTGTGCGAGATATTCTGCTTGATTTTGTACAACTGTTATGTCTAAATCAAGACCAACCTCTTGTAATGAAACTATATCTAAATCTAAGGAATTTATTAAGTCAGCTATCCGATCTAATTGCTCATAACTTCCGCCTATTTCGGTAGAAAACGGGTCGCAAGTTTGACAATAACCAAATTTAATATTGAATGTAGCAATTGATAATTCACCAGAAAATTCATTTTGTGTAATTCCATTGTTTTTAAAGAAAAATACATTTTCTTGTTCTTTTTCAAGGATAGAGAAATCTTCACAAGAAATAAAGATTAAAAGACAAACGAACATTAGTTTTTTCATAGCCTATAATTTACTCCTAATGAAATTAATCCAGCGAATCCCCATTTATTTTTAGGTGAATTTGTGTCAAAATTAAACTCTCTAATTTCAACTAAAGAGCCTAAACCTATGTTACTTTTTAAAGATAGATTTTTGAGAATTAGATAATCAAACCCATAACCAAATGTAATCTGAAAAGTACTTGTTTGAGTTTCAGCATTTCCTACAGATATTGAGTTTTTGAAGTAATTAATACTACTTATAAAGTGAAAATTAAATTCATTATCTCTATACTCATTTGGAAAAAATAAAAAGTCGCTTTTTATTCCAAAGACACTTTCGTTATTTACAAAACTTGAACCAATCAGTATTCCTGCTTGCAATTTGATTTTATTCAAATTTATTCCAACTGAAGGGTATGCAAACACAGCTTTAGTTGTGGAAACACCTTCAAGTCCTACATAATACTTACTTTTTTCCTGAGCACTGGAAATTAATGACACAAATAATATTATTAAAAAAATGTTTTTCATTTTTTGAGTTGTCTTTTTTCAAGCTTGTGGGCAATGTCTTGTGTATGAAACGTAGCGTGTAAAAAGACGCGAATTTTTATATTTTGTTTTTAACTTATCATTCTTAAAAGCCAAATTTAAAAATTTGGCGGTCTTTGCAATAAACACATACCTCTCGGGAAGCCTTTACTAGCTATGTTTTATACATGTTGTGCCTGTTGCACAACTATTGCCTAAAGATAGGAAAAATCGTATTTTTAGTTATGAAAGGCAAGACTTGTGCTGAGTTTATCGAAGTAACCATTGGAATTAGGCAGGCTAATAAGTGCATGCAACTATCCCCTATTACTTATAACCCTTCAACAAAATGCTCAGGACAGGCTTAAAGAAATACTTAAAATTCACTCAAAATAAGGTGAAAAGCAGGATGAGAAGCCTCCACTTTGTTCAAATTATAAAATCAGGGCTTCAGGGCTTTTTTTGGCTCTATTTAAAGCCACTAAATAGGGCTTCCCATTAAGGCCAATGTATTCAAAAAGACCTTTAATAGGATTTTAAATAAGAAAGATTTTTGCAACTTATTGGCTTGTGCAACGACTACTATTGTTAGCCACTGTGTTTACTCCGTTATAAATTCGTCTTTATTTTCTCTAATGTACTTTATTCTTAATTCTCCTATTTTCTCTGAATCATAAAGGTTATAAAATTCCGTGTCCAAATCGTTCAAAGGATTGTCTTTATATGATTCGCTAAAACTTTCCATAGTTCCATCGTCAAATTCCGCAAGTCTCTTTTTGTTTTCGGAATAGATTTTATTCGCTCGTTTTGTTAATTCCGCAAACTTTTCAGCTCCAATTGTCATAAATCCGACTTCCGCCATTTCCGCATATTGTCCACTCGAATTAAAATAAAATTGGTTAAATCCACCATTATTGACTTCTCCTTCGATTATCCAAGTTGCGAAAAAGGCTTGCTGTCCTTTCGAAAGTTTTTTGACATTTTTTAATTCATTTTCGTAGTCATCTCCGATAATCTCGTAAATGTTGTCAAAAATTGTTTGTTCAAGTTTGTCATCAGAAATTGAGTCCAAAATGCCAGCTGTCAATTCCTTATAGATTTTGCGATTTTTGAATTCATCAATACTATTTTTGGTCTGTTCAAGAAACTGCTCAAATTCAGCATCTTCTTTTGTTTTTTCGGGTTCATTTTTCCCTTTGCAACCGAATAAATTTAGTATAGAAGTTAAAATCATTATAGTTAAAATCTTTTTGCTCATTGATTGGCTTATATTGTGTCTAACTTGTTTGTGTATGATTTCGGCAAGGTTTGGTTAGTTTTGCGCCAATCGCTGTGCTTCCAATGGGTTGATGCGTTTGGGTAAGCACTTTGGACGGCGAGTAAAACTGACCTTGTCTTAACAGTTTCAGGTTATCCTGAAGTTTAAATGTAGTAAAATTTATCTAGCGAATGATTCCGCTTGACGAATTATACATGTTGTATTACACCGTATTTTTTTAGATTCAGGAATTTTGGATAACTCGGACCAGAACTAACACCACTCCAGCAATAAATATCGAGGTAAAAATAAGTTTGTTGTGTCTTGCTAACCAATTCGGAAGGAAAATATCAAAATTATCTTTTGTCGAATCAGAATATTTTCGGGCGATTATAGTCAGAGGGCAGAACATTTTGAAGATCAACAAAACAATTCCCTCGCTTACGATTAATCCAATTCCAACCCATGTGAAAGTATTAACTCGATTAGTTATTCCGGAATATAAAACGTAAAATATTACAAAGACAAAAAAAATCCAGATTGCCGTGTGGATCAACTTTATTGCAAAAAGTTTGTTCTCTGGATTCATACTTTCATATTTCAGGACGTGTCAATATGGTGTATAACGGTCAAGTAAAAAGCATTAGCGGATTAAAACGCACCAACTGTTCGGAAAGCAATTTACTTTATTAGATACAAAAACGCCTAGAAATTACTCCCAAAACCCTATTGCTTTTATACAATGTTGTATGCTGGCTTCTTTAATTCTGATTAGCCTTAGAGATGATGAGAAAGCTCTTTGCAACCATAAGAACGAGGATTGCAATGTACTTTGATAGCGAGGACAAATCTACATCAACACCCCATTTTTTGCTTCTACATTTGGTGGCAAATCTGATTCGCCAAGCATTTCTCTAAGGTCTATTTCGATTACTCTACACAGGGACATCATAGGAATATCATTTGCCATACCTTGAAATGGGTTTTCTGTGTAATCGCCTACTACCTCCATCATAACATATACCCAACCTATCAATGCAGTAATTGGAATAGAAAGCCATATGCCCCAATCGCCCAACTTCATCAACTCTGGTATCATACTAAATGGTAAAAGCAAAATGAATATTCCCACAAAATACCTACTCATATTGGCATATTGACGTGGTAACGGGAACTTTTTAATGCGCTCATTCTTGCCTTGCAGTTCGTAAAAACTTCTAAGGATATTACCCATTTCCATGTGACGAAAGTCGTCTATAAAATCTTGCGCTCTTAGCTTGACTAAGTCTCTTGATTGTTCATTAATTATTTGAGTTGCCGTGTTGACCTTGGAAATTAGCCTGTCGTGTTCTTCGGTGGTTAAAAATAATTTAAGCTCCGTTCTTGTGATTTCATCGTCCAACAGCCCTACACCGAATTTTTTCTGATACATTTTAGCGGTTCTTGTAGTATGCCCACCTTGACTGATATGCTCCCAAGCTGTGGCAACCAAAAGTTGACTTCTATGGGCATAAAGCCAAGCGATGTGCCTGTATATTAATCGTTTTTTAATTTGTTGGATTTCCGATTCACTTACCTTCTTTTCTTTGAAAAGGTTGGTTACGTATCCATCCACCATCATTCCCCAAGTACGACTGTCATTGACGATCCCACCCCAAATTTTGCGAGCCTCCCACATTCTATCGTAAGCCTGATTATTTTTAAAACCTACATAAAATGCCACTGCTGTACCAATAACAGAAACAGGTAGCCAGGGAATGTTTAGTGAAATAATTTCCAAGTAATATAAAGAAGCAATGGTAGCCATTAAAGACAACAACCATAAGACATGGTGTCCAGTCCAAGTGACCAAGCTACTAAAATTTATGCCTTTGGTTACAATCATAATTATTTTAAGTAATCTCTTTTAAAATATACTCAACAGTTTTGGCTATGAACAACACACTTCATATTGATTCTTAACTACAATCCCATTTGTTGCTTCATCAAGGCCATATATGCTGTGTCATCCATTTGTTTTCTCGCTGCGATAAGCTGTTCAGCGTCTGGACCCACGATATACCTCAATTGGTTTTTACTATCGGTAGCAGCTTCAAATATCTTTTCAGCAACAATTATAGGTTCAGAACTGTTACTTCCTGACTGTTGCATACCTTTCATGGCCTTTTGAAGAAATTCACCATACTCTGTCATGCTTTGGTCTATGTTCAAGCCCTGTATTAACGTATCTTCAAAATTGGTGTTAATCATACCTGGCTCAATCATTTTCACTTTAATACCAATGGCTTCTAATTCAAAAGACAAAGCTTCTGATAACCCTTCAACTGCAAACTTAGAACCGTGATAAAGCGTACCCAACGGAAAAGTTATCTTACCACCCATTGAAGAAATATTGATGATTGTTCCTTCTCCTGCTTTACGCATATGTGGAATGACATTCTTAGAAACCAACAAAGTCCCAATTACATTGACATCAAACTGCATTCGGATTGCATTTTTGGGAGTAGCTTCTAAAATACCGTAAGAACCATAACCCGCATTGTTTAGCAAAACATCAATTTTCCCAAACCGCTCAACCGTTTTTGTTACAGCATCTTTAATAGTATCTTCTTTGGTAACATCCAATGCTACGACAAATACATTCTCCAATGCCTTTAATTCAGTGTCTTGCTCAGGGTTTAAGCGGACAGTAGCAGCTACGTTCCATCCTTTTTTCTGAAAGTATTTTGCAGTTACACGACCTATTCCGGTGCTGCATCCTGTGATTAATATTGTCTTATTCATGTTATTGTGATTTTTAATTAAAAGTCTTTTCCCTTTAGGTTGTCAATTGTCATTTGTCCTGCCAACTTCAAAAAATGTCCCCAGCTTTGGTCGGTATTGAAATAAGCCACATTTTCAACCAAATGCTCTACCCGCTTTCTATTCGTTAATTCAAAACTGGTGGCATTAAAATCATTGATCAGGACAGATTTTTTGACATTTTCGAAGTTCAACGGATTTCCAAAATTTCCCACACCAGAGATAAAATCAGCAATTGTCTCTCCACAGCCTCCCCAGGTTAAATAGCCATTTAGCCAGATATTGGGTGGAATATCATTAACAGCAATACCTCCGTAATCGAGCTCTCGTATTGCCTGATGAACTCTTGCTTCGTTAGCCTTAAACGTATTGTTGTCTACTAATATCATACAGCCCAAGGAACCAAGTAATTTGTTGTTACAAAAGTCAGTTGCCTTGGTGAAGAAATCATCGGTATCTGTGGAAGTGTCTAAAGGAATCTCACCGAATATTTGACAGAATGCTTCGTTCTTGATGGCAAAATCAGCTTCGGAAAGGTTAGGAATAAGCACATAGTCGCTTTTGTTATACTTCGCATTTTCGGGCTTTAAGATTTCAGCCGAAGGTTGATGCTGAAGAAATGCTTCACTGGTTTGTTCCACACCTGGGTAATACGAACAGCAGGCAAATGTTTCTTCGGAAATTGCTATACGCAGTTCGTTTAGGAATTGTTCTCGTTGATCCCAGTTTTTTGAAGTAATAATGGTTTGAGGTCTTCCGCAGATGGCACCTCCATTCAGTTTACCCGCTGAAACTATTTGAATAGCCTGCCTTTTTATGTCTTTTTCTGACCATTTACCGGGTACAATGATGCAAGGATTGTTACCACCACATTCGGCAACCAAAGGAGCTTTTGCTGCATTTTGAATGGCGTGCGCCACTTCTGTAGAACCAGTGAAATAGATGGAATGCAGACCCTCAAGCTGAGACAGTGCCCTGCCCTGGTCAGCATCACAAAAAGCAAGGGCTCTGCACTCAATTAGCGGTGCGAAGACTTTTTCCCAAATCACATCAGTTGCTTCATTCAATTGATGGGGTTTATGCACAACGGCCTTGTTTTCTAAAAAAAGTGCCATTGCCATTTCAATGGAAGAACTGTAATTTCCAGCACCGGAGATGGCTATTACTCCAGCAGGTTTGTCCAGGGGGTTTATTTGAGTGGGCTTTCCCTCAATATGTAGGTATCCCTTTTGTTTTCCTGCTGCCAACTTGTCTTTTGAATGTATTGGAAACACATGGGCTTCAAATAGATTATTATCGATTTCCTTAATAGAAATGGGTTGAGGCATTTTCCCTTTTAGGAGACTCTCAAACAGTTTAGTGATTCCCATGAGCGTATTGGCCATGGGCATTACCGTACCACCCATTCCTTCTGCTTTACTTACTGCATTTTGACCTATCAGGTCGTTTTTCATCATTGCGTCTGTTTCCCCAAGTGAATTCGCATGCGTTTTTAAGTTTTGTTGAATTTTCTTCAGTAAGGATAATTTTTCTCTAATTGATGTTTTTGCCCAGTGCTTTGGGTCTAATTGGTTATAAGCTTCTTGTGCTGTCATTGTATTGAGATTAAATTTTAATTACAATACAAAGTTGTGGCGATTGGCTGGTTTGAACTTGCACTAAATGCGGGAGTACTAACACAAAATGCAGAATCAATTCAGATTGCGGTATTCAACAGGTGTATGCCCGGTTTTAGACTTGAATAATCGGGTAAAATAATGAGGATAGTTAAAGCCCAATTCATAGGCTATTTCACTAACCGAATGATCAGATGACAATAATCTGTTTTTTGCCAGCTCAATAACATAATCATTGATATGATCTTTGGGTGTTCTACCTGTTTCTTTCTTAACAAGGTCACTGAAATAATGAGGTGATAGATGAGCGATTTCAGCAAAGTATTGAATACTGGGCATTCCTAAATCAAGGATTTTTGGAGATCGAAAATATTCTTTAAGCGCTCTTTCGAATACTACAATTACATCTCTGCTCTGACTTACACGGGTATTGAATTGCCTTTCGTAGTACCTGAGGCTATAATTTAGAAGTAGTTCGATATTGGAAACAATCACTCGCTGGCTGTGATTATCAATGCGCTGCTGGTACTCGTTTTTTATTTGATTAACAGTCGTATTCATGGTTCTTTCTTCGTCTTCCGATAAATGCAGTGCTTCAATCACATCATAATTGAAAAACGAGTAGTCATCAATTTGACTACTTAAGTGTGAGTTGCGTATCAAATCTGGGTGAAAAAAAAGCATCCAGCCTTTGATTTCTCCGGGTTTATAAGGTTTGGTAAAGGTGTACAACTGACCAGGAGCGGTAAAGATCATTACCCCTTCATCAAAGTCAAAAGAATTTCTGCCATACTCTATACCGCAGCTTTGGTCCTTCAGCGACACCATATAGAAGTCATAAATTACTTTTGTGTTTACTTGTTCTTCCGTTACTTGGGTTTTAGATACATCTACTAATGAAATAAGCGGATGCTGGGGCTTTGGCAACCCTAGCAAACTATGCAAATGACTTATTGAACCTATTTTATATACAGACATTACTTGTCAAGTTAATTATTTTTAAAACTCGTCTCAAATGTATATTACTTGATTTTATTACGCTTACACAAAACGCTGATTTGGTAACACAGAAAAAGGAATTTCTTTTGTTGGGTCTGCTCAAAAGAGGAATGTGTGCGATAGTACTCTTTGCTCTTATGGGTTTTGTCTTTAGCTTGCGTACAACGTATTTGCGTATGGTTCAGTTGCATTGGCAAGGTCTAAGTTAATAAATAGAACACAAACCAGCAATTGACTATACACGTTGTGCCTGTTGCACAACTATTGCCTAAAGATAGGAAAAATCGTATTTTTAGGTATGCAAGGCAAGACTTGTGCTGAGTTTACCGAAGTAAGAAATACCAAGAAAAGCTGTTTACTGATTTTAAGTTAAGTGAGCGCATCCCTCCAAACAACTTTTACCGTCGTCTGAAAGAAACTATCGGTCTTGATTTACTCTACCCACTCACCAACGGTTTTTACGGGAGTAGCGACCATATTGGAATTAGACAGGTGAATAAATGCATGCAACAATCTGCTACTGCTTATAACCCTTCGACAAAATGCTCAGGGCAAGTCTCAAAAAATACTTGAAATTCACTCAAAATAAAGTACAAAGTGGGGCGAGAAGCCTCCACTTTGTGCAAATTATAAAATCAGGGCTTCAGGGCTTTTTTTGGCTCTATTTAAAGCCACTAAATATGGCTTCCCATTAAGACCAATGTATTCAAAAAGACCTTTAGTGGGGCTTAAAATAAGAAAGATTTTTGCAAATTATTGGCTTGTGAAACGACTACCGTTTTTGTGCCTAGTTATTTATTGTAAAATTCCAACTGCAATCCCTGAAATCATAACTCCCAAAAGAAAAACCGCTTGAAAAACTAAATCTATCTTTTTGTTATTTTCCTCTCTCCAATATTTTACAATCATTCTCAATGTTTTAAAACCTAAAAGCAAAACAGTTAACATTGCTAATAAGTATAAATATTTTGCAATTCTATAGTTTATAGTAAGCATTAAAATTAATGACGAAGTAGAACAAAAGAATGCGATTAATCCAATTCTAAAATTGATTTTTTTAATTTTATACAAAGGTGATTTTTTGAAAAGCACAAAAATTAGATTTGTAATTAATAGTAATATTGCAAAAACTAAAACAAGTCCAATGGCAATTTGTTTTCCAATAGTTCCTGATAATAACAAATTATATGTTAGGTTTTGTGCAAACTGGTCGCCAAGTCTAGAAGAGTTAGTAAACACAACAAAACCCCACTTTTTGTCTTTATCCAACGCAAAATATGTAGAGAAACCATCGTTATTACCACTATGAGTAAAGAGCTCGCTAATATTTAGAATGGATAATTTTATAAATCCCAATGTATAATCTTGCCTTAGAAGTCCTGATGCAATTTCTGAATGTGGCTTATAAAGTTCTTTAAATCCATTCTCAGACAACCCTTTTTCATTCATCATGGCAATCATCCATTTAGAAAAGTCAACCGCTTCTGAATGAATTGTTGTGGGTGCAACAAATATAGAGTCGTAACTACGCCATATGTCAGAGGCATATTTATCAATCCAAATCCCTTTAATATCATAAGGTTGGACTTTGTGTTTTTTGATGTAATAATCCTGTATAAACTTAGTGTGTTCCATTTTGAATGGAATTGCTACTCTCTTTTGAAATTCTTCCTCTAATCCTGCCCAATTAGTATTTAAAAGATGTTTTAAAACTTCCGCTAAATATTGATAGCCTTCTCCAGAATAATGATAATCCGTTCCAGGTTCAAATTGAATGAAGAGTTTTTTGTCAGGATAATCAGTACGCCAATTGGGAAATCCAGAGCGATGAGAAAGTACAATTCTGGCTGTTATTTTTTTATATCTTTCATCGTTATCGATATCTGGATTTGGTAAATATTCGTAAAGTGGTTTGTCTAAATTAAGTATTCCATCTTCAACGAAAGTCATTGCAAAAAAACCAAAAACCGATTTTGATATGGAAGCTCCTTCAAATATTGAATTGTCGTCGGCTAAAATCTGTTTTTCTTTATCAGCGAAACCTTTTACTTGATGATAAACTACTTTTCCTTCGTTAATTATTGCAATAGAGAGTGCTGAAATATTTAACGATTCCATCTCTTTATCAATGAATTTACCAACTTTTTCTTCAGAGATATTTGTTCCGAAAAGCGTTTTAATATTTTGTTTTTCTGATTGATTTTGGCAAGCAAATAAGAAGAATGATAAGAGCAGTAGCAAAAAATGAATCTGATTAATTTCTTTCATTCCGTAATTTTGGTTTTAATTAGGCACAACGCTCCGTGCGGACGCGGTAGGCGCGTTTAGCGACTATCGACATTCTGCACTTTGTTGTGCGTCGTTAATTTTTGATATCACTTTTAAAAGCCTTCAAACCTCTCAAACGAATTTCCGTTAAAGGTAAAAACTTCTCCATTGACTAATATAAAATATAAATTTCCATTACGATCACTATAAATATCCCAAATTAATTCACTCATATCTTCTTTGTGATATATACTTTTATAGTTATACAAATTCCTTCCATCATATTTCCATGCACCAGAGTCTCTATCTCCAAACCATATATTTCCTTCATTGTCTTCTTCAATTGCAAAAACAGATTGTAATCCTTTATTATTAGCAAATTGTTTCTTATTTGTATTTGCTTCAAATTCATTCATTGGGATTAGTTTTCCTTGTTCTTTTGAGAAATGTATTAAAGAATCCCCCTTTTTTAGAATTACACCAATTCCATTATTTCCTATCCATAGGTTACCTTTTGAATCTAACAGCATACTACGAATATGTAAAAACTCTTTATCTGAATCAAAATTCAATGATTGATCGACTATTTTATCAAATTCTTTTCCATTGAATCCAACAGCTCCTTGCATCAAAGTACCAAACCATATTTGACTATCTACAATATCCGTAATCCCCGATACAAAGAAATGAGAATTATTTGCTGTTAAGTTTAATGGAGGGTTTTCAAAAGAAATAAAAGACAAATCGTTTCCGTCATATCGATAAACTCCTACTTTGCTATAGTCTCTGAACCACAAGTCACTTTTCGAGACTATGATTGGGCTTTTGTTAATATCAATTGTAGGAATGTACTTTTTGTCAAATACTCTAAATTCATTTCCATCGAATCTCGTAATCTTTTTTCCATTATCTAACCAAATATTTTGAAGTTCATCTTCTTGAATATACGGAATTGAAGTATTTGGTAATCCATCTTTAGTAGTGAAGTAAGTGTATGTTTTACCGTTATATTTACATAGACCATTTTCTTTGCTACCTATCCAAAAGGCACCTTTACTATCTTCAAGTATTGAAATAATTCCGTCATTGAATCGAAAGATAGAGTCTGTTACTCCAATCTGATTTTGGGTATCAGCTTTTGTTTTAGTTGTCTCTTTATTGGCTTTCTCGCATGAAAACAAGGTAATACACAGAAATATGAAAATATTTATAATCATTGTTTTTTTGTGAAACTGTCTTTTATTCATATTGATCTTACCCTTATAACGCACAACGCCTCGTGCAAATGCAGTCTATTAACATTTTGCACATTGTTATGGGCTTCATACTTTTTTATAGACGCCACTTTGCAGCATCAATTTACCCTCTTTTAAACCACTAAGTAAATTCACAATTTTTGTTTGAGTAGATTCTCCCATTAATAGATTTAATCCAATTTTTGGAGGTCCAAATTTCTGTATTCGATCAATCATTTTTTCAAAGAACAAAATTCCATTATGAGTTTGGTCTTTTACTTTTATTTTTTTGAGATTTAGGTCTCTAAGAATTTTTTCAATTTCGTTCTCCGTGGCTAAAAAACTAATTTGTTGTTCATCTGCCCAAGGAACAGGGTAATTAATATTTTCATTACCTGTTTTGAGTATATCATAGTATAAGAAAACTCCCTTATCGACTAGAACTCTTTCTATTTCAGAGTAAAATTTCAATTTGTCATTAATATTCATTTGAACATGTTGCGTCCAAACTACATCGAAAACCATCTCTTCAAACGGTAGATTTGTCGCATCACCATGAATAAATTTTATCTTTGAAGAAAGCCCCACTAATTCAGATAATTTACTAGCAGTTCTAGTATATTCTTCGCTTAGATCAATACCAGTTACATCACACCCATATTCGTCCGCTAGCATTCTACAGGGACCTCCAATTCCACACCCAACATCCAAAACCTTAGAACCTCTAATTTCAACTGTTTCAGCGAGTTCTTTGGACACTTGTGCTCCTCTAACATGAAATTCATCAACAGTAGCAATGTCCTCTCTCTTAACGTTATCTAAATCAAATCCCAAATCCTGAAGGTGGCTTGCAATTTTTTCATACAAATTTACTTGATAATAATGTCTTTCAGTTTTTGTTGGAAATTGCTTCATCTTTTTCAGTTCTTTTTGTCATCACTACTATATCTAACTTTAAATATATACAATCTACACAGATTTTAATTGTTAAGAAGGAATTGCTGAGAGTAATAGATTATTTAGAATAGTTTGGTAGAACATTTACAGAATTTAGGGCGAATATTCGATTTTTTGACACCAGTATCCTTTCTATACAATTTCAAGGGGCCAATTTTATTGCCAACGGTCTCGGCTATGAGTAGTTGCATGGTTTAGCACTTAGCTTTGCAAGTACACACCAAACTGAAAATCCTCGCGGATTTTTAGAAGTAGGCGAGAACAAGCAATTACTTATAGCCAATGTTGCCATTAGTTATTTTTCATTGAGTTTGTATATATATCCTTTACTTACTGAAACGTAAATATCTTCTCCGTCAATTGCTATACCTGAAATTCCTGCTTCTCCTTTAGTATTAAATTTCCAATTTTCAGATCCATTTTTTTTATCCAGACAGATTAGTTTATTGTAGTCATTTATAAAAAGGACAGAATTTCCATTAATGGCGGGAATACTTTCAATGCTACCATTGGATTTATAATGCCAAAGTTTTTTGGAATTTAATTTGAGTCTACCAAATAGATTCTTCTTTTGCGTTATTTCATATGCGTAAAATAAACCAGAGCTTTCGCCAAAGTATAATTTGTCATTTTCCGCTATTATTGACCTGATTGATTTCTCTATACCAGTCTTTATTTTGTGCAATAATTTTCCATTATTAAAGTCATAAATATATATGAAGCCGTAACCTCCTACAACAATCATTTCGTGAATTGAAATTGGGTTAAAAAAATATGCATTCTTTTCTTTGGCTTCCCAAATTAATTTCCCAGAATTTAAATCAAGACTTCTAATTTTGTTTTCTGTACATTGAATAACCCTATCATTTTTTATTAATGGGGCAAAAGAATGACCTCCATTATTATAAGACCATTTTAGGGATTTTGTGGTTAAATCAAAGCAATTTGTCAAAGTAGTTCTTTGCACACCACCCACTACTATATGATTTTCTACAATCGACGAGGATTGACCACATCTATCTATTTCTAAGTTGTAAGCGGATATTACACTGCCATTATTAGTGTTTAGGTCAATAAGTTTCCCATCCATACAACAGACCAAAAGACTATTTTTGTTCTTAAGTAAGAGGTTG
Source organism: Ascidiimonas meishanensis (assembly GCF_037782385.1). Taxonomy (NCBI): domain Bacteria; kingdom Pseudomonadati; phylum Bacteroidota; class Flavobacteriia; order Flavobacteriales; family Flavobacteriaceae; genus Ascidiimonas; species Ascidiimonas meishanensis. The sequence continues at coordinate 608,349 of NZ_JBBEXD010000004.1, forward strand.
TTAATTATGAATGGATAGTCATATTCCCAAAATATGGAAAAATTATTTTTATCAAGACACATTACTTTACCTGCTACAAAACCTTTTTTGTCGAAATTAAACGCAACGTACAGCCTATCACCAATTATTAATGGTATTCGCGATGAGATGTTTCGCTCACCCTTTAATTTATATTCAAGTATTTTTATTACTGGCATTTCTTAATTAATGGCAACGGTTTTGTGTATGATTTCGTTGCGTGTTTCAGCAACTAAATTAGCAAATACAAACCGTATAGAAAATCCGCGAGGATTTTCGTAAGTAGGCGAGTACTAGCAATGAATTATACACGTCTAAAGTTTTTATTAATATATTCAGTTAGAATTTTATCTAAATCCTTTTTAAAACTTTTATAATCAAAATCTTTAGGTTTTCTTTTCATTTTTTCAATACGCTCAATAGAAACTAACATTTCTTTTTTAATCAGTTCAATTGTCTCCAATTCACTTAATCCTTGAATTATATTCCAGTCAAAGTTTGAATTTGTCACAAACCATTTTACTGAATGTTTCCAGCTTTCGACATCGTTTCTGAAAAATTGAGCAAAATCTCCATCAAATTTGAACAACTCAAAACCCCAAAAGTATTTGACCACAGAAGTTCCATAGTCTTTTCCTTCTAGGCTTTCTGAAATATATTTTTCGAGATTATTTAAATCTACTTTTAAATTATCATCCGAATATTCTATCGTAATAGTTCTCTTAATTTCGAATTCCATTTATTCTTTACTTTTTTTAATCCACTTACCAAATAAGATTCCAACTAAAATCGCGGGTAAAAGTCCAATTAATGTTATCCAAAAGAATGGTTTGAAAATATAATCCTCAAACGAGTCCCAAAAAGTGTCATAAGGTTCCATTCCTTCTTGCATAAATCCTGTCCAACCAACAAGGAAAGCAGTTATTATCAGGGTCAGAAATCCGTATTTTGCTCCTACTTTGTCAGAATCTTTTTTCTTTATCAGTATTTCATATCCAGCATTTTTTCCGAACCAATATGCAAGTCCGTAAAATATTCCAATTCCGATAATGATATTTATCCAGTAATTCCATGCGACCATCCATTGTGGATTTCCACCAGCAAGTAACATCATAAACAGAAACGCAATTAAAATTCCAATCGTTGCAGATTGTATGGCTTTTTTAATTCCGATTTTTTTAGCTATTTCAGGTGTCATTTTGCGTTTTCGGGAAATGTTGTACAACGGTTCTGTGTAAGCGTCAGTAATGGGAAAGTACTTGCGCACTTTCCCATTACTGACGCAACCAATTTATTAAAAAGGAATGAATTTCCGATTAGGAAATTCAGCCATTATTGCGTTTAAACATTGTTGTAAAACGTTTTTTAATTCCTATTCTGTTTTGCAGACTCTTCTAATTCGTCATCCAGATTAACATCCCAATTTAAATTTTGAAGTTGCCATACCTTATTGGGTCTATATAGAACAAAGGTGAAGCGCAGAGGTTGTCTGTCGTATTTGAGCAAATAACTTAGTAATTTCAAATTTTCGCCAATGCTTTTTTCTGTTATTAATTCATAACCATAATAGTCACCAATTAAAGGAAGTATGTCTTTAAATTTAGTCTTTAAACTTTCCACTCCATCTACGTTTCTTTCCATCCATTTATTAGTCGAAAACGCATAATCAATTGCTTTCATTGGTTCGTCATTAAATTGTCGAAAAAATTCGGTTACAATTTCTTTTTCAGAAGATTGTGCATTTATATTTTGAATAGATGTCATTGATGTTACAATCAATAATAGAATGATAGATTTTTTTTTCATTAGTTTTTCTTAAATGTTTTACAACGTCCCTCGTATGTTGCGTTTGCCTGCCGAAGGCGGCATATGCAATATACAAACTGTTAGGCAATGTTTTTATTCATCCATTATCTTTTCCAGTTCGCTTTTTTCTCCCTCGTAAATTTTAAAGAAGTCCGTTGGTTTGTCGGCTATTAGTTTAACCATTTCTTCTTGGTCGTGATTTAGTCGATATACTTTTCCTTTTTTATCTACAGCGATGTAATTTCCATCTTCCATATCCAAAATTGTGTAGAATAGTTTTTCGTCAAATTCAATTTCGAATGTGTAGTCCAATTCCAAAAGTTCAATTTGCTCTTTGGTTAGTGATTTTAATATTTTTTCCGCTGTCTTTTGGTCAGGGTTTTCCATTTTCAGATGCTCCAGTTCTATTTGGTTTTTCTGGATTTGGTTCAAATCAAATGTTTTATGAAAATACTCTGGATTATCTATTTCAATTTTGGTCAGTCCATCAGATTGATAATATAATTTAATCGGCTGGAAGAGATTTTCTTTTTTGTTCCAAACTGAAAGTCCAGTCAGATTAAAACAGGTTTTGTGATTTCTGTTTATAATCTCAAAATTTTTCGGGTTGTAACCTCGTGAAATATAAATTCCTCTTGGTTTGTGCATAAAACTAATTCCGTAAATTTTAGAAAGTCCTACTGCAGTTTTGATTTGAGGCATTTCCGATTCCAACAATTCAGCTATTTTAAGCCCGAATTGTTCAATATGTTTCTTTTTTGTCTTTCGATTGAAAATGCTCATTTCTAATGTTGCCCAACGTGGTTGTATATGCTTTGTTGCGTGTTTTAAGCACCTAATTTAGCAAATACAAACCGAATAGAAAATCCGTTCCAGGAAGATACTTTCAATTTTCCATCTTTAAATTTCATTGGGTTTGAGTAAGAATCTCCTTCTATTGGTAATTCAGCGAACCAAACGATTTTATCTTCTGTGTCTTTAGCATAAATATTACTTTTCCCTTCTGGAAATTGAAAATAATTCTCTCTTATAATTTGTAAACTATCAGTTTCAACGATTTCCTCTATCTCAGTATGAATTCCTTTTTTATTCATTTTCTATTACAAAATTAGCCCAATTCAGAGTGTTAAAATTTTCATTCCGATAATTTGATAATTCAGACTTATTAAACATCAATTCCACATTATTTTCGGTTCGTTCATAAGTCACAATCCAAGGCGAACAAATTCTATCAGTCAATTCAATTGATTCCGAAATCGAATTATTTTGGTTAGATATTTTTCCAACTATTTCAATTCGGTATGAGTTTTTTAGTTTCTCATATTTTGAAATTTCATATCCGTTTTGGCAATTCAGAGTTTCACAAATCGATTCCGCGAACTTTTTTCCTTTTTCAAGAGAATTTTGGTTTTCAGTAATTAATGTCAGTCGGAATTTTTTCATTTTCTCAAATTGGCTACAACGTCTCGGCTATGCTGCGTATCCCGAAGGGTATGCATTATAGGTAATGTTGTGTTTAGTTTTCTATTTTTTTTGCTGGATACGCATTTTCACCCATTATCCAATCCAATGTTTTAAATGATTCTTTGTCCGGATCCTTGAACTCAAGTAAGACCCAACTTTGAATATAGAAAAACCTATTTTCATCGATAGGAATTAAAATGTCATATGTTTTCCTTCCTGGTGCTAAATAGCCTATATTATTGTCTATGATTTTTACTTTCCCTACCGGACCAAACCCGAAATCATAAGTTCCCTCATATTTAATAAGTTCTTCCTTTTCAACGTCTATTTCCTGTTGTAAGTAGTTTATAGGTGTTTTGTATTCTTCACCTGTATAGATCTTGTAGATATCTTGCGAAATAGGTAATGCCAAATTAGAATAGTGATTACCTAGGATTATTATTGTTAAGTTCTCTTTAACTCTGTGTGTAATTTGATGGCAGAAACCTTGTACTCTTCCATTTGCTGTAAAAACCTTTTCACCGTCAATGCTTCCAAAATTAGGTAGTTCTGATAAAGTGGAACTTATTAGCTCTTTATTAATGAGGCCTTGAATAAATTTATTAAGATCCTCTGCTGTGGAATAAAGGGAGCCTCCTCCAATTTTTATGCTCATATTTACAAACTCTGCGTTAATGAGTTCACCAGTCTCATCAAACATATATCCGCTTGCCCGATTCTTTATAATTTTGGCTTCACTGTCCACTCCCGTATTTTGTAGGTCAACCTTGTTGAAAATATGTTGCTTTAAATAATTTTCATAGGAAAGACCACTTACTTTTTCAATAATGTAAGCGAGTAAAACATATCCAGAGTTACTATAATTATAGCGTTCGCCAGGTTCAAAATCTAGAGATTTTTGTTTGAATAGTTCAATTATTTCTTCTAAATCATATGCTAATTTATTTAGCTCATTATAATTAGGGAAACTATTCAAGTGTGGTATACCAGAGCGATGGGTTAATAATTGTCTAATACTAATTTCATCACCTCTGGGGTAGTCGGGGATAAATTGGGACAATGGGTCATCGAGTGAAATTTCGCCAGTTTCAACTAGATTTAGAACGGCAACTTCTGTAAAAACTTTGGAAATTGAGGCAATTCTAAATTTGGTTTCAGATGTGTTCTTAATCTCCCATTCTTTGTCGGCATACCCATAACCTTTCTGAAAAATAGGAATGCCATTTTGGTAAATGTTGATTAGCCCACTCCAAGCATTCATTTCAAGATAAGGCTTAATATAACTATCTATTTTAGTTTCTAGTTCTTTCAACTCCTGTGCGAACGTATTATGAGATATAAATACAATAAAAAATATGATAATAGTTTGCTTGAGTAATTTCATTAGTTTGTTTTAATTACACACAACGTAAAGTGTAAAAAGATACTACATTTTGGGTTTAGCACAGAGCCCGTTTTTTATATTTTGATTTAATTTTTCAGTTTTAAAAGCCAAATTAAAAACTTGGCGGCCTCAGCAAATAAAACACAAACCTTTCGTTTATCATTTAATTAGCTATGTTTTATACACCGTGCTGTATACTGGCTTTATGTTTTTTAATCAGTTTCTCTATTCCAAATTCAGGACTAGATAATACCTCTTTTGAAATTTTAGTTAAATGCTTTTTTGCTCCTTCCATCGACGCTTGAGCTAAAAATATCACATCAACTTTAGATTCCATTATTTTAATTTTATCAGCGATTCCTTTTTCATACGCATTAAAATTTCTGCTTTCAAAGCAAGACCAATATTCACTGCAATCACAGTTTAATATTTCTATTTTTTTATTTAATTCAGATGAGATTTTTAACAATAAATTCTGGCTTACTTCTTTTGTTGAATTAGCTGTAAAAGCTAATCCGATTTTCTCATAATTTTGAACAATATATTCAATAATAGGTTTATCTATTCTGTTAATAGTTGAATCATTATCACATTCCTCTCCATAAGTAGAACAAGTACAAATTAATAATGATGGGTTTTCTTTTTTAATTAATTCAATTTCTTTTTTAAATGACACGACATCAGTTTTGCCACTTGTCAAAGCTGTTTCAAGTAACTTTTCATTCACGAAATGGTTGATTTCAATATTTTCGTCAAACTTTCTTACCAATTTTTCAAATGTATCGATATGAATCGGTGATGTATGTAGAAATGCTATCATTTTTTTTTGCTTGTGTACAACGTGTTCGTGTAATGGCTAGTTACCTTGGTTAGCACTAAGTTAGCAAAAAGAAGATATACCTAAGGGAAATCCGCGAGGATTTTCAGAAGTAGACGAGAACAAGCAATTACTTATACACGTTGTTGGCAGTAGTAATTTTAACTGTTGATATTTCTAAGGTATTCCGATATTCTTTTTGTTTCTGATTGAGTAAAAATTGGTTCAAAGTAGTTGATATAATTATTTAATTCATTTAATGTTTTGATTTTAACGTATTTAAATTCTTCATTAGGTTTTTCGTTTATCATTACCACTACATTTCTAATAGGAATTTGTTTTTCTCCCCAATGATGGTTGTTCAAACTTAAATAATTGTATTCAGATGCGTTGCTCAGTAATACGAATAATGCAAAGTTGGTTCTCCTAATTTGTTCTATTGGTGACCTTAAATCTAAATTTTTAATTGATTTTTTACTCCAATTTTTTGTTTCAAGGATAAAAATTCCTGCATGTGTAATTAGTAGATGATCGATCTGAATGCTAAATATCCTATCATTGTTCTTTCTATTATAAACTGGTGGATTAAAGTTTAATGAAAAGTCATTAAACAAGATATAATCATCAGATAGTTTCTCTAATTCTTTTACTACTAAATTTTCTCCAATGGCTCCAGCTATTAGTGGATTTATGCTTTCTAAAACATTTTTAATGTGTAAAGCGTTTGAAATTTTTGGTTTACTATGATTAGCTATTATTGAATCTTTATTCAGAGTTAATTCATCTAATTCTTGACTGATTTTTTGAACGATGGAACTAAGGTTGCTTGTCTTCTTTTCGACTATTTTATTATAGTTTTTCTCCAATCTTTTTCTTTTAATTTCAGTACTTTTTATTTGAAGTTTTTTAAAAAAATCAGTGAGAATAAATTTAGGTTGTGCAGTTTGTAATGTTTCAAGTTTGCTGATTAATGAAGAAATTTTGGTATTTAAACTTTCACCAATTTCAAATCTTGACTTTTCATAAAATTCTTGATTATAAGTTAATTGATTACTTAGATGAAGAATCTGATCATTTATATCATTTTCTGCATCTATTAATATTTGTTTTTTTGTTGATTTAAAATTGGATAGGTAAACTTTAATATCTTTAATAGAATTGAATTCGGTAATTCCATTCTCAGTTAGTTTGGTCCGAATTTGCTTTAGTGATTCTATTTGGCCAATTATTTTAGTCACTATGATTTTATTACTGCCAACGTAAAGTGTAAAAAGCGTTTTAATGCTTTTTTACATAGTGTTAAGTTTAGTTGTTCTACCCAAATGTAAGGAATTTTCCCCTTTCTTACAGTGGGGTAAACTAACGGAGTTTCAACAGGCCGCGCAAATCATGAAAAGCCAACACTTGATGGAGGGATCAGTGGCGGCTATGGGCCTTTATCCCTGATAAGGTACGTAGCTGGCAATGAAGCAAAGCGTTAAAATCAAACCCTGCTCTAGGGCTTATTTTTAGCATGAAGCGGTTCGGGAAGAAAAAAGCATTTCTTGACTTTATCATTTTTTTTCGATACCTTAACCAAAGTCTTTAGTACGTTTCCTACGTTTGCAAATGCGAATTTGCACGATGCAATCGAAAAGACTTTGACTTCCGCTTTTTAAAAAATCTAAGCCTTAAAAATACTTGCCAATCCTTACTTTTTTAACGCATCCATCCGTTAAGTTTTGTCCGATGGGCTGCTTGAAATTAAACTTAACGGTCTCGGCTATGATTTCGTTGTGGAATCATCCGCAGGATTATTCCGCCGAAATCCAGCCGTTTGATTTATACTTTTACTTTGGTGTGGCACAAAACCACAATGAATTATAGCCATTGTTGTGGCACGTTATTTAATAAATTCTGCGAGGTCTTCGTTTATCATCTTTAAGTATGATTTATAAATCTTTTTTTGCTCTTGATGATTAGATTTTAAATTGGTCAACAAATTCCGTCCCTCATTTAATTTACTATTTGTACTTTCTGTGGTATCTGATTCTAAGATTTCAATTTTTTGTAATTCTTGAATTATATTAAAAGATTTGGTGTTCAATCCATCCAACTCTTCGGTGTCAAAATCATAAAACATATGAATATGGTGATGTTCAAATGAATTCGGATTTACGGTTCTCTGGGATATTACTTCTATTGTATTCTGAATTATTTCAGGTAGAGTTCCGGGACCGTCTTGACGCAAAACGATGTCAATTTTATGAATCATCAATCCAAGTAATTCCTGATGGTCATAATAATATTCTGATGCTTTCTTGGCAGCATTAATTCGTTCGGTCCAATATATTTTTTTCAGTTCTTTTTTATACCTCCTACTTTCCAAAACAGTATCTATCAATGTCTTAAATATAAAGCCTATTGCTGTAAAAGTAGTAGCTATAAAGAGAGTGCCTATTTCGGGATTTTCTCGTAATATCTTAAATATAAATTCCAAATTCCAAGGTTTGTTTTAATGTGCCACAACGGTCTCGGCTATGAGTAGTTGCGTGGGTTAGCACTTAACTCTGCAAGTACACACCAAACTGAAAATCCTCGCGGATTTTCAGAAGTAGGCGAGAACAAGCAATTACTTATAGCCATTGTTGGCGGTTCGTTTTTTATTTCTTTTTAACGTTAAACACTTTCTCCAAAAGTCAATAAATTACTATCTGGGTCAAGTATTGCAAACTCCTTTTGTTTCCAAGGTTTTACTTCCAACTTGCCGTTCGGGTGAATTTTAGTTTTATTGTGCAATAATGATTTATAAAATTCGTCAATATTGTCAGTCCGAATATAAACTTGTCCATAATTTTCTTTCGGGTCAAGTTCTTTAAATTCAAAGAAATGGATTTGGATTTGGTCTTTTTCCATCATCAAATATCCGTCAAAATCAGCGCTCCCAAATTGTTTAAATCCTAATCGGTTTGAGTAAAACTCCCGTGTCACATTTTTGTCACGCATTGGTAATTTTGGATGGATGTCTGTTAGCATAATTTTCTAATAAGTCTTTAAATTCAATCTTTTAATATTCTAAATCAGTTTAATATCGACCATTTATTTCCCTTGTTTAAGACAGTTTTGTTAAATGACCGCCAACGGTCTTGTAGTCGAGTAGACCAGGGGAGTTTCACCCCAAGCCTCTCACAGAACCGTACGTGATAGTCTCCCATCATACGGCTCTTGTTATACAAATCTAAATTAACGTTTTCACTTTGTATATCCCATTTTCCAATGGTAAAATAGATTAGGAAACTGTTCCTGAATTCTAAAGAACCATTTGTAAGCACGTTTTATACTAGTCTTATAACGTTTATACCTTTTTCTTGCCCATTTCACTAAACGATTGTTTAATAGTTTAAAAACTCCGTGGAGCATAGATTTCCTGAATTTCGCATAGTAATTGATCCATCCTCTAATCATGGGATTAAGGATTTTGGCAATACCTACGATACTATTAGAGGTCATTCTATGCACTTTAAGTTCTGCTAACTTAGCTGCAATACGTTTTCTTGAACTTATACTAATGCTACAATCGAAGCCTAGAAATAGCCCACTTCGCTTTTTAGATTTGGAAGTCCTAGGTTGAAAAGAATAGCCTAGAAAATCAAACTTAACGTTGTGGTATTTTCCTTTTCTGCGATAATCCTTACAGTACACAATTTTGGTCTTTTCTGGATGTAACTCCAAACCAATTTGATGCATTCTGTTTTGGATAGCCTTTAGTGTTTGTTTAGCATGCTTTTGACTTTTACAGTTTACGATAACATCGTCGGCATAACGTGTATAGCTTACTGTTCTGTCAGTCTGTTCTAACCATCTGTCAAACCCGTAATGTAGAAAGAGGTTCGCTAATAAAGGGCTTATTACACCACCCTGTGGCGTTCCTTTTCCTTGTTTTACGAACAGTTTTCCAGTTTTGTTCATTACTGGACATGCGAGCCAACGTACTATATAGAGTCTGACCCAGTCTTCTGGTACATGTCTCTCTACGGCAAGCATCAGTTTGTGGTGGTCAATATTATCAAAGAACCCTTTAATGTCCAGATCGATTACCCAGTCTGTTTCCCAGCAGTTTTTCCTGACCTGTTCAAGTGCTTGATGCGCACTCTTTTTAGGTCTGTAACCAAATGAATTTTGACTGAATTCCTTTTCCAATCGAGGTTCTAGAAACATCTTGACCACCATTTGTCCAATTCGGTCACTTACAGTAGGTATTCCCAATTTTCGGACTTTTCCGGACTTTTTGGGGATCTCCACTTCTTTGACCGGAGGGGGGAAATAGCTTCCCGATGCCATACGATTCCAAAGCTTATACAGGTTTTCAGACAGGTTAGTATCGAATTGTTCGATACTGACTAAGTCTATACCTGCGCTTCCTTTGTTGGCTCGCACTCTTTTGTAAGCTTGCCATATCATGGCTTTGCTTATAGGTATTGATTTTGTTTCATCGCATAAAGTCATCCTCAAATAGTGAGTTGTTAAATGTAATGCAACTGTACAACCTAACCCCTTTGCTCCATTTCCATTACAGAAACTTCAACGCTACTACGGGTTAGTCCGTCCCTGAAAATAACTTTGGTATTCTACCTCTAGGTTGATCCTATTGTGTATTTTCCTTAGCATTTATAGTCAGGTTCCCGAGTTCCGTAACTAAGCCTAGATAAAATTCATGCCCCCTGAATGACGCCTGCCGCATAGCCAATAAATAGGTGGTCGCTATACTCTTAACTCCGTATCATACTTCGTAGCTTTTGACAGGGTGTACCTACTTCTCGACACCTCAAAAGGGGTTCACTTTCGTTCATCTCTAATATCCATACCTGACTAATTCTTGATTAGCCGTTTCCTAAACGCTCAGCACCTTTGCTCTTTACAAAAGCACCTTTAGGTGGTTTAACGCCTTCTCCTATAAGACGACATTGGTGGGTCGGTTCCACCATCTTAATTACAGTTCACAACGAATATTACCGTTCGTTGCTTGCTCGGCACACTATGAAACGTAGCGTGTAAAAAGACGCTAACTTTTCGGATTAACACGAGCCGAATTTTTAAATTTTTCTTTTTATCTTTATTTTACTAAAAGCCAAATTTAAAAATTTGGCGGTCTTCACAAATACAAACAAACCTCTCGGAAAGCCTGTAGCAGCTATGTTTTATATACGATGTTATAAGCAGTTTTTATCCACCTTTAGATTCCTTTTTTACCTTTTCCCACTCTCTTTTTAGCATTTGTTGTATTTCTGAAATAAATAGGTCAATTTTTTCAGATGCTTCATTTAAATCTCCAGTATTCTTATATTTTTTTTGATAGAACTCTACAAAATAGTCGATAAGATTCAAGGTGCTTAAATCGTCTTTTGGATTAAATCTTAATTTTAAGATTATTAATCTTGATATTAAATCCTTTGAAGTTGGAAGTTCATTCTTACCAAATGCATTATTTGTTAGAGAATCAAAATAATGTTTTTGATGTTCGTAACTGGCTTCCTCCATTGTTGATTGGGACGGATTTTCGTGCTCAATATTTTCTATTTTACGTTCGTAGAGAACAAGCGTTTCTTTCATTGTAGCTGCGACCTCTGCTACTTCATTTCTAATAATCGCTAGCCATTTGATTCTTTCTGTTGTAACTACATCAATATATTTTGAAGTCTTAAGATTTCTTCTTGTTGAAAAATAACCAATAATTGTAGCGAAGAATGTTAGAAATACACCGACTAAAATTATAATATCCTTTATTTCTAAATCCATTTTTAATTCTTTAATCTTCGCTGAATAATTTCATAATCAAAATCCCAAGTCCAAGTCCAACAATTCCACCAATTAGTTTAGCATTATTATCTTTTGCTCTTTCTTTTTCTTGTCGAGCGTTTATTAATTCATTCCAGTTTGAGAATCCAGCTCGATTCAGATAACTATAGATGTATTCTCTTGCTAATCCACCATTTTGAAGAAGAATTTCATAGCGCTGATAGTCATTCAAATCCGCTGTATTAGATTCGATTTTTTGAGTTAATAACTCAAGTTCTTTGTATGTATTATTCGCTAACATTTTCGTCTTTCTTTTCGTTAAGTGTTTGTAGTTTTCCGCTATGAATTAAAGCATTTATTGCTCCGACAGCTTTTGATGAGTCCAAATTTGCGTTATAAAGTCTGTCGTCTAATTTAGAAAGAGCATTAAGACAATCGTTAAGTTTACTATCAGTAACTTTTTTATCTTTTTCCATTTCTAAAATTCGTTTCTCCAATGTCTCAATTCGAGATTTGTGAACTTCTGAAGCTATCTTCATTATTATTTTATTTAGAAACGGGATTTTAATCATTTCTCATAGTTTTGTTAAATTGCTTACAACGGCTTCGTATATGAAAAGTAGCGTGAAAAATAAGTGATAACTTTTCGGATTAAACACAAGTCGAATTTTTAAATTTTACTTTTTATTTTTTTATTGGAAATCGTCAAATTTAAAAATTTAGCGACTTCTTAAAAATGCCCAAACCATTGTGTTAGTAATTACTTGCGCTATTTTTTATATACATTGTTGTGCATAGTTTTTTTCTCAATATCAAATAAATGTTCGTGATAGATATGATTAAAATTTAAACTATTTTCTAATGCAACAAATTCTTCAACCCATTGGATTCTGTCAGACGAAAAATCCTCAAGTAATTCTTTCCATTTTTTTATATTCTCCTCATACTTGATTATTTGGTCTTCGCTTTCTATTGATAGAAGCTTCTTTCTTTCTTTTAGGTTGAACTCAATTTCCGCCATACTAACTTGCATAGATTTTTGCATTTCAGCTATTTTTAAGTTCAGTTTTCCAATTATTTCATGTAATTCTGTTTTGGGCAAATAAATTTTTAATTGTTCTTTTGATATATCATTTTTGACCTGTAATTCTCTAATTGAATTCAGTATTTCGCTAAGTCTATCTATACTATTATGGTCTATATCCGAAAAATAGGTTTTCAATATCGTGTATAGCCATTTGTTATAATCTTCGTGATATTTTAATAATGAACTTCTTTTACTATTTGCGAGCTCTATTTTAGTTTGATTTTTATACTCTAAGTCCTTTTTAACATTTTCAACTAGTAATGTAATTTCTTTGATGTCTTCTTTAGTAGCTAAATTTTTCCCTTTTTCTTCGAGATATGTTTTGAAAAAAGCTAAGTAAACACCAATTAAAAGTATAAGTATTTCTATAATTAATTCTATCTGGTATTTCATTTGGTCAAAATTATGCACAACGTAAAATGTAAAAAGCGTTTTAATGCTTTTTTACATAGTGTTAAGTTTAGTTGTTCTACCCAAATGTAAGGAATTTTCCCCTTTCTTACAGTGGGGTAAACTAACGGAGTTTCAACAGGCCGCGCAAATCATGAA